>PACL01000015.1 GCA_002700095.1 Fulvimarina sp. | reverse complement strand
CGGACCAGCCGGGTGATGGCGCTGAAATAATAGGCGCCGAGGGCGATCGAGGGGAGGATCAGCTGCGACGCCGTGCCGATGCCGCTGCTCGGCAGCCAGCGCAGGTTCAGCGAGAAAACGATGATCAGGAGCAGCGCCAACCAGAAGACCGGGATCGCCTGGCCGAGCAGCGAGATCACCCGGATGGCGAAGTCGATGCCGCTGTTCTGGCGGATCGCCGCGATGGTGCCGAGGACGAAGCCGAGCAGCGAACTCCACAACAGCGCGACGCAGGCGAGCAGCGCCGTCGCCGGCAGGCGCTCGAACAACAGGTCGAGGGCCGGCCGCTGAAAGCGCAGCGAATTGCCCAATTCGCCGGACAGCACCCCGCCGACGAAGCGGCCATACTGGATCCAGACCGGATCGTCGAAGCCCATCGCCTGGCGGAAGGCCTCGATCTCGGCGCGGTTGGCGTCCGGTGGCAGCATCAGCGTCGCCGGATCGCCGGTCAGGAACAGCGCGAAGAAGACGATCAGCGAGACGCCGATCATGACCACTACCCCTTGCAGGGCCCGGCCGGCGATGAAGGACAGGGTTTTCACGGGGCTTAGGCGTTCCTGCGGTCGGCGCGGCGGACCAGCCAGTCGCCGAGGAGGTTGCAGCCGACCACCAGCGCGCCGATCACCAGGCCCGGATAGAGCACCAGCCAGTCGGCGAGGAGGATGAAGGACCGGCCCTCGCCGATCAGGTTGCCGAGGGTCGGCGTCGGTGGCTGGACGCCGAGGCCGAGAAAGCCGACCGAGGCCTCCAGGATGACGAGGCGGGGCAGGTCGAGGGTCAGGAGCACCGTCTGCGGCCCGACGATGTTCGGCAGCACGTGGCGGAAGATGATCGCAAGGTTCGACATGCCGATGGCCCGCGACGCCTCGACATATTCGAGTTCACGGACCTCGAGGGTTCGGGCGCGGGCGACGCGCGCGAAGATCGCCCAGCCGGTGACGCCGAGGACGAGGACGAGATTGGCCATGGACGGGCCGACCACCGCGACGATCAGGAGGATGAGCAGGATGAAGGGGATCGCCATCTGGATGTCGACGGCGCGCATGATGACGATGTCGAGCCAGCCGCCGAAATAGCCGGCCAGCATGCCGAGCACCGTGCCGAGCACCACCGAGATCACCGAGGCGGAGAGGACGATGGCGAGCGAGACCGCCGTGCCGAGCCCCAGCCGGGCGAGGAGGTCCCGGCCGAGCTGGTCGGTGCCGAGCGGGTGGATCTGGCCGTCGATGACACTCATCGGCGGCCGGAAGGTGGCCGTCAGCGCGCCCCGCACCGGGTCGAGAGGCCACAGCAGCGGCATGAGGATGCACAGTGCCGCCACCGCCACCAGGAGGATGACGGCAAGCAAGGCATCGGCGTTGCGCCTGACGGTCCATAACCGCGTCATCGCTTACTGCGCGGCTTCCAGCTTGATGTCGAAGACGGGAATGCGGGCGTCGGGCCGACCTTCGAAGGTGACGTTCTTGGCTTTGCCGTAGAGCGCGTCTTCCTGGTAGAGCGTCAGCAGCGGCACCTGCTTTTGGGCGACCGTCTGGATCTCCTCGAGGACCTTCTTGCGGGCCTCCGGATCGACGATCTTGCGACTCTCGTCCAGCAGCGTGTCGAGTTCCGGGACGGACGCGGTGGAATAGGGCTCGCCGCTGCGCATGATGGCATAGATGGCCGCATCCGCGTCGAGGGTCTGGGTCGAGCCCCAGCCGAGCATGAAGATCGGCCCCTTGCGCGGTACGTCCTTGGTGTAGACCGCCCAGTCGAGAACCTCCTGGTCGATCTTGACGCCGACGTCGCCGAACTGCTGGGCGATGGCCTGGGCCACCTCGGAGTCCTTCATGTAGCGGCGGGTGGACTGCATCTTGATGGAGAACCCGTCGGGATAGCCGGCTTCCTTCAGGAGCTCCTTTGCCCTTTCCGGGTCGTAGGCGGTGGGCGGGACGTCGAGATAGCCGAAGTCGGCAGGTCCGACCTGGGTGCCCTTGACGCTCGCCATGCCGCCGAGAATGTTGTCGACGATGCCCTTGCGGTCGATCGCCGCGTCGAGAGCCTGGCGGACCTTCAGCTCGCCGAGCGGCTTCTGGCTCATGACGAGGCCGAGATAGACGGTCAGGCCGCCGTTCTTGACCTGGACGAGATCGGCATCGGGGCTCTGGCTGACGAGCGGCACCAGATCGACCGGCACGTTCTCGACGAGATCCGCCTCGCCGGTGAGGAGCGCGGTCATGCGCGCGGTCCCATCGGGGATCGCCCGGAAGGTCACCTTGTCGATCGCGGGCTTGCCGCGCCAGTAGCCGGCGTTGGCTTCGAGGATGACGTGCTGGTCGGGAACGAAGTCGACGAGCTTGTAAGGGCCGGTGCCGATGGGCTTGGAAGCGAAGACGTCGTTGCCGACCTTCTCCACATAATTCGGCGGGACGATATAGGCCGGATAGCGGCTCATCCGGGTCGGGAGCAGCGGATCGGGTCCATTGGTCTTGATCCGCACCGTTTCGCGATCCACAACTTCTACGCTGGCGACGGTCCGGATATAGGAAAGAGTCGGAGAATTCGCCTGCGGATCGATGATGCGGTCGATAGTGAACTTCACCGCTTCGGCGTCGAAGCTCTCGCCATCATGGAATGTGACGCCCGTGCGCAGCTTGAATTCCCAGGTCGTGTCGTCGATCGCCGTCCAGGAGGTGGCAAGTCCCGGAACCAGCTGCATTTTCGAGTCGCGCATGACGAGGGTGTCGAAGATGTTGTCGACGATCGTCGCCGCCTCGCGCAGGAAGCCCGGATCCATCGCGGTGGTCGAGACCGAGCGCGCGATGGTGATCTCCTGGTCGGCGGCGGAAGCAGGGAGATGTGCCGCGAGAAGTGCCGCTGCAGCGATGGCTAAGGCTCTGATATGTTTCATGATAGGACACAGCTCCAGTGAGTCGCCGGGGGCTGGGGGCGACAGCGAGACGGATCAGGGCAAGGCAAGAATATATGATATATTTTTATGTGCAAGGCATGGGCTGAGGGGGTGCGGGCATAGGATGAAGCAGGAAAGCGGGGAAAGGGGGCCGGGATCGGCGTTGGGCCCGATGGGATTGGCGCCGCGGCGGAGCCTCGTTGCGCATGTGGAGGATGTGCTGCGGCAGGCGCTGATCGAGGGCCGCCTGGAGCCGGGAACCCGTCTGGTCACGCGGGAACTCGCCGACAGCCTCGGCATGAGCATCACACCGGTGCGCGAGGCGCTCGTGCGCTTCGTCGCTTCCGGTGTCCTCACCGCCGAACCGTCGCAGTCGTTCCGCGTGCCGACGCTCGATGGCGCGCAGTATGGGGAGATCGCCGAGGTGCGGAAGGCGGTCGAGGGACTGGCGGCGGCACATGCGGCGATCCGCATTTCGGCCAGCGGCATCGAACAGATGGTCGAACTGCTCGCCCGCTATCTGGCGGCGAAATCGTCGGACGATCCGCATCTGGCGCTGACCCTCAACAAGGAGTTTCGGTTTGTCCTTTATGCAGCTGCCAATATGCCTACACTTCTGGGCGTGATCGAGATGCTCTGGCTGAAGGCGGGGCCAGGATTCAATTATCTTTACGACGGCGAGAAGCGGACGGTTACCGAACACGCCAATTACGAAGACCTTCTCGCAGCTCTCCGTTCCCGGGATCAGGATGGCGCGCGCAAGGCGATTGAACACGCGATCGACGACGGTGCCAAGCGTGTCGTGGAAGCCATCGCCCGGCGAGGGGAGGCGACCGGCGCGACCTGAGGCGTCAGCGGCTGAGCGGCGCCGCTTCAGTCACTGCCGAGGGATTGGCGGGGCAGATCGGTGCGGCGTCCCCACTCGTTCCAGGAGCCATCGTAGATCCGCCAGTCGGTCTTCCCCATCCGCTCCAGCTGTAGCGCCAGCACCGCCGCTGTGACACCCGAGCCGCAGGTGGTGACGATCGGCCGGTCAAGATCGATCCCCGCTTCGCGAAACGCCTGCTCCGCCTCCTGCTGCGGGCGGAAGACGAAGCCGCGCTCGGGGTCGATCATGCTCGTCCATGGCAGATTGATCGCGCCCGGCATGTGGCCGCTCGCAAGGCCAGGATAGCCGGAGGGAAGTGCGCCGCTGAAGCGGTCGGGCGTGCGCGCATCGACGACCTGCGCCGACCCGGTCTCAAGGGCCGCGAGAACGTCCTGCCACGCCGCAAGGTCCGCCGGTTGTGGCTGCGGCGCGAACATCTGCGGTGGGATCGGGGCCGGATCGCCCGTCTCGACGGGCCGGCCCTCGGCCTGCCAGCGGCGCAGGCCGCCGTCGAGGATCGCCACTTTCTCGTGGCCGAAGCGGCGGAACATCCACCAGACCCGCGCGGAGACGTAGCTGGCATCGTAAATCACGACCGGCGTCGCATTGCCGATCCCCAGCGCGCCGAGCGTCGCGGCGAAATGCTCCGGTGTCGGCATCATGTTGGGATAGGGAGAGGCCGGATCCGAGGCGGCTTCGAGATCGAAGTGCCGGGCGCCGGGGACATGCCCGTCTCGAAAGGCGTCGATGCCCCTTCGTCCAGCCTCCGGTGCGAACCAGGCGCAGTCGAGAACCACGGCATCCTCGCAGTCTCGTCGGCGGACGAGCTCGTCCGGTTCGATCAGCATCGCGCGTCTCTCCTGGTAATGAACGCCATCATGAATCCGAGGGCCTCACGAAGCATCGGACGAACGCCCGGTCAACGGCGGTCCGGTCACCCGGGGCGGTCGTTTCACCGTGCTGCAGCAGGGGCGGTCCACCGGGCTGCGCACGGCGCGACCTGGACCGGCAGTCTTGCTACAGGACGGGAACTTCGGCCCTATTGAGTTTGCCGACGAGGCGGTATGTCTCGCAGACCGTCGAATCGCCTGACAGTGAGGCGCGTAACGACATTCGGACCTACGCCGGGTGGCCCTTTGCGAGCAGACACGGCATGAGTTGTTGTGATCACCCGCTGGCATGGGGCATATGCGATTGATCGAGCGAGGGAATATCCCCTCGCATGAGCAGACTGAATGGCTGAGACGGCTCGAGATGGCTGACGACAAGACCCTGCGCCTCGACGATCAACTCTGTTTTGCTCTCTACGCCGCGACGAATGCCGTAACGCGGGCATACCGGCCGCTGCTGGCCGATCTCGACCTGACCTACCCGCAATATCTGGTGATGCTGGTGCTCTGGCAGGACGGCAGTTCGACCTCCCGCGCCATCGCCGATCGCCTACATTTGTCAGCCAATGCCATCAGCCCGCTGCTCGAGCGGCTGGAGCAGGGTGAACTGATTGCACGCAGGCGCGACAAGGCCGACCGGCGCGTCGTCCACATCGATCTGACGGAGCGGGGCTACGCGCTGCAGTCCCTTGCTTTCGACGCTCAGCAGGCGGTGGAATGCCGCACCGGCCTTGCCATCGATGAGCTGGAGCGCCTGCGCGACCAGCTGGTGGCGCTCGCCACCCGCATGGGGGGGCAGGCCGTCGCCGAAGCTTGACGCAGGCATCGGCCGGACTCGGCTTGCGCCTTTGGTCGACGCCTCAGTTTTGGGATCGGCGGGAGTGCGGCGCCGCCTGTGTCCCGACGACCTCATCTATCAAGGCAGGTCGCTGGTGATCTCATGCGGATGCTGGACGCCTGTGGAAAGCTGGATGGCAGCCCGCTCCCCACGGAGCCGCGGACCGAGCCGCGGGGGCCGGATGCGCATATCGAGTTCTCGCGGCGCTTGAGAGTGAACCCCTCGGCGCCGGTCGAAGAACCCGCCCTGAGGCGTCAGTTGTTCGGCCCGTCGATACGTGACGGGGAGACCGGGTCGGAAGCCGGAAACGTTTCGTCCAGCGCTTCGTCGAGTTCGGCTTCCTCGTGCTTGGCCTCGTCGCGTTCGCGCGTCTCCTCGGAGCTCTTGTCTGCGTCGTTCAGGCGGTTGTTGTCGCCATTGGTCATGGATTGCACCCTCTGACGGAATTCATCCTGCCGGAACGGTCATCCTCGCCGATGGTTTTCTTTCACCACCGCAGCCGGCCCATGTCCGGGACGCGCGGCGGAGGGTGTACCGTCGTCGGCTCGCCGGCTCTCCAGCCTCAGTAGCCCGCCTGCCGGTCGACGACGTTGTCCAGCAGCTCGCCGCGCTCATGCGCCGCAATCTGGCGCATGATGATCGGCGCCAGCGCGTCCGGGTCGGACAGCGCCGCCGCATGGGGCGTCACGAACACCTTCGGATGGCTCCAGAGCCGTGATTCCGCCGGCAGCGGCTCGACATTGAAGACATCGAGGGACGCCTCCATCAGCCGGTCCTCGTCGAGGGCGGCGAGGATGGCGGTCTCGTCCTGGAGCCCGCCGCGACCGGCATTGACCAGCACCGGGCCGCCGAGGGGCGTGTCGCGCTTCAGCCGGGCGAGAAGATCCTCGCCGATGATGCCGCGGGTGTCGGCGGTGAGCGGCAGGAGGACGACGAGAATGTCGCTTGCCGCGAGGAACGGGCCGAGCCCGGCGCTGCCGGCGAAGGTCTCGACGCCGTCGACGCGCTTCTCGCCCCGGCTCCAGCCGGAGACCCTGAAGCCCAGCACCTGCAGCTTTGCGGCCGCGTCGATGCCGAGAACGCCGAGCCCCATGATGCCGACGGTAATCTCGCGCGCCGCCGGCTGCATGCGCTCGTGCCAGATCTTCTGCGCCTGCTGCTGGCGATAGGCCCGGCCGCGGCGGAAATGATCGAGCACCCGCCAGACGACGTATTCGCTCATCCGCTCCTTCAGGTCGTCCGCGACGATGCGCACGATGGGCACCGCGGGAAGCTGCCGGTCGGCGAGGATGTGGTCGACCCCGGCCCCGAGGGAGAAGATCGCCTTGAGCTCAGGCAGGGTCGCGAGCAGCCCCGGCGGCTGCTTCCAGACCACGGCATAGTCGATCGGCTCGCCGCCGGCCTCGCTGGCGTCGACGACGATCCGCCGCTCGGGCGCCGCCTCGTGCAGCGCCTGCCACCAGCGGGAGGGATCGAATCCGGTGACGGAGAGGAGAATGGCCATCAGTCGCTTTCGCTGTCGAAGAGGCTGCCCTGCAGCGCCTGCGCTCGCGCGCGGCCCTTGCGGGCGAACCAGTGGGTGCAGGCGATGAGATAGCCGTTCAACACACGGCCGTCGTCGACCGCCGCGATCAGATCCTCCACCGGGGCGAGGATCGGGCGGATGTCTTCGTGCTCGTCGTCCTTGCCGGCGCTGATGCCGAGATTTCCGGCATCGACGATGGCGAGGAAGATGTGGGCGTGCTCGTCGGTCAGGCCCGGCGAGGGCAGCATCGAGAAGCAGCGCTCGATGGCAAGGGCGGCAAGGCCGGTCTCCTCCTTGAGTTCCCGCGCCGCGGCCTCGGCGACGTTCTCGCCGGCATCGACCATGCCGGCGGGAAGCTCCACCGCCGCGGCATTCGGCGTGGCAAGCGACGCGGCCAGCCGGAACTGGCGGATCACGACGATCGAATCGCGCTGCGGATCATAGGGCACGATCACGGCCACCGAGCCGGTCGCCAGATATTCGCGCTCCATCGGTCCGATCCGGGAGCCGCCCTCGAGCGAATCATGCTCGATCGTCAGCTTCCTGAAGTCGCGGAAGCCGCTGTGGATCAGCTCCTCCCCGACGATCTCGACGCCGAGCGGCTGGTCGGCCAGCTGGTCGCGATAATGCCCACTCATTCCGATACAACTCCCGTCGGCGCCGCCTTGATGTCGAAGGCGGCGGCCATCAGCGCTTTCGTGTAGTCGGTGCGCGGGCGCTCGAAGATCTCTTCGGCGGGGGCGCGCTCGACCACCTGGCCGTTTCGCATGACCACCACCTCGTTGGCCAGCGCCCTGACGACCTTCAGATCGTGGCTGATGAACAGATAGGCGAGGTCGTGGCGCTTCTGCAGGTCGCGCAGAAGGTCCACGACCTGCGCCTGGACGCTCATGTCGAGGGCCGAGGTCGGCTCGTCCAGCATGACGAAGCGGGGATTGAGGACCATCGCCCTGGCGATCGCGATGCGCTGCCGCTGGCCGCCGGAAAATTCGTGCGGAAACCGGAAGCGGGCGGCGGGATCGAGCCCGACCTCGGCGAGGACGTCGACGACCCGCTTGTCGCGCGCTTCGGCCGACAGCCCGCGTTCGTGGATCGACAGGCCCTCGGCGATGATGTCGGCGATCGACATGCGCGGCGACAGCGAGCCGTAGGGATCCTGGAAGACGATCTGCATCTTCCGGCGCAGCGGCTTCATCGCCTTGAAGGAGCGGGTGTCGATGCGCTCGCCATCGAAGCTGATCTCGCCCGTCGAGGAGATCATCCGCGACAGCGCCAGGCCGAGGGTGGTCTTGCCCGACCCGGATTCGCCGACGACGCCGACGGTCTGGCCGGCGCGCAGCGTCAGGTCGATGCCGTCGACGGCCTTGACGTGGCTCGTGGTGCGGCGCAGCAGCCCGGTCTTGATCGGGAACCAGACCTTGACGTCGCGGGCCTCCATGACGACCGGCGAATTGACGTTGGCCGCCGGCGGGCGCCCCTTCGGCTCGGCGGCGAGCAGGTGCCGGGTGTACTCGTGCCGGGGGTCGTCGAACAGCGCGCGCGTCGGCCCCTCCTCGACGATCTTGCCGCGATACATCACGCAGACCCGGTCGGCGATGCGCCTGACGATGCCGAGATCGTGGGTGATGAACAGCATCGCCATGCCGCGCTCGGCCTGGAGGGCCTTCAACAATTCCAGGATCTGCGCCTGCACGGTGACGTCGAGGGCGGTGGTCGGCTCGTCGGCGATCAGAAGGTCCGGATCGTTGGCGAGTGCCATGGCGATCATCACGCGCTGGCGCTGGCCGCCGGAGAGCTGGTGCGGATAGGCGCCGAGCCGCTCCTCGGCATTGCGGATGCCGACCTTGGCGAGAAGTTCGAGTGTGCGCTCGCGGGCCGCCTTGTCCGAGAAGCCGCGATGCAGCTTGAGCACCTCGCCGACCTGCTTCTCGATCGTGTGCAGCGGGTTGAGCGAGGACATCGGCTCCTGGAAGATCATCGAGATCCGGTTGCCGCGGACCTTCATCAGATCGCGTTCGTCGTCATCGATGAGGTTCTCGCCCTCGAAATACACCGCGCCGCCCGGATGGCTCGCCGCCGGATAGGGCAGGAGCTTGAGGATCGACAGGGCCGAGACCGACTTGCCGGAACCCGATTCCCCGACGAGTGCCAGCGTCTCGCCCTTGGCGATGGAGAAAGACACGTCGTCGACCGCCAGCACCGTCTTGCCGCTCTGGCTGAAGGCGACGGAGAGGTTCTCGACGGAGAGGAGGGCGGAAGCCTCGCCGACCTTCTTGATAGGTGTGCTCGTCAAGGGATGACTCCGCTGTGATCCGGCCCTGGATGCGGGGTTCGGTCGCAATGTGCGTTCAAGAGAGGGCGCCTCGATGTGCTGAACGAGAATCAGAGCAACCGCATGGCTTTCTCTCCTCGGAAATTCGCGTCAGAGACGCCGGAAATCGAAGCCGCCGGTCGCTTGAGAGGATGCTCGTGCAGCCGGTTTCGACAGCCGTCGCAACGTGGATGGCATCCGGCAGCTTGCCGCCGTTCTCTGTCCGGACTGCAGCACCTCGGATGAGCATGTCGACAGTGATCGGAATGGTCCTGACACCGAGAGGCTGCGTGAGGAGTGCCCGATAGGCGCGGACGAGATCATCTCTTGCAGCCGCCAGGGGCCTGACCATCACCTCCGCGAGAGAGAGTTGGCTTGTCAGAAGATCGAACTGGCCTCTGGCGGACAACTCGAAGAGCTTCATGACGTCGGGATGCTTCTTCTCCACGAACGCAGTGAGGATGTTGGTGTCGACGTCGATCGGCGCCACCCTCAGTCGTCCCACTCGTCGCGAAGCGCGCGGATCCGCTGGACCGCCTCCTCTGTCGTGGTCCCGAGGTCGGCGCCGGCTCCCCAGATCCTCCGAAGAGCCGCAAGCCGTTGCTCCAGTTCCTCTGGGGAGATCGAAGGGGGCGTCGCAACCCCTTCGCTCGCAGACAGCTCCCCTTCGAACGTCACGTTCACCGGCGTGCCCGAGATGAATTTCGAGCGCATGTCCTCCGGCAGCTCCTCGACGCTGACCGTCCTGGTAATTCTCCCGATCTCACTCATCGAAACCTCCTCGCCTCAGTTGAAGCTCTTGCGCGGGTCGAAGGCGTCGCGCACCGCCTCGCCGATGAAGACCAGCAAGGATAGCATCAGGGCGAGGACGAGGAAGCCGGAAAAGCCGAGCCAGGGGGCCTGCAGGTTGTTCTTGCCCTGGGCGAGGAGTTCGCCGAGCGACGGCGAGCCGGGAGGCAGGCCGAGGCCGAGGAAGTCGAGCGCCGTCAGGGTGGTGATCGAGCCGGACAGGATGAAGGGCAGGAAGGTCAGCGTCGCTACCATGGCGTTGGGAAGGACGTGACGGAACATGATCGTCCAGTCGCCGACTCCGAGCGCCCGTGCCGCGTTCACATACTCGAAATTGCGGGCGCGCAAAAACTCGGCCCTGACCACGCCGACGAAGGCGACCCAGGAAAACAGCATCATGATGCCGAGCAGCACCCAGAAGCCCGGCGGCAGGATCGCCGCGATGATCAGGAGCAGATAGAGGACCGGGATCGACGACCAGATCTCGATGAAGCGCTGGAAGAACAGGTCAACCAGCCCGCCGAAATAGCCCTGGACCGCGCCGGCGGTGACGCCGATCACCGCCGATCCGGCGGTCAGGATGAGGCCGAACAGCACCGAGATCCGGAAGCCGTAGATCACCCGGGCAAGGACGTCGCGCACCTGGTCGTCGGTGCCGAGCCAGTTCATGTTGCCGATGACGCAGCCGGGATCGGCCACCCCTTGCGGATAGCCCGCGCAGCGCTCCTCCTTCGACAGCGTCCAGAAGGGCGGGGAGGGCGCCGGCGTCGGCGGCTCGAGATTCTTGGTGTCGTAGGAATAGCGGATCGGCGGCCAGATCATCCAACCATTGGCGTTGATCTCTTCCAGGTTCACCGGATCGCGGTAGTCCGTCGTCGGCAGGAAGCCGCCGAACACCTCCTCGGGGTAGTCGACGAAGACCGGATAGTAGAACTCGCCCTTGTACTCGACGAGGATCGGCCGGTCGTTGGCGATGAATTCGGCAAACAGCGCGATGAAGAACAGGATGCCGAAGATCCAGAGCGACCAGTAGCCGCGCCGGTTGGCCTTGAAGTTGCGCCAGCGGCGCTGATTGATCGGCGAGATCCGGGGTCGTCTGGTGAGCGCACTGTCGGGCGCGAGCTGGGCGATGCCGCTGGTCTGTTCGCGGGCGATGTCGGCGGCCCGCTCTTCGGGCTGTTGGCCATCGCGACGCTCGGCGTCCAGACGGTCCTTCAGGGCGTCGTCCATGGTCAGACCTCCCGCCACATGGCTGCTTCCGAAAACCGGTTCCCACTTGTCGGCGCCATTCTCAGACCTCCCGCCGGTCGAAGTCGATCCGCGGATCGATCCAGGTGTACATGAGGTCGGAGATCAGCGTGGTGACGAGGCCGATGAGCGAGAAGATGTAGAGGGTGGCGAAGACCACGGGATAGTCGCGCTTGTAGATCGAATCGAAGCCGAGATAGCCGAGCCCGTCGAGGGAGAAGATCGTCTCGATCAGCAGCGAGCCGGTGAAGAAGGCCGAGATGAAGGCGCCGGGAAAGCCGGCGATGATGATCAGCATGGCATTGCGGAAGACGTGGCCGTAGAGGACGCGGCGCTCGTTCAGCCCCTTGGCCCTTGCGGTGGTGACGTATTGCTTGCCGATCTCGTCGAGGAAGGAATTCTTCGTCAGAAGCGTCGTCGTGGCGAAGGCCGAGAGCGATAAAGCGATCAGCGGCAAAGTGAGGTGCCAGAAATAGTCCGGGATCGTCCGGGTGACGCAGGCGGACGCATCGAATTTCTCCGACCAGGGCGCGCACCAGGCGCCGCTGACGCCGTCCGACAGGAGGCCGCGGAGCGGAAACCAGTCGAGGAACGATCCGCCCGCGAACAGCACCATCAGGAGAATCGCGAAGATGAAGCCGGGGATCGCATAGGCGACGATGACGATGCCGGAGGTCCAGACGTCGAAGGTGGAGCCGTCCTTCAGCGCCTTGCGGATGCCGAGCGGGATGGAAATGCCGTAGGAGATCAGGGTGATCCACAGGCCGAGGGAGATTGATACCGGCATCTTCTCCAGGATCAGGTCCCAGACGCCGATGGAGCGGAAGTAGCTCTCGCCGAAGTCGAAGCGGGCATAGTTCCAGATCATCAGGCCGAAGCGTTCGAGCGGCGGCTTGTCGAAGCCGAACTGCTGTTCGAGCTTCTTGATGAACTCCGGATCGAGCCCCTGCGCGCCGCGATAGCCGGAATCCTGGGCGCTGGAAGACGAACCGAAGTCGGAGCTGGCGCCGGAGACCCGGTCGGCCGCGCCCCCCGCCTCGCCGCGCAGGCCGGCCACGACCTGCTCGATCGGGCCGCCCGGGGCGAACTGAACCACGATGAAGGAGATCGCCATGATCCCGAGGATGGTCGGGATCATCAAAAGCAGTCGGCGAAGGATATAGGCGCCCATGTCGGGTTTCGCGTCTCCGGTTGGCGTCGCTTGGCCAGTCTGGCCAGCAATGCGGAATTCGCCCGTGTTTCGCTGTTGTTAACCAAAAGCGCGGCGCGGCGCAAAAGGGCGGTGCTCCGGCCGGGCGATCCATCCGGCCGAGGGTCGGTGCGACCCTTTCCTGTCAGCCTTGCTCAGGCCTTGCCGAGCGCCCTGGCCTTCGCTTCGTCCATCCACCAAAGGCGCTCGACCGGCCAGCCATAGTCGGGTTTGGGCTCCCGAAAGCCGAACATGTCCCAGTAGGCCGCGCGGTGGCTCTCCGAGTGGATGTTCGGGATCCAGTCGAAGCGTGCGCGCAGCACCCGGTCGAGTGCCCGCATCGCCATGGTCAGGCTCTTGCGGTCCTCGGCCCGGTTGACGACGTCGATCAGCGCGTCGACGGCCGGATCGGCCATTCCTACGAAGTTGTTGGAGCCTTCCCGATCTCTTGTGAGGCTTCCGAACAGCCCGACCAGCGTGTCCCGCGTCGGCGTCGAGCCGAGCGAGAAGGCGCCGCCGATCATGTCGAAATCGAAGCGGTTCTTGCGCTCCTGATACTGTGCGCCGTCGACGAGGCGGAAGGATGCGTCCAGCCCGACCGCATTCAGGTTCTGGATGAACTTCGAGTAGACCCGCTCGAACCCCTGATCGTCGATCATGAATTCGAGGGCGAAGGGCTCGCCCGCGTCGTTGACCAGCCGGCCTCCCGTCTGCTTCCAGCCTGCCTCGGCAAACAGCCGGAGCGCCTCGCGCAGCCGTGCTCGGTCGCGGCCCGAGCCGTCCGAGACCGGCTGGGTCCAGACGTCGCCGAAAACCTCCTCCGGCAGCTTGTCGCGCAGCGGCTCGAGGATCTTCAACTCGGCCGGCGAGGGCGGTCCCTCCGCCTTGAAGTCGGATGTCTCGAAGCACGAATCGGAATGCTTGTAGATGCCGTAGAACATCTGGGCATTCGTCCATTCGAAGTCGAAGCACAGATTGATGGCGTGGCGCACATTGCGGTCGGCGAAGCGCTCGCGGCGCTGGTTCAGCGCCCAGCACTGGAAGGTCGGCGTCTTCTCTCGCGGGAATTCGCGCTTGATCACCTTGCCTTCGACGACCGCCGGAAAGCCGTAGTCGGTCGCCCAGGTCTTCGACGTGAACTCCTCGCGGAAGGTGATGTTGCCCTTCTTGAAGGCCTCGAAGCCGATCGTGCGGTCGCGGAAGAAGTCGATGCGGATGGTGTCGAAATGGTCGAGACCGCGGGCGAAGGCCAGGTCCCTCGCCCAGTAGTCCTGGCGCTTGCCGTATTCGACATAGCGGCCGAACTCGAACGCCTTGACCTCGAAGCGGCCACTGCCGGGGATCGGCTTCGACGTCACGCTTTCGAAGGCTTCGGCATCGAAGAAGGCCTTCGGGACGATCGGCATGCCGAAGGCGCCGAGGGCGTCCTGATCGGTCTGCTTGCCGGAAAAGACGATCCGGACGCGGTCCGGCGCCTCGGCGACCACCGCGTCGACCTCCTGCAGCGTGATCTGCAGGGAGGGGTGGCCCTTTTCCTTGAACGTCTCGTAGCTGAAGACGACGTCCTCGGCCGTCACCTTGGCGCCCGTCGAGAACGTCGCCTCCGGGCGCAGTGCGAAGACATAGGCGTTGCGATCCGCCGAGATCGTCACGGAGCTGGCCAGCGCGCAGTAGAGCGCGTCCGGCTCGTCCAGCGACGACGTCATCAGCCCGTCATAGAGCTTCTCGATCCGCGGCGGCGCGTTGCCCTTGAGGACGAAGGTGTTGAGCGTGTCGAAGGTGAGCGGCGACTGGTTCAATGCCCAGTTCGGCACCGACATGTTGAACTGCCCGCCCGCCGGCGCATCCGGCGTGGCATAGCCGAAGTGTGAGAAGTCCGCCGGATATTTCAGGTCGCCGAAGGCCGACAGGCCGTGCAGCGGCGTCTCGGTCGGGGAGGCGGCGAAGCCGCGGCCGGGCAGGACGGCGGATGCGGCGAGGCCGAGCACCATCTGGCCGAAGCCGCGCCGGGTGAAACGGAACGTCGTGCCCATCAGTTCGACGCAGCCTTCTCGGCGCTCTTGATCCACCAGGCGAAGGGGTCGATGGTCGAATAGCCGGGCCGCTTGCCGGACATTTCCAGCTTGTCCCAATAGGCGAGCCACATGTACGCGTTGCGATACTGCGGAACGACGTAATATTCCCACAGCATCACCCGATCGAGCGCCCGGGTCGCGGCGACGAGGTCGTCACGGTCGGTGGCGTAGACGATGGCGTCGATCAGCTTGTCGATGGCCGGGTTCTTGACGCCGGCGTAGTTGCGGCTGCCGGGTGAGTCGGCGGCGGCGCTCGACCAGAAGTCCCGCTGCTCGTTGCCGGGCGAGAGCGACTGGGGATAGTACTTCATGACCGCCACCTCGAAGTCGAAGTTGGTCATGCGCTCGATATACTGGTTGGAATCGACGATGCGGATCGAGGCGTCGATGCCAAGGCGCTTCAGGCTGTCGGCATAGGGCTGGAGCACCCGCGCGTCGGTCGGGTCGTCGCCGAGCATCTCGATCGAGAGCTGGCGTCCCGTCTTGGAATCGACGAGGCGGGTCCCCTGCAACTCGTATCCGGCCTCCCGGAGCAGCTCGAGTGCCCTGCGAAGATTGTCGCGGACCGAGCGGTTGTCGGTATAGACCGGCAGCGCGAATTCCTCGGTGAACACCTCCGGCGGGATCTGGTCCTTCAGCGGCTCGAGATAGTTCAGCTCCCGCTCGCTCGGCAGCCCCGTCGCCGCGAGCTCGCTGTTGTCGAAGTAGCTCGCCATCCGCGAATAGAGGCCGAAGAACAGCGTCTTGTTCATCTCCTCGAAGTTGTAGGCGAGCGTCAGCGCCTCGCGCAGCCGGCGGTCCTGGAACTTCGGCAGGCGGTTGTTGAGGACATAGGCCTGCATCGATTCGACCTGATGGTCAGGGATCGCGACCTTCTTGACCTGGCCTTTCTCGAAGGCCGGAAAATTGTATTCCTGCGACCATCGCCGCGCGCTGTTCTCCAGCCGGTAGTCGTTGAGGCCGCCCTTCTTGAAGGCCTCCCAGGCGGCGTTGGAATCGCGGATATAGGTGTAGTCGATCGTGTCGTAGTTGTAGCGGCCCTTGTGCGTCGCGACGTCGGCGGCCCAGTAGTCGGTCACCCGGTCCCATTCAATCGACTGGCCGGTGACGAAGCGGCCGATCTTGTAGGCGCCGGAGCCCAGCGGCGGCTCCAGCGAGGGCTGCGAGATGTCGCGCTTGTTGCCATCGGGGCCCGTGCCCTCCCACCAGTGCTTCGGCAGGACGGTGAGATCGCCCATGATGTGCGGCAGTTCGCGGTTGCCGGTCTGGTCGAAGGTGAAAGTCACCTCGCGCTCGCCGGACTTCTCGGCCTTGACGACGTTCTTGTAGTAGGCGCCCCATTGCGGGTGGAGTTCCTTCAAGGTGTCGAAGCTCCAGATCACGTCCTCGACGGTGATCGGCTGGCCGTCGTGGAAGCGGGCCCGCGGATCGAGCCGGAAGGTGACGAAGGAATCGTCCCCGGGAAAGCGCACGGCTTCGGCGATCATCGCATGGGAGACCGACGGCTCGTCCGTCGACTGCTCCATCAGCGTGTCGTAGAGGAGGCCCCCGCCGAAATTGGCGAGGCCGACGGCCGGCGTGCCGCGCACGACGAAGGGGTTGAAGCTGTCATAGGAGCCGAGCGCCACCGAATTCAGCGTCCCGCCCTTCGGCGCATCCGGATTGACGTAATCGTAATGCTGGAAGTCGGCCGGATATTTTGACGGTTCGGTCAGCGACATCGAAGTCTGCCATTCGCCGGCGGTCGATGCAGCCGATGCAGCCGGCGCGTCTGCGGCGGGAGCTGCCGATGCGCCCGCTTCGGCCGCGCCGGGCGCCGCCTCGCCGGCGGGAGCCGCCGGCTGCGCTTCGGAGTTCGTCGACCTCGCATCCGCTCCGGTGGCAGTGCCCTCCTTGTCCTGCGCATGTGCGAGCGGGAGTGTGAGGCAGAGCGCCACGCAGGTGGTGGCGAGAAGCTGGGCGGCGCGCATCATGATCGGCAAGGGCGGGTCTCCGTGGGCGGGTGTCCGTTCGTCGAAGGCTTCGTCACATCACAGCTTTATGGCGACCGTCGGGACGTCTTGCCAAGTGACGAATCGTTCATCTCGTCAGGGCGCCGTCGCCGGCATGTCCTGTCGAAGCTGCGCCGGCCGTGCCCGCCAAAGCAAAGGCCCCGGCGGCGGACCGGGGCCTTGCGGCATGACGGGATCATGAGTGTCGGTGAAGCGAGGTCACTGGCCCTTCGTCGCGCCGGTCTCGTCGAAGGTCGCGAGATAGGCGATGACGTCGTCGATATCCTTGGGGTTCTTGAGGCCCGGGAAGGACATCTTGGTGCCGGGCACCAGCGCCTTGGGGTCGGCGAGCCAGGCATGGAGCTCCTCGACCGTCCAGGTCGGGTGCTCGGCGGCGTAGCTCTGGAGCGGAGCGGAGAAGGTGTAGCCTTCGACCGACGCGATGGCCTCGCCGACGATACCGTTCAGCTCGGGGCCGATCTTGTTGCGGGCGCCTTCGCCGACGGCATGGCAGGCCTTGCACTTGTTGAAGACCTTTTCGCCGGCCGCCGGGTCTCCGGCGATGGCGACCTCTGTCGCTCCGCCTTCGGCCGGTGCGGCTGCGCCAGCTGCGGCGGCCTGTTCGCCGGCGGGAGCGGCTGGTTCGGCCGCGCCCGACGCCGGCTGCTCTTGCTCTGCCGCGGGGGGCTTCGTGCCTGCGCCGTCCTGGCTGGCTGCCGCCGGCGGGGCGGGCTGTTCACCCTGGACGCCTTCAGCGGACATCTGCGCTTCGGTCGTCGCGTCGCTGCTCTCGACGGGCGGCGCTTGCGGCGCGGATCCTGCCGCGGCCGGCGCCTGGGTCTCCTCGCCGCCTTCGCCCATCTTGGTGGTCGTGGCGGGGTTGGTCACTTCGGCCGCCTGCTCGCCTTCGCCGGCCGCTGCGGCGTCCTCGGCAGGAGCCTCGGGAAGCGGTGCCGGATTGTCCGACAGCGAATGCAGATAGGCGATGAGGGCGCCGCGGTCTTCCGGGCTCTTGATACCCGCAAAACCCATCTTGGTGCCGGGAATGTAGCCCTTGGGGTCCTTCAGGAAGTGATAGAGGTGGTCGTAGTCCCAGTTGACCGAACCGCCCTCGGAGAACTCCGCCATCGCGGGGGAATAGGAGAAGTCCGAAACCGACGCGATCGGACGGTCGACCACGTCCCACAGATGCGGGCCGACCTTGTTCGGGCCGCCCTTCTCGCCGGAATGGCAGGCGCCGCACTTCTTGAACACGTCCGCACCGGCGTCGACGCTGGCGGTCTGGAGCAGCGCGGCGATCGGCGGATCTTCCTGCGCGGCTTCCTGGCCACCGGCGGGCGCCTCCGACGGATCGGCAGCGACGATCTCGTAGCCCGGCGTCTCGGGAGCCTCGGAATGGAACAGTCCTTCGGCGAGAAGGCTGCCGCCGAACAGCACGAAGACGGTGCCGAGAATGGCCCCGAAAATCTTGTTGGCTTCAAACGAATCCATGTGCGGGACCGATCCTCCCCATCCAATTCCACAAGCTGCCGCAAGCGGCAGAACCCCCACGCAAGCGGCCGGACCCTAGGTGTTTTGCCGATTCATGGCAACACCTGTAGATAGCCCGGCAGCGGGGCTTTTTGTCACTTTCTAATGTGGGACTCAAGCTCCGGTCAAACCTCGTCACGGTTCAGCGAAAGTCTCATGTCGACACTCGTTCTCATCCCCGCGCGGCTCGGCTCGACGCGGCTTCCGAAGAAGGCGCTGGCGGACATCGCCGGCCGCCCCATGGTGGTGCATGTGGCCGAGCGGGCCGCGTCTGCGGGCTGCGGCCGCGTCGTCGTCGCCACCGACGCCGACGACATCCTGAAGGCGGTGGAGGCGGCCGGTTTCGAGGCTGTCATGACGTCCACCGAGCACCAGTCGGGCTCGGACCGCATTCACGAAGCCTTGCAGAAAATTGATCCGGAAGGCGCCGCCGACACCATCATCAACGTCCAGGGCGACCTGCCGACCATCGATCCGGATGCGATTCGCAAGGTCCTCGCGCCGTTCGACGATGCCGGCTGCGACATAGCGACCCTCGCGGCCGAGATCCGCCACGACGACGAGCGCACCAATCCGAATGTCGTCAAGCTGGTCGGATCGCCCATCGGGCCGGAGCGTCTGCGCGCGCTCTACTTCACCCGCGCCACCGCGCCATGGGGCGAGGGGCCGCACTACCACCATGTCGGGCTCTACGCCTATCGGCGCGAAAGCCTCGAGCGCTTCGTCGGGCTTTGCCAGTCGGTGCTGGAGAAGCGCGAGAAACTCGAACAACTGCGGGCGCTGGAGAACGGGATGCGAATCGATGCCGAAATCGTGGATACCGTTCCCCTCGGCGTCGATGGTCCGGACGATCTCGACCGGGCGCGCGAGATCCTGGGAGCATGACGATGGCCGACGACCGCCCGATGATCGCCTTTCAGGGCGAGCCCGGTGCCAATTCCGACATGGCCGTCAGGGACGTCTTCGGCGAAGCCTACGAGGCGCTGCCCTGTCCGTCCTTCGACGACGCCTTCGCCGCGCTGAAGAACGGCACGGTCGAGCATGAGGGCCGCGAGCGGCGGGTCGAGCGGGCGATGATCCCGATCGAGAACACGCTCGCCGGCCGGGTCGCCGACATCCATCTGCTGATGCCCGATTCGGGGCTGCAGATCGTCGGCGAGTACTTCATGCCGATCCATTTTCAGCTGATGGCGATGCCGGGCGTCGGCCGGGCCGAGATCCGCAGCGTCTCCAGCCACATCCATGCCCTCGGCCAGTGCCGCAAATATCTGCGCGCCAATGGCTGGAAGCCGCAGGTCTCGGGCGACACGGCAGGCGCGGCCCGCGAGGTCTCGGAAGCCGGCGACCGGACGCGCGCGGCGCTCGCGCCGCGTCTGGCCGCTGACTATTACGGCCTGTCGATCCTCGAGGAAGACGTCGAGGATTCTTCGAACAACGTCACCCGCTTCGTCATCCTGGCCAATCCCTCGCAACAGCCCTTCGCCGATCCGGACGAGCAGCGCCTCAGCCTCTGGGCGCCTCGCGATCCGGAAAAGAGCGACGACGGTCGCCAGATGATCAGCCGCGACGTCGTGACCACCTTCGTCTTCCGGGTGAGGAACATCCCGGCGGCGCTCTACAAGGCGCTGGGCGGCTTTGCCACCAACGGCATCAACATGACCAAGCTGGAGAGCTACCAGCTCGGCGGCAGCTTCTCGGCGACGCTGTTCTATGCCGATGTCGAGGGCCATCCCCACGACCCGGCGCTCGGCCGGGCGCTGGAGGAGCTGCGGTTCTTCTCGGCCGAATACCGCAATCTCGGCGTCTACCGCGCGGCCGAAAACCGCCAGGCGCTGCTTCTGCCGGGGGAGTGAGGGCATAGGGGCTCTGGCGGGCGTGGTGGCCTGTCAGTCGCCCTCATCCTGAGGCGCGAGCGCAGCGAGCCTCGAAGGGGCGAGGGCGTCCCGCAAACGCGTCATCCCTCGGTCGCACGGTGCCGGCGCGGTGCCGTCAGAAGCCCCTTCGTCCTTCGAGGCTCAGCCTCGCTGCGCTCAGCTTCGCACCTCGGGATGAGGGATCTTCTGCTCCGTCGCCTCTGATGCACAATGCTTGGCAAACCCAAGGATCTTCTCCGGCAGTCCCGCCGTCTCCAGGAACGGCGCGTGCCCCTGACCGGCGACTTCCATCGCTTCGCAATCGTCGTGGCGCTCCGTCATCGCAGCGACGGTCGCGCGGCTGAACAGCGCGGAGTTTTCGCCGCGGATGACGAGCAGCGGCACTGCCTTCATCAGGTCGAAGAACGCCCAGAGTTCCGGCAGGTCGGTGTTGAGATCCATCGCCCGCAGCGGCTCCATGAGCCGGGGGTCGTAGTCGCCGACGATCCGGCCGCCGCGCTCGGTGAAGCCGGCGCGCGCCATGCGCTCGAAGTCCCGACGCGACATGGCGGGAAAGCTCTGACCGAGCGAGGCAGCCACGGCGTCGACGGCGCCTTCCCAGTCGGCAAAGGATTCGACCACGCCCACCGTGTCGCGGATCTGCCTGAGCCCCTCGGTTTCCAGCCGCGGGCCGGCGTCGTTGAAGACGGCGCCGGCGATGGCTGAAAGACGCATCGCCGCGATGAGGTGGATGACCAGTGCGCCGCGCGAGGTGCCGACAAAGACGGCGCGGGAAATCCTGAGATGGTCGAGGCCGGCGAGGATATCGGCGGCTTCGGCCGGCACCGTGTAGGCTTCAGGGCCGGACCCGTACTGCGACAGCCCGCGGCCCCGATAGTCGAAGGCGATGACCGCGCGCGCCGGATCGAGGTCGCGGATCAGCCGGGCCAGTTCGCCGAAGTCGCGGGAATTGCGGGTGAGGCCGGGCAGGCAGACGATCGGCAGCGGGGCGGGGGCCCCGGCATCGCTGCTCCGGCCGATCTCGCCCCAGAGCCAGCCCGCCAGTCGCAGCCCGTCGTGATCGAAGAAGAACGGTTTGCCGTCCGTCGGTGCCATCGCCGTCTCTCCGGAAGGTCGCGGCGGAAAAGCTACTCCGCCCTCGATCATCATCGAGCTATCGCACGGCCGGACGAATTCGAGCCGGCGAGGCGAAATTTCGGTGCTGTCGGCCGAAGTGGCGGCGGCCGTGGCGCAAGGTCGCGCAACGGTCCGCCTCGCCTCAGCCCCGCCGGCCGTTGACGAGGTCGCTCTCGATCGAGAAGGGCGCGCCGAGGCGCATCTTGTAGACTTGGTAGTTCTCCATGATTCGCTGGACGTAGTTGCGCGTCTCGGTGAACGGGATCCGCTCCACCCAGTCGACCACCTGGTCGAGCGACATGCCGCGCGGATCGCCGAAGCGCTCGATCCACTCGCGGGCACGCCGCGGGCCGGCATTGTAGGCGGCGAAGGTGAGAACGTAGGAGCCGTTGAAGTTGTCGATCTGGTCGCCGAGATACTGCGCCCCGAGGGTGGCGTTGTAGGCGGGGTCCGAGGTCAGGCGCTGCGGCGAGTAGGCGACGCCGACCTTGCGGGCCATGCTCTTGGCCGTCCCCGGCATCAGCTGCAACAGGCCGAGGGCTCCCACCGGCGAGCGGGCCCTGGGATTGAAGGCACTTTCCTGCCGGGCGATGGAATAGGCCAGCGCCTTGCCGGAGGCCGAGATGTTGGCACTGGCTGGGATGACGCCGATCGGGAAGGCGAGGGCGGGCGCGTCGATGCCGCGCCAATAGGCGATCTTGCCGACCTGCAGGACGAGGTGGTGGTCGCCGCGCCGCTCGGCCATGACCGAGAGAAGGGCGAGTTCGCCGGGGCTGTCGAGCTCGCGGGCGAGTTCGCGGTAGAGGATGTCGGCGCGCCAGTCCGAGCCGATCTGTTCCAGCCGCTGGATCGCCCGGACGGCCGGACGCGAGGCGAAGCGGCTGCGGTCGGCCGAACTCGGATTGGGGAACTCGATCGCGCCCGGGCGGTGGCCGAGCCGCGAGGCGGCGAGCTGGCCGTAATAGGTCGCGCCGTAATGGGCGGCGCGCTGGTAGTAGTCGCGGGCGTTGCCGCCGCCGCCGGCCTCCGCCGCACGGGCGAGCCAGTAGTAGCCCCGCGACAAAGACAACGGCTTGTTCGACATCTGGACGATTCGGGCGAAGTGGCGGGACGCCGTGCCGGGATCGCGCAGGAAGCGCAGGGCGATCCAGCCGGCATGGAACTCGGCTTCCACCGCCTCGGTGGAATCGGCGGCCGAATGGCCCGCCGCGACACGGTAGGCCTGTTTCGCCTTGCCGAGATCGAGAAGGTCGCGGGCCACGATGCGGCGCTCGTTCCACCAGGCGTCGGGATCGATGAGAACGGCCGGATCGCGCGGCGAATTGGCGATGATCTCGGCGGCCTCGTCGACCTTGCCGGCCTTGCGGTTGTATTCGACGAGGGCGAGCAGATAGCCGGGATCGGAGCGCTGGGACCGCGGCACGGCCGCAAGCAGCCGCCCGGCATTGTTCTCGTTGCGGATGACGGCGGCACGGGCGGCATAGAGCGCGCTCGCACCGGCCAGCTTGGCGACCCGCGCGGCGTCGCTCACCCGCTCGCGGTAGAGCAGCATGTCCATGCGCGCCTTGTGATCGGCGGGCCCGATCAGCGTGCCGAAGGGCGACTGCATGGTGCGCTCGAGAGAGGGATCCATCACCTCGCTGCGCCACGTCCGGGCGATCAGCTGCTTGGCGCGGCCGACCTCGCCGACGCCGAGATAGGCCTTGGCGAGGGCCATCGCGCCCTGCGGGCTCTCCGGCGCGCTGTTCGAGAACGCCGCGAGCACCTCGCGGGGGCCGTGGTTCTCGCGCCAGATGGCCTTTTCGGAGTTGATCCGCAGGTCCTTCATGCCCGGCCAGCCGGCGAGCGTGCGGGCGGCATTGGCGATCTCGATCGCCGGCACGTCCTTGCCTCCCGTCAGTGCGATCGCCCAGGTCAGGATCTCCCGGTCGAGCGAGCCGGGGGTCATGCCCTCGCGGATGGCGCGGGCGCGCATGGCGTTGTTGTCGGAGAGCGCCTGCAGCCCGTTCTTCAGGTCGCCTTCCACCGGCCGGACCGGATTGACGGCGCGCGGCATCGCCGCGATGGAGGCGGTGAAGGCGCTCGACCCGGACGGCATCTCCGCCGGCGGGCGGCGCGGGATCGGGATGTCGCCCGGCACCGCGGCGACCGGTGCGCCGAAGCGTCCGGCATCGAGGCCGACGCCGGCTCCGATGCTGCCGGCCATACCAGCCGGCCGGCCGCTCGGCAGCGGGCCGACCTCGGGCAGAAGGCTCGGCTGCGCCAGGCTCGGCTGCACGATCAGCGACGCCGCGAGCGTCATCAGCAGGCATCGGGTGATACGCGGAAGTCTCGGCATGGACATCCTCATCGGGTGTCAAAATCGGGCGAAGCGCCGGGGCGATCTCGTCCGGCATGGTTGCCAACAGTCTCACGATCGCCGTTAAGGCCGTGTTACCGGCCGACTTTTCGCCGGCATCCCGGCAAATGACGACCCCGCTTGTCTCCTCCCCGGAGCTTCAATATGGTCGCGCTTCCAGCGAAGGGACGGCGACGGGTGACGCCCCGCTCGGGGGAGGATCGATCGCGCCGCACGGGATGAGCGCTGGCGGTTCTCCGGCAAACAGAACAAAATTCGCGGGGCACAGCCCCGAAGGGTGGATATAACATGTTCAAGGGCTCGATTCCGGCGCTGGTGACGCCTTTCGCCAAGGACGGTGGCCTCGCCGAACAGGCTTTTGCCGACTTCGTCGAATGGCAGATCGCCGAAGGCTCGAGCGGGGTCGTTCCGGTCGGCACGACGGGTGAGAGCCCCACCCTCAGCCACGACGAACACAAGCGCGTCGTCGAGCTCTGCGTCAAGGTCGCGACGGGTCGCGTTCCCGTGATCGCGGGGGCCGGCTCCAACAACACCGACGAGGCGATCGACCTCGCGGTCTTCGCCGAGAAGGCCGGCGCCGACGGGCTCCTGGTGGTGACGCCCTACTACAACAAGCCGAACCAGCGCGGGCTCTATGCCCATTATGCCGCGGTGGCCAAGGCTGTGTCGCTGCCGATCCTGATCTACAACATCCCGGGCCGCTCGATCATCGACATGACGCCCGAGACGATGGGCCGGCTCGCGGCGGACTTCGCCAATATCGTCGGCGTCAAGGATGCCACCGCCAAGGTCGACCGGGTGTCCGAGCAGCGGGCGACCTGCGGCACGGATTTCGTCCAGCTCTCCGGCGAGGACGCGACGGCGCTGGGCTTCAACGCCCATGGCGGCCATGGCTGCATCTCGGTGACGGCGAATGTCGCCCCAAGGCTCTGTGCCGAAATGCAGGCCGCCTGCGCCCGCGGCGACTATGCGGCAGCGGTCGAGATCCAGGACCGGTTGATGCCGCTGCACAAGGCGCTGTTCCTCGAGCCGAGCCCGACCGGCGTGAAATATGCGCTGCACCGGCTCGGCAAGGTGGCCAACAGCGTCCGCCT
>PACL01000014.1 GCA_002700095.1 Fulvimarina sp. | reverse complement strand
CGAACGGCATGAACCGGCCGAGCTGGTATCCGGCTCGCATTTTCGCAGAGACCGTCTCGCGAACCCTCTGACGATACGATTCCTCGATTCTGATCGATTCATGAAGCCTTCCCGGTCGCACGGGCGCACCCACTATCGCGCCGGCGACCGGACCCGACAAGCGCAACAGATTGAGGGCGCCCGAGTCTTCGAAACCGTCATCGTCAGAAAACTGAACATCGCCTTCTGCCCCGAGATAGAGCGATCCGAACGTTGCTCCGTAGCCCGCATGGAAGCCCGCGGAGAAATGATCGCCATCGTCGCTTTCAGGCGGCAGCAGCCCGAAATTCGACGAGAAGCCCCGATCGACCTGCGAAAGCGCGCCGCTGAAGCCGACATAAGCGCCGTCGAACGACGCCGTCGGTGCGGAATCGCCAGCCGAGCCGGTCAATTCGAAATCCTGTGCTTCGGCAGCGCCGGCCATCAAGACGACGAGGGCGACGATCAGCGCTTCACGATGGGACATCCAGATCCTTCCGTTACGAACGAGGTTCGCTCTGCTCAGCCTTTTGGCGCGATCGACAACCGAAAGCTGTTCTCGCGCGGCGGTACCTCGCCTAACACATGACGGCAGAACCGGTTGTGCTCTTGACAACACAGGCCGCGAGAATGCCTTGCGTCTGTCAGGCTCGGCCATAGAGTGCAGCCGCAGCAGGACATTCGACGAAAAACAGGATCTCAGCCCGCCATGACCTCCACCAAACGCGACGTCAAAAAAGTCGTCCTCGCCTATTCCGGCGGGCTCGACACCTCGATCATTCTGAAATGGCTGCAGACCGAATTCGGCGCCGAGGTGGTGACCTTCACCGCTGACCTCGGCCAGGGCGAGGAACTCACCCCGGCCCGCGAGAAGGCCGAGCGGGCCGGCGTCAAGGACATCCGGATCGTCGATGTGCGCGAGGAGTTCTGCCGCGACTTCGTCTTCCCGATGTTCCGGGCCAACGCCGTCTATGAGGGCACCTATCTCCTCGGCACCTCGATCGCCCGGCCACTGATCTCCAAGCACCTCGTCGACATCGCCCGCGAGACCGGCGCAGACGCCATCGCCCATGGCGCGACGGGCAAGGGCAACGACCAGGTCCGCTTCGAGCTTTCCGCCTATGCGCTCAATCCCGACATCAAGGTGATTGCCCCCTGGCGCGACTGGGAGTTCAAGTCGCGGACCGACCTGATCGACTTTGCCGAGAAGAACCAGATCCTCGTCACCAAGGACAAGCGCGGCGAGGCGCCGTTCTCGGTCGACGCCAACCTCCTGCACTCGTCTTCCGAGGGCAAGGTGCTGGAAGATCCGGCCGAGACGCCGCCGCCCTACGTCTTCATGCGCACGGTCAGCCCCGAAGAGGCGCCGGACACTCCGACCGTCATCACCATCGGCTTCAAGAACGGCGATCCGGTCTCGATCGACGGCAAGGCGATGAAGCCGCATGAGCTTCTCGCCGCGCTGAACGATCTTGGCCGCGACAATGGCATCGGCCGGCTGGACCTCGTCGAGAACCGCTTCGTCGGCATGAAGTCTCGCGGCATCTACGAGACGCCGGGCGGCACGATCCTGCTCGTCGCGCACCGGGCGATCGAGTCGATCACGCTGGATCGCGGCGCAGCGCATCTGAAGGATCAGCTCATGCCGCAATATGCCGAGCTCATCTACAACGGCTTCTGGTTCTCGCCCGAGCGCGAGATGCTGCAGGCGGCGATCGACCTCAGCCAGCGCCATGTCGAGGGCGAGGTGCGCCTCAAGCTCTACAAGGGCAACGTCATCGTCGAGGGCCGCTCGTCGCCGAAATCGCTCTATTCCGACGCCCTCGTCACCTTCGAGGACGACCACGGCGCCTACGATCAGAAGGACGCCGCCGGCTTCATTAAGCTGAACGCCCTGCGGCTGCGCACGCTGGCCAAGCGCGACGGGCGCTGAGACTCCCCCGCCTGCCGGCCCAAGCCGAGACCGATGACAAAAGGCCCGCCGATCACTCGGCGGGCCTTTTGTTTGTCTGGAGAACGGACTCCGGGTCCTACTCCGCCGGCACGGCCCGCGCCTGTGCCTTCACCGGATCGCCCTTGTTGAAGGCCATGCCGGCGATCACGATGGCCAGCCAGATCATCGCCAGGAACGGCCAGACACCGCCATAGATCAGCGCCATGCCGATCAGCCCGGCCTGGACGACGTAGTACGCCATGGGGATCAGCGTCATGCGGATCACCTCGCCCTCGCGGTCGGTCAGGCCGACGACGGCGGAGGCCGCGACGACGTTGTGGACGCAGATCATGTTGCCGGCCGCCCCTCCGACCGCCTGCAGCGTGACGACGATCATCGCGCCGGCCGCGCCGAGGCCGATCTGCTCGGCTGCGGAGAACTGGAACAGCGAGAACATCATGTTCGACACGGTGTTTGAGCCGGCGATGAAGGCGCCGAGCGCCCCGATCAGCGGCGCGAACAGCGGCCAGGCCGTCCCGACGACGCTGGAAACGCCCTCGGCCAGCACCAGCGGCATCGACTCCAGCGGTCCCTTGCCGGTGTTGAGAAACACCTGGACCATCGGCACTGCGAGGAGCAGCGCCGGCGCCGCCGCGACCATGGTGCGGCCCGAACTCGCCCAGGCCCTCGCATAGGCCGATCCGCTCATCTTGAAGATCGCGACGGACAGCAGCGACGCCAGAATGAGAACGCTTCCGGGCGAATAGAGCAGCTGCGCCTTGGCGTCGATGCCAGAGCCGAACAGGTCGGTGAAGGCGATGGTGGTGTCCGGCGAGGTCAGCCAGGCCTTCAGCGGCGCAATCGTCCGGGTGAGGACCAGAAGGATCGCGATGATCAGATAGGGCGACCAGGCGCGCATCAGCGAGATGCCGGCGGACCCGTCCGTACCGCGGATCGCATCCTCGGCCTCGCCGGTCTTCAGCGTGCCGAACCAGTTCTCGTTCCAGGGCGCCCGTGCCGGGAACTCGAAGCGGTCCTTCGGCAGGAACAGCCCGGCCCGGGCCGCGGGAACGACGATCAGAAGCCCGATCAGCCCGCCGATCAGCGACGGGAATTCCGGTCCCAGCAGCCAGGCGACGAGGTAATAGGGAACGGTGAAGGCGACGCCGGCGAAGAGCGCGAACTTCCAGACGCGAAAGCCCTCGATGAAGGAGCGGTTGGCGCCGAAGAAGCGGGTCAGCATGCCGACCATCAGGAGCGGGATGACGAAGCCGATCAGCGCATGGACCATGGCGACATTGGCCGCGACGCCGAAGACGTAGTCGATCAGCGACATCGGCGCGATCGCATCGGTGACGCCGGCATTGCCGGACAGGCCGGTATTGACGCCGACGAGCATGGGTGTCCCAACGGCACCGAATGAGACGGGGGTCGACTGGATGATCAGCGTGACCAGCACGGCCGCCATGGCCGGAAAACCGATCGCGACCAGCAGCGGCGCTGCGACGGCGGCCGGCGTGCCGAAGCCGGAGGCGCCCTCGATCATCGAGCCGAACAGCCAGGCGATGATGATCGCCTGGATCCGCCGGTCCGGAGAAAGGTCGGTGAAGCCGCGGCGGATGGCGCGGATCGCGCCGCTCTCATGCACCGTCTGCAGGACGAGGATGGCACCGAAGATGATGAAGAGCAGCGTCAGTGCCGTGACGAGGCCGTTGACGGTCGCCCCGGCGACCGTGCCGACGGACTGTCCCCAGACCGAAAGGGCGATGGCCGCCGTCGCCACATAGGCGACGAGCATGGCGAGTTTTGCCGAGCGCCGCATGACGACGAGCAGCACGAAGACGATCGCAATCGGCAACAATGCCAGTATGAACAGAAAACCCTGTCCCATTCCATTCCTCCCCAGGATGGTTGCGATGCAACCAGAACAGCATCGGGGGAGATGATAGGAAAGCAGGACGATCTACAAGCCTTGCGATTGCCTCCTCGCGCGACTGTGCACAGCTCCCGCTCCTCTGCGACTTTTGGACGCCGCGTCAAGGGCTTGGATAGATCGGCATACACTTCAAGAGCCGGCCCAAGCACCGCCTGCCGTCCAACACAGCGTCGCGCCGCACGAGGCGTGCGCAGACGAAAAAGGGGCGGCGCGTCCTGCGACGCGCCGCCCCGGATCGAAGTTCCGCTGCGCCCTGAGGCGCGGAAGCGGTCAGAACTCGGCCCAGCTCTCCTCCGAGGCCGCCGGCTTGCGCGCCGCGCCGCCGCTGCCAGCCGTGCGCATCTGCGGCACCGGCCGGGCGGACGACCTGCCCGCCGACGGCTGCGAGCCTCGGGCAGGCGAAGCGCCGTCCCGCGTCTGCGCCGTCTTGAACCGGGCGATGGTCTGGGCGAGCCCGTCGGTCTCGACCGACAGCGTCTGGGCTGCGGCGGTCGACTGCTCGACCATCGCGGCGTTCTGCTGGGTCACCTTGTCCATCTGGTCGGCAGCGCCGGAAACTTCGCGAAGGCTGGTCGCCTGTTCGCGGGCGCTCTCGGCGATCTGCGCGATGACCTCGGCCATGCCCGCGACCTCGGCGACGATCTCGTCCAGGCTCTTGCCCGACGCCGTCACCAGATCGACGCCACGCCCGACCTGGTCCGACGACGTCGTGATCAGGCCCTTGATCTCCTTGGCAGCTTCTGCGGAACGCTGGGCGAGTGCCCGCACTTCCTGGGCGACGACGGCGAAACCCTTGCCGGCTTCGCCAGCCCGGGCCGCCTCGACGCCGGCGTTCAGCGCGAGGAGGTTGGTCTGGAAGGCAATCTCGTCAATGACACCGATGATCTGGGAGATCTGCTGGGACGAGCTCTCGATCTCGCTCATTGCGGTCACGGCCTGGGCGACGATCTCGCCGCCACGGGTCGCCTTCTGGCGGGCCGACTCGGCGCTCTTGCGAGCCTCGCTCGCCCCGTCGGCGGTCTGGTTGATGGCGCTGGAGACCTGGCCGAGGGCCGCGACGGTCTCTTCCAGGCTCGCCGCCTGCTGCTCGGTGCGGTGGGCGAGGTCGTTGGAGGCGACGGTGATCTCGTTGAGCCCGACGCGAATGGTGCCGACCGTGCCGACCACTCGGCCGATCGCCGCTTCCAGCTCCTCCACGGAGGCGTTGAACTTCGCCTTGATCGGCTCGAACTCCTGGGCCACCTGACCGGACATGCGGACCGTCAGGTCACCCGAGGACAGGCGATCGAAGCTGGCGTCGACGACACCCATGAATTCGCGCAGGTCCTCCGCCTTGGCGTGTTCCAGATCGGCCTGGCGCTGCTTGGCCTCGGCCTCCGACACCCGCGAGGCCTCGGCCTCCTTCTCCAGGCGCAGGCGCGCAACCGCCTGTTCCTTGAAGACGTGGACGGCACCGGCCATCTGGCCGATCTCGTCGTTACGGCCCTGCGCCGGAATCTCGACCGACTGGTCGCCTGCGGCAAGACGCCGCATGGCCGCGGTCATCTGGTTGATGGGCCGCGAGATCGACCGGGCGAGCGGCACGGCGCAGGCGATCAGGACGGCGAGGAGCAAGCCGGACCACAGCAGCGTCTTGTAGACCTCGTTCATGAACTGCGTTTGGATGTCGTCGACATAGAGGCCGGCGGCGACGGTCCAGTCCCAGGGCGCGAACAGCTGAGCGTAGGAGAGCTTCTGCGAAAGGTCGTCCGATCCCTTCAGGCGGGCCCGGTAATAGGGCGTGAAGCCGCCGCCCTTGTGGGCGTTCTCGACCATCTCGCGGTTGTAGAAGCGGCCGGTCGGATCCTTCGAGGTGAAGGCGTCGGTGCCCTGCAGCTTCGGATCGGGATGCATGACGCGCATGCCGTCGGCGCTCATCATGAAGAGGTAGTCGCCCTCGCCGAAGCGGATGGGCATCGCCGCCTCGCGGGCGCGGTCCTGCGCCTGCTGCACCGTCAACTCGCCGCTTTCCACCCGCGCCTGGAAGCCGGCCAGCATCGAGATGGCGCTGTCGACCTGCGACACGATCAGGGCCTTGCGGTCCTTCCAGATCGTCTCATGGAGCGCGTAGAGCTGCAGCGACATGGCAACGAGGCTCACGAGAGCCGCCACGGCGATCAGCGCGGACAGTTTGCGGGTGATCGAGAAATTCATCTATGTCGGTCCTGTGCGGAAATCCTGCCGGAGCTACCGGCTATTCCAGGACCATGGCCCGCAAACTCAAAAAAAGACTTAATTGGCGAGGCGACAACAAGATAAGTAAAGCATATAAAACAAAAAAGTCCCGCGGAACGACCCTCGATTGCGGGGTCGGGACGTTGCGGAAGCGGCGGAAAGCAGGCCTCTCCGAACGCCTGAACGCAGTAACCGGTGCGGGCCGCAGGACGGACGGCGGTTGGGCTCGTGTACCTCGCGGGCACCGCCGAGGCCGGCACTTCCGGCCAAGAGCTGGCGCCTTGGCGCTGGACGTGCCCCGGTCGAGCCCCGAAGGCTCGACGCGTGTCATTTTCAGAGCGGCCGAACGCCGCCCTCGTCGATGGTCAGTAGATGTTGCGCGACGACTGGAACAGGCCGCGCTCGATCTCACGCTGGCGCCGCTCGAGGTCGGCCATCGACACCGACTGCTCGAGATAGCTGCGTTCGCGAGACTGCCGGCTCGTGCGGCCGAGAATGGTGCGGAGCGTCTGGGTGATCTTCATGGCATTTCTCCTTGTTCGCCATGAAGCTAGGGATTCGCGTGCAGTGCAGCAATCGGGGCCCCCGCATCCCTCCCATGCAACCGTCGGGACGCCGTCCGGCAATCCCGTTAAGCTTCCGGTCATACGTTTCGGCAGGACCGGTCCCTTACGGCAAGCGCAACGAAAAAGGGCCGGCGCATGGCGCCGGCCCTCTGTCGTAAAAGCTCGTTCAGATGGTCCGATCGGGATCAGAGGCTACCGAGCGTGATGCTGCGGTTACCGTCCAGCATCGGGTACTGTCCGGCGTTGAACTCCTGCATGCCCTCGATCTGGTTCTCGGAGATGCTCGGAGCGACGAAGCCGCCGTCCTGGACCATGAGCGAGGTCAGCGGGATGGCCACTTCCTTCTCACCCATGCCGAGGAAACCACCGGCGCCGATGACGGCATAAAGGTCACCGTTGATGTTCGCGACGTTCTGAATGTCGCCCAGCACATCGCCATTGGCACCCATGATGTTGTAGTCGGCGATCTCGTCGACCGTCATCTGGACTTCGCGGGCCGCATCGACGGCCACGGCGATGTAGAGATTGGCGTCGTTGCCCTGTGTGCCTGCCTGCTCCGAGGTGCTCGACGTCTGCATCGCGTCGTCGTTCGACTGCGCCATGCGGTCCTGCACATTCGTGTTCTGCGATCCGTCGGCCGACATCTGGTTGCCCTCGGCATCCTCGTAGCGGATCTGCGGCTGGCCTTCCGGCTGGTTGACCGTAACGTTGGCTTCTTCGCGCTCATAGCGGATTTCGGGCCGCTGTTCGGCGTTCTGAATGGAAACCTGCGGCCGAGCCTGCTGAACGGTAACGTTCGCCTGGGTCTGGTCGTCATTGGTCTGAACGTCGGCCGTGTCCTGGTCACCGATGTTCACCTGCGGCTGGCCCTGCGAAACGCTGACCTCGGGCTGCGACTGGTTCACGTCGACCTGCGGCTCCGGCATGCGCACCGTGATTTCCGGCTGAGGGATGTCGACGGTGACGTTCGGCGCCGGCTGGCGGACGATGACGGTCGGACGTGGCTGGGTCACGTCGACGTCCGGGCTGGCCTGGTTAACGGAGACGTCCGGCTCGGGCACGTTGACGCGGACTTCCGGAGCATCGGGATCGACGACGATGTCGGCGCCGCCGGTCTGCTGGTCCTGCGCAACGGCAGGATCGTTGGCGTTCCGGGTGTTGTCCTGAGCGAAGGCAGCGGGCGCCACCAGAATCGAGCTCATCAGCAGTGCGGCTTTGAAATTGGTCTTCATCAAGTTCCTCCGAGTGATACTGAGATGTGCCGCATGAGCGCTGTCGATGCGGCGATCGTGATAGACCAACCGTCGCATCGGCGATGTGTTCCGAATAATTTTGAACGTCTCTCGTCACGGCTAAATATCATGCTCCGGGATTGATGTATTTCCTACGGCTGGAATGCTCACCTCATCTTCTTCCAGCGACGCCTCATCATCTACATCCGAGTGAGGTTTCATCAGATCGAGCGACTGTCGTGCAGATGATCTCAGCAATTCTCATTCCAGCAGCGGCGCGCGTGAGGGACCGCACGAACGGCGAGGCCAGACAGGCAACAAAAAAGGGCCGGGCTGATGCCCGACCCTTGTGGTCGCATTCAGATCTGGTCTGTCAGAGGAGCTGAAGTTCCGTCAGGCCTCGCACCGCAAGGCCGAAGACCTGTCCGCTGCCTTGGTCGATACCGCTGGCTCTGGTCTTCGGCCGGCGCCGACGGATGACCGCCCAAGCGCCGCGCGGGCTCGATCCAAGCGGCGCGGGAGTCGTTCTCCCGCGCCGATTGTCTTACTCGGCCGCCGCGCTGTGGCTGGTCGACAGGCTGGCCTCGGCGTCGTCGCGGCTCTGTTCGGCGATCGCCTTGCGCACGCCGGCACCATAGTCCGCATGAACCTTGTCGAAGTGGGCGAGCTGCCGGTCGACGATGAACTGCGGCACGCCCTGCATCGCGCCGGCGATGTTGTGGAACAGGCGCTGCTTCTGACCGTCGTCGAAGAGCTCGAACAGGGCCCGCGGCTGCGAGTAGTGGTCCGCCTTGGCGCGGAACTCGTAGCGCCCGACCTGGCCGGAATATCTGTGCGGCGGCTCCTCGACGCTCGGATCCTCGACCGGGCCGTTGAACGAGTTCGGCTCGTAATAGGCATCGGGGTTGGTCTTGAGGCCGAAGGGCATCGTGCCGTCGCGGTGATAATGGTTCACCGGGCTCTTCGGCTTGTTCACCGGCAGCGAGTCGTAGTGGGTCCCGATCCGGTAGCGATGGGCGTCCGGATAGGAAAACAGGCGACCCTGCAGCATCTTGTCCGGCGAGAAGCCGATCCCCGGCACGACGTTCGACGGGTTGAAGGCCGACTGCTCGATGTCGGAGAAATAGTTCTCAGGGTTGCGGTTCAGCTCCACCTCGCCGACCTTGATCAGCGGATACATCGAGTGCGGCCAGACCTTGGTCAGGTCGAAGGCGGACCAGCCGGTCTTTGCCTCGAACTCGGCCTCTTCACCCTCGGGCATGACCTGGATGAACATCGTCCACTTCGGGAAGCGACCCGCCTCGATCATGCCGTAGAGCGCTTCCTGGTAGCTCTCGCGCGACTTGGCGATGACCTTCTCGGCCTCCTCGTTGACGAGATGCGCGTGGCCCTGCTGGGTCTTGAAGTGGAACTTCACCCAGAAGCGCTCGCCATTGTCGTTCCAGAGCGAGAAGGTATGCGAGCCGTAGCCGTTCATCCTGGAGGGGTCGACAGGGATGCCGCGGTCGGACATCAGGATCGTCACCTGATGGAGCGACTCAGGGCAGAGCGACCAGAAGTCCCACATCGCCGTCGCCGAACGCAGATTGGTGCGCGGATGGCGCTTCTGCGTGTGGATGAAGTCGGGGAACTTGTAGGGATCAGCGACGAAGAACACCGGCGTGTTGTTGCCGACGACGTCCCAGTTGCCCTCTTCGGTGTAGAACTTCAGCGAGAAGCCACGCACGTCGCGCTCGGCGTCGGCCGCGCCCTGCTCGCCGGCGACCGTCGAGAAGCGCGCCAGCATGTCGGTCTGGGAGCCCGGCTTGAAGACCTTGGCGCGGCTGTATTTGGTGATGTCCTCGGTCACGCTCAGCGTGCCGAAGGCGCCCCAGCCCTTGGCGTGGACGACGCGCTCGGGAATGCGCTCGCGGTTCTGGTGGGCGAGCTTTTCGATCAGCTGGTAGTCTTCGAGCAGGATGGGGCCGTGCTCGCCGACGGTCTTGGAATTCTGGTTGCTGGACAGCGGCGCGCCGGCCGTTGTCGTCAATCTCGGGCGATCAGCCATGAAAGGCCTCCCTGGTCTGGAATGGTGGCCCGCGCCGATGCGCAGGCCCTGGAAAGGTTCCAAGCCACTATGTAGGAATGACGCGATCAGCTCCAATCATATTTCCACCCGCCCCCGATCGGGATAACTTATCGCGCATGTTCACATTCCGGCAGATCCGCTATTTTCAGGCCCTCGTGGAAGCTCGCCATTTCGGCCGCGCCGCCAGGCGCCTCAACATCAGCCAGCCCGCCCTGTCCGGGCAGATCGCCCAGCTTGAGGCGGAGATGCAGGCCGCCCTGTTCCGGCGCGAGCCGACCGGCGTGTCCCTCACCGCCGACGGCGAACTCGTCGCCGACCGGGTTCGGCGGATCCTCGCCGAGGTGCGCGAACTGGAGAGCCTCGCCGACCGCAGCGCCGGCCTCCTCGGCAGGCGCATCCGGGTCGGCATGATCGCTACCGTCGCCCCTTATCTCCTGCCCCGCCTTCTGCCGCTCCTTGCCAACACCTTCCAGAACCTCGAATGCCAGGTCCGCGAGAGCGTGACGGAAAAGCTGATGGCCGATCTACTGTCCGGCGAGATCGATTGCGCGGTGATCGCCCTGCCGCTGCCGGTCGAGGACCGCCGCGAGGTGGAAACCATCGAGCTTTTCGACGATCCCTTCCTTCTTGCCGTGCCCGCGGCCGATGCCGACTCGCTGCCCGATCCGGTTCCGGCAAAGGTTCTGCCCCGGCAGAAGATGATTCTCCTTGAAGAGGGGCACTGCCTGCGAACCCAGGCGCTGGACGTCTGCCGCACGGCGAGCGACCAGGATTTTGCGGCCCTCGGGGCGACCAGCCTGACCACCATTCTCAGGATGGTGGCGGGCGGGCTCGGCGCCACCCTCATCCCGGAAATGGCGATCTGCGACGAAGCGCCGTCCGAGGGGATCGCGGTCCTGCGCCTGGCAAAGCCGGTGCCGTCCCGGCGCCTCGTCCTGGCGTTCCGTCCGACGACGGTGCGCCGCCGCGATTTCAACGCCTTCGCCGGCGTCGTCTGCCGCGCGATGGACAAGCCCTCGCCCGAAGACGCATAGATGGCTGACAGTCGCCCGGCCCGGCCATTGCAGCCCCTCGCTGCGACCTTCGCCAGCGCGGCCGCTGTGTCCTACAGACCCCCGCAGAATGGTCGCAATGCCGGGTTCTTTCTCCTGAACCGAACCACCCGCAAGGACGAAGCGGCATGTCTGCAGCCCCCGAAAGCGCGCGCCGACCCGGCACCCTGCAACGGGCGCTTCGCCAGAAGATCCCGGCCCGGCTGCGCGATCCGCTGCGCTGGCGGCAAGCGACGGGCATCGTGCTGTTCGCCTACGCCACCACCCATCTCCTGAACCACGCCCTCGGCAACATCTCCCCCGACGCCCTCGCCTTCGGGGCCGGCATCAAATGGGCGATCTGGGACAATCCGGTGGGGACCATCCTCCTTTACGGGTCGCTCGCCATCCACATCGTGGTCGCGCTCCAGTCCCTCGCGAGACGCCACAACTGGCGCCTGCCCGGCACCCAGATCATCCAGATCGCCACCGGCCTCGCCATCCCGATCGTCCTGTTTCCGCACATCGTCGCCACGCGCGGCGCCGACATCCTCTTGGGCGAGCAGGTCGGCTATGACCGCCTGCTCGCCGAGATCTGGCCGGCGGGGGCCCTGCTCCAGACCGTGCTGCTCACCTTTGTCTGGGTGCATGGCTGTCTCGGCATCCGCCAGTGGATGCAGACCAAGCCGATCTATCCAAGGATCGCGGCGGCTCTCGCTGCGGTGGCAACGGCAATCCTGCTCCTCGCCTTCACCGGCTTCGTCGCCGGCGGCCGGGCCGTCGTCGCCAACGGCCCCACCAAGACGCCGATTCCGCAGGAGGTCTTCGATGCCTCCCAGGCGACTCGCCTCGCCGTCATCGCCAGCCTCGCGATCTTGATCCTCTATCAGGTTCTGAAGCCGATCATCCGGCGGCGACGCCGGCGCGTCGTCATGCATTACGACAACGGCGACGGGACGACACGGGCGGTGGTGACGGCCCGAGGCGGCACGGTGCTGGAAGCCAGCCGCCAAGCCGACATCGCCCATGCCTCGGCCTGCAACGGCCGGGCTCGCTGCTCGACCTGCCGGGTTCTCGTCCTGAAGGGCCACGATTGTCTCGTCGACCCGCCGAATGCCGGCGAAGCGGCCCTGTTGAAGAAGATCAAGGCGCCGCCCGACGTGCGCCTCGCCTGCCAGTATCGCCCGAGCCGCGACGTCACGCTGCGCCGACTGGTCGGCGCCGGGGAGATCTACGACGCGGCGACGCTGGCCGATCCCTATCGCTTCGGCGTCGAGCGGGAGGTGGTTGCCCTGTTCGCCGACCTGCGCGGCTTCACCGGCATCGCCGAGCGCTGGCTGCCCTATGACGTGGTGCATCTCCTCAACGCCTATTTCGATCGGGTGAGCCGGCAGATCGAGGCCCATGGCGGCAAGATCGACAAGTTCATGGGGGACGGGGTGATGGCGCTGTTCCCGATCGGGCGCCAGAGCGAACGCTCGGCGCGCGAGGCGCTTTACGCCGCGCTGAAGATCCTTCAGACCGTCGAGGCGATGAACCGCGAGAACGCGGCGGAGTGGGAGGCTCCGCTCCGGGTGGCCATCGGCATTCACGGAGGTCCGGCGATCCTCGGGCAGATCGGCGGCGGCACCCATGGACCTCTGGCGCGCACGGCGCTCGGGCGCACCATCAACGTCGCGTCGCGCCTGCAGGATTTCGCCAAGGCGCAGGAGGCGGCACTGAGCGTCTCCGCCGACATCGTCGAACTCGCCGGCATCCCGCGCGATGGCGCCGGCCATCGCCGGATCGCAGAGCTGCGCGGCTCCACCCGGGCGATCGAGGTGGTCGTCTTCGCCGACGCCGCGTCGCTGGCCAGCGCCCTGGCCATGGCCGAAGCTCCGGCGACCCTGGCGGCGGGCGGCAACGCGGTTGTCACGACAGGGTGAACCCGGATTGACCGCCGGGGGTCTCTCGCCGCCCCGCGAGAGCGCCATATCGCCCCGACGAACCCGTGCCGAAGGTCGCATGCCGCCAATGACTTCGGCGGCGTCTCGACCTCGCCGGGCCTCACAAGAACGGGATAAGCAACATGCCAAAGCTCCAGAGATTGACGTCCGTCGCCACCCTGCCGCTCCTCGCCCTCTTCTGTTCGGCGCCTGCCGCGGCCCAGACCACGCTGGAAAGCGCCTCGGGAGCGTCGATCGCAGTGGAGCCCGTCGCCGAATTCGACGAACCCTGGGCGATGACCTTCCTGCCGGACGGCTCGATGCTGGTCACCGAACAGGCTGGGACGCTCATGCACGTTTCCGCCGATGGCAGCGAGAAGACGCCGGTATCGGGCGTACCCGCCGTTGCCTATGGCGGCCAGGGCGGCCTCGGCGACGTGGTCCTGCATCCGAACTTCGCCGAGAACCGGACGGTCTATCTGTCCTTCGCCGAAGAGGGCGACGGCGGCCAGGGCGCGGCCATCGCCCGCGGCACGCTCGCGACCGATGGCGACCGGCCCCGGCTGGAAGGCATGGAGGTGATATGGCGACAGATCCCGAAGGACTCCGGCCAGGGGCACTATTCCCACCGTATCGCCTTCGGGCCGGACGGCATGATGTTCGTCACCTCCGGCGAGCGCCAGAAGCAGACTCCGGCCCAGGACATGGACACCAACCTCGGCAAGATCCTCCGGCTCAACGACGATGGCACGGTGCCGGCGGACAATCCGTTTCAGGATCAGGGCGACCTCGCCCGGCAATTCTGGACCGTCGGCAACCGCAACATGCTGGGCATCGCCTTCGATGGCGACGGCCAACTCTGGGCCCACGAGATGGGTCCTCGAGGCGGCGACGAGCTGAACCGCATCGTCGCGGGCGAGAATTACGGCTGGCCGGTCGTATCCAACGGCGACAACTACAACGGCTCGCAGATCCCCGATCACGACACGAACGACGCCTTCAAGAAGCCGGAGATCACCTGGAATCCCGTCATCTCGCCAGCCGGCCTCGTCATCTATGACGGCGAGATGTTCCCCGAGTGGCAGGGCGACGGCTTCATTGGCGGGCTCTCCGGCAAGGCTCTCATCCGGGTCGGCTTCGGCGAGCAGGCCGATGGCACGCTCGGCGCCGAGACCGAACGCTTCAACATGGGCGAGCGCATCCGCGAGGTGGAGCAGGGTCCGGACGGGGCGTTGTGGCTGCTCGAGGACGGCTCCGGCGGCCGCCTCCTGAAGCTGACGCCGGCCGATGCCAACGGCTGACGCCGGACTGGAGCCGAGGACCGGCGCCGGCGCGCGAAACTGGGCGGGGACGAGATCGGCCCCGCCCGCTCAAGCCGCATCGGCACCGCTGAAACGGGTTGAGATCAGCTTCGAGCGCCATCCCGCTCCATCCCTCTGTTGCCGCATGATCCATTCCGAAAACCGGTTCCCACCTTGCGCAATCATGCTCTAGTCTGGAGATCCGACCGGCGCTGCCCTGCTGCGGCCCGGCCATGACTGGAGCGAACCGGATGAGCACTCCCCTCCTGCGATGGGGCATCATCGGCACCGGCCACATCGCCCGGCGCTTTGCCGGCGATCTTCGGCATTCGTCGACGGGCCGTCTCGTCGCCGTCGGCTCGCGGGATGCGAGCCGCGCCTGGGGCTTTTCGGCCGAGTTCGGAGCCGGCATCGCGGCGGACGAGACGGCGAAGATCCTGGCGCGGGACGACGTCGACGCGATCTATGTGGGAACGATCAACCGCGCCCATGCCCCCATCGCGCTGGCAGCGCTCGAGGCCGGCAAACCCGTGCTGGTGGAAAAGCCGCTGGCGCCGACGCTCGCCGAAGCCGAGGCGATTCGGGAGACGGCGGCGGCCCGTGGCCTTCTCGCCATGGAAGCCATGTGGATGGTCTTCACACCGGGGATCGCGAGGCTGAAGTCGCTGCTGGCCGAAGGCGCCGTCGGCGAGCCGCGGATGCTGTCGGCCAATCTCTCCTATGCCCGGAACTACCATCCGGATCTTGATCTCTTCGACGCCGAAACCGGCGGCGCCCTGCTCGACCTCGGCGTCTATCCGATCGCGCTGGCACTGCATCTGTTCGGACCCGCCGACGAGACGGCGGCGATCGCCGAGCGCAACGATGCCGGCAGCCTGCGCCAGGCGGCTCTCGTCACCCGCCACGGCAAGGTGCTCACGAAGCTCTCCTGCGGCTTCGAGACGGAAGGGCCGAACGGCGCGACCGTCTCCGGGGAGCGTGGGCGGATCGCCCTGGCGGGGCCGTTCTTCTGCCCGCCGCTCCTGATGCTCCACCGGCACGTGGCGGGAACTTCACTCGACTCCCGTCACGACGTCTCGTCGCACGGCAGTGCTAATGGCGACGACGACGCGTCCGGCGCAACGTCCGGTCCAGCTGCCCCCTCCCCGAAGGCCGAAACCTTCGAGACACCCTATGTGGGCAGCGGGCTGCAGTATCAGGCCGACCACTTCGCCGAATGTCTGCGCGCCGGCCTGACGCAGAGCCCTGTCCACCCGCTCTCGGCCAGCGTCGCCGCGCTGGAGGTGATCGCGCGGGCGGCGCGGCGCTAGGGACCTGCGGTGCCCTCAGTTGCCGGGATAGTTCGGGCTCTCGCGGGTGATCGTCACGTCGTGGGGGTGGCTTTCCCGAAGGCCGGCATTGGAGATGCGGATGAAGCGGGCCCGGTTGCGCAGCTCCTCGAGATTGGCGGCGCCGACATAGCCCATCGCCGCCTTCAGGCCGCCGGCGAGCTGGTGCAGCACCGTCGCCACCTGCCCCTTGTAGGCGACCTGCCCCTCGATGCCCTCGGGCACGAGCTTCAGCGTGTCGCGCACCTCGGCCTGGAAGTAGCGATCGGCTGAGCCCCGGGCCATTGCGCCGACCGACCCCATGCCGCGATACGCCTTGTAGGAGCGTCCCTGGTGCAGATAGATCTCGCCGGGGCTCTCGTCGGTGCCGGCCAGAAGCGAGCCGACCATGGCCGCCGCGGCGCCCGCCGCCAGCGCCTTGGCGATGTCGCCGGAGAACTTGATGCCGCCATCGGCGATGATCGGGATGCCGGCCTTGTCGGCGGCCTCGAAGGCCGCCATGATCGCCGAAAGCTGCGGCATGCCGACACCCGCGACGACCCGCGTAGTGCAGATCGAGCCCGGTCCGATCCCGACCTTGACGCCATCGGCGCCGGCATCGATCAGCGCCTTGGTGCCGTCGCCGGTCGCGACGTTGCCGGCGAGGATCTGGACGGTGTTGGAAATCCGCCGTGCCCGCGCCACGGCATCCAGCACCCGCTGGGAATGGCCATGGGCCGTGTCGATCACCAGAAGGTCGACGCCGGCGTCGATCAGACGCTCGGCCCGCTCGAAACCGTCATCGCCGACGCTCGTCGCCGCAGCGGCCAAGAGCCGGCCTTGGGCGTCCTTGGCAGCGTTCGGGTTGAGCTGGGACTTTTCCATGTCCTTGACGGTGATCAGGCCGATGCAGTTGTTCTCGGCATCGACGACCACGAGCTTCTCGATCCGGTGATGATGGAGCAGGCGTTTGGCCTCCTCCTGATCGACCGATTCGCGCACCGTGATGAGGTTGCGCTTGGTCATCAGCTCGGCGATCGGCTGCCGGTCGTCGGTGGCGAAGCGGACGTCGCGATTGGTCAGGATGCCGACCAGCCGGCCGCGCGTCTGGCCGCCGCGGCCGCCATTCTCGACGACGGGAATGCCCGAGATGTGGTGCGCCGCCATCAGCGCGCGCGCATCGCCCAGCGTCGCCTCCGGCCCGATGGTCACCGGGTTCACCACCATGCCGCTCTCGAACTTCTTCACCTGCCGCACTTCCTCGGCCTGCTCGGCCGGGGTGAGGTTGCGGTGGATGACGCCGATGCCGCCGGCCTGGGCCATGGCGATGGCGAGGCGCGCCTCGGTGACGGTGTCCATCGCCGCCGAGATGATCGGCAGGTTCAGCTCCAGCGTCCGGGTGATCCGGGTTCGGATGTTGGTCTGGTTCGGCAGGACCTCCGAGTGGCCGGGCTGCAAGAGCACGTCGTCGAAGGTGAGCGCCGTCGCGCCGGTCGGGGTCTCGATGATCTGGGCCATGCCATGCCTCCGGAAGGCGAAGCGCTTTCGCAGCGCGTCAAAAGGGATGGCAAGGGCTGCTACCACGCGTTCATGACAATGGGAAGCGTGGCCGGCCAAGAAGACGCGGAAACGGCTGGCCATTTCGTCGGCATCGACGCCCGCCGCCGGCGACGGTGCGTTCGACGATCGCGCGACGGCGGGCGAAAGCCGATCACCGGAGGCGCTGGAAACCGCCGCCGGCTTCTTCTAATCAGGCGGCGAAGCGCCGGCGACCCGCATCCCGGCACGATCCCCCGCGAGGCAGCCCCATGACGACGTCCACCATCCTCACCCTCTCCTGTAAGGACCGCCCCGGCATCGTCGCCGGGCTGACGACGGAGCTCTTCGAGGCCGGCGCCAACATCGCCGAGAGCGCCCAGTTCTGGGATCGCGATTCGGGCCGGTTCTTCCTGCGCATCGCCGCCGATTTCGCGGCCGGCATCGCCCGCGACAGCCTCGAGCGCCAGCTCGCGCCGCTCGTCGACCGCTTCGGCATGCATCTGAAGATCACCGACGCGGCACGCAAGCCGAAGATCATAGTCATGGTCTCGGCCTTCGACCACGCGCTTCTCCACCTCCTCTACCAGATCCGCACCGGCTGGCTGAACGCCGAGGTGGTCGCCATCGTCTCCAACCGGGAGGACAGCCGCCCGACCGCCGAGGCAGCGGGCATCCCCTTCCATCACTGGCCGGTGACCCGGGAAACCAAGCCCGAACAGGAGGAGAGGCTCCTGAAGCTGGTGCGCGAGAGCGACTGCGACCTCGTCGTTCTCGCCCGCTACATGCAGATCCTCTCGGACAACCTGTCGAAGCGGCTGTCGGGCAAGGTGATCAACATCCACCACTCCTTCCTGCCGAGCTTCAAGGGCGCCAAGCCCTATCACCAGGCCCATCAGAGGGGCGTGAAGCTGATCGGTGCGACGGCCCACTACGTCACTGCCGACCTCGACGAAGGACCGATCATCGAGCAGGAGACCGAACGCGTCTCTCACGCCTTGTCGCCCGACGACCTCGTCGCCACGGGCCGGGACATCGAAGCGCGGGTGCTCGCCCGGGCGGTCAAGCTGCACCTGGAAGGCCGGGTGATGCTGAACGGCTCGCGGACGGTGGTGTTCGGATGACGGAGGACGCGGCCGGATGGCGAGCCGTGGACTGCGCCCGGAGAGCCGGCTCTTCGCGCGACCTCCTTGCGACGCCCCACGACCGTGGGTACATCTGTCGAACGATCCTGCGATGATGGACCCCGATGATGGCCAATGCGGCGGACAAGGGCGACACGCTCAAGGTGCGAATGGATGCGGTCACGCTGTCCATGATGGACACGGCGCGCGCCTATCTCAAACTCGACAAGAGCAAGTTCATCCGCGAGAGCGTCCGCGAGAAGGCAGAGGCGGTAATCGCCGAGCACCAGAAGACGCGCTTCTCGGCAGAGGACTGGACGGCATTCTTCGGCGCGCTCGATGCGCCCGCTGCGCCCACACCGCGCATGACGAAAGCCGCGCAGAAATTCCGCGAAATTCAAGGCTGAGTGGGCAGGACCAGGGTG
>PACL01000013.1 GCA_002700095.1 Fulvimarina sp. | reverse complement strand
TGGTAAAACTAACAAGCGCGACCGAATGGTAAAATTAGTAAGATGGTAAAATTGATAAAATGGTAGCAACGTGTTCGCCCGGCGTTCTCGGCAGCTCCACGCGAGATGGGATGCGACATGGAACGCTCCGAACGACTGCTTCTAAAGCGTACAGATGCCGCCAAATTCCTGGGGATCTCGACCCGCCAGCTTCGCGACCTGACGACGAGCGGCGCGAATCGCCTACGTCAACATCGGGCGGTGGGAACGAGAGACACGCCGATACTGGCCCGAAGATCTTGAGGCATTCGTTCAGGGAAGACGGCGGTGGATGGCGCCGGCGGGGGCGGTACGCAAGCCGCTCGCGATCACCCATGTCGACGGCGAGCTCAGGCGCCGGCTTGAGAAGAGCATCACGAAGCTCCGGACCCGGCGACCTCTCTCGAGAGGTGACACGCCATGACGCTGCAGCTCAAAGCGGACTTGAATGCAGCATGCGGAGGGTATGATGAGCGACATTCTCAAAGACGCGATGACACCGAGCCAGGTGGTCGACCTTCTCAGGGAGCGGGGAATCATCATCACCGAACGAAGCCTGCGCGAGCGAGCTCGGGCGATCGGTGCATATCGAAAGCTCGGTCGTACAGTGATCCTGTTGCCTGAGCACATCGATGCCGTCTTTGCAGAGCCTGAGAAGGCGCGTCTGAAGCGGCGGGTGGCCAAGAGGGAGTATCCAAAGGTTCATGCGGAAGCCCCGCCGCGACGTCCGGAGCCGAAGCCGACATATCTGCCAGTCATCATGCGAAACGAGACTTCGACGCCTAAGAAGGCGAAGAGCGAATAGGCCGACGGCAAAAGGATCGGGACAAGTGCGAAAGAGAGCCCTCCTCTCGCGTGACGAGCTTCGGCCTGACGACCTACTCACGCTTGCGCAGGCCTGCGAAGTCCTCCTCAACGGCCATCTCACGCCCGCGTCGCTTCGCCGGGAGCGCGACCGTGGGAATCTCGTCACAGAGAGGATCGCGGGGAAAGAGTTCATGACGCCTGCCGAGATCGAGGCCATGCGTGAACGGTGCCGTTTCCAGGCGCCGACGCAAAAGCTCCCGTCCGCGGGCGGATCGGTCCCGCCGGATAGACCTCTCGGACTCTACCCTGGCGGCGAGCCAGTCACCTCGCAGGACATCCTTCGAGCGAAGCTGCGCAAGCGGAAAGAGGCCGCCGCCAAACGGCGGGGCAGGTGACACGGTAGCCGCTCGGGGCTCGCGCGGTGGTCTCTTTCAACCGCGACACGTTGCGAGATACGCTTGGCCGAATCGGATGATATGGAGCATCACATTGAAGCGCCGCAGGAGCCACAGCAGAGCCCGTCCGACGAGTTGTCAGGTTCGGTGAAAGCTGGTGAAGACGTCCCCCAGATTATCCGCGAAGGCCGGACACCGGCACAGTGGCCGGGCCGCTACGCGACACTCTCCGAGGCTCAGGAGAAGCTGAATTCGGCGAGGGTGCTCCAGCAGGCGCGGGCGAAGCTGGCAGCGGCGAAGGGCGGTCAGGGTCGCGGCAAGAAGTCATAACTGCCGGCTGCCGCGACAACACTGGCGGTGCGGAATTGTCTGCTCACATCCGCTGACGCCGGTGCCAAGCTTCACTGGCAGGCTGCGTCGCTGCGGTGCAACTCAAGGAATGGTGTCCAACATGCCTCGAACCGCGGCCACGATCACCCAAGCGGACATCGCGCGCACGATTCGCGCGGCGAAGCAGGCCGGCGCGGCAGAAGTCGAAATCCGCCCCGACGGCACAATGATCGTCCATCTGATCGAACGCCCGGCCGCCGAGATCAAGAAGCCGCCGCTTGCCTGGCCTGCCGACGTGGTACTCTGAAACCTGAAGTGCCGCGCTGGTGCGCCCGAGCGACTTCCGCGCGGACTTGGAGAGGTGTCTTCGGGGCGGCGAGTTCGTAAAGCGCGGACGGGTCGATACTTCCCACGATGGGAACTCTGGAGCCGAAGGCCGCGGCCACGTTAATGAAACTGTACGCTGCCGACTTCGACATCCCGAACTCGGCCTCGATCCAAGGCAGGAACGCCGGTTGGTGGCTTGTGGTGAGTCCTACTCCCAACACTCTTGCCCATCGGGTTGAGGCAGCCCCCGTCGGTCCAGCCCTGCCCGACGATCGAGAAAAGCCCGGATGGCCGGCCAGTACCGGCGATCGTGGAACATCGGATCCGGCCGCGGGAAGCCCTGCCGCTCGAGAGCAGCGACGGCCGGGCGGTAAAGCTCGAGCGGAAGTCCGATGCGCTTTGCGGCTTGGGCATCGGTGACGAAAAGCGGGAATTCGTTGGTCATTCGGTGGCAGCCTCGACGGGGTGAACTCTCAGACCCGAGCAAATCAGCAATGCACTTTCGAGACCTGCGTCGTGATGCCCCGCCGCTTCGTCCGGTCCACCGATGGCCCTACATCGATGGCGACCCGCAACGCCACGACAGAGGCCGCCCAATGAACCGCACCGAAGCCATTGAAGCCCTCCGTCGACTGAAAGATGCGACGCCGCGCGAGGCGAAGCTGTCCGAAGCTGTCGCCATCCTCGAAGAGGTGCTGATCGCCCACGGTCTGGCCGACGTCGTCGAGGCGTTTCGCGAGCTGGAGGTCGAGTGGGCTTGATGGCGGCCGCGGCGCAAAGCCGGTTGCTGGGCAGTACGGTGTCGGGTGATTATTCGCATTGTGCCGATGCGCACCGTGCTTCGGCCGTCCGAGATACGTCGAGAGATCGGATGGCTGATCATTATCCGCCCATCAACCATCCGGAACCGGAGTCGCCTTCCCCCTGAAAAGCATGGATTGCATCTCGCCCTATCTTCCTGCTTACCTTGCAGAAAAGGGAAGTGCAGGGCTTGTTATGACGGTGCCAGGGTTGAAGGGGACGGAGTGGGATACGCTGTGCAACATGGTAGTTGGTGATGCCGTCGCTTGGATCATTCCTGACGTCATCGCAGATGAGCTTCTGCGGCACCGCCTCGTCGAAAAACTCGGCGTCACCTATGCCCTGACCTTGCTGGGCCGGCAGGTCATTGGGGAGCGACTTGCCGCGTCGAACCAGGCAACGCGCAAGTGCAGTGCTCGTCCCGTTCATCCAGGCGAATGCCCGCGCATGCTTGCCCACTGCGCAGATAGTCATCTAACCTGTCTTTCAGACGAGCGACCGGCTCATCCGCTTCAGAGCCGGGACATCGGGGAGACGGGGAATGCCGCGCAGTAGAACGTTGCGAAGGTCGGACAAAGATCGACCAGAGTCGCTTTTCGATCATGCGGTCCTGCTGGCGTTCATCGGCGTATCGATCGCGATCGTGATTGCAGGTTTCTGTGCCAAGTCGGCAGAAGCGTCACTCCTCGCCAGCTTCTGGTGACGGCATCAGGCCATGGCCAAGACGACAACGAGCGTCCCGACCACGCTGAGAGCGAAGACGGCCAACCCTATCTCGGTGTCGCGCGGTGCATGCGAATAGCGCTTGTTCATCGGGCGAGGATACCATTGAAATCACAGCAAATACCGCGACCAATTGCCCTGTCAGAAGAGCACGTCGCCTCGACGTAGACGCTCAGGATCAATTTTGTCCAAGAGGTGAGCCGTCTATCGTAGCCGCTGGTGCAGGAAGGCGACGTTGTCGGAGCGAGCGGCCGCCAGAGCCGCGTTTATCGCGCTGGCGAGGCTTTCCGTTGAGAACGGCTTGGAGAGGCGCGGCAGGTTCTGGTCGATGCCCGGAGGCAGCTCGACGTAGCCGGTGGCGAGCAGAACTGGAAGACCAGGGTGATCCTGCCGGATAGAAGCGATGAGTTGCAGGCCCGTCATCCCTGGCATGGCTTGGTCGGTGATGACGAGATCCACGGCACTCTCCCGGAGCATTTCCAGAGCCATCTGGCCCGACGTGGCTTCGATCACCTGGTGTCCCAGATCGTCCAGCATGGCGACAGTGCCCATCAAAACGATAGCATCGTCATCAACGGCAAGAATGCTGAGAGGCCGGACCGACTCTGGCTCAGTCTCTTCTGTAGAGGCAGCCGAGGGGTTCCCTGCCACGCTCATGGCGGTTGCGATGGGAAGCCAGATCTCGGCGGTCGTTCCGACACCAACCGCGCTCGAAAGCACGAATTGTCCCCCCGACTGTCCCGCGAAACCATGGACCATTGATAGGCCGAGTCCGGTTCCCTTGCCAACGCCCTTGGTGGTGAAGAACGGCTGGGTCGCGGCGGCAAGCGTCACTGGATCCATGCCGCAGCCCGTATCGGTGACGGTCAGGCAGACATAGTCGCCGGACGCGAGGTCGGAATCGGCGGAGATCCTGCTGACGCCCTTGGTCGAGATCGTGATCGTACCCCCCTCTGGCATCGCATCGCGCGCATTGACGGCAAGATTGACCAGAGCCAGCTCCAGCTGATTGGCGTCTGCCTTCACGAGCGGGAGGCCGATCGGAAACTTGGTCTCGATCTGTACGGTCGGGCCGATTGAACGCTGCAGGAGATCGGCCATGCCATGAACGAGTTCCGGAAGGTTGACGGCAACCGGCCGCAGATCCTGCCGCCGTGAGAACGACAGCATCCGCTGTGTCAGCGAAGCACCGCGCTGCGCACCGAGAATGGCCGTGTCGGCCAACTGCTGGAGCTTCGGGTCGTCGGGCAAACGCTTCCGCAGGATTTCCAGATTGCCCAGCACAGCAGCCAAGAGATTGTTGAAGTCGTGAGAGATACCACCGGTCAGCTGTCCCAGCGCTTCGAGCTTCTGCGACTGTCGAAGCTGCTCTTCGGCCTGGCGTCGTGCGGTGATATCGACCAGCCCGCACAATGCCTGTACGAACCGGCCCTCGGCATCACGCTCGATGTGGGCCGACAGCAGGCAGTCGAGTTGCCGGCCGTCCTTCGTGACGAATTGATATTCGACGCCGCGAACCTCCTTGGAGGCCAGCAAGGCAGGCCAGTCCATCTCCACCCGACGGCGTGTGGAGGCTTCCGACATGAAGTCGGTCAGCGGACGACCAACGACGTCATCCAGCTCGTAACCCAGCACCTCAAGCCACACATCGCTCACATGCTCGATGCAGCCGTTCTCATTGAGCGCGTGCAACGGGAGAGGCGTGCGCCGATAGAGGGTCACGAAGCGCTCCTGGCTCCTGACGATCGCGGCTGCCTCCCGCGCACTCGCCAGGGCCAGACGCTGATCGATCATCGACGCAAGCAGCGCGAGGAACAGGATCAGGAACGTCAAAGCCGCGACTGCAGCTGCGAGCGTCATGGGGTCAAGCTCTGGAGCCATCGCAACTGCGGCAGCATGGGGTCGCATCGTGATGGTCGCTGCCGCCATGCCCGTGTAGTGCATCCCGGAAATCGCTAGCCCCATGGCGCAGGAAGCTGCAATCTTCCGCGAGGCGACCGACCCGGCGAAGGCCAGCCAGAGCGCAGCGATGGAAGCCCCGATGGCGATGGCAACTGATGCTGCGACCAGCGAAAGATTGTAGTCGATTGTTCCCGGCATCTGCATGGCATGCATGCCGAGGTAGTGCATGGTCGCGATCCCACACCCCATGATCAGGCCGCCGGCGATGAGGACTGGCCAGCCCACAGCACGATCACAAAGCAGCGCGAATCCGATGCCCGTTACGACGATCGGCAGTGCGAGGGAGAGCGCCGTGAGAGTGACGTCGTAGCTCACGTCCATCGGCATTCTGTAAGCAAGCATGGCAACGAAGTGCATCGACCAGATGCCGCCACCCATGGCGATGGCGGCCGTCGCGATCCAGCCCGTCCGGATCCAGCCGGCAGCACTGCGCACGCGCCCCGCGAGATCAAGAGCCGTATATGCGGCCACCGTTGAAATGCAGATGGAGAGGGTGACCAACAGCCAGCTGTACGTGCCTTCGACGATCATGACATTCCCATATCGCTGATCTCGCGACACCATCTCATCGAGGCTGCCGCGATGACCTCAGCTTGGCGTCAAGGCTGTACTGCCTCGACCCAAACTTCAGAGTTGAGGAAGATCAGGCAGATCACGACGATGTCAACCAGCTTGCACGATTTCACGGGCTGACCAAAGAGCTGGCCGGGCCGACGTTTCTCACTCGCCGCTGTCTCTCAGGTGATGCAGCAGAGGGAGAAAATTAGCGGATGGCCACTGCAACGTGGGCGCTTTCACGCGTCATACGCTCCTCAAACACGAGGAAGCCGCTGCGGCCGGAATTCTTGACGCGGTAGAGTGCCACGTCTGCCCGCCGGACCAGGTCGGTGTGGTTCACAGCACCCTTGGCGGCTATGGCGGCGCCGATCGATATGCCGATGACAACCGGCTGTTCCATCAGTACGAACGGGTGGTCGATCGCTTTCAAGATAGCCGTGGCAAGCCTCTCAACGTCCGTCCGCCCAGGGACTGAATCGCGCAGGACAGCGAACTCGTCGCCCCCCAGGCGAGCGACAAGGTCCTTATGCTGAACAAGGGCCTGCAGTCGTTCGGCCACTTGGCGGATCAGATCGTCGCCGGCCTGGTGACCGAACGTGTCGTTGACGGCTTTGAACCGGTCCAAGTCGAGATAAAGGACAGCGAAGCTCCGGCCAGTTCGCTCGAACTCCTGGGCTCGCTGGTCGAGGCTTGCTTCAAAGGCAAACCGATTGGCGAGATCAGTGAGTGGATCATGATAGGCCATGTGCTCGATGTGAGCTTGCGATCGGAGGAGCCGGGCGCTCGTGCGGTACAGACGCAGCAGGAGAAGCCCAGCCAGTAGCAAGATCATCCCCCCCGCGATCATCAGTGTCGGGATCAGCCGGGAAGCGATCTCCCTGCCCGGCTGCTGTGCAGTCCAGACGAGATATCCAAGGTCTCCCCGTGCCGAGCTCAGCGGAAACGCAGCCTCGTTGACGCCTATCGTGCCGGTCCATGAGAAGCGCGGCTTGACGATCATGAAGTCCTCTCCGAGCTCGGCAAGAAATCCTGAGTCCAGAAACCGGACCGCGATGTGGACGGGCTCATCCCCATTGATCGGAAGGCCGTCATCAGCTTCTGGACGGATAGGCGCCACGCTTACAACAGCCGGGCGGTTTTCGAGGGGAACGTATCTGCGGATGAAGGTTGCGGGGGTGGTGCCATCCTCTGGGACGGCTTTGAGACCGCGCATCTCGCTCACGACGGGGTCGAGCGCGGACCGCTGAGAAAAGTAAGCCTCCGGCGGCTGAGACTTGCCGTCGATCATTGCGTACAGTGACTTGCCTGATCCATCGAGGATAAACACGCGATCGATGCCAAAATAGTCGTGCATCCATAGGCCGAGGTTGTCGTCCAGCCACTCGACATCCACGGGTGAGGCCAGATGCCTGACCGCCGCGTCCCAGGTAGTCGATGTCATCTGGTCTCGGGTGATGCGGGCAATCCGCTCGTCGACGAGGCGACGAACGAGGCGTGTTTCGCGCTCAAGGGAAGCTTGGTCAGCCTCGCTCGCTGACCAGTACACGGTGGCCGCGACGAAGCCGCCCGTGATGATCAGAATCACTAGGGCCGGCAGCACGAACAGGATCGGAAGACGTTTGGTCATGAATACCGCGGCGACGGGTCCCCTTCTCTAGTCAGGCATCAATAGCATGAGGAGGTAAATGCTTTCCGTGCAGAGACTTAGCCCGAACAATTTATCCCCTGCGACCGGATCGCGAAGATTTTCGCTTTCGACGGCGTCGCGACGGTCTCCGACCATGCCTTGCCGCTCCTCCCGCCTTGGTGCGGATGGGTGCTGCTCGGCCTGGTTTGCGGGTTGCGGTGGAGGGGTTCGTGAGGGGCCGAGGGCCCCGTCGTTCAGGTGACGAGACGCGGGATCCGCCCGAGGACGATGCGCAGGATATCCTGACCCGGACAGGTCGTGGGAAGGTGCAGGCGGATCTGGGTCTTGAGCTCGACGACGCGGGCGGCGATCTTGATCAGGTTGAGACGCAGGTTGTCAAACTGGGCGACTGCGAACCGCAAGCGCCTGGGCATGGCGGCACGCGAGCCCCACATCAACCAGTATGCTCCGGCGTCCAGTGTGCACGAGGTGCGGTCCGCGGCGCGGTGGGTTTTCCAGGACTTGATGTGGTTCTCAGCCATCCCGCGCCGGCAGCAAACCTCCTCGTAGAGCGTCTTCGCCTTGCCGCCCTCAAGGTTTGTGACGATAAAGCGGGTGTCGGCGCCCTGCGGACCGACCTCGACGCGGGCAATGATGCGCTCGGTCCGGCTCCAGCTGGCGGCCCCGTCGACGAACTCCTTGAAGTGCCGGACCTTGCGGGCGCCTGTCTCGGCTTTCTCGACAGACGCCTCGAAGCGCTCGGCCGTGCTGGCCTCGATGTTTGTCACATGCCTGCGCAGGGTCGATGTCGATGCGACGCCGAGGATGAAGTCGATACCGTTGGCGCGGCACCAGTCGATGACCAGCGGGCCGCAATAATGGCTGTCGCCCCGGATCAGGATCCGCGTCTTGGGCCAGTTGGACCGGATCGCGCGGATGAAACGTTGCAGATGCTCGCGGATTTCGGCGCCGCAGGGCCGCTTCGCCGGACGCAGGACCGCAGAGACGAACCGGCCCTCGCCGTCGAACACCACGATCGGGTGGAAGCCGTATTTGTCGTGATGGGCGTTGAACAGGCGCAGCTGCTGTCCGCCATGCACCGCGTCGAAGGTGTCGTCGATGTCGAGTACGATACGCTTCGGCGGCTGGCGGAACGAGGCGCAGTAGAGATCGACCATCGCCCGCCCCATTATCAGCAGAGAGGGCAGGTCGGGCAGGTTCTCCAGCCGGCAGATCGTCGATTGCGAGGCGAGATCCCGGCCCGAGGGCAGCGCCCCCCTCGGCCATCTTGAAGATCGGATCCGCGCACAGCCGCGTGGCGTCGTTGCCGTCCTCGTAGCCGGCAGCGATCATCTTCATGCGAAAGCCGATCATGTCGGCCAGGCTGTGGACGATCTGTTCCGGACGGCGCGGATCGTCGATGCAGCGGGCCAGCCGGCGGGCGACACCGCGCCGCTTCTCCACCTCGCCCAGTGCGATCACATCGCTGTCCGACGACAACAACCCGCCGTCGAAACGAGCGATCACCGCCTTGCCGTTCACGGATGACAAGCCCTAAAGCGGTAGCGTACAATCAGGTTTTGGCGGATGTAGTCTCCAGAGAATGGCGCGGATCTGATTAAGCAACCAGATCCTACTCTGATTCAATGGCTTGCGATAGATTCGCCAGCCCATCATGAACTTTCCGGGCTAGTACGACCGGTAAGCCGACATCATCGCTGCGACCTGTAGCGTGTCGAGCGCTTGCACCTGCGCGGTTGTGACCTCCTGCAGCTGCTCCTGTTTGAGGCTCCGAATGTCGTTCACAGACAGCCCCGGCAGTGCGGCGGTGCTGATCGAGGCGATGTCCGCCGTCGAGAAGGTCGCGATCTGGTTGGTGCTGAGCGCGGCGATCTGGGTGGCACTGAGGCTCGCGACCTGGGCTGACGTCAGGGCCTCGGCCTGTTCGGGCGTCAGCACCGCGATCAGGTCGACGATCAGGCCGGCGATCGAAGCGGGTGCGATTGCCGCGATCTGCGCTGGAGAGAGCGCCGTGATCTTGTCGGTGCCGAAAGTCGCGACCTGAGCCGCGTTCATGGCGCCGATCTGGGAACCCGTCAGCGCTTTGACCTGAACCGTATCGAGCGCCCGCAACTGGTAATAGGACAGGGTCACGACCTGGGGTGTTGTCAGGGCGGCGATCTGGTCGCTGCCGAGCGACGCGATCTGATCGGCCGAAAGCCCCGCAAGCGCCGCCGGCTTGATCGAAGCCAGATCGCCGGCCGAGAAGGTGGCGAGATCGGCAGCGTCCAGCGCCGCGATCTGGGTGGCGCTCAGCGCGCCAATCTGGGCGGTGGTCAACACGTCGATCTGGGCCGACGACAGGGCCTCGATCTGGGTCGGCGTCAGGCCGGGAATGGCCCTGGTGTCGATACCGGCAATCTGCGCGGGCGTCAGCGCGGCAAGGCTCGCCGTCTGCAAGGCCGCCAGTTGCGTGGCACTGAGGACCGCGATCTGTGACACAGTCAGGGCCTCTGCCTGGGAAGGCGTCAGGGCAGCAATCTGGCTCGTCTGCAGGCCGGCGACCTGTGTGGTCTTCAGAGCCGAGACCTGTTCGAGGCTCAGGCCGGCGATCTTCTCAGCGGGCAGTCCGCCAATCGCCGCTGCGCTGAGCGCCGCGATATCCGCAGTCGAGAACGTTGCAAGGCCGGCCGCACTGAGCGCTGCGACCTGCGTTGCACTCAAGGCGCCGATCTGGGCCGGGGTCAGAGCATCAACCTGGCTGGCGCCTAGGCTTTCGACCTGTGACGTCGTCAGCCCGGCGATTACCTTGGGATCGAGCGAAGCGATCTGATCGGTGGAGAGCGTTGCGATCTTGGCCAATGAGAGGCCGGTGATCTGGCCGGCGGTCACCGCGCCCCATTGGGTCGCCGAGAGACCGCTCATCTGGGTGGGAGAGAAGGCCTCGATCTGGCCGGCCGTCAACCCGGCGATCTGGGACCCCGTCAGTGCCGAGAGTTGGTCGGCGTTCAGCGCAGCGACGTTTTCGGTGGACAGGCCGGAAACGGCACTGGCGCTGATCGCCGCGATATCCGTGGCCGAGAAGGTGGCAAGGGCGGCGCTGCCGAGGGCACCGATCTGGGTCGCGGTGAGCGCGGCCACTTGCGTTGATGTCAGCGCATCGATCTGTTCGACGCCGAGACCGGCGATCTGCTCGCCGGTCAGGCCCGGGATCGACTTTGCACTCAGCGCCGCAATCTGTCTGGAAGACAGAGCCGCGACGCGGTCGCCCGGCAAAGCCGCGACGTGGGAGGCCGTCAACGCGCCGATCTGGGATGACGAGAACCCGGCGATCTGCAGCGGGGTAAAGCCTGCGACCTGCTCGGGCTTCAGGCCTGCGATCTGCGAGGAGGTGAGAGCGGAAAGCTGCTCGGTGCTGAGCCCTGCGACGGCCTCTATCGCAAGACCGGACAGCGCGCCCGGCCCGATGGCTGCCATGTCGGCGGTCGAGAAAGTGGCGATGTCGGCCGCGCTGAAGGCGCCTATCTGCGCCGCGCTGAGACCCGCGATCTGTGTCGGTGTCAGGGCTTCAGCCTGCAGCGTGCTCAGACCCGAGATCTGTGTTTCTGTGAGGCCGGCGAGCGCCTTGCCGGCGATCGCGGCGATCTGGCCGGTAGAAAGAGCGGCGATGGCGTCGCCCGTCATGGCAACGAGTTGCGGTCCGGTGAAAGCCCGCACTTGTGCCGTCGACAGCGTGCCGATCTGCGATGGCGTGAGCGCGGCGACCTGCGCCGGTTTCAGCCCGGCGATCTGGGCGCTGGTCAGGGCGGCCATCTGGTTTTCGTCGAGCCCGGCGATCGCCTCACCCGACACGGCACCGATGGCCGCAAGAGACAGCGCCGCGACTTTTTCGGGCGAAAATGCCACCAGTTGATCCACGCTGAAGGCCGCGATCTGTTGCGGCTTGAGCGCCATGATCTGCGCCGGCGTCATTCCCTCGATCTGGCCTGACGAAAGGCCCGAAATCTGGGCTGTGGTCAGTCCTTCGATCGATTTTGTGCTGAGCGCGCCGATCTGGTCGGCAGACCAGACGGTGACGCCGTCGACGGGAAGGGCCATCAGTTGCGCTGAGGTCAGAGCGCGGACTTGTGTCGTCGACATCGCCCCGGTCTGGACGGGGGTGAAGGCGGCAACCTGCAGCGGCTTCATTGCGGCGACCTGGCCGGCTGTCAGCCCGGCGAACTGCTCGAGGCTGAGGGCCCCGACGGTATCGGGCGCCAATCCGGAGATGGCCCCAGAGCCGATGGCCGCGATGTGAGCAGCCGAAAACGTCTCCACCGATGCCATGCCAAAGGCCGCGATCTGTTGCGCATTGAACCGTGCCATCTGCGTCGGGGCGAGCGCTTCCGCCTGGCTCGGCGACAGGGAGGCGATCTGGCTGCCAGTCAGTCCGCCGATTGCCGCAGGCGAAATTGCAGCGATCTGCGCACTGGAGAATTCGCCGATCGCGGCGACGGAAAGAGCGCCCAGTTGCGGCGCGCTCACGGCACGAATCTGTTGCTCGGAGAGAACATCAACCTGTGCCGCGGCAAAGCCGGCGAACTGGGCCGGCTTCATTGCGGTGATCTGGGTTGGCGTCAGGGACGCGGTCTGGTCGAGCGTCAGGGAAGCGACATTGGCCTGCGACAGCCCGGCAATCGCGTTCGAGCTGATCGCGGCGACGTCGGCGGCCGAAAACGTCGCGAGACTGTCCGCCGTGAGGCTGGAAATCTGGGAGAGCCCCAGCCTTGCGACCTGCGGCGCGGTCAGGGCTTCCGCCTGAGTGGCACTCAAACCGGCGATCTGGGCGGTGGTAAGACCAGGGATGGCCTTCGTGGCGATCCCCGATATCTGCGCCTGCGTAAGCGCGGCGAGCCCGGGTTCCCCCAATGCGGCGATACTGGTCGCGCTGAACGCCCCGATCTGCGACACCGACAGGGCTTCGATCTGGGTCGTCGTCAGCGCCTTGATCTGGCTCGCCTTCAAGGCGGCGATCTGCGGTGTGGTCACGGCGCCGAGTTGCTCCGGCGTGAGGGATGCGATGGCGGCGCTGGAAAGCCCTGCGATCGCCTTCGGGTTGATCGCCGCAACGTCAGCCGGTGAAAATCCGGCGATCTGCTCGGCACTGAAGGCCGCGATTTGTTTCGAACTGAAACTGGTGATCTGAACGGTTCCGAGCGCATTGATTGCTTCGCCGGACATCGCCGCGATCTGTGCCGAGTTGATGCCGGCGATCGCTCTCGTGTTGATCGCAGCGATCTGGGCCGGCGCCAGCGCCGCGAAATTCTCGGTGGACAGGGCGGCGATCTGGGTCGGGCCGAAGGCGCGGATCTGGGTCGCAGACAACACTTCCACCTGGTCGACCGTCAGGGCACGGACCTGGGAGCCGCCCATCGCGGCGAACTGGCCCGGCGTCATCGCGGCAACCTGATCGACATCGAGAGAGGCGATCTTCTCGCCCGAAAGCCCGGCCAGCGCACCGGGACTGATCGCTGCAATGTCCTCGGGGCTGAAGGTCGCAAGATCCTCGATGGTGAGCGCGGCGATCTGCGAACGCCCGAGCCCCCTGATCTGGGCCGGCGTCAGCGCCTCGGCCTGATCGGTGCTGAGATCGGCGATCTGGGATGTGCGAAGCGCGGCGACCTGCGACGTGCCGAGCGCCGCGATCTTGTCTGATCCGAGCGCTGCCAGCTGGCTCGACGTCAGGCCGGGAATGGCCTTGGCCGAGATCGCCGTGACCTGAGCGGTAGACAGTGCGCCCACCCCCTCGGCCGAAAGTGCGGAGACCTGGGAAGATGACAGCGCGCCCATCTCGGCCGTGGTCAGCGCGAACAGGTCCTCGACGCTCCAAGTCGCCAGGGTCCGCGCCGGGACGGACTTGATCTTCTTGGCAGGAAGCGCAGTGGTCACAGCCACGAGCAAGGCAAGC
>PACL01000012.1 GCA_002700095.1 Fulvimarina sp. | reverse complement strand
CAATCCGATCGAGCAGTTCTTCGCCAAGCTGAAGCACTTCTTGCGAGACGCCGCCAAGCGCAACCGGGACGACCTCTGCACCGCCATCGGAACCATCATAGCCGACATCCCGCCAACCGAATGCAAAAACTACTTTGCCAATTCAGGCTATGGCGAACCTAACTTCATCCCGCTCTAGAAGCCGACGGTCTCCTTTCGGCCCATAGCTACAACTGCGGCAAGGGCTCTGATGGGTGAGATGCGCGGCGGCTCGGTGTTTTCGCTCAGACAACGCCTTCAACGTAGAGCAGGATCGCGCAGATAATGACGGCACAGAAAAGCAGAAACCATTTGCCAGCGCCCTTCCCAAAACCAACCCGCTTGTCGGCAATAGGCATACCATCGTGGAGACTCGACGGAGCCGTCGGACCAGTTCTGGTGACGGTCTCTGTCTTGCTCTTGTTTGTCATTCAACGTCCTCTTGGCGGGCTGGTTCAGTCCTTCCACTCCATCAGATCTAATGCCGGTCCTCTTGACAGCAATGTCCTTCGTTGATCGTTTCCGGAATGGCAGCTTTCCACTAGCTTTGCCCGAAAGGTGCTGATCTCCTATCGGCCCACGCTTGCCCCCCCACCTTGCACCCCCCGCCCCCCTCGCCTAAACACCGGCCACATTCCGGAACCACTGGCGAAACGGGCGGGCCATGCTGCAGACCCCCTATTATCTGATCGACGAGGGCAAGCTCCTCGCCAATATGCGCGTCATGGACGCGGTGCGCGAGAAGTCCGGGGCGAAGGTGCTTCTGGCGCTGAAGTGCTTTGCGTCCTGGGCGGTGTTTCCGCTGATGGCCGAGCACATGGACGGGACGACCTCGTCGTCGCTTTATGAGGTGAAGCTCGGGCGCCGGAAATTCGGCGGGGAGACCCATGCCTATTCCGTTGCCTATGCCGATCACGAGATCGACGAGGTGATCGAACATGCCGACAAGATCATCTTCAATTCGATCTCGCAGCTGTCACGGTTCGAGGCGGCGAGCGCCGGGATCGTGCGCGGGCTGCGGCTCAATCCGGGGGTGTCGACGTCGAGCTTCGATCTCGCCGATCCCGCCCGGCCGTTCTCGCGGCTCGGCGAAGGCGACCCGGCAAAGGTGGAAGCGGTGCTGGAGAAGATTTCCGGCTTCATGGTCCACAACAATTGCGAGAACGGCGACTTCGCGCTGTTCGACGCGATGCTCGCCAAGGTCGAGGCGAAGTTCGGCCATCTGTTCCGCTGGGTGGACTGGGTGAGCCTCGGGGGCGGCATCCATTTCACCGGCAGGGACTATCCGGTCGACGCGCTGTGCCGGCGGCTGAAGGATTTTGCGGAGAGATACGGCGTCCAGGTGTATCTGGAGCCCGGCGAGGCGGCGATCACACGGACGACGACGCTGGAGGTGAGCGTCCTCGACCGGCTCACCAACGGCAAGGAACTGGCGATTGTGGATAGTTCGGTCGAGGCGCACATGCTCGACCTCCTGATCTACCGGGAGAGCGCCAAGCTCGAGCCGAACGAAGGTCCGCACCGGGTGATGATCTGCGGCAAGTCCTGCCTTGCGGGGGATATCTTCGGGGAGTTTTCCTTCGCAAAACCCTTGGAAATCGGCGACCGGATCTCCATTCAGGATGCAGCCGGTTACACGATGGTCAAGAAAAACTGGTTCAACGGGGTGAAGATGCCGGCGATCGCGGTGAAGGGGCTCGACGGGTCGGTCCGCATCGCCCGCGACTTCACCTATGACGACTACGAGCAGAGCCTCTCGTAAGGCCGAACGAAGACCGTCCTGAAGGGGAACGACATCTGATGAAGACCAATGTCCTGATCATCGGCGCCGGCGGCGTGGCGCAGGTGGCGGCGCACAAATGCGCCCAGAACAACGACCGGCTGGGCGAGATCCACATCGCCTCACGCACGGGTTCGAAATGCGAGGCGATCGTCGCATCCGTCCATGAGAAGGGCGCGATGAAGGTCGACGGCGTGATCACGGCCCATCAGCTCGACGCGCTGGATATCCCCGCCACCGTGGCGCTGATCCGCAAGGTGAAGGCCGGGATCGTCATCAATGTCGGCTCGGCCTTCGTCAACATGTCGGTGCTGTCGGCCTGCATCGAGACGGGCGCGGCCTATATCGACACGGCGATCCACGAGGACCCGCTCAAGATCTGCGAGACGCCGCCCTGGTACGGCAATTACGAGTGGAAGCGGCGCGACGAGGTCGCAAAAGCCGGGATCACCGCGATTCTGGGCGCCGGCTTCGACCCCGGCGTCGTCAACGCCTATGCGCGGCTGGCCGAGGACGAATATCTCGACGAGATCACCTCCATCGACATCGTCGACGTGAACGCCGGGACCCACGGCAAGTGGTTCGCCACGAATTTCGACCCGGAGATCAACTTCCGCGAATTCACCGGCGTCGTCTATTCCTGGCAGAACGGCGCCTGGCAGACCAACCAGATGTTCGAGGTGCCCCGCGAGTGGGATCTGCCGGTGGTCGGCAAGCGGCCGACCTACATGACCGGCCATGACGAGATCCATTCGCTCTCGGCCCGCTACAGCCAAGCCGATGTCCGGTTCTGGATGGGCTTCGGCGAGCGCTACGTGCAGGTGTTCACGGTTCTGAAGAACCTCGGGCTCCTGTCCGAGCAGCCGGTGACGACGGCGGAGGGCCAGGAGGTCGTGCCGCTGAAGGTTGTGAAGGCGTGCCTGCCGAACCCGGCCGAACTCGCCCCGGAATATGAGGGCAAGACCTGCATCGGCGATCTCGTCAAGGGCAGGAAGGACGGCCGCGAGACGGAGGTGTTCATCTACAACGTCGCCGACCACAAGGCTGCCTACACCGAGGTCGGCAGCCAGGGGATCTCCTATACCGCGGGCGTGCCGCCGGTGGCGGCGGCGCTTCTGATCGCCGACGGGACCTGGGACGTGAAAAAGATGGTCAATGTCGAGGACCTGCCGCCCAAGCCTTTCCTCGACCTCCTCGGCAAGATGGGCCTGCCGACCGAGGTTAAGGTGAACGGCGAAGCGGTGGCGGTCGATCTGGCGGCGTGAGGCTGCGCTGCGCCGGGGCGAAGCGTCGCCGGCGCCAATTTCCGGGCATGGAAAAGGGGCGGCTCCGCGGGGAGCCGCCCCTTTCACGTTGGCAGGTCCAGTCGGCCTCAGAACGGCTTGGCGACCATCACCCAGTAGGTGAAGACGAGGATGGCGAGCATCGCCAGCGACAGACCGATCGCCTGGCCCTTGTCGCCGCCCGCATAGGCGCGGCGGCTTCTGGCGCCGAGGATCGGATAGGCGACGAGGACGACGAGGCCGACCCAGGTGAAGGCCTGGCCGGCCCAGTCGGGCATCATGGCGAGGAGGACGACGCCGAGGAGGCCGACCAGGCTGGTGAGCGCCACGGCGCCGACATAAACGCCCTTGCGCATGCCGGAGACAGCGCTGACGGCGCCCGACGGGGCGGTCAGCGCGACGCCGGTCCAGCCGAGCGACAGGAGCAGCGCCAGGAGGGCGAGGCCGCCATGGGCCTTGACCAGGGTTTCATACATGAAGGGTTCCCATTCGGATTGGCGGGGGCCGCGGGAAGGCGACCGGATCGCCGCTTCCTAGAGGAATTCCAGACGATCCGTAAGGGCGGAACGGTGTTGCCGCCGTCGCAGGCTCGGCTTCGGGTCAGTCCAGCCCGGGCTTCGCCTTCGGCTCGTGGAGCGGGCAGCCGTTCAGCCGGGTGCGCAGCTTGGCCGACATCGGATAGGCGGCGCGCCGGGCGCGCATGATGTTGCCGAGCGGCCGGTGGGCGGCGATGCCGTGCCAGGGGTGGAAGCTGGTCTCGTCATCGACGCGCCTTGCCCGCTCGGCGGTCCAGCCGGGCTGCGCCGGGATCGTCAGGGTGGCGACGGGGAGATAGGGATTGTCGGCCTCCGGCCAGGCCACCGAGGCGTCCTCGACGGGATCGGTCTCGGCATTGCGCCGCAACTGGGCCCGCAGCGAAAACGCGCCGCCCTCGCCGCGGATCGTCCGGTCGACTTCCTCGCGCAGCGCATTGGCGCGGCCGGCATAGTCGAGCTCGACGCCGGCGAGTGCCTCGAAGCCCGGCGAGGCGGGAACGAGGTCGAGCTTGGCGACATAGTCGCCGAAGCGGATCGGGACCTGGGTGAAGTAGCGGTCGCCAAGCGGATGACGCCTCGGATAGCCGCCGAGCTTCATCAGCGTCGTCGAGCCGGTGCCGAGCATCTCCAGGAACTTCTCCACCGGCCCGAGGACGCCGGACAGCGCCTTCTTCGCCCATTCCACCCGGTCGGTGGTCGTCTCGAGGAGTTTCAGCTGGCCAAGGAAGCTCTCGGCGTCCGCTATGCCGAAGGCAGGACCGTTGGCGAAGAGGAGGTCCTGCGTCACGTCACCCTCGGCGTCGGGCAGGCGCTCGCCGTCGACGCCGAAGAGCTTGAGAGCGAAGCCGCGGGGCAGCTGCACCTGGTCGGACAGCGGATCGCCGGCGATGGAGGAGATGCGGATCAGCGCCGGATAGATCCGGCCGGGCGTCGCGAAGATCCCTTGCGCGAGCTCCGGCCAGAGATCGTTCTCGACCCGTAACTCACCTTCGAGCAGCGCGTGGCTCTTGGCGTGAACGCCGCGCTCGGCCTTGCCGAGATCCTCATGCGTCGCCGTCACGATGCCGGCGAAGACCTCGTTGAGGGCCCGATGGGTCTCCGCCTCGCCGGGATCGACGGTCTCGACCGATGGGTCGTACGGAATGGGCGGGGCGAGCAGGCTGCGTTCGATCATGTCACTCTCTTCGTCGAAAGGCGCCGGGTCTCCACGCCGCGTGTCGGCGAGGACGTCGCCCGGCCGGGCCGTCGAGCATCTCGTTGGGATCGCCGCGGGTCGACAGAGCCAGGTCGGCGGCGACGCTGCCGGGACTGTTGCGGCGTGTCACGTGGGAAAAGGCGCGGCCGCCTTGCTCAGTTCCACCGGCGATGGGCTATGCGTCGTCATAGGATGCCCGCGTCCCACAAGAGCGCCGCTGCGACGGGCTTTTTCGACCGGCAGCGGCAAAGTGCCGCCGGCTGCCAGAGCTGGCACCGACGCCCTGGCGAACGCGCCGGCCGGGGGAATACCGCAGGCATCGTCGCTGGACGGGCGCGGCGACGGGGTCGCATGCGGCGGGACGCCTTGCGCCCGCGCGGCATATTCGTGGGGAGAAGCATCACGGCCGAGGTGGACTCTTCGCCCCTCGCCCGGCAATCGTGTTGTGGCGAGACAGGGCCGCGGCCCGCCAATGGAGACGGGCATGGCCTTCATCGATCCCATCATCAACTTCATGAACGACATCTTCTGGGGCTACGTCCTGATCTACGGGCTCCTGGCGGTCGGCCTGTTCTTCACGTTCCGGCTGGGCTTCATCCAGATCCGGCACTTCCCGGAGTATTTCCGGGTCATCAAGGGCAGCGGCAGCGGCGACAAGGCCGGCATCTCGCCGCTTCAGGCGCTGACGGTGTCGCTGGCGAGCCGGGTCGGCACCGGCAACCTCGCCGGCGTCGCCGTGGCACTGACGCTGGGCGGGCCGGGCGCGATCTTCTGGATGTGGATGGTGGCGCTGGTCGGCATGGCGACCGCCTACGCGGAATCGACCCTCGCCCAGCTCTACAAGATCAAGAACGCCGAAGGGCAGTATCGCGGCGGGCCGGCCTTCTACATCTCCCGCGGCCTTGGCCTGCCCTGGCTCGGCGGGCTGTTCTCGATCAGCCTGATCCTCGCCTTCGGCCTGATCTTCAACGCCGTCCAGGCCAATTCCATCGCCGATGCGGTGGAAGTCGCCTTCGGCTTCGAGAAGATCTGGATCGGCGTCGGCCTGGCGGCGCTTTCCGCCGTGGTCATCTTCGGCGGCATCCGCTCGATCGCCAGCGTTGCCGAAATCGTCGTGCCGTTCATGGCGATCGCCTATCTCGGCGTGGCGTTCTACGTGCTCGCCGTCCACGTCACCGAAGTTCCGGCGATGCTGTGGCTGATCGTCAAGAGCGCCTTCGGCTATCAGGAAGCGACCTGGGGAGTTGCCGGCGGCATTACGGCGGCGCTGCTGAACGGCGTCAAGCGCGGCCTGTTCTCCAACGAGGCCGGCATGGGCTCGGCTCCCAACATCGCCGCCGTGGCGACGCCCGACCCGCACCATCCCGCCTCGCAGGGCCTCGTCCAGGGCCTCGGCGTCTTCATCGACACCATCGTCATCTGCACGGCGACGGCGCTGATGATCCTGTTGTCGGGGGTCTACACGCCGGGCCAGGAGGTGACGGGCACCGAGCTGACCCAGACCGCGCTGACCGCCCATATCGGCGACTGGGGCCAGATCTTCGTCGCCGTGGCGATCTTCTTCTTCGCCTTCACCTCGATCATCGGCAACTACTCCTACGCCGAGAACGCCATGACCTTCCTCGGCGCCGGCAACCGCGTCGGCCTGTCGATCCTGAGGCTCGGCGTCCTCGCCATGGTGATCTGGGGCTCGCTGGTGAAGGTCACGACGGTGTTCAACACCGCCGACGCCTCAATGGGCCTGATGGCGACGATCAACCTGATCGCGATTGTCGCCCTCTCCGGAACGGTGGTGAAGCTGACGAAGGACTATTTCCGCCAGAAGGCGACGGGCCTCGAGCCGCGCTTCGACAATGACGACTATCCGGAGCTGCAGGGCAAGATCGACGGCACCATCTGGACGGCGCGCGGGGATGTGGGGAAGGTGTGAGACATCGCGGCCTCGGCATTCTCGGGACGGGGCCCGAGAATGCCGAGGCGTTGGGGCCGACGCCTTCCTTTTCTGCGCCCCCGCACTGCCCACCTCAATCGTAAGGCGCTGTTTTAGAAGAGCATTTCGAGACGTGTGATTGCGGCAGGGCCCCGTCCCGACAATGACGAAGCGCTGGGGCTGACGCCGTCTTTTGAGGCCGTGCCGTGGACCGTGAGGTCGGTGGACAGAACGCTCGCGATCATTGCAGCTTCGTCCCGGCTCGGAGGCCGGGACGACGGCGTTCGGGTGGCTGCGCCCATCCGCACCGGCGATGCAGCGTCCGCCTGTCGTCGAGCCCGCCTTTTCATCGCGCCCCTCCCCCTTTATGACCGATCGTTCAAAAGACGGGTCGCAAAGGGAGAGCGCCATGGCAGAGGCAGAGCGGATCGACGGCAAGGCCGTCGCGGCGCGGATCATCGAGACGGTGAAGTCCGGCACGGCGGCGCTGAAGGAGGCGGCGGGGACCGTTCCCGGCCTCGCCGTCGTCATCATCGGCGAGGATCCGGCGAGCCAGGTCTATGTCGGCTCCAAGGCGAAGACCGCCAAGGAGTGCGGCTTCACCTCGATCAAGCACGAGCTGCCGGCCGAGACCAGCGAGGAGACTCTTTTGAAGGTGGTGGGCGATCTCAACGCCGACCCGCAGGTCCACGGCATCCTCGTCCAGCTGCCGTTGCCGGGGCACATCGACGAGGCCAAGGTCATCCAGACCATCGATCCGGACAAGGACGTCGACGGCTTCCACCTGATCAATGTCGGGCGGCTGTCGACCGGCGACACCGCCGCCGCCTTCGTGCCCTGCACGCCGGCGGGCTCGATGCTGCTGATCCGCGACGTGCTCGGCGACGATCTCTCCGGCAAGACCGCCGTCATCGTCGGCCGGTCGAACATCGTCGGCAAGCCGATGGCGCAGCTGCTGCTCGCCGCCAACGCCACCGTCACCATCGCCCACTCCCGCACGAAGGATCTCGCCGCCGTCTGCCGCGGCGCCGACATCCTGGTCGCGGCCGTCGGCCGGCCGGAAATGCTGACCGGCGACTACGTCAAGGACGGAGCGGTGGTGATCGACGTCGGCATCAACCGCATCGACGCGCCGGAAAAGGGCCTGACGGACGACGGCAAGCCGAAGACCCGGCTGGTCGGCGACGTGAACTACGCCGAGGCCGCGGCGAAGGCGGCGGCGATCACCCCGGTGCCGGGCGGCGTCGGGCCGATGACCATCGCCATGCTGATGGCCAATACGCTGCGCTCGGCCTGCCGGGCCGCGGGGATCACGCCGCCGAAGTTCTGAGACCGGTCCGGCCAAGGGCTGCCAGGGCGGCCCCGGCTGGGGGCGGATCATGCGGCGCCAGGTCGGCCCCTCCCGGTCGACGAGCCAGCCGATCGACCAGCCGGGATCGGCCCGGCCCCGCCTTGCAGGCCCGGCGGCGCGCCCTGATCGATCAGGCTGCCTTCAAGCGGGAGCGAGCGGCCTCAGCCGTGCCGGCGCGGCTCAGGCAGCCAGCAATAGACGTCGCCGGAATTGGCGGCGTCGGGCAGGTCGCGCAGATAAGCAGAGACCTCCTCCAGCGTCTGGTGATCGCCGAACACCATCGCCTGGCTCTCGCCGAGCGAGACGTCGAAGCGCGTGTAACCGAGCCGCGCCGCCTCCTCCAGCGCCCGGAAGGCCGGGGCGCGGTGCATGGTGACGAATTCGAAGGACAGGGCGTCCGGAGCGTTGTCTGGCGACAGCCCCGCCAGCACCTCGTCCTCGAAGCCCTCGACGTCGATCTTGACGAAGGCGGGCCGGCCGAATTCGGCCACCAGCTCGTCGAGCGTCGTCAAGTCGACCACCACCGTCTCGTCCCAGATCTGCCCCTCCCAGCCCGCCGCGCCGGCGCTCGCCGCATCGACAAAGCCGGACGAGGCGCTGGCGACGGTGGGGTTCTGCGTGTTGACGCGCAGGCTCACCTCGCCCGGCGTCCGGCCGACGGCCTTGGCGACGACGCGCACGGCGCCTCCCCGTCCGGCGAACTGCCATCGGAGCAGGCTTGCGAGATGCGGCTGGGGCTCGACGGCGACGCCCCGCCCCGCCCCGGCGCCGCGGAACGCCGCCGTCCGGTCGCCGACATGGGCGCCGATGTCGAAGACGGTCTCGCCGGGCACGACGAAGCGCCGATAGAAGCGGCGCAGGCTGCGCCGGTGGCCGGCATTGAAGCGATAGACGACGAGGCTCTTCCAGATGCCCCGCCAGCGGGCGATCCGGCGCGGCAGGTTCACCGGCGCTCGCCTTCCAGCGCGACGCCATGGCCGGCGGCATCGTCCGGAGCAGCCGTGCGGGCCAGCGGCCGGCGCCAGCGCCGCGCCTCGGCGCCGACGACGCTGCGCAGCACCGGCGGCAGGACCGTCTCCTCGGGGATCGCGAACAGGCCGAAGCGCGCCGTCAGCCGGCCGAAGGCCGGGGCGGCCGTCGCCACCGTGAACGGCACGGCGAGGACGAGGCCGGCGAGGAAGGGCAGCGCCAGGACGACGGCCGAGAGCGTGGCGCCGAAGTACAGCGCCGAAGCGAGGCCGAGGCCGAGAACGGTCTGCGGGACGAGGGCTGCGACAGCCGTCGACCAGGGCACGCCGAGGCGGTCGCGGTTCTGGCCGTTCCACAGCACCGTCTTGCCGAAGACGAGGCCGACGAGGAACACCGAGACATAGACGGCGACGAGCGGCGCCATCAGCATCGAGGCGACGAGCTCGACCAGCGCCGAGGCGAGGAAGCGCGGAGCGCCGCCATAGGCCCGCATGGCGCCGCGGGTGAGCATCACGTCGAGGATGCCGGCGATCTTCGGGGCGACCGACATGACGAAGAGCGTCGCGAACAGGCCCATGCCGAGTTGCAGCATCGAGGCGTCGTAGCCGGCGCCGGTAAGCGCCTTGGCGGTCGCTGCCACCGTCATCAGGATCCAGGCGAGCGGGGCGACATACATCAGGATCGCCTGGAGGATCTGGAAGCGGCTGACCGGCTTCAGGCCCTTCTCGAACAGGAACCGGAAATACTGCATGTTGCCCTGGCACCAGCGCAGGTCCCGCTTCTGGAATTCGAGCAGCGTCGGCGGGTTGGTCTCGTAGCTGCGGGTCTCGACCGGGATCACCCGCACCTCGAAGCCGGCCCGGCGCATGTAGACCGCCTCGAGCTGGTCGTGGGAGAGGACGTGGCCGCCGAGGGGCGCCTCGCCCGGCAGCACCGGCAATTCGCAATGCTCGACGAAGGCCCGGGTGCGGATCAGGGCGTTGTGACCCCAATAGGGACCGCAATCGGCGCTCCACCAGGCCGAGCCCATGGTGAAGGAGCGCATGCCGTGGCGCATGCCGAACTGGAACAGCCGGGCGAAGCCGCTGTGGGTCGGCATGCCGACGACGAGGCTCTGCAGGATGCCGATCCGCGGGTTGGCCTCCATCGCCTCGACCATGCGCAGGATCACCGCGCCGCCCATGACGCTGTCGGAATCCAGCGGCAGGAAGAAGTCGGACCGACCCTGGCAGGAGACCAGATGGTCGCGCAGATTGCCGGCCTTGAAGCCGCGATTGTCGTGGCGGCGGCGATAGAGCGGGCGCTCGTTCTCCGGCCGGTGCTCGTAGAGGCGGGCGAAGCGGTCGAACTCCCGGCGCTCCTCGGCCGCGACCAGCGGGTCGGAGGTGTCGGAGAGGAGGGCGAAGCGGAAGTGTGCGGCCCGGCCGGTGGCTTCCAGACTGCGGCGCATGGCTTCGAGCCTCGTGAAGATCGGGCCCGGATCCTCGTTGCGCAAAAACAGGAGAAGATCGGTGCGGCTCGACAGGGCGGGCCCGCCCGGCCTTGCGCCGGACATCATGTCGGGCGCGGCGAAATACGGATAGACGCTTCTCTCCGGCCGGCCGAGATGGATCAGGCAAAGGCCGATCACCGCGTTCCAGAAGCCCAGAACGGTCCAGGGCGTCGCCAGCAGGAAGCCGGCGAAGATGACGGCGTCGAGGAGATCGAAACCGTCGGCGGCGAGCACCGTCCAGACGGCGGCGGCGAGACCGGCGATTGTGGAAAGGTTGAGGGCGAGGACGATCAGCCGGCGCAGCCGCACCGGAAGGCCGGCCTGCAAGGCCCCCTCCGACGGTCGGCCCGTGCCGCCGGCTTCTGCCGGGCGGTCGAAGTCAGGCGCCCGATACGGGGTGACCGGGGCGGATGGCGGGCCGAACATGAAGGGATCTCCAGACGTTGCAGGTGTGTCGCAACATAGGTGCAGGCATGCGACGTGCACCGGCCCGCACTACACGTTCCAGATCACATCCTCTGTGATCGACATCACAGCGGCACGACCAAGGCAACGCCGGGGCCATCCCGAAGGGGGGCATCGCGGCGGTTTTCCCCTGCCGTCTGAGCTGCCGTCAGGGCTGCGCGGTCATTCGCGCGGCAGGCCGGCTCGCGGCGGTGCTCTGCGGTGCGGGCGGCTCCGGCCGGTCGGCGTCGGGATACCAGTAGCGCGCGGCGTCAGTACCGCGGTCGATGAGGACGAAGTTGTCGGCGAAGACCCGGTAGGGATGGCTCCACTCGCCGTCCGGCCACTGGACGCGGATCTCCGCCCGCTCGGCGGTGCCGAGGCCGACATGGACGAAGCCGGAGGTGCCCGACGCGTGGCCGCCGCCGACCCGGATCGTGCGGTTGAGCGTCTTCGCGCCGATCTTCACCGCAAGCTTGGCGCCGATGGCGTCGCGGTTGGCGCCCGTCTGCGCGAGCTTCACCGCGACGAAATTGCCGAGCGGCCGGGTGCCGAAATCGGCCTTGCCGCCGAGATTGCGGAAGAGGCTCGCCTTCTCGCCGCGGTTGACGACGAGGAGATCCGTCGCGCCGTCGAGGTTGAAATCGGCGAGAAGCGCGCCGCGCCCCTTGGTCGGCAGGGCGATGCCCGCCTCGCCGCCGACCTCGGTGAAGCGCCCGTCGAAGCCGCCCATCAGGAGATTGTCCGGATCGTCGGCGGCGAAATCCGGCATCGCCTCGACATTGCCCTTCGCAATGAAGAGATCTAGGGCGGTGTCGTTGTTGAAGTCGGCGAAGCCGGCGTGCCAGCCGGTGGAGGGCTTGCCGGCGTCCCGCACATAGGGCCGGTGGGCGGTGGCGCCGCGCTCGTAGGCCTCGTCGCGATAGGTCGGCGCATCCTCGAACTCGCGGTCGAGGAACTGCAGCTTGGTGTCGCCCATGGAGGTCAGCGCGTAGTCGGGATAGCCGTCATTGTCGACGTCGCCCTCGGCGATGCCCATGCCCCAGATCGACAGGTGCTGCCAGCCATCGGCCTTGCGGTAGGGTCGCGGCGCCCGGCCCGGCTCGATGCGCCAGAGCTGCTCCTCGCCGCCGCGGTAATATTGCCGGTCGTTGGTGATGCGCAAGCTGGGCTCGCCGGAGCGGTTCCAGTCGGTGAACAGCATGGAGAGGGCGCAATAGCCGGGCGACAAAGCGAAGGGTTCGGAATAGTCCGGGCCGGCAGCCTGCGCGGCTTTCGCGCCCGCGACCGGCATGCTTGCGACCGGCTCGGCCGCAGATCCCTCGCCGGCCTGCGGCTGCCTCGGACGCAGCAGCACGTTGTCGGCGCAGGTGCCCCACGGTGAGCCCGGCGCGGCGCGGTCGACATAGTTGCCGAAGGCCAGCGTCGGATGCGCCGCGCCCGGCTCGAAGATCGCCGAGAAGGCCGTCGTCCAGGCCCGGCCGCCGTCGAACTTCCAGGCAAAGTTCGCCTTCTCGAACCGGCACTCGGGCAGACCCTTCAGGAGGATGTTGCCGCCGACGCGCAGGAGCACGAGGTCCTGCCGCCCATCCTGGTCGATGTCGAGGGGATAGGCGCCGGTGACGTTCTCCAGATCCTTCGGGTCGAGATCCTGCGGGACCGTTTCGAAGGCGAACCGGCCGCCGGCCCGCGAGCGGTTGGCGTAGAACCTCCCCTCGCCCTTGCCGCCGGCGAGGAAGACGTCGGGGAACCGGTCGTCGTTGCAGTCGAAGGCCGCGCCGCCGCCGCCGACGAAGAACTCCCACGGCCCGGTGTAGCTGTGGTCGATGCCGGCGGGTGCGGCTTCCTCGTGGAGGACAGGGATGTCCCCGGCGAAGGGTTTGGCGCCTTCGGCGAAAGCGGGGGCGGTGAAGAGAAGGGCGGCGAGGATGTGTGCAAGACACCGCGCAGTTTTTTCGAAAATTCCGACCGCAGCGCTCGTCGCGCCCCCCTCTGCCCTACCGGGCATCTCACCCACAAGGGGGAAGATCGGCCGCGCGCCGACGCCTCGGCCACTCCTCCATGCAAGAAGATGGCTCAAACGATGACGAGAAGGCGTCGAACCCCAAAGCTGCTGATCTCCCCCCTTGTGGGGGAGATGTCCGCCCTTCGACCATCGCTCAGAATGACAGAGGGGGGTCTGCGGGGCATCCGTCCGTGCACCGCCAAGAATCCTCGCCATCCCCTTCACTCCACCACCCGCAGCGTCTTCAGAAAGGCGATGAGCGCCGAGCGGTCCGCTTCGGCCAACGCCGCATAGGCTCGTCCGCTCTCCTCCGCCTCGGCCCCATGGGCGCGGATCACTTCGTCGAGGGTCGTCATGTCGCCGCGGTGGCCGTAGGGCGCCGTGTCGGCGAGGCCCCAGAGTTCGGCGGTGACGAAGACGTCGCGCTCGACGAAGCGCTGGGCCAGCGTCTCGTTGCCGAGGGCCGGCGTGCGGCTGTCGGCAATGCGGTGGCGCTTCAGGTCGCCGAACAGCGGCACCATGACCTCGCCCTTCTCGTTGCGCGGCAGGCGCTTGGCCCATTCCAGCGTCGAAAGGTCGTAATGCGCCGGCGCGGCGACATCCCCCGTCCGCAGCGTTCCCGCCATGTCGAAGGAGCCGGGATCGGCGAAGGCGAGGCTCGTCAGCGGCAGGGCCGGGCGATGACAGCTCTCGCAGCCGAGCTCGGCAAACATTTTTCGCCCACGGTCCGCCGCCTTGGCCCAGGCTGCGTCCTCGGGCACCTCCTCGCGCGGCGGCGCCAGCGTCGCCTGGAAGGCGACCAAAGCGGAGATCTCGCCGGCGCCGAGTTCGCCCGCATGGCCGTCGCCGTCGAAATCCGCGGTGCCGGTCCAGCGGGTGCCCCAGCGCTCGTCGGCCTGCATGCCGTGATGCTGGTTCATGGCGTTGACGGTGAACTGCCGCAGCGAGGTCATCACGCCCTTCTGGGTGAAGGGCCGCAGGACGAGATCGTCGTCGACGCCATCAAGGTCGGAGAGATCCACCGAGCCATCGGGAAAGGCGGTGAGGCGGCCGAATTCGACGCCTTTCGACGCCAGACCCGCGCGGACTTCACGGCCCTCGTCCCGCGCCTGCCGCAGCGCCGCGCGGCGCTGGGCGGCGAGATCGGCGCTCATCTCGCGGGCGAGAAGCTCGATCAGGCCGGCGCCGAAGAGGTGGTTGGTGCCGCGCTCGTTGGAGAACTGCGCGTCGAGCGTGTCGAACTCCGCGCTCTCGAAGCCCTCCGAGACGAAGGCGTTGGCGACGAAGCCGCCGGCCCCGCCGGTCACGGGCTCGTTGTGGCAGGACGAGCAGGCATTGGCATCCGGCCCCGCCAGCCGCTGGAAGGGCTGCTCGGCCGGCCGTCGGCTGGCGGTGGGCACGATCGCCTGGGTGGCGTTGGGCCGCCCTGCCCCATCGAGCACCGTGAACCGCGCCTCGAACAGGTCGCGGCCCTTCTCCGCCAGTTCCTCGAGCGCCGCGCCGGCGATCTGTCCCGACACCTCGGCTGGGTCGATCCGCTGCTTGATCGCCTTTTCGCTCCAGGCGGGCTCGGTCCGGGCGGGTTCGCTTTCAGCCGGTTCGATCCGGGCGACCTCGTTTCCGGCCGGCGCCCCGCCTTGGACACTCTGGCCCGGCTTGCCGGCAGTTGCATTCTGGGCGGGAACGTCGGTGGCCGGCGCCGTGCAAAGCAGCGCGGCCAGCATTACGGTTTCGAAAAGCCTGGGTTTCATGCCGCCTCCGTCGCTTCCGCTGCCGAGCGCGCGAACTCGCCGTCGAGGGCGGCCAGCGCGAAAGCCGTCCCCGCGTCGAAGACCAGCGCGTCGGTGTCTTCCCTCAGGATCAGCGGCGTCTCGGCCCCGAGGCCGTCCACCGCGCTTTCACGAATGCCCCGGCGAATCGCCGGCTCCAGAAGGTCGATCGCCTGCGCCCCCGATCCGGTGAGGACGATCGGCAGGGGATCGATCATGGTGAAGACCCGGCCGAGGCCGTAGCCGATGGCGTTGCCGGCCTCCGCGAAGGCCGCCCGTGCCGCCTCGTCGCCGGCGCGCGCGGCGTCGGCAAGCGCGGCCATGTCGGCATCGGGAATGCGGTGGCCGGGGATCTCCTCGCCCCCCGTCGCCCGCCGCCAGATCGCGTAGTCGCCGGCATAGGCCTCGACGCAGCCGCGATTGCCGCAGCGGCAGAGCGCGCCGCCGGGCAGATGGTTGATGTGGCCGAACTCGACGGCAGAGGAATGCTTGCCCTGGAAGGTCGCGCCGTTGATCCGAAGTCCCATGCCGACGCCGAAGCCGACGAACAGCGTCGCAAAGTCCAGCCCGGTGAAGTCGGGGCGCCAGCGAAACGCTTCCGGCATCAGCGAACAATCGTTGAGGACGCTGACGTCGGCAGAGAGCCGGGCGGCAAGCGGGGCGGCGATCTCGATGTCGCGATGCTTCAGGGCCGGCGACCAGACGATCCCCGAGAGATCGCTGTGGGTCTTGCCCTGGACGGCGACGACGATCTTGTCGAGGCGCTTGCCCGGCGCCTCCTGCGAGCCCTGCGCGGCCAGTTCCACAAGTTCGCCCGCCAGCGTCGCCAGAAGCGCCACCAGCGTCTCGCCGCTCTGGCCGGACAGGTCGACCTTCTGCCGCGTCTCGGCGAGCGGGCGCCCGGCATAGTCGCTGATTCGTCCGGAAACCTCGCCGACGGCGATCTTCAGGGCCGCGACCCGTCCGGCCCTGCCGCACAGCACCAGATTCTTGCCCGGCCGGCCGCGGCGGATCGAGCGGTCGTCCTCCTCGATCTCCTCCAGCAGGCCGCATCGCACGAGGGTGCCGCAGATCGCCGAGGCGGCCGAGACCGACAGGCCGGTGGCCTCGCTGACCGCCTTGCGCGTGGTGACCTCCACCCGCCTTAAGTGATCGAGCACCGCCAGCCGATTGTGCGCACGCACCATGTCGGCGTCGGTCTTCGCCAGCCTGCTCAATGCGTTTCTCCTCCCATCCGCCTGGCGCTCTTGTCGGCGTTTCGGCGGCTCAACTCTGGCACGTTGACATGGATCACAATTGCTGTCACCATTTTTTCCGAGGCTTGGAAAAAGTCTCGGCCGGCGCCACGTCGCCGGGCTCCGTGACGCAAGGGCGCCATGGGCGCCAGGGGAGGAAAATTCATGAAGACGCTGAAATTCGCGCTGGCAGGCGCGATGTTCTCGATGGCTGCGCTGAGCAGCGCGGCCGCTTTGGCCCAGGACGTCACGGTCGGCGTGTCCTGGTCGAACTTCCAGGAGGAGCGCTGGAAGACCGACGAGGCCGCGATCAAGGCCGCCCTCGAGGCCGCCGGTGCCAAGTACATCTCCGCCGACGCCCAGTCCTCGGCCGCCAAGCAGCTGACCGACGTCGAGTCGCTGATCAGCCAGGGCGCCACCGCCCTGATCATCCTCGCGCAGGATTCCGCCGCCATCGGCCCGGCCGTCCAGACCGCCGTCAACAACGGCATCCCGGTCGTCGGCTACGACCGGCTGATCGAGAACAAGGACGCCTTCTACATCACCTTCGACAACAAGGAAGTCGGCCGCATCCAGGCCCGCGAAGTCCAGAAGGTGCAGCCGGAAGGCAACTACGCCTTCATCAAGGGTTCGTCGTCCGATCCGAACGCCGATTTCCTGTTCTCCGGCCAGATGGAAGTCCTGAAGGAAGCCATCGACAGCGGCAAGTTCAAGAATGTCGGCGAGGCCTATACGGACGGCTGGCTGCCCGCCAACGCCCAGCAGAACATGGAACAGATCCTGACCGCCAACAACAACAACGTCGACGCGGTCGTCGCCTCCAACGACGGCACCGCCGGCGGCGCCATCGCGGCGCTGGAAGCCCAGGGTCTCGCCGGCACCGTGCCGGTCTCCGGCCAGGACGCCGACCAGGCGGCGCTGAACCGCATCGCCCGCGGCACCCAGACGGTCTCGGTCTGGAAGGACTCCCGCGAGCTCGGCAAGCGTGCCGCTGAAATCGCCCTCGAGCTTGCCTCCGGCAAGGCGATGGGCGACGTGACCGGCGCCGAGGAGTTCGAGAGCCCGAACGGCATGATGCTGGAGTCGATCTTCCTGACCCCGGTCGCGATCACCAAGGACAACCTGCAGACCATCATCGACGCCGGCTGGGTGTCGAAGGAGACGGTCTGCCAGGGCGTCGAGCCGGGTTCGGTTCCGGCCTGCAGCTAAGCCTCCAAGGCTTTTGAGACCGATGGCCGTGGCGCGATGCCGCGGCCATTTTTCAAACGGGGCGGTCTCGACCGCCGCCAGCAACTGGGCCATGCTGCCGCCAAGGCAGGCAGCGAAGGTCCGAACGACGAGCCGGCGATCCGGCTTCAACCAGAACACGACCCCGCAAGTTCAACGAGACGGCGCCGAGCGCGTCCGCACGGCTTGCGCAAAGGGAGGCGGCATTGAGCGAGGCGACCTCGGATTCGTCCCTGACCAAGCCCGCACCGACGATCAACGCGGGCGGTGGCTTCAAGGGATTCTTGCGCGCGACGGAGATCGACACGCGCATGCTCGGCATGATCGGCGCGCTGCTGGTCATCTGGGTGGGCTTCCACATCCTGTCGGGCGGCACCTTCCTGACCCCCCGCAACCTGTGGAACCTGTCGGTCCAGACCGCCTCGGTGGGCGTCATGGCGACGGGCATGGTGCTGGTCATCGTCACCCGCAACATCGATCTTTCGGTCGGCTCGATCCTCGGCGTCACCGGCATGGTGATGGCGGTCGCGCAGACCCAGTACATCACGCCGATGCTCGGCTATGATTCCAGCCTGGTCTGGATCGCGACGCTGGCCATCGGCCTCGTCTGCGGCCTCCTGATCGGCGGCCTGCAGGGCTTCGTCATCGCCTATCTCGGGGTTCCGGCTTTCATCGTCACGCTGGGCGGCCTGCTGGTCTGGCGCGGCGCGGCCTGGTGGGTCGCCTCGGGCCGCACGATCCCGCTCACCGACGAGAACTTCAAGCTCCTCGGCGGCGGCTCGGATGGTTCGATCGGCGCCACCTGGAGTTGGGTGGTGGCGGCGGTCGCCATCGTCTTCCTCCTCGTCGCGGCCTTCGGGGCGCGCCAGCAGCGCAAGAAGTTCCGCTTCGCCGTCAAGCCCATGTGGGCGGAAGCCGTCACGCTCGGCCTCGCCCTCGTCGCCGTCGTCGGCGCGACGATGATCGTCAACTCCTATCTCCTGCCCGGCCCGCTGGCGCGCCGCTATGCCGAGGCGAACGGCCTCACGGTGCCGGAGGGCGGCCTCGAGATCTCCTTCGGCTACGCGATCCCGGTGCTGCTGTTCATCGGCGTCGGCATCGTCATGACCTTCATCTCGCGGCGCACCCGCTTCGGGCGCTACGTCTTCGCCATCGGCGGCAATCCGGAGGCTGCCGAGCTCGCCGGCATCAACACCAAGCGCGTGACGATGATGGTGTTCATGCTGATGGGCATGCTCGCCGCCATCGCCGCGGCGATCTCGACAGCGCGGCTGTCCTCGGCGACCAACGCCCAGGGCACCCTCGACGAGCTCTACACCATCGCCGCCGCGGTCATCGGCGGCACCTCGCTCGCCGGCGGCGCCGGCACGATCTTCGGCGCCATGCTCGGCGCCCTGGTCATGCAGAGCCTGCAGTCGGGCATGGTGCTCCTCGGCATGGACACGCCGCTGCAGAACATCGTCGTCGGCGCGGTCCTCGTCGTCGCCGTATGGCTCGACACCATCTACCGCAGGAGGGCGGCATGAGCACCACGATGGACGCCATCACCGACCACGGCCGGGCGCATCACCATTCGACCGTCGACCGCTCGGGCACGCCGCTCATCGACATGCGCGACATCTCGATCGCCTTCGGCGGCATCCACGCCGTGGACGGCGCCTCGATCGACCTCTTCCCCGGCGAAGTGGTGGCTCTGCTCGGGCATAACGGCGCCGGCAAGTCGACGCTGATCAAGATCCTGTCCGGCGCCTACAAGCGCGATTCGGGCGAGATCTTCGTGCGCGGCGAGACGGCCTCGATCGCCAATCCCCGCGACGCGAAAGCCTACGGGATCGAGACGATCTACCAGACGCTGGCGCTGGCGGACAATGTCGACGCCGCCGCCAACCTGTTCCTCGGCCGCGAGATCCTCACCGCCTGGGGCACGCTGGACGACGCCGCGATGGAGGCGGAGGCGCGCAAGGTGATGGGGCGGCTGAACCCCAACTTCCGCCGCTTCAAGGAGCCGGTGAAGGCGCTGTCCGGCGGCCAGCGCCAGTCGGTGGCGATCGCCCGGGCGATCCTCTTCAACGCCAAGATCCTGATCATGGACGAGCCGACCGCAGCCCTGGGGCCGCAGGAGACCGCGCAGGTCGCCGAGCTGATCAAGGAGCTGAAGAAGGAAGACATCGGCATCTTCCTGATCAGCCACGACATCCACGACGTCTTCGACCTGTCGGACCGGGTGGTGGTGATGAAGAACGGCCAGGTCGTCGGCTCGGCGAAGACCGAGGACGTCACCAAGGACGAGGTGCTCGGCATGATCATCCTCGGCAAGTGCCCGGCCGGCGCGACGCCGGGCCCGGGGGCGATGAAGGAATAGGCCGGCCTTCCCGCTGCCCTCCCATCGATCGACACCGCCTTTCGAAGAGCCCGGCCGCACCGCCGGGCTCTTTCTGCGTTCAGCGCCTCGATCAGAAGATGAAGTCGTTGGCGTCGAGGTCGGCGATATTGGCGGAGAGGATGGTGATGGTGTCGGCGCCGTCGGTGATGACGGCGTTGGCCCCCACCTGGGTCAGGTGGTTGGCCGTCAGGTCGGCGAAGTCGGTGATGTTCGTGACCGCAGCGAGATTGATCTTCTCGGAATTGTTGAACTCGTCGAAGTCGGTGATGACGTCCTTGCCGAAGCCGTTTGCGAAGATGAAGGTGTCGGCGTTGAAGTCGCCGGTGAGCGTGTCGTTGCCGGCGCCGCCGGTGATCTTGTCGAAGCCGGCAAAGCCGCGGATCACGTCGTTGCCGTCGCCGCCGTCCAGCGTGTTGTTACCTCCGCCGCCGAACAGGATGTCGTCGCCGGCGCCGCCAGCGAGCGCGATGGTCGTGTCGGAGCCGGTGAGGCTGTCGTTGCCGGCGCCGCCGGTGGCGTTCTCGATCGCAATGAGCCGATCGACGCCGATCTCGGTGCCGAGCGCGTAGTTGAGGGCGAAGTTCAGCCTGATCCCGGCGGAGGAGAGGAGATAGTTGACGGTGTCGTTGCCGTCGCCGCCATTGTAGGTGTCGGCGCTGGCGTCGGTGTCGGCGAAGAACCGGTCGTTGCCGGCCTCGCCATAGAGGAGGTCGTTGCCGCCGCCGCCATAGAAGGTGTCGTTGTCGTCGCCGCCGAAGAAGCTCTCCGACAGATCGGCCCCGTGGAAGATATCGTTGCCGGCGCCGCCGGACACCTTGCCCGACACGACGCCTGCGCCGAGGGAGGTGAAGGTGTCGATACCGCCGCCGAGATCGACGTCGCCGAGGATCGTGCCGGAGTTGACGATTGTGTCGGCGCCGACGCCGAGGGTCACGTCACCGTCCGTCAGGCCGGCATTGGTGAAGGCGAGCGCCGCATCACTGGACGAGATGACAGCCAAGCCTCCCGTCCCGCTAAGGATCGTACCATCATTGACGAGCGTGGATAAGGACGCGATAGGAGCGGAACCGTAATAGGCGATGCCCGCGCTGCTCAGAACGCCGGTGCTGGTAATATGGAAGTCGTTAGCACCCTCGGTCTCGATTCCGTAGTCGCCGCCGCTGACACTGCCGCTGATGACGGTATTGTTGTCTGACGTCCGAAGGTAGATGCCGTAGTAGGCCGCATCGATCAGGCCGTGGATCTGGAAGTCATTGGCGCCGTCGATCGTGGCGCCCGTTGGCGAATAGATGCCGTATTCGCTGAAAATCGATCCCGTCGAGGTCAGGACCACCCGCTCCTGGCCATTGACCTGAATGCCGTCATCGTTGGCAATCAGCATGCCGGCAACGTTGATCACGGCGTTGCCAGTCGTTGCCGTGACATGGATCGCGTCGTTGCCCGATCCCGCATCGGACTGGATGACGACGTTCGGCGCGACAAAAAACGGGCCGTTGGAGACATTCGCATTGTCGATGGTCAGGCCGACGGCCTGGCTGGTGGAAATGACGGTGGTCATGGAAGGGGTTCCCTGCGAGGCACAGGGGCATTGAGGACCGCAGCCTCGCGTGCGGCGAGTGACTAAATTCCCTAAAGTAAGGTTTTATTGCGTCCAGATTTGCTGTCGTCCGTTCCGATCATCTTTCATTGCGGGATCAAGCCGTCGATGACGAGGGCAGGAACCGCGGGGCCGGCGACAGCCGCGCGGATCGACAGGGAGGCTGGCACCTGCCGGCTTCCCTGTCCCTCTCCCCCGCCCCGATGAGGATATCCTCTCTTCCACGCTCGATCAGAAGATGAAGTCGTTGGCGTCGAGGTCGGCGATATTGGCGGAGAGGATGGTGATGGTGTCGGCGCCGTCGGTGATGACGGCGT
>PACL01000011.1 GCA_002700095.1 Fulvimarina sp. | reverse complement strand
GGTGATCGCCGCCGTCAGCGACGTCTTGCCGTGGTCGACGTGTCCGATCGTGCCGATGTTCACATGCGGCTTGTTACGCTCGAATTTGCTCTTGGCCATCGCCTGCTCCCAGTCCGGAAGTTATTTCGGGTGCGCGCCACATATTCGCTTGCGCGGATGGACGCAAGTGCGGGCCGGGCTTTGCGGAAACGGAGGCCGCCCGGAAGGGCAGCCCGGGACCGGTTGCGGGGCCAGGGCCGAGGTGGCGGCAGCTTGCGATAGGCAAGTGAATCGGTAAATCGGCTGCAAGAATCGTCATCTAGCGCTGTTTCCTCAAGTAAAAGGCAACCGGAGCCATTACGGGAAGCTAGGATAATGACGACAACCGGGCAGCCGCTGATCAGGACTGATCGAACGATCAGTCGATCGAGTAGGAAGGAGCGTTCGAATGGCGAAGCAAGCTTGCCCGTAGTTCGCCAGCGGATCAGCTTGTTTGGAAAAGGCGGAAAGATGGAGCGGGTAGCGGGAATCGAACCCGCGTATTCAGCTTGGAAGGCTGCTGCTCTACCATTGAGCTATACCCGCGCAGTCACGAAGCTAGCCGAAAATGCCTTCCGTGGAAAGCAATGTCGTGGAAAGCGATGGTGGAGGGGGCTGGATTCGAACCAGCGTACGCTAAGCGAACGGATTTACAGTCCGTCTCCTTTAACCACTCGGACACCCCTCCGAACCGACGACGGCGCTTTCACCCATCGTCATCCGCATGAACCGGTGGGCAAATCGCCGCCCGGCATGTCCGTGCGGCCTTATGAAAAAACTGCAGGCGTCTGTCAACGCCGCTCCGGCGATTGTCCGACCGAAAATTCCGCGCCCCCTTTCCCTCACGCCCCTTTCCCTGGCGTCGCCGCTTCGATAAGCCGAGGCCATGAGCGACGACACATCCGGCTCCCCCAAGGACGCCCACTACGCGCGGCTTCGCCGCAACTATCGCGACGCCAAGCGCGGCGAGACGGGGACCGCTCCGCGCCGCCCGAAGGGTGAGCCGGTGCCGGGACGTCCGGCAGCGCCCGGCCGGATCTGGCTCTACGGCCTCCACACCGTGGCGGAAGCCCTGAAGAACCCGCGCCGAAAGCTGCACCGGCTGCTGGCGACGCGCAACGCGCTGGGCCGGCTGGAGGTGGACGAAAACGCCCTTCCCTTCCCGCTGCACCTCGTAGAGCCGAAAGCGATCGACACCGAACTCGGCTCCGAGGCGGTGCATCAGGGCGTCGCGCTCGAAACCGAGCCGCTGGCGGCAAAGCGGCTCGGCGATCTGTCCGGCGCGAGCCTCGTCCTCGTCCTCGACCAGGTGACCGACCCGCACAATGTCGGCGCGATCCTGCGTTCGGCGACGGCTTTCGCGGTCGATGCGGTGGTGACGACCAGCCGGCATTCACCGCAGGAGAGCGGCGTCTTGGCCAAGGCCGCCTCGGGCGCACTGGAACATGTCACCCAGATCGAGGTGAAGAACCTTGCCGACGCGATTGAAGAGCTGGCCGGCCAGGGCTTCCTGACCGTCGGCCTCGATTCGGAGGGACCCGAGCCCTTCGAGGCGAGCCTTTCGGGCGATAAGCTCGCCATCGTGCTGGGGGCCGAGGGGAAGGGCCTGCGTCAGAAGACACGCGGGACCGTCGCGCGGCTCGCCCGGCTGGACATGCCGGGGGCAATCCACTCGCTCAACGTCTCCAACGCGGCGGCGATCGCGCTCTATGCGGCGCGCCGACATCTGTCCGCCAGCTAGGCGTCACGACGTCCGGCATTGCCGCGAGGATGCGCTGGCCGCGGTTGCGAAATCGATGGACGCGCAGGCCGGAACGTCGCCAAATGGCTGCCGCTGCGATGATTCGCGACGGGGCCGCGACGACGATGCGCAATGATCCGCGATCCCACGGGCTGTGGGAGATGACGGCGCCGCCTGCGCCCGAGACCCGGCCACTGGACGGCGACGCGAGCGTCGACGTCGCGGTGGTCGGCGCCGGCTATACCGGCCTATCCGCCGCGCTGCATCTGGCGGAGCGGGGTGCCTCAGTCGCTGTGCTGGAGGCTGCCGGCATCGGATTCGGCGGATCGGGACGCAATGTCGGCCTGGTCAATGCCGGGCTCTGGGTCATGCCGGAGGACATCGTCGCGACGCTCGGCCACGAGCGCGGCGAGCGGCTGCTCGCGCTGCTCGGCGAAGCACCCGCCGCCGTCTTCGACATCGTCCAGCGGCATGCCATCGCCTGCGAGGCCGAGCGGGCCGGCACGCTGCATTGTGCCGTCGGCGAGGAGGGGCTTGCCGAACTTGCCGAACGCGCCCGCCAGTGGCAGGCGCGGGGCGCGCCGATTGAACTGCTGGACGCGGCGGGGGCTGCGCGTCTCACCGGCACGAGCGCCTACACCGGCGCCCTCCTCGACCACCGCGCCGGGACGATCCAGCCGCTCGCCTATGCGAGAGGGCTCGCTCGCGCGGCGCTCTCCGCCGGCGCTGCGATCCACACCGGAACGCCGGTCACGGCGCTGACCTTCGACGGAGCGGTGCATCGTTTGGCGACGGCCAGGGGCCAGGTGACCGCGAAGCGCGTCATCGCCGCGACGAATGCATACAGCTCTGCGGCGTTCGGAGATCTGCGCCAGGAACTCGTCGCCCTGCCCTATTTCAACATCGCGACGGAACCGCTCTCCTCGAACGTGCTCGGCTCGATCCTGCCGGGGCGCCAGGGCTGCTGGGATACCAAGGAGGTGCTGTCCTCCTTCCGGCTCGACCGCTCGGGCCGGCTGATCATCGGCAGTGTCGGCGCCTTGCGGGGCACGGGAACGGCGATCCACCGGCGCTGGGCGCGACGCAGCCTCCGCCGGCTGTTTCCGCAGTTGGGAGAGGTCGCGTTCGAGGCCGAGTGGTACGGCCGGATCGGCATGACGACGGACAGCCTGCCACGGTTTCATCGCTCCGAAAGCGGCATCGTCTCATGCGGTGGCTACAACGGGCGGGGGATCGGCCCCGGCACGGTGTTCGGCCGCCTTCTGGCACAGGTCGTCATGGGCGAGATCGACGACGCCGATCTGCCGCTGCCGGTCACGAAAATGGAAAATCCGACCTGGCGGGCCGCGAGAGAAGGCTTCTACGAGGTCGGGAGCCAGTTCGCTCACCTCTCGTCGCGGATCTGAACTGGCAGTCTCGCCAGTTCAAGTCCGCTCGACGGGCGGGTCGCATTCCCCGCCCAACAGCCGATCGCTCGAACTCAGGGCACCAGGATCATGGGTATCAGGCTCGGCCACCGGCGACCCGGCGGCCGACGAGGCTCGCCTCATGGGCGCCGTAGAGTTCTCCGCCTGTCTGTTCGCCCGCCGCCCGACGCCGGCGCCAAGACGGACGCTCGTCCGCGACCTCGTTGGCGAACAGCTCCCGCGAAAACGGCTCGGGCGTCCACAGCGCCTGCCTCAGCCGATCGATTTCGGTGTCCGCCGCGACGAACACTTCCCGCTCCCGCGGACGCTGGACCTGCGAGCGGCTCTGCGCCGGATGCAATTCCGCATAAATCCGATTGGCCTGGGCCCAATGCTCATGCTCGCGTCCGCTCGGACACCCTTCCTGCTCCCAGATCTGGTAAGCCAGAGCCCGAATTTCGGCCGCATCATCGCTTCTCGGCATTGAATATCCTCCCGCCTGCCCACCGGCAGGATCCCGCGTATCGTACACAAGAAGAGGAACAACCCTGACGGCCATTGGTTGCACTGCAAAAGCGCCGCATGACCGTTATGTGTTTGGCAGACTATGCATTTTCCCACCGAAAGACAAACGCCGCCCCGGATGGGCGTCGCACCGCGTCAACTCCCCACGGTGTACGCGCACGCCACGACGATCAGCCAGAAACCGATGGTCGCCAGCAAGATCGCGTCCTCTGCCGTCTTGTAGTCTGTCACCTCTGGCCATCCTCTCGCCGGATCCCGGCAAAATTTTGAAGCCGCATCTGTGAAAGAGTTAGACCGCTGAAATAAAAAGGCAAATTCACTGCTGTGGACAAGCCGGGCGTCCGGCCTCCGACGACCTACCCAGCATTCGCGATGCCGTCCTGCCGTTCCCACTCGGATGCCGATCCGAGCGAACGCGGCGTTGCCGGCGTGGGGTGTCCTCTTCCTCGTTCCGCCTGAGACGGCGCTGCCGGCAAGCCGGCTGCGACGCGCGGCCCCGTGCTACCGCAGGGCGGCGAACAGTCCCGGCACGTCGGCGAGGCTATCGGCATCCGCGTCGGCAGCGAGGTCCTGCGGCGACAGGCTGGTGTAGCCGCCGATGACGACCACGACGGCGATGCCCGCTGCCTTGGCCGCCCGGACGTCGTTCTCGCTGTCGCCGACGAACAGCACGTCGGCGGGCGACAGGCCGAGATCCTCGCAGGCCTTGAGGAGGAGGCCCGGCTCCGGCTTCTTGGCCGGACCGGCGTCGCCGCCGACGACGACGTCCATCAGGTCGAAGAGGCCGAAGTGCCGCAGGATCTCGCCGGTCGCTTGCGCCGGCTTGTTGGTGACGACACCGATCCTGCGACCGTCGGCCTTGAGGCTCCGCGTCACCTCGCTGGCGCCGGCATAAAGAGTGGTGAGGTCGGTGCTACGCGGCTCGTAGATCTTGAGGAAGCGGTCGACGATCCTGTCCCGCGTCGCCGGATCGAGCTCCTTGTCCAATGCCGCATAGGCGCGCTCGATCAGCTTCGGCACGCCAGCGCCGATCATCCGCGTCACCGCCTCGAGGGTGAAGGGGGGCTCGCCATAGCTCTCCAGCGTTTCGTTGAGCGCGGCGTGGAGATCGGGCGCGGAATCGATCAGCGTCCCGTCGAGATCGAAGAGCACCGCCTTCGGCCAGTCCTGCGCGGCCATCAGGCGGCATCCTTCCATTTGATCGAACAGCCAATGGAGGGGATCTGCTCGCGCGGCCCCTCTCCCGTCTCGGCCACCTGGCTCATCGCCTCGAACAGATCGCGCTTTGTGCCTTCCGGCGCCTGCTCCTTACGCGAGGCGTCGATGCGGCCCCGGTACTGCAGCTTGAGATCCCTGTCGAAGCCGAAGAAGTCCGGCGTGCAGACCGCGCCATAGTCCCGCGCGACCCGCTGATCCCCGTCATAGAGATAGGGGAACGGAAAGCCGTGCGCCGCGGCAAAGCGCTTCATGTTGTCGAAGGAGTCCTGCGGATAGGCCTCGACGTCGTTGGACGAGATCGCCACCGTGCCGATGCCGATCGTGGCCAGATCCCGGGCGTCGCGGACCAGCCGGTCGATCACCGCCTTCACATAGGGGCAGTGATTGCAGATGAAGGCGACGAGCAGCCCGTTCTCGCCGCGGCAGTCGAAGATCCGGTGCGCCTTGCCGTCGACGCCGGGCAGTTCGGCGTCGCGCGCCGGCCAGCCGAAGTCGCAGACGGGTGGTTGTGCTGCCATGTCAGAGCTCCCAAACTCGTCCGGTGCCTTCGAGCATTATGGCGCATCGGCGCCGCCGGGGAAGCTCCCGGGGCGCCGGATGCGATGAAGGCGTGCGTGCCGAAGGTGGCCGGGACCGCGGTCGCGGCGTCAGGCCGGGTCGATGCGCTGCTCCGGCCATTCGCAGCGCCACTTCGTCACCTTCCATTTCGGATGCTCGCCCGCCCATTGAGCGACATAGGGCGAGGAGATCATCATGCATTGCGCGCTGGTCGAGCGGGCCTGATAGGTCAGGCGCTCTTCCTTGCAGCTCGCCGGATTGGCGACGAGACAGACGGTCATGACGAGATCGATCATCGGATCGGGTCCTCCCAGAAGACGACGGTGCCCACCGGCCTAGCGGACGTCCACCAGGCATGCCGGAGGATAGGGCGGCGGATGCGGGCTGGCGCCGCGACAAATTCACTCGCCGGATCACTCCCGTTCCCGCTTCGCGGGTCAGCACGGCAGGAAGATCTCGCCGAGCCCCAGCACCGCCGTGTCGCCGCCGAGCCGGCGCATCGCCATGCCCTCGAAGGCCACCGGCCCGACCTCGCCCGCCGCGAAGTCCCGCGCCATGACCGTGAGGATCAGGAGATCTGCCGGCCCGTTGTCGAGGAAGGTCGGCGCGAGGGTCTCGGCGCCGGTGCAGAGGAACAGCGTGCCGCGTTTCATCAAGCGGCCTGGCGTGCCGGCGGCGGTGCCGGCGACGACGATGGTGCCGGCAATCATCCGGCTGCCGACGTCCGCACCGGCATTGCCCGAGATGGAGATGACGCCGCGCCGCATCCGGTCGCCTGCCCGGGGGCCAGCGCTGCCTGAGACGACGATGGTGCCGCCCTTCATGCCGCTCATCTCGCCTGCCAGCGGACCGCCGAGACGCTCGCCGGCATCGCCGCCGATGCGGATGACGCCGCCCGACATGCCCGAGCCGGCATGGCCTTGTACGGAGCCCTCGACGCTGATCCGCCCGCCGGCCATCGCCCGGCCGAGGCGGGCCCCGGCATCGCCTTCGACGATGATCCCGCCCGCCTGCATCGCCTCGCCGATCCGGTCGAAGCGTGTCGAGCCGCCGGCAAAGCAGATCGAGGATGGATCGCCGCCGACAACCTCGAAGACGTCGCCGACGGTCAGTCCCATCCGGCTGGTGCCGACGGGAAGCGCCGCGACCTCACGCTCCGAGAGGCCGGCCAGACGCGCCGGCACCAGCGGCGAGAGGTCGAGCCGCTCCTCCGGCTCTCCCCGCTTGCGAAAGGTCAGCCCGGTCATGGCAGGAGATCCTTCAGATGGAAATGATGGGGCCCGAGATTGCCGCCATAGTTGCCGGCGCCGATCCGCACCGCCCCCTCCTGCGGTCCAAGATCGGTGACCGCCTTGATCCCCACCCGCATGGCATCGGCCACCGCCGCGGAGGTCAGCCCGTCGATGACGATCTCGAGCACCGAGCCGATCTCCGGTGTCAGCTCCGACTTCGTCACGCCCTTCAGCGTCGGGCAGTAGGCGTCGTTGGTCGAGGCCATCATGCCCTTGTACTTGCCGCCGACCTTGGAACCCGAGCGCACGATGCCGCCGGGAAACGGCATGATCACGTCCGGCACCTTGCGCATCGCGGCGATGGCCGCCTCCGAGGCTGCGAGGGCCTGGGGCGTGCTGCGCGCCATCAGGAGGAGGTTGCCGCCGCCGACGCCGTCCGTCGTCACGCCGGTGCGGGCCTCGCAGAGGAACTCGCCCTCCATCACCGGCATGCGCCAGAAGTGCCGGCCCTCGAACTTCTTGGAGATCTGCCAGCCGTCGGCGAAGTAGCGGATCGCCGAGCCGAGATCGATCTCCTGCTCGCCCGCAAGGTCGGCGTAGCAGGCCGAGGTGGGGCTGGTCAGGATGCACTGGCCGAGCCGCGTGGTGACCTGCTTCTCCAGCCCGCCGGCATCGAAGGAGAAGAACAGGACGCGCACGCCCGGCCGACCGTCGCGGGTCTCCTGCGGCGACAGCACCTTATCGATGCCGCCCTCGCAGCCGCAGGCGATGACCGAGGTGGCAAAACCGGTCATCGAGCGCGCGGCCTCGAGCGCCCATTTCTCGTTGATCGCGGTGATCTGGATCGCCGTGCCGGCCATCGGGAAGGCTTCGGCGAAGCCGTCGTCGATCGCAACGCCGTTGACGACCATGGCTTCCTCTACGCCCGACATGGCACCACCTTGAACGGATCCTCACGCCCGAGCGCGCCGTCCGGCACCTCGAACCAGCGGGACGACAGTCCGTATCTGTCGTCGAAATAGCGGTCGAGGCGGGTCTTCATCGCCTTGTCCGCTTCCGGGCGCAGCGTCAGGGCGCGGCCATAGCGGTGCTTGACCACCGTCCCGTCCCGGACCACCAGATCGCCGTCCTTCAGCACATAGGCGGCCTTGCCGAACATCGCCGCCTTGTCCTCGCCGGGCCGGTAGATGGCGACATCGGCGACCGCGCCGGCGCCGAGATGGCCGCGATCGGGCGTGCCGAGCAGCTTTGCCGGCGCCGCGCGGGTCATGGTGGCGATCTCCGCCAGGGTGTATTCGCGCTCGATCTCCGGCAGCGAGGTCATCTTCACCACGGATTTCGGCAGCGCATCGAGCCACTTCGCCCTGACGCCCCGGTCCATCAGAAGGGCGAAGATGTCCGGATAGGTGGTGAAGGGTGCGCCGTTCGGATGGTCGGTGGTGAAGAAAACCCGTGACGGGTCCTCGATCAGCAGGAACAGCTCCAGCCCGATCGCCCATTGCAGGGCGTTGTAGAAGCTCTTGCGCTTGTAATCCATCGGCACGACGCCGCCGCCATTGGCCTCGTGGTCGAAGATGATGCTCTTCTTCGGGCTCGCCTGCTTCGATCCGGCGAACTGGCGAAGCTCGTCCGAGGAGATCGTCACCGTCTGGCCGAACATCACCTGGCCGATGTCGACGGTGATCTCGCTGGTCGCGTTGACGAGTTCGGCGAGCTCCCGGCCACGGGAGGAGAACCGTCGCTTGCCCTCGGTGCCGTAGCCGTAGAACTGGATATGGGCGAGGTGCAGCGGATCGCCCTCGGCCGCCTTGATCGTCGCCGCGATCGAATCCGACGAGGCACCGGGAACGCCGAGATTGTTGCAGTGGACGTGAAGCGGATGCGGGATGCCGAGATCGCGCACCGCCGTCTGCAGCGACTTGACGATCTGCCGGGAGGAAACGCCGTAATCGGGCACGACGTCGTCGAAGCCGAACTGGCGGACGTTTTCCTTGAAGGCCGCCGAACCGCCGGCATTGATGCATTTGACGCCGAGCGCACGGCTGGCGGAGACCGTCCAGGCAACGTAGTCGGCAATCGCGCCGGCGCTCTCGCCCTCGCGGATCATCGACATCAGGAGATCGTCATTGCCGAGGACGACGAGGGTCGCCTTGTCGATGATCGGCGTATCGGCGAGTTCCAGATGGGCATGCAGGGCCGACGACGGCGCCATGGCCGGCTCGACCACGGTCGTGAAGCCCATCTCGGCATAGCGCAGGCCGGTCTCCTCGGTGGTCCAGCCGACCCTGGACAGCGCCGTCTCGCCCGGCCGCGACGAGAATGCCCGGTGCCACTCCGGCAAAAGCAGCCGCGCGGTGTTCACGTGGCCGCCGGCGATGTGGGAATGGATGTCGATCGCCCCGGCCATCACGATGAGACCAGTGCAGTCGATCGTCTCGTCGGCTTCGCGCCCCGCCTGCGGGGCCTCGACAACGACGCCATCCTCGACGAAGACGTCGCCCGCCGCGTCCCGGCCATTCGCCGGATCGACGACATGGCCGCCCTTCAGCCGTGTCAGCATGTCGGATTTTCCTCCCGGCTTCGATCGGTCAGGCCGCTTCCGCGCCGCGCCCGGCCTGTTGGTCGGCCAGCGCGTCGAGGATGGCGGCCGCCGTCGGCAGCTCGCTTGTCGTTTCGGCGGGTTTGGCGACGAAGCTGCCGAACCGCGCATTGTAGAGAACGCCGTCGTGATCGCGGCCGGCTGCGGCCACCTTGAAAACGACTCGCGCCGCGTCCGGAGCCGCCGGATCGGCGGCAATCAGGATCGCCGGCGTGGCGAAGACTGGCACCTGCGAGACCGCGCCGGCGAGCGCATCGACGAAGACGACGACGTCGGCCTCGCCCTCGCCCGAAAGCTGCCGGTCGCTGGCATGAAGGCTCGCATCGTGCTCGGCGGGACCACGGCCGTAGGAGACCCGGAGCGGGAAGCCGCTGGTCCAGGTGGCGAGCAGCGCCGCCCCCATGGCGTCGGAATGGCCGAGCACCGGGAGGGTGCTGGCCCGCGTCGTCTCGTTGAGATCGCGCACCAGGCCGAAGATCTGCTCGGCGCCGAGTTCGCCGAATTCGGTCGGCGCGAAGACCACCGCGGCGAAGCCGGCCTCGGAAAGGAACGTCGCAACGGTGGCGATCGCCGCGTCGCTGAGCGCTCCCTCGCCTGCCCGGCGACCGGCAAGCCTCGCCCGGACCATGCCGACGACGTCGGTGATGGCGTCGCTGGCGCAGTCGAGATGAGTGACCTCGGCGTTGCCTGGCAGCGAGATCGCCCGGCTCCCGAGGGTCATCAGGCGGCGGCCGGCCCCCCTCGTGCGCACACCGAGATCGGGCGCCGTCGCCGCAAGCATCTTCAGGAGGGCGACGTCGCACTCGCCAACGGCGTCGCCGACGATCAGCACCCGGTCGGCCCGCCGCCGCATCTCGGCGGGCGAGGCGAGGAATGCCCCGCCGTCGCGCATGGCGGCGATGAAGGGATACAGGCTGGCGGATTCGCCATGGTCGATCACAGCACCGACCTGCCGTGCCAGCGAAAACGCGGCCCGCAGTCCAACCACGTCGGTACGCAGCCCGGTGACCAGCGGCAGGCGCCCGGCATCGAGCAGCTCGCCCGCCGCGCGCAGGGCATCCTCAGGCGACGCCGGCTTCCCGTCGATCCACGCAGTCTCCAAGACGTCTCGCTTTCTGTGCCCAGCGGGAAGGTACAGCCCCAGCCGCGAAGGTCAATCGATCCCGTCGGTTCGCCGTCTCGGGCGAGCTTACGACTTGTCGTATTTGATGTAGGAAAAGCGCGGGTCGTCGGGCGTTCCCTGCAGCGGCCCATCCTCGCGGCCCGGCTGCCACATGACCACTTCCTCGATCTTTTTCGCCAGGGCGAAGTCCGAATCGGTGATGCCCTTGGCGGCGTGGTTCATCAGCCGCACCTCGACCCAGGCGTAGGAGGCGGTGAGGTCGGGATGGTGGAACGCGGCCTCGGCGAGATGGCCGACGGTGTTGATCACCATCAGCGTGCCCTTCCAGCTGCTGGTCTTGTAGGTCCGGCGGATCCAGCCGTCCTCGAGGCGCCAGGTCGGCAGCTCCGCCTTCAGCCTTTCCTCGACCTCGGCATCGGAATAGGTCTTGGCTGCCATCGCATTTCTCCCTTGCCCCGGTATCCATGGCCACAATAATAGGACAGGGGCACCTGGTGTAGGGGATTTGGCGGTCGTTTTATTTTTTCGGTGGCAGGCGCAGAGCCGGGATCCTGTTCGCGAGACCATGACAAGTCATTGACTTGGCGATGGATTTTGCGATCGAGACCGGCTTCTGCCGTCAGTTCCGAATGTCGACGATCGCCGGAATCGGGACACTGGAAGGCAGGATAGTTTCTTGAGCGAAGACGTCGTCACCGTCTCGGCGCCCGCCCGGCTGCATCTGGGGTTCCTCGACCCCGGCGGCTCGCTCGGCCGGCGATTCGGCGGGATCGGGCTCGCGCTCGAGCAGCCTTCCACAATGCTGGAGATCCGGCGCGCCGACCGCGACGTCGTGGAAGTCGCCGGCAAGGTCCGGGACGGCGGGCGGGCCGGCGCCCATCTCGCAAGGCTGCGCGATGCGCTGCGCCTCGATTTCGCCTACCGGCTCGCCGTCACCACCGAAATGCCCGCCCATTCCGGCCTCGGCTCGGGAACCCAGCTGGCGCTGGCGATCGCCTGCGGTCTGCGGCGCCTGGAGGGCCTCGATCTCGACCCCGAGTCCGATGCCGCCCTTCTTGGCCGCGGCAACCGCTCCGGCCTCGGCGTCGCCTTCGTCACCGGCGGCGGTGTCGCCGTCGATGGCGGCAAGGGCAATTCGGACCTGCCGCCGCCGCTGATCGCGCGGCTGCCGTTTCCCGAGGAGTGGCGGGTGATCCTCGTCATGGAACCCCACGCGGAAGGCTTTCACGGCGAGGCCGAACTCGAAGCCTTCGCAGCCCTGCCGGAATTTGCCGAGAGCGACGCGGCCAGGATCTGCCAGCTCGTCCTGATGCGGGCCCTGCCCGGACTCCTCGAGCGCGACCTTGCGGCCTTCGGCGGTGCGATCAGCGAGATCCAGGAGAAGGTCGGGGCGCATTTCGCCGCCGCCCAGGGTGGGGTCTTCACCAGTGAGAGGGTCGCTGCCGCCTGCCGATGGCTCGAAGGCCACGGCGCCCACGGCATCGGCCAGAGTTCCTGGGGACCGACGGGCTTCGCCTTCGCGCCCGATCAGGCCAGCGCCGAGCGGCTGCTCGCCGGGCTGAACGCCGCAGGGCTCGGCGAAACGCTCGACATCCGCATCATCCAGGGCCGCAACCGCGGCATCGCAATCAGCCGCAGGAGCGAGGCCGGATCGGGCGCCGTCACGCGGCGCCTCGGCACCGGCTGATCCCTTCCCCTTCCCGCCCCTGTCGCCAGTTCATTCCTGGCGCCCTCGCCCAAGCGGACGTTTCAGCGAACGCCAACGACCAGAGATCGACGGAGTAACCCGATGGCAGCCAAGAACATTCTCCACATGCTGACGCCGCACAAGCATGTCAGCCCCTTCGACGTGAACATGGCCCTCGATGCCGGCTACGATTCGGTGACGCCCTACGAGGGGGTGACGATGGAGGAGGTCGCCGACCTCGTCCAGGACGTGATCTTTTCGCGGCCACCGGAGCGCGGCGTCAATTCCGCGGTGTTCTTCGGCGGCGACGACGCGGTCCTCGCCCTCGACATGATCGAGGCGGCGAAGAACGCGCTGGTGCCGCCCTTCGGCTGCAACGTCATGGCCGATCCGGCCGGCTCTTTCACCACTGCCGCCGCGATGGTCGCCTGCGTCGAGCGGACGCTGAAGAAGGAGACCGGCAAGGCGCTGTCGGACGTCACGATCGCGGTGTTCGGGGCGACGGGCGTCGTCGGCTACTGCTCGGCGGTGATCGCCGCCCTGGAAGGCGCCCATGTGAAGATCGTCGGCTACAGCGGCATCGAGCGGGTGCAGCAGCGCGCCGACGAGATGAAGGAGCGCTTCGGTGTCGAGGTCGAGGCGGTCGACGGGTCGAGCGATGACAAGAACACCGCCATCGTCCGCGACGTCGACGTGATCTTCGCCGCCGCGAAGGCCGGCGTGCAGGTCTTGAGCCTGAAGCAGCTGCAGGGGGCGGAGAAGCTGCTCGTCGCCGCGGACGTCAACGCCGTGCCGCCACTCGGCCTCGAAGGCGTCGACGTGATGGCCGACGGCGAGCCGATCGAGGGCACGAAGGCCTTCGGCATCGGCGCCCTTGCCGTCGGGCCGATCAAGTCGGCCACCGAGCAGGGTCTCCTCAAGCGCATGATCGAGGCGGACGAGCCGCAGTTCCTCGATTTCCGCGACGCCTTCCAGCTCGCCCGCACGCTGGTGTCATGAGCGACACTCGGCCCCCGGCCATCCTCGCGGCGGCCTTCTCGGCGCGGCAGATCGCGGCGAGCGCGAGGCTGGCAGGCATCGACTGCCTCGCCGTCGACTTCTTCGGCGACGCGGATCTGCGCGACCACGCGGCGCGCTGCGAGGTTCTGCGCGGGCACTATCCCGACGGCTTTTCCGGCGACGAGCTGATCGCCGCTCTGGCACGGCTCGCAGCGGACGACCGGCTCCTCGGCTTCGTCTATGGGGCCGGCTTCGAGGACCGTCCGGAGCTCCTGGAGGCCATCGCCGAGCGCTGGCCGATCCTCGGCACAGATCCGGCGACGGTCCGCCGGCTGAAGGAGCCGGAAAGTTTCGACACGATCTGCCGCGAGGCAGGCGTAGCCCATCCCGAGATCCGGCGGGACCGGCCTGCCGATCCGGCGGCTTTCGTGTCGAAGAAGGTCGGCGGCTGCGGCGGCAGCCACGTGATCCACGGGAATGCCGCACCGGCTGCGGATCGCTACTACCAGCGCTTCGTCGAAGGGACGCGGGTTTCCATGGCCTTCGTCGCGGCAGCCCGACGCACGGCCTTCCTCGGCTATTCCAGCCAGTGGGCCGATCCGAGCCCGCAGGAGCCGTTCCGCTATGGCGGCGCAGTCGGGCCGATCACCGTGGACGGGGATGCGGACGCGGCCATGCGCCAGGCGGTAGCGGGCATCGCCGCGCGGCTGCCGCTCGCCGGCCTCTGCAGCGCCGACTTCGTGCTTGGCGAAGCCGGACCGGTGCTTCTCGAAATCAACGCCCGGGCGGGCGCGACGATAGACGTCTTCGACGACCCGGCGCGGCCGCTGATCGCGCTGCATCTCGCCGCGCTTCGGGGCGAGCTGCCCGAGACCGAGCCGCAGGCACCCGCCGAAATCCGCGCCAGCGGCCTTGCCTGGGCGGAGCGTCCGCTGCGGGTTCCCGCCGGCTTTGCCTGGCCGGACTGGACCCGCGACCGGACCGCGCCGCCGGCAGAATTTGCAGCGGGAGAGCCGATCTGCACCGTCGTCGCCGCGGCGCCGGATGCGGCGGCGGCGCAGGCTCTCTTCCATGCCAGAACGCGGCGGATCAACGAAATACTGGGGAGTATGGCCGCATGAGCCAGACGAGGATCTTATCGGTGAATGCCGGCGCTTTGCCGCTCGTCGCAGAGCTGCGGGCGCGGGCGCAGGAGCTGAGGGTGGCGGTCTCGACCGGCGCTGCGGGCGAAACCCTGATCGATGCGGGCGCCAGCGTCCCGGGAAGTCTCGAGGCGGGCCGCCTCGTCACGGAAATCTGCCTCGGCGGCTACGGCACGGTCGCCATCCACCCGTCCGAGCGCCTGCCGCGCTGGCCCTTCGCGCTCACCGTGCGGACGTCCAACCCGGTCATCGCCTGCATGGGCAGCCAGTATGCCGGATGGCAGCTGACCAGCGAGGAAGGCGAGGAGAACTATTTCGCCATGGGCTCCGGCCCGGCCCGGGCCCTCGCCGGCAAGGAGGCGCTGTTCAAGGACATCGCCTATGCCGACCAGAGCGAGACGGCGACGCTCGTCCTCGAAGCCGCGAGCCCCCCGCCGGAGGCCCTGGTGCGCCGCATCGCCCATGACTGCGACATCGCGCCGGAACGGCTGACCATCGTCTTCACGCCGACCCAGTCGCTGGCCGGCAGCGTCCAGATCGTCGGGCGGGTCGTCGAGGTGGCGCTCCACAAGGCGCACGAGCTGCATTTCGACATGAGCGCCATCGTCGAGGGCATCGGCACGGCGCCCCTCGCCCCGCCGCATCCGGACTTCCTCACCGCCATGGGCCGCACCAACGACGCGGTGATCTATGGCGGCCGGGTGATGCTCGCCGTTACCGGCCCGGCAGAGGCGGCAAGGGCGCTGGCCGAGAAGCTGCCGAGCAGCACCTCGGCGGATTACGGCAAGCCCTTCAAGGAGATCTTCAGCCGCTACGACGGCGACTTCTACAAGATCGACGGCACGCTGTTCTCGCCGGCCGAGGTGCAGGTGGTGGCGCTGGAGACCGGCGAGACGTTTGCCGCCGGCAAGGTCGATGCGGAGCTGATCGATGCCTCCTTCGGCTGAGTCTCGCGAGGCCGATATGCCGCGCATCCTCCTCGTCACGGCGAGCCTCGACCGGCACGCCAAGGAACTGCGCGCAGCCTTCGAGGCCAAGGGTGCGAGGGTCGTCGTCAGCGGCCTCGCCGATGTCGGCTTCGACACCGGCGCAAGACACGGCCTCGCATTTCCCGGCCTTGGAGAACAGCTTCCCGACGCGGTCTGCGTGCGCACGATGGATGGCGGCAGCTTCGAGGCGGTGACCCGGCGGCTGTCGATCCTCCACGCGCTGGGGCGGCTCGGCGTGCTCGTCTCGAACGACGCGCGAGCGGTCGAGGCCTGCGTCGACAAGGCGATGACCAGCTTCCTCGTCGCGCAGGCCGGCCTGCCGACGCCCCGCGGCTGGGCGGTGGAATCGCGCCGGGAGGCCGAGCGGATCGTCGCGAGCGAGAACCGGGCCCTCGTCTTGAAACCGCTGTTCGGGGCACAGGGCAAGGGCCTGAAGCTCATCGGCAGCGTCGACGACCTGCCGCCCGCGGCCGAGGTCGCCGGCGGGGTCTACTACCTCCAGCGCTTCATCGGCCATTCCACCGCCGGCCGCTGGTCGGACTACCGGGTTCTGGTCTCGCGCGGCCGGGTCGTCGCGGCCATGCGCCGGGAAGCGGCCTGCTGGATCACCAACATCAAACAGGGCGCCGCCGCCCATCCGATCGAGCCGGATGCGGAGCTGGAAGAACTCGCCGTAAACGCCACGGCAGCGGTCGGCGGCGACTTCTGCGGCGTCGACATCCTCAAGGACGCCGGCGGCCGGCCGCATGTGCTCGAGGTCAATTCGATGCCGGCCTGGACCGGGCTGAAGAAGGCGAGCGGGCTGGACATCGCGGCGATCCGCGCCGGAGATCTTCTTGCGGCGCTCGCCGAAGGCCGCCGCGCGGGCCATGCGCCATCCACACCCAAACCGGCACTCGCCGTCGCCCCCGCCCCGGCTCTCGCACCGGCAGCGTCATGATCGTCCGCCCATGAACCTTGATGCGGCGGCGATCGAGGCGGCGTTCCTCGCCGCCTGCCATGCCGAGATCGACACGCTGAAGCCCGGCAACGTCCATCGCTTCGCGCCCGGCCACGGCATGACGGCCGACACCTTCCTCGACGCTGCGGCTGCCGCGGCCCCCGCCATCGCCCGGCCGGGCGCTACGGTGGGAACGCGGATCCTGGAGGCGACCGAGGCGAGCTTTGCCGCCGTCGGTCTAAACGCCAATCTCGGGATCCTCCTCCTCTGCGCAACCCTGGCTGCCGCGGCCGAAAGGACCGGCATCGACGCCGGAGACGCCGATCCCCTCGCAGCGCTTCGCGGGCGGGTCGGCAAGGTCCTGGCGGGCCTCGACGCGGCGGATGCACGCCAGGCCTTCGAGGCCATCGCGCTCGCCAGTCCCGGCGGCCTCGGCACGCGCCCCGACAATGACGTCCGCACCGCTCCCACCATCGGTCTGGTCGAGGCGATGGCGCTCGCGCCAAAGGCCGATCTCGTCGCCAGGCAATATGTCGACGGCTTCCACGAGGTCTTCGAAGTCGGTCTCCCCGCTTACGATTCGCCGTCCTGCCCGCCGCGGGACGATCTCGGCACCGGCCCGGCGCTCTGCGTATACCTTGCCTTCGCCAGCAGGTTTCCCGACGGCCATATCGTCCGCAAATTCGGCCCGGACAGGGCCGAGAACTGTCGCCGGCGATTTGCAATTTTCAGTAACGCTCTGAAGGACTTGAGCAATCCGCAGGAGCGTGTCGCAGCCGCCGCGGCGTTCGACGCCGAACTGAAGGCCGAGGGTCTCAATCCCGGCACCTCCGCCGACCTGACGGTCGCGACGCTGTTTGCCAAGAAACTTGCGGAAGCGCTCGCGGGGTGATTGACTGTTTGCCGCAGGGGGCCATCTGGCCCCAAGCTATCTGGCAAACCGGTCCCGAGCGGACGCCGCGAACAAGGATAGTCTTGTAGCCGGGTTTCACCCGGCGAACGGGAGGAGGACCGTCCGACGCAGCGCCACTGGCCTGCGCCCGGATAGCAAGTCTTTCCTTCGGATCGGAACTTCTTCACGCGGCCGGGACCCCGGTCGCATCTACTGACACCAGTTTGGAGGAACTGCTCATGGCGACAATCAACAAGGTGATGGTCGGCGAATCGCTCGTCGGCGAAGGCAACGAGGTCGCCCACATCGATCTCATCATCGGGCCCCGGGGCTCGGCCGCCGAGGCCGCGTTCTGCAACTCGCTGACCAACAACAAGGACGGCTTCACCACCCTCCTCGCTGTCGTTGCGCCGAACCTGCCGACCAAGCCGAACACCGTGATGTTCAACAAGGTCACCATCAAGGGCGCCAAGCAGGCCGTCCAGATGTTCGGCCCGGCCCAGACCGCCGTCGCGCGCGCCGTCGCCGACTCGGTCGAAAAGGGCATCATCCCGGCCGCCGAGGCCGACGACCTGTTCATCTGCGTCGGCGTCTTCATCCACTGGGAAGCCGAAGACGACGCGAAGATCCGCGAATACAACTACCAGGCCACGATGGAATCCATCGAGCGCGCGATCAAGGGCACGCCGACGGCTGCCGAAGTCGTGTCGAAGAAGGGTTCCGCCGCGCATCCGTTCGCCGGCGCCTAGACAAGAAACCATCCCGGGGAAGAGGAAAAGCCGGCGATGCCCGCCGGCCTTCTCCGGCGATTGGCCGCCAAGCTCGGCTTCCAGTAGGAAGCGCTTTCTCGAGAATCGACCGGAAGGGGCCGCAAGGCCCCTTCTCCACATCGCGGACACGATCGACCGCCTTGATCGGCCGCCACGAGCACTCGCCTCGATCCGTCCCGTCGAGACAGGATTGCCGCCGACCCGACGCATCGTCGCGGTGCCGCCCGCTAGCTGCGCCAGCCACCGGCGGTGCCACGCTTTGCCGCCTCGCCCGTTTCGATCGTCGCCGCGATGCTGTAGGCAGGGCGCGACCTCACGTCCATGGGATGATCCAGGCCGCCCGATGCCCCGCCAGTTCCACTCCATTGCCTTCGTCGCCAGCGACACCGAGCCCGCCCAGGAGGCGGCGCGCCGGCTCTCGGCACTCTACGGCAACGCCGCCTGCGAGACCGCCGACGTCGTCGTGGCGCTCGGCGGTGACGGCTTCATGCTGCAGACGCTGCATCGTTTCATGGACACCGCCCAGCCGATCTACGGCATGAACAAGGGCACCGTCGGCTTTCTGATGAACCACTACCGCGAGCACGGGCTGCGCGAGCGGCTGGAAGCGGCGGTGGAGAACGCCATCCGGCCGCTGGAGATGACCGCCGTCGATGCCGACGGCATCGAACACAAGGCGCTGGCGATCAACGAAGTCTCGGTCTTCCGCCAGTCCTTCCAGGCGGCCCGGCTGCAGATCTCGATCGACGGCAAGGTGCGGCTCGACGAACTGGTCTGCGACGGCGTGATGGTGGCGACGCCCACCGGTTCGACCGCCTATAACCTGTCGGCCCAGGGCCCGATCCTGCCGATCGACGCGCCGCTGCTGGCGCTGACACCGGTCAGCCCGTTCCGGCCGAGGCGGTGGCGGGGCGCGCTGCTGCGCAATCATCAGGAAGTGACGATCACCGCGCTCGAGGCGGCAAAGCGGCCGGTCAACGCCGTTGCCGACGCGACGGAGGTCAAGTCGGTCGCGAAGGTCACGATCCGCGAATCCGGCGCCGACGTCTGCACCATCCTGTTCGACCAGGACCATTCCTGGGATGAGCGCATCCTGACGGAACAGTTCCGCTACTGACAGCCGGCACCGGCTGGAAGCGATCGCTCAGGCGGCGACCCTCGCCGCTTCGCGGGACGCGTCGCGCTGCGCCTCGCCGGCGAGCTGGCGCAGCAGCGTCAGCGCTTCGGGCATGACCTGAACCCCATGACCGGCGCTGGCGCTGGCCCGCGCGAGAAGCAGGGCCGGCACGGCGGCGGGGCGGGGCGACATGTCGCCACGGGCGATCTGGCGCCAGAGCGACACGGCCTCGCCGAACAGCATCGCCAGACCCTCCGGCAGGCCGCAGCCGAGGACGAGCGCCCGCAGCGCCGAGGATGGTCCGCCGGAGACGATGGCCGCCACCCGCCGCTCGGTGCGGCCCGACAGGCTGGCGAGGAGCGTCGTGAAGAGTTCGATGTTGCCTGCCACCACGACCCGCAGCATCAGCGACGGCGTGACGGCTCCGGAGGCGCGGAGATATTCGCCGAAATCGGGCGTCTGGCCGCTGGGCAGCGTTTCGGCGAGGACGTTCGTGCCGCGCTCGGCCGCCGCGAAGGCCATCGCGCCGGCGCGCTTCTGGCCGAACAGGCTGGTGACGAGGGCCGAGCCGGCCAGGACGTCCCGCACCTTGAGCATCAGCTTGTGGCGCACCTGTGGCGGCAGGTCGCCGCGCTGCAGCAGCGCCTCGCGAATCGCCGCGTCGTCGCCGAAGCGGACGGCCAGATCGTGGAAGCTGCGCCCGGCGATCGCCGCGCCGTCGTTGCGGCAAAGGGCAAGCGCCGCCCCGGCCTCGCCCACCTCGGCGATCACCGCCGAAACGGGAAGCGGCACGACCGGGCGCTCGGCAATGGCCCGGCGCGCCGCGGGCGAGCCGATGGCGGCGACATCCACCAGATCGGCGGAGGAGAGATGCAGCGAGCGCCCAGCGATCTCGGTGGCGACACGGTCGACGTCGGCGGCAAGGGCGAAGAGCAGCGCGCGCGGCACCTGACGGCCACCGGATAGCGCCTTCGCCATGGCGAGGCGCACCGCAACCGCCGGATCCTCCAGAAGCAGCGTCAGGGAGGCGAGGATCGTCTCGCGATCGGCACCTTCGGCCCCGCCATGGACGAGTGCCTCGGCAAGCATCGTCGCCGCTTCGGCACGCTCCCGCGTCGTCGCCTCTCCGGCCCATTTGGCAAATCGCTGCACGATCATGAACGCATCCCCCAGCCCTCGACTCGCTTGGTCGGCTCATCATCGGGGGAAAAGGTTTAGCTTTCGTTCACCATGCTCGTTGACGCAGCGATAACCATCATCTGGGCCCCCGCCCGTGCCTGGGCTCGAAACTGCGCGCGCGCTCTGCCGGCGTTGTCGGATTGCCCGGCTGGGCGTCGAGAAATCGGAAAACGCCGGCCCGGAGTCAGACGTCGGACCCGTCGGCGGACCGCGGGCGGCGCATCTGGAAGACTTCGTCGCTGACGGAATAGTCGAGATAGCCGAGGCGGGCGAGCGGGGCAGCCAGCGCCATGTCGATCATGCCGTCCTTCAGGATCGCCTCGTCGATGTGGATCGCGACGACCTGGCCGATCACCACGGTGTTTTCCGACACCGTCCCGTTCAGCCCCTCCGGCTGGAACCACTGGGTGACCTTGCATTCGAGGGCGGCAGGGCTCTCGGCGACGCGGGGCGCGGCGACGATCCGGCAGGCCGCCTCGGTGAGCCCCGAAAAGGCGAATTCGCTGACGCCGCGCGGCGCCGGGGCGGAACTCCGGTTGAGTTCGGCGGCGAGCGTGCGGGTCGCGAGGTTGGCCACGAACTCGCCGCTCTCGATCGCGAAGCTCGCCGTATCCTTCATGCCGGCGGAAGAGAACATGATCAGCTTGGGGCGGTCGCTGATCGCATTGAAGAAGCTGTAGGGCGCGAGGTTGACCGCGCCGTCCCTGGAGCGGGTCGAGATCCAGCCGATAGGCCGCGGCGCAACGATCGCCTTGAACGGATCGTGGGGGAGGCCGTGGTCGTTGGTGTCGGTGGTGTAGAAGAGCATCAGCCTGCCTCCGGTGCCCGGGCTTCGGTGACGATCATCGCAAGCTCCGGCCGGGGTCGCTCGGAGGGCGGTTCGGTGGGCGTGCCGACATGGACGAAGCCCGCCACCCTCTCCTGCGGCGCGATGCCGAGAATGGCCTTCGCCTCGTCGTCATAGGCGACCCATTCGGTCACCCAGTTCGCCGCATAGCCATGGGCGTGGACGGCGTTAACGAGGTTCATCGTCGCCGCCCCGGCGGAGAGCTGCTGCTCCCAGACCGGGATCTTGCCGTGTTCGCTGGCCGTCGAGACGACGCCTATGACGAGCGGCGCGCGGGTGAAGCGTTCGGCCTCGACCTTTTGGCGGGTCTCGGTCATCCGCTCGCCCTCGCGTCCGGCGACGAGCCTGGCCAGTGCCGCGCCGATCGCCCGCGCCGCATCGCCGCGATAGAGGATGAAGCGCCAGGGGGCCAGCTTGCCGTGATCGGGTACGCGCGACGCGATCGCAAGGATCCGGTCGAGCTCGGCGCCCGCGGGGGCCGGCGCGGCCAGCATCGGGATCGGGATCGAACGACGGGTGGAGAGGAGGGTCGCGGCTTCGGTCAAGGCTTGGTCTCCGAGGGCTCGTGGGGCAGAGCTAGGCGGGAAGGACGGACTTGGCAATCGCATGGGCGCTGAACGGGGCGTTTTCCCCGGCCGTGCATGGCTCGTTCCCCGCCTGTGCATCGCGACTGGCGGCTGCCTTGAATTCGTCGATGATTTGCGGTCAAGGATATTTCATGGGGGAAGCATTCCAGACCGGCGCGCGCCAGCGCGTGGGCCAACCAATCATCGATGTAGAGAAGTCGCTCGCGGACGACGACCGTCCGGCCGACGAGACGTGCTTCATGCGCGCCGCGGAGCGGCCGCTATGACGGGGCCGCGGTACCGGACCCTTGCACGGCGGATCACGGGGGGGCTGACCGCCCTCGCTCTGGTCGCCGCGGCATCCACGCCAACCGCTTTCGCCCAGGATGGTGGCGGCGGTGGCGGCGGTGGCGGCGGCTTCCTCGGTGGTCTCGGCGGGATCTTCGGTGGCAATCCGGACCGGCCGGGGCCCTACGTCTCGCCGTCGGCGAACGACCTCCTGCCGAAGGGCGACGAGATCGGCGCACCGCAGGCGATGCCGCTCCGACGATTCGAGCCGATCGCCCTGCCGAACCTGCCGGGCAAGCCGCAGGCGCCGGCGATCGATCTCCCCGGCCTTCCGGCCTATGCCCCGCAGACCGGGCCGACCCAGAACCTCCTGCGCCGGCGCGAGACGCTGTCCCTGCGCGCCGTGCTTTCGGAGGGCGGCACCCCGATCCCCAACGGGCTGGTCTGGCGGCTGTTCTCGGCGGTTCCCTCCTTCGACGGCAGCCCCTCGCTGGTCGCCTCGTCGGAGAGCGCGACGCCCGACTTCGAGGTGGCGCCCGGCACCTACATCCTGCATGTCGCCTTCGGCCGGGCCGGGATCGTCAAGCGCGTCGACTTTGCCGGCATCAAGATCCAGGAGACCGTCATCCTCAATGCCGGCGGCCTGAAGCTCAACGCCGTGGTCGGCGACGAGGGCAAGGCCGCTGCGTCGCGGCTGAGCTTCGACATCTACGCCAAGGAGGACGACGAGGAGGAGAGCCACAAGCTCGTCGCCAGCGACGTGCCGCCGGAACGGGTGGTGCGGCTGAATGCCGGCGCCTACCAGATCGTCTCCCATTACGGCTCGGCCAATGCGGTCGTGCGCGCCGACATCCGCGTCGAGGCCGGCAAGCTGACCGAGGCGACGCTGACCCAGCGCGCCGCCCTCCTGACCATGAAGCTCGTCCGAGAGCATGGCGGCGAGGCGATCGCCGACACCGCCTGGACAATCACCACCGCCTCGGGCGACCTCGTGCGCCAGAGCGTCGGCGCCTTCCCGACCATGGTGCTGGCGGAAGGCGACTACGTCATTGTCGCCAAGAACAACGACCGCGTCTACCAGCGGCCCTTCACGGTCGCGGCGGGCGAGAACACCGACGTCGAGGTGCTGACCTCGGAGATCGCCCAGCCGGAGGATCCGGCCGAAGGTCCCCTCGACGGCGTGTCAGGCTCCGGCGACTGATACGAAAAAGCCGCACGCCCCGCGGGCATGCGGCTTTCCCTGGTTCTATCGGCCAAGACTCGCGGACGTCAGGCGGCGGGCGCCTGCGTCCTCGCAGCCCGGTCCCGCTTCAGGTCCGGCGGCACGGCCTCGTCGGAGAGGGCCGCAAGCGCCGCGTCGAGGGACAGCGAGGTCTGGTCCTTCGAGCCGAGCCGGCGGATGTTCACCGTCCGCTCCTCGGCCTCGCGCTTGCCGCAGACCAGCATGACCGGGACCTTGGCGAGCGAGTGCTCGCGGACCTTGTAGTTGATCTTCTCGTTTCGCAGGTCGACGCTCGCCCGAAGCCCGGCCTCCCTCAACGCCGCAAGGACCTCCATGGCATAGTCGTCGGCCTCGGAGGTGATGGTCGCGACGACCACCTGCTCGGGCGCGAACCACAACGGCATGTGACCGGCGAAGTTCTCGATCAGGATGCCGAGGAAGCGCTCCATCGAGCCGCAGATCGCCCGGTGGATCATCACCGGCTGCTTTTTCTCGGAATTCTGGTCGATATAGAAGGCACCGAAGCGCTCCGGCAGGTTGAAGTCCACCTGGGTGGTGCCGCACTGCCATTCCCGGCCGATGGCATCGCGCAGGGTGTATTCGAACTTCGGACCGTAGAAAGCGCCCTCGCCCGGCAGGATGCCGGTCCTGATCCTGCCGCCGGACTTCGCCGCGATCTCTTCCAAAACCTTGGTCATGATCGTCTCGGCACGGTCCCAGCTCTCGTCGGAGCCGACGCGCTTTTCCGGCCGGGTCGAGAGCTTCACGACGACTTCCTCGAAGCCGAAGTCCTCGTAGACCGAGAGGATCAGGTCGTTGATGCGCAGGCACTCGGCCGCCATCTGCTCCTCGGTGCAGAAGACATGCGCATCGTCCTGGGTGAAGCCGCGCACGCGCAGCAGACCATGCAGCGCGCCGGACGGTTCGTAGCGGTGAACGTTTCCGAATTCTGCAAGCCGTATAGGAAGTTCGCGGTAGGACTTCAGGCCGTGCTTGAAGATCTGGACGTGGCCGGGGCAGTTCATCGGCTTGATCGCGAAGACCCGGTGATCGGCCTCCTCGTCGTCCGGATGGGTGAAGGCGTGGGCCGACTTCACCGCGAACATGTTCTCCTGGTACCAGCCCCAGTGGCCGGAGGTCTCCCACAGCGACTTGTCGAGGATCTGCGGCGCGTTGACCTCGTCATAGACGCCGTCGAGCCGGCGGCGCATGTAGGAGACGAGGGTCTGGAACATCTTCCAGCCCTTGCCGTGCCAGAACACGACGCCCGGCCCTTCTTCCTGAAAATGGAAGAGATCCATCTCGCGGCCGAGCCGGCGATGGTCGCGCTTCTCGGCCTCCTCCAGCATGTGGAGATAGTTCGCCAGCTGCTCCTTGGTGGCCCAGGCGGTGCCATAGATGCGGCTGAGCATCGCGTTGGTCGAATCGCCGCGCCAATAGGCGCCGGCGACCTTCATCAGCTTGAAGTTCTCGCCGATGTGGCCGGTCGAGACCATGTGCGGCCCGCGGCAGAGATCGAACCATTCGCCTTGGCTGTAGATCTTGAGATCCTGCCCCTCGGGGATCGCGTCGACCAGCTCGACCTTGTAGCTCTCGCCCTTGTCGCGAAAGACCTGCTTGGCCTTTTCCCGCGACCAGACGTCCTTCTTGAACGGCGCGTTGCGGCGAATGATCTCGGCCATCTTCTTCTCGATGACCGGCAGGTCCTCGGGCGTGAACGGCTCGTTCTTGGCAAAATCGTAATAGAAGCCGTTCTCGATCACCGGGCCGATGGTCACCTGGGTGCCGGGCCACAGCTCCTGCACCGCCTCCGCCATGACATGGGCGGCGTCGTGGCGGATGAGTTCGAGGGCCCGCGGATCGTCACGAGTAAGGATTTCGAGGGCGCCGGAATGGCCGACCGGATCGGCGAGATCGCGCACCTCGCCGTCGAGGGCGTAGGCGACGGCCTTCTTGGCCAGCGACTTGGAAATGCCGGCGGCGATCTCCGCGCCGCTGATCGCGGCGTCGAAGGAGCGCTCGGAACCATCGGGAAATTTGAGGGATACGGCTTGCGTCATGGTCATGTCTCCTGGGGTCCAGTCCCGCCTACGAGCGCGGGTGGGGTGTGATTTTACGGCGCGGCGAGTATCATGTGGCCGCTGCCCTGATGCCTGCCCGTGCCGCGAGGTTGAATGCGGCGCCATCTCGGGCATGGCTGCGCCAGTCCTATAGGCGGCGCAAACCGTCCGCTCAAGTGGGAACCGGAGGACGCCTTCGCCAGCCGGCTGCGCGGCCAGCCGAACGATCCCGTCGAAGCCGATCCGGCGGATTGCCGTCGGTGCCTGCGTCGAGGCGGGTCGAATCCTGCCGATCTGTGTGCGCGGCGGGCGCGGCGACCTGGCGTGGCAGACGCGGCCGCGTGGCGGGCGCGGATCAGGCCTTCGCGCCTATTCGAGCTCCTGGGTCGGAGCCTCCGGCACGAACTTCTTGATCGACTCGATGGCCCGGTGCGCGCCCGACTTCGAGGCGTAGCCCTCGGTCGAGAAGATGGTTTCGCTGTTGTACTTGAAGCGGACGCGGTACTCTCCCGCCTTGTCCTTGTAGACTTCGAACCTGTGGGCCATCGTCGCACCCCTCTCCGAACGGAAGAGGAAGGTCCGACGAAGCCCGACGGAAGTCAATCGCCGTCACGTTGCGGCGAATCGCGCCGCCTCAGGCATCCGGGACGTTGTCGATGCCGGAGGTCCCGAACGGGCCGCATTTGGCGACTCGCCGCGCCGCGAGCCAGCCGCCGCGCATCAGGCCGTGGCGGGCGACCGCCTCATAGGCATATTCCGAGCAGGTTGGGATGTGCCGGCAGTGGCTGCCGACCAGCGGCGAGAACGTCAGCTGGTACAGCCGTACGAAGCCGACGCCGAGCAGGCGGCCGGGGGTCTTTCGCCAGGGGCCGGTATAGTTACGAGAGAGGTTCGCCGGCATCTGTCAGGATCCGTTCCACAGCCGCACGCAAGGCCGGAATGTCGTGCCGCCCCGTATTTACGACGATCTGGACGATGATATCGTCGTAACCGTGGCCGAGCCGGTTTCGCATGCCGTAAGCGGCTTGGAGTTCCAACGCCTCATTTTGTTCGGCGAAGCTTGGGTACTTCAAAAGGAGCCGACCACACAACTCGCCGACCTGCTCGACCGCCTTCGACAAAGCTAGTTCATGCAGGCGGCTCTGCGCGAAAATCTCGTCGGGCGCCTCTGCCAGCAAGCCCTCGGTCTCCCGGCACCATTTCACCAGCGAGCGCAACAGGTCGGCCAGGCTCTCCGTTCATGCCCCTCACAGAGCAATGGCGCTGCGGGACAGCCTTTCGAGGACGCGCTGGGAGAAACCGTCCTCGAGAGACACGTCGATCCGCCGATCCGTCGCCTTCTGGAGTTCGATCTGCAGCCTCGCCAGATCCATGAGCGTCAGGCTGGTCGCGGCATTTGGCTGGGTGTCGAGCTTTACGAGAATATCCAAATCGCTGGCTTCGGTGTCCTCGCCGCGGGCCACCGAGCCGAAGATGCGCGGGTTGCTGACCGGATAGCGCGACAGGATCTCGCGGATCATTTCCCGATGCATCTCAAGGGTTTCCGAAGGCTTCATCGCTCAGATCCCCGTTGCCGCCCTGCCCGCTGGTGGCTCGCGCCGCCTCAGGCCGCCTCGCCGCGCCGTTCCGCCTCGATCTTGTCCAGCGCCTCGACGACGGCGTCGAATGTCAGCATGGTCGAGGCGTGGCGGGCCTTGTGGTCGCGGACCGGCTCCAGATATTTCAGGTCTTCGAAGCGGCCTTCCGGCGGCGCGGCGCTCTCCTTCAGCATCGCCCGCATCGCCTCGCGCACCTGGCGCAGCTCGGCCGGCGTCGAGCCGACGATGTGGCGCGCCATCACCGAGGACGAGGCCTGGCCGAGGGCGCAGGCTTTCACCTCGTGGGCGAAGTCCGACACGAGGCCGTCCTCCACCTTGAGGTCGATCGTCACGGTGGACCCACACAGTCGTGAATGCGCCGTGGCGCTGGCATCGGCATCGGCGAGCCTGCCGATGCGGGGAATGTTGCCCGCAAATTCGAGGATGCGGGCATTATAGACGTCGTCGATCACGGTATTTCCCCAAGGTCGAGGTTTTTCCTTGCGGCCCTGTCAAAGGGCTATCTGCCCGATTATATAGGGGCCCGGTCGACGCTTCGATAGGTCGCCAGAACGGCGGCCGCTTCGGGCCTTCATCGGTCGCTTCCAACGGCCGTCACTCCGCGAGGAACAAGACGCCTTGAAGAAGCCCGTCAATGCCGCCAGCGAAGGCCGTTCCGGCGGCGCCCCCGACGTCCATTCCCTGTGGGTGGCAGCACGGATTCCGACTTTTCCGGAGCATGAGAACATGGACGCAGTGGTCAAGAAATTCCCGGAGAAGCCGGAAGACGGCGAGTTCCAGCGGCCGAGCCGTGCCGAGGCCGAAGCCGCGGTGGCGACGCTGCTGCGCTGGATCGGCGAGAACCCGAAGCGCGAGGGGCTGAAGGAAACGCCGAAGCGGGTCGTCAAAGCCTATGAGGAGCTGTTCGGCGGCTACGGCCACGAGCCGAGCGAGGTTCTCGGCCGTGTCTTCGAGGAGGTCGCCGGCTACAACGACATCGTGCTCGTCAAGGACATCTCCTTCCACACCCATTGCGAGCACCACATGGTGCCCGTCCTCGGCAAGGCGCACATCGCCTATCTCCCCGACGGGAAAGTGCTCGGGCTGTCGAAGATCGCGCGGCTGGTGGACATGTTCGGCCGCCGGCTGCAGACGCAGGAAGCGATGACGGCGCAGATCGCCGATGCCCTCGACCGCACGCTGAAGCCGCGGGGCGTGGCGGTGATTCTCGAAGCCGAGCACCTGTGCATGTCGATGCGCGGGATCCGCAGCCACGGGTCGTCGACCTATACCGGCACCTATCGCGGCGTCTTCGCCGACGATCAGGCGCAACAGGACCGGATCCTGCGCCTCATCGGCCTCAGCGCCTGAACAGCCGACCAACGCCATGGCGCATTCCGTTTTCTCTGCCCCTTCCACTGACAAGAGTGAACAAGAAGAGGGAGCCTCGCTTCGCCCGCGCTTCGACGCGAACGGCCTGATCACGGCCGTCACGACCGATCACGCGAGCGGCGATCTCCTGATGGTCGCTCACATGAACGCCGAGGCGCTCGACCGGACGATCGCCACTGGCTACGCCTACTATTGGTCTCGCTCGCGCGGTACGCTCTGGAAGAAGGGCGAGAGTTCCGGGGCGCTGCAGCTCGTTCGGGAAATTCGCGTCGACTGCGATCAGGATGCGGTGTGGCTGAAGGTCGAGTGCGAGCGGCGCGAGGACACCTGTCATACGGGCAGGACGTCCTGCTTCTATAGGGTGGTGCGAACCGAGGATCGTCGTCTCGACACGGTGATCGATCCGCAACCGCCGAGATGACACCCCATGCCGCGCTCGCGCTCCGAGGGCCTTCGATCCTTAACACGATGGTCAAGAGTTCGGACTAGGCTCAGCTATCTCGAGGACCGAGACCGGAGGGCAGCCATGCTCGAGCGTGTATTCGGTTGGCGCGACGAACCCATCGGCCAGCCTCAGCCTGCGTCGCGCCCTGTGCCGACGCCACCGAAACCGTCCGCGGGCCTCGCGCTGGCCCTGGGAGGCGGCGCGGCGCGCGGCTGGGCCCATATCGGCGTCCTGAAGGCGCTCGACGAATATCAGGTGCCGATCTCGATGATCGCCGGCACGTCGATCGGTGCGCTCGTCGGCGGTTGCTATCTTGCCGGAAAGCTGCCCGAGCTTGAGGAATTCGCCCGGTCGCTGACGCGGCACGGCCTCATCCGCTATCTCGACTTCCGCATCGGCGGCGCCGGGCTGATCGGCGGCCTCCGGCTGTCGCGCCGGCTCGCCGAGGCGCTTCACGACACCCGGATCGAGGATCTCGACCGTCCGCTGATCTGCGTCGCGACTGATGCCCAGACCGGCCACGAGGTGTGGCTGGATTCCGGCCTCCTGGTTCTCGCCATGCGCGCGTCCTACGCCCTGCCCGGCGTCTTCGAGCCGGTCATGTGCGGCGGCCGGCGGCTGATGGACGGGGCGCTCGTCAATCCGGTTCCCGCCAATGTCTGCCGGGTCTTCGAGCAGCAGAACGTCATGGCGGTCAACCTGCACTATGATCTGTTCGGCCGCGCCGCCGTCCTCAGGATGCGGGCGAGCGACGATGCGCCGGTGGGCGAGGACGCCTTTCGGGCGGTCTCGCCGCAGGACGACGACGAACGCGACGCGGCCGCCCAGCGGCGCAAGAAGCTCGGCCTCACCCGGACCATGGTCGACGCCTTCAACATCATCCAGGACCGGATCTCGCGGGCACGGCTCGCGGGCGACCCGCCGGACCTGTCGCTGCAGCCAAGGGTGCGCGACATCGGGTTGTGGGAGTTCTTCCGGGCTGCCGAAGCCATCGAGATCGGCTACAGCGCGACCAAGAGCCGCATGTCTGAGATCCAGCGCCTCGCCGAAAGCTATCACCCCGAGCCGCTGCGGCTCTGAGCCTGGCGGTGGCGCTGTCGGCGTGGCGCCGAGGCGCGGTCGAGTGGGGTCAGGACGGCCGGCGCCGAAGCTGGCGCGACATGCGCTCCGGCCGAGGCGAGATGGCCCCGGCCATCAGCCTGCGGCTATCTTCTTCGACGCGCTGCCTGATGGGCGACGCCGTGCCGGATCCACCGGACAATGCGAGGCAAGCGCTCTGCCATCCGCCGATGAGCCCCGGCGCCGGCGCGTCCGTCAGAGCCGATCAGCCTGCCGCGATATACTCGCGCATCTGCTCGGCTTCCCGCTCCGCCTCCTCGATCTTGGTCTTGACCACGTCGCCGATCGAGACGATGCCGGACAGGCGTCCTCCATCGATTACCGGAAGGTGGCGGAAGCGCCCCTTGGTCATGATCGCCAGCACCTCTTCGATGGCCGTCTCGCTGCTGCAGGTCTTCACCTTGACGGTCATCGCCTCGCCGATCGGCTTGTCGAGGACGCCGGCGCCGAACTTGGCCAGCACCCGCACCACGTCGCGCTCGGAGACGATGCCCGCGACATGCCCGGCCCCGTCGACCAGCACGATTGCGCCGATCCGCCGTTCGGCGAGCACCTCTACCACCTCCGCCAGAGAAACCTCGGGCCGAAGGGTGAAGACGTCGGCTCCCTTCGCCTTCAGTATGTGACCGACATTCATCGTGGCCTCCCATTGTCGTAGCAGACAAAGGTGAGACAGCAGCGGCTCGAGGGCAAGCCCCTTGATGCAGAGCGTCGGCTGCCGGGGGCGCCGGGACCCGAGCCGGGGAGGTCGGGCTATCCGCCCGGCCCGCCTCGACGGTCGAACAGCGGCAGGCAGAAGAAGCCGAAGGCAAAGCCGCCGAGATGGGCTTCCCAGGCGACCTCGCCGCCGCCCGTGAAGGCACCTCCGACGCCACTGCCGACGAAGAAGTTGGTGGCGAAGAAGGCGATGATGAACACCAGCACCGTTCGGTCGGAGAGTGCCGCGGCGACCGAGATCGCCGGCGGCTGACGGCCGGGCAGCATGCGATACGGGCCCGAGCGCACGAAGGCGAAGCGGCAGGCGCCGCCCATCAGCGCCGAGACGATGCCCGATGCGCCGATCACCGGCACTTCCAGGCCGATATTGGTCAGGTAGAACGCGGCGGCTCCGGCGATCGACCCGGCGGCGCAGAACGCCAGGAAACGGCCGAGGCCGAGCCGGCGTGCCACCGGCGTCCCGAAGGCCAGGAACCAGATGGTGTTCATGCCGAGATGGGCCCAGCTGCCATGCAGGAAGGCGTAGGTGATCGGCGACCAGAGATCGGCTCCGGCCGGCCGCAGCTGGCAGAGCGAGTCCACCGCGCCGTAGCAACTCGGAATGAAGGAGAAGTCGAGGATGATGCGGGCATCCGCAACCTCGCCGATCGCCAGCGTCCGATAGGCATGAACGAGGGCCATGAAGGCCAGCAGGACGAGGATGACGCCCGGGACGTTGAAGGCAGGAGGCGGTCGCCGCACCGGACCGCGAGGATCTACGGGGTTCGAAAGTTCCGGCTCGGACACGGTGTCTCCATCAGCGTTCTGCGAGCCGCGCGGACCGGGCTGGCAAGGACGAACGAGGCGCAGGCGCGGAATATCCCGCCGACCGCACCCGCCTTCGCATATCCTTCGCCGCGAGGGAACGGCGCGCATGGCGATCCCCACCATCTCGGGCCGCCGGCCGCATCGCTGTGCCAGCTCGGGCCGGCCCATGCCTTTGCCGCATCGCCGGACAAAGCAGGGACAGCATCTGCAACGGTTTTCCACGGCGTCCCGTGCCCGGCGACGGCAGGCAAAAAAAACCGCCAGGTCCAAACGGACCCGGCGGTTCAAGAGAAGTCGGCCACGGCGAATGTGGCAAAATCGCGCTACGAAGACCGAAGGTGTCCGTGGGCTTGAGGTATCGCTGCAGCAGGCGGACGGCAAACGATTCTTTCCAAATTCCTTAACGTCTCAAACTTTCCCGAAGTGAGGGCATTCGGTCGCAGAAGCTTCGCATGCCGCAACGAGCTTCCACGCTTCCTTAACCGCCTTACCGATATCTTCTCCGATGTGGCGTGGGGATGAATCCGACCGAGGGGGCGGAGCAGGATGAACATGATGGCTCATGCCGCGAGATACGAAGCGCCGGATCGTCGCCGGTTCAGCCGCGTTGACCTCGACCTCCTCGGACGATTCATGCGCGAGGACTTCCAGGAGTTTCCCTGCCGGGTGGAGAACATGTCGCCCGGCGGCATTGCCGTCGCGACGACGGTCGAACCCCGGACCGGCGAACGGATCATCTTCTATGTCGACCACATCGGCCGCCTCGAGGGCACCGTCGCGCGGCTCTATCCGGGCGGTTTCGCCGTCGATCTCGTCAATTCCGAGCGCAAGCGGGAAAAGCTCGCGGCGCAGCTGACCTGGTTCGCCAATCGCGGCGAGCTGGACCTGCCGGAGGATCGCCGGCACCAGCGCCTCCAGCCGAAGGATCCGCGCGTCGAGATCGCGCTCGACGACGGCCGCCGCTACACCGTCAAGATCATCGACCTGTCGCTGTCCGGCGCGGCGGTGCAGTCCTCGGTCCGCCCTGCCCTGAACTCGCGCGTCACGCTCGGCCTCATGCAGGGCCGCGTCGTTCGTCACCTGGAAGAGGGCTTTGCGATCGAATTCGCCTCGGTGCAGACGGAGCAGGCGCTGACGAGCATGTTCGGCTGATCGCTGACTTCACCCGAATGAATTGGTCGAGCGCCGTCTGATGGCGCAAGAATCCGCCAGCTTCGGTGGAGACCTGCATCATGATCACGATCTACGGCATGCCGGATTCCGGCAACTGCTACAAGCCGCGCCTCCTCTGCGCGTTGACCGGTCGACAGTTCCGGCACGTGGAGGTCTCGACCCATGATGGCGGGACCAAGCGGGCCGACTATCTCGCGAAGAATGCCAACGGCAAGGTGCCGCTGCTCGAGACGGAGGACGGGCGCTATCTGCCCGAATCCAACGCCATGCTCTGGTATCTCGGCGAAGCCACCCCGTTCATTCCGGTGGATCCGTTCGAGCGGGCGGAGATGCTGTCCTGGATGTTCTTCGAGCAGTACAGCCACGAGCCGACCGTTGCGGTCCGCCGCTCGCTGATGATCTATCCGCAGCGGGCGACGGCGGCGACGCCGGAGCGGCTGGCGGAGACGTTCGAAGGCGGGCAGAAGGCTCTGCGCGTCATGGAGAAGCGCCTCGCTGGAAGCCATTGGCTGGCCGGCGACTCCGCCAGCCTCGCCGACATCGCGCTGTACGCCTATACGCATGTCGCGGAGGAAGGCGGCTTCGATCTCTCACAGTTCCCGGCCATCAGAGCGTGGCTGCGACGCGTCGAGGCGCTGCCGGGATACCAGCCGATGGACTGGCTGCCCTGAGGGGCTGCGTCGATTGGAAGGCATGGCTGCGACGCGACTGGCTTGTCCAGAGCAGAGGCCCCGGCGGAAGCAAGTGCCGCCGAGGCCCGTGAGTGTCGCGGGCGGTGCTGCGGATGACGCCGCCGGGCCTGACGCCCCTGCCCGACCATCACGCCAGCGGCAGCGTCACTTCGGCGGGTAGATGACGCCGCAGGCGATCCGGCTGCCGGCGTCGCCCGCCGGCTGCGACGCGTAATCGTCCGCACCGGAATGAATCATCAGCGCCGAACCGTCCTGGTCGTCGAGCGGGGCGTCGCCGCCGGTCATCGCGATATTCGGATTGAAGACGGAGACCTTCACCGCGCCTTCGGTCGCGACGACGTTCGGCATGTCGCCGGCATGGGGCCCGGTCTCGCTCATGTAGCCGTGGTCGATATCGGCCGGGTTGTAGTGGCCGCCGGCGGAGCTGAAGTCGCCCTCGCAGACGCCCGTCTCGTGAATGTGGAAGCCATGGGTGCCGCCCGGCAGATTCTGCAGCTCCGCTTCGATCAGCACGCCATGCGGGGTCGGCACGAAGGATGCGGTTCCCATGGACGCACCGTCGGCGCCCTTCAATTCGACGCTCTTGGCGTCCTGCATGTCGGTCTTGTCCTGGGCAAGGGCGGCGGTGGACGCCAGCAGCACCGGGATCAGGGCGGCGAAAGCAAGTCTCGTCATCGGCGATCTCCTTTTGGATGGTCGTGCGGCCATGGGGGACGCGCGGTCGGATGGGCACATAGCCTAGGCCCCGTCGATACCAACCGGGCAGCCGGCCTCACAAAGCGGTGACCCGGCCGGTCGCGTGGACAGGGTCGCGCTCAGCCCGGTTCGCGGTCATTGCAGGGCGGCGTGACTGTGCCACCCATTAAATCCCTCGCTGCAGCAGAACCAGACAGACGCCGGCCTCCCTGGCAGGATCGGCTCGGGACGACTGAAAAAGTCAGCCGCTGCGAGGCTTCAGGCTGGCGACGAGGTCGGCGAAGCGCTCGCCCTGGACCATGATGTGGACCTTCAGCTCCGCCTCGGCGCGCTCGCGGTCGCCCGCCTCGATGGCGGCAACGATCCGGCGGTGTTCGGCCAACGACTGGTGCATGCGCTGCGGCACCCGCAGCTGCAGCCGGCGGAATGCCTTCAGCCGCTGGTGCAGCCGCCGCGCCTCGCCAGCGAGAAAACTGTTGCCGCAGGCGCCATAGATCGCGTCGTGGAAGCGCTCGTTCTCGTAATAATAGTCGTCGGGCGCGTTGCGGGCGGCGGCCGTCTCGCATGCCGCCAACGCTTCCTGCAGCCTTGCGCGACCGGCAACATCGATTCGCCGCGCCGCCAGCCGGCCGGCCATCGCCTCGAGTTCGGCCATCACCTCGAACATCTCGACGAGGTCGGCGAGCCCGGTCTCGCGCACGAAGGCGCCGCGGTTGGGGATCTGCTCGACGAGCCCGGCCGAGGCCAGCTGGTTGATCGCCTCGCGAACCGGGGTGCGCGAGACGCCGAAGCGTTTGGCCACCGCCTGCTCGTCGAGCCGCTCGCCCGCCCCCCGCTCGCCGGTGACGATCTCCTGCTCGAGAATGTCGCGGATGTCGCCCGACCTCGCGCGCCGCTCGGCCTGCCGGCGCGCGCCGGCCACGGATTGCCTCTCGGCCGTCTCGGTCATCTCGCCGCCCGTCCCGAATGCTGCCGACCATCTGGCGGTCGAGCTGTGGCTTTTGCGGTTTCCATTCGGTTATCGTATACAATCTCCTTGACACGGTGTGCAAGCCGATGTTGGCTCCGGCGAAGGCTTGGAGGAGCCTGGGGCTGTCTTGCGACAGGCTCCAACCAAAACGGGAGGAATGACAAATGAAGAGATTGCTGCTTTCGACGATCTGCGGGCTCGCGCTCTGCGGCTCCGCCCTCGCTGAGGACGTGACCCTGCGCGCCTCGCACCAGTGGCCCGGCGGCAAGGGCGACGTGCGCGACGAGATGGTCCAGCTGATCGGCAAGGAGCTCGAGAAGGCCAATGTCGGCGTGACGCTGCAGGTGTTTCCGGGCGAGTCGCTGTTCAAGGCCAAGGACCAGTGGGGCGCCGTCACCAAGGGTCAGATCGACATGACGGCCTTCCCGCTCGACTACGCCTCGGGCCGCCATCCGGCCTTTTCGGCGACGCTGATGCCGGGCCTCGTCGACAGCCACGAGCGCGCCCAGCGCCTCAACGATTCCGATTTCATGAAGGCGATCAAGGCCGAGGTCGAAGAGGCCGGTGCGATCATCCTGTCCGACGCCTGGCTGGCCGGCGGCTTCGTCTCGTCGACGGAATGCATCACCTCGCCGGAGACCGCCAAGGGCCAGGTGCTGCGCGCCGCCGGCCCGGCCTTCGAGGAGATGCTGGTCGGGGCAGGATCGTCGATCTCGTCGATGCCGTCCTCGGAAATCTACACAGGCATGCAGCAGAACGTCCTGACCGGTGCCAACACCTCGTCGGGCTCGCTGATCTCCTATCGCATCTACGAGCTGGCCAAGTGCCTGACCGCGCCTGGCGATAATGCGCTGTGGTTCATGTACGAGCCGATCCTGATGTCGAAGCGCTCCTTCGACCGGCTCAACGAAGAGCAGCAGAAGGCCGTCATGGCCGCCGGCCAGGCCGCCGAGGACTACTTTGCCAGCGAGGCCGAGAAGCTCGATGGCAAGCTCGTCGACGTCTACAAGGAGAACGGCGTCGAGGTGACGACGATGTCGAAGGAGAACTACGACGCCTGGCTGAGGATCGCCAAGGAGACCTCCTACAAGAACTTCGCCGAGAAGGTGCCGAACGGCCAGAAGCTGATCGACGACGCCCTCGCCGTCGAGTGAACGGCATGATCCTGCCGGGGTCGCGCATGGCGCGCGATCCCGGCGACGTCGGTTCGAGGGCCTCTTGCCCCTCCCGTGCGGCGACGCCGCATCCTTTCGGTCAGAATCCCCCATGCGACTTTACATCTCGGTGATCTCGGCGATCTCCCGCGGCCTCGGGGTCCTCGCCGCCGCGCTGCTGTTATCGGCCGTCCTCTCGGTCAGCCACATGGTGTTCGTGCGCTACGCGCTCGGCTGGTCGACGGTCTGGCAGACCGAATACACCGCCTATGCCATCGTCGCCGCCACCTTCCTGGGCGCCCCCTGGGTGCTGATCGTGCGCGGCCACGTCAATGTCGACATCCTGCAGCTCGCCGCCTCGGGTCCGGTGCGCCTCGTCATGCAGGTGCTCGCCGCGCTGTTCTCCCTCCTCTTCGTCGTGCTCCTCGCCTATGCCGGCTGGATCCATTTCGAGGAGGCCTGGAGCGGCGGCTGGACCAGCGAGACCGTCTGGGCGGTGCCGCTGTGGATGCCGCTTCTGCCAATGCCGGTCGGCACGGTGATGCTGGCGCTCCAGTATGTCGCCGAAATCATGCGGCTGGTCATCGACGGCGCCGATCCGGTCGACCACGAGCCGGTTCTCTTTTCCGCTACCACCGACGAGGCCCGCCCGTGACGCCGCTTCTCTCCGGCCTGGTGATGCTGGCCGCCCTGCTCGGCCTGCTCGCCATCGGCACGCCCATCGCCTTCTCCCTCGGCCTCGTCGCCATGGGGGCGCTCTACACGGTCTATGGCGGGTTCTTCCTCGAGACGATCGGCGAGCAGTTCTTCGGCTATCTCTCGCCCTTCAGCCTCGTCGCCGTGCCGATGTTCATCCTGATGGGCGCCGCCGTCGCCTCCTCGCCCGCCGGCAAGGACCTCTACGAGGCGCTCGACCGATGGCTGAACCGGGTGCCTGGCGGCCTCGTCCTGTCCAATCTCGGCGCCTGCTCGATCTTCGCGGCTTTGTCCGGCTCCTCGCCCGCCACCTGCGCGGCGATCGGCAAGATGGGCATCCCGGAGATGCGCCAGCGCGGCTATCCGGCGGAGATCGCCGCCGGTTCCATCGCCGCCGGCGGCACCCTCGGCATCCTGATCCCGCCCTCGGTGACGATGATCGTCTACGGCATCGCCACCGAGACCTCGATCGGCCGGCTGTTCCTCGCCGGGCTGATGCCTGGGCTGATGCTGACGATCTTCTTCATGG
>PACL01000010.1 GCA_002700095.1 Fulvimarina sp. | reverse complement strand
CAAGGCTCTGCAGACCCAGCAGCAGCTCGGCGTGCAGGCGCTCTCGATCGCCAACTCCTCCTCGGAATCGCTGCTGTCGCTCTTCCGCTAAGGGAAACGCCCTCGATCGATCGCGACAGTCTCGCGGATCGATCGACCACGAAAACGAGAGGCCCGGCAATCTGCCGGGCCTTTTTTCGTTTCAGCTGCCGGCTTCATGAGCCCCGCCCGACCCGTCAGCCCGCTGCTGCGTCCTTCTGTCATTCAGCTCGAGCGCGGCTTTCCTTGCCGGCACCCACACCCGCACACTCACGCAATTGCGCCTCAGCCTACGAGAGCCGGCACGACGTCTCGCGGCTGCCGCACGGCTACGCTCCGTGAACGGACGATTCATGATGAATCGACCTGGTAAATATATAAGGTTAACACGCAAGAATTAACTACCAATCTTTGTGTTCCATTAGCGTTGAATCTGTGTCCTTCGGGTTTGATCTTAGCTGTTAAGAGTTTGGAATGACTCCGGGACCCAATGTCTGGTCATGACGAAGCGATCAAACAAACAAAGATCGCAGGCATGATGCCGTTTCGTTATTCCGGCCGATCCGGACTGTTCCCAAATTATACTCGCGTATGGGACGCAGAGAATGACCAGCATCAACACCAATACTTCGGCCATGACGGCTCTCCAGAGCCTGCAGTCGATCAACGACGCCCTCGACACGACCCAGGGCCGCATCTCCACCGGCTACCGGGTTTCGGAAGCTCAGGACAACGCCGCCTACTGGTCGATCGCGACCACCATGCGGTCTGACAACAACGCTCTCTCCGCCGTCTCCGACTCCCTCGGCATCGGTGCCGCCACGGTGGACGCCGCCTATACCGGTCTCAACTCGGCCAAGGACATGCTCGACACGATCAAGGCCAAGCTGACCACCGCCACTTCGGACGGCGTCGACAAGGCGAAGGTCCAGTCGGAAATCTCGTCCCTCCAGGGCCAGCTGCAGACGATCGCGGAATCGGCCTCCTTCTCGGGTCAGAACTGGCTTTCCACGGGTTCTTCGTCGGCCCTGTCGAAGGAGATCGTCTCCTCGATCGCCCGTGACGGCACCGGTTCGCTGACCGTCGGCTCCATCGCCGTGGACATCACCAATGTCCGCCTCTTCTCCGACGACGGTGCCGGTACGGACACGGGCATCCTGAACAAGACGATCGACCTGACCAAGTACACCAACACGTCGGGCGTCGCCGCGACGGTCGAAACCTCTGCGGTGTCCTTCGCCGCTGCCGACGACCTCGTGACCTTCTCGGTCAAGCAGGGCGGCGGTGCGGCCAAGACGGTCGAGATCACCGACCAGACCCTGGCGGATGCCGGTCTGAGCGACACCTCGATCCGGTCGAACGCCGATCTGGCGGCCGTCCTGACCCAGGCGCTGAAGGATGCCGACATCACCGGCATCGACGTCTCGGTGGACGGCTCGGACAACATCGTGTTCTCCTCGACCGACACCTTCTCGCTCGGCGACGCGGCGGCTTCCGGCACCACCGGCATCACCGCGGCCAGCCTCGGCCTCGCTGCCACGGCGACGACCACCAGCTCGGCGTCCGCCGGTGCTGCGGCCGTCGACACGATCGACATCACCTCGGCGTCGGTCACCGACATCAAGAACTACATCAAGGTCGTCGACGAGGCGCTCTCGCAGGTCACCAGCGCGGCCTCCAGCCTGGGTGCGGTCCAGAACCGCATCGACATGCAGAGCGACTTCGTCTCCAAGCTCATGGACACCGTGTCCGAGGGCGTCGGTTCGCTGGTCGATGCCGACATGACGGAAGAGTCCACCCGCCTCAAGGCTCTGCAGACCCAGCAGCAGCTCGGCGTGCAGGCGCTCTCGATCGCCAACTCCTCCTCGCAGTCGCTGCTCTCGCTCTTCCGCTAAGGATCGCGTCAGCCGCATCATGCGGGACAATCAGGAAGGGGCCGCCCGCAAGGGTGGCCCCTTTTTTATGGTCGAAGGGCGAGGGCGAAGGGCCGGTTCGGCCGTCCGGCGCGACCGCGCGAGAGCCTCCCGCGCCTACCAGCTCTGGCTCGTCGGCGGGGCGTCCACCTCGATCCGGACGGCATCGCGGTCGAAGGCCAGATAGCCGGCGATCTGCGCCACGCCCTCATGGGGCGTCTCGTAGGACCAGACGCCGTTCTCGCCGGCCCGACCCATGGCGGAGATCGTCCAGTACCGCGCCTCCCCCTTGTGCGGGCAGGTCGTACGCTTCTCGGTCGCCACCAGATAGGCCATCTCCACCCGGTCCCGCGGGATGTAGTAGACCGGCGCATGGCCCGTCTCGTCGAGCCGCAGCGCTTCGTTGGTCGACGCGATCACCACGTCGTTGAAATAGACTGTCACCGGGTTCGACTCGGGGCTGATGCTGATCCGCGTGCCGGCTTCTTCGTGATGTGCCATGACCATCTCCCATCGACGGCGTTGTTCGGGAAACAACTGTCGAGGCGAGGTTTCGATCCGGGAGCGCCTTGGGCGATTTGGTTCGCCAGGGAAGCGTTCCGGCTCGGAAGAACCTTGGCATTGCAGCGTCTGGCCTGAAGCGTCTTGGCCTTCCGGCGCACAACCGCTATGGCCATGGCGACTGCCGAGGCCGCCTGGCAAAGCCGCCGGGCCTTGCGCCGATCGCAACGCACCGTGCCGGCTCGCCGATGGTCCGGCGACTGCAGGCCGATCTGGAACTTGCGGCCCATCACGGCCGCCCAGCCACCCGGGAGACCCGACATGCGAGCCCAACCCCAAGCGTCCCACTATATCGGCGGCGCCTATGTCGAGGATGCCGCCGGCGAGGCGTTTGAGAGCCTGTATCCGGCGACCGGCGAGACGATCGCCACCCTTCATGCGGCGACACCCGCGGTCATCGAGCGCGCCGTCGAGGCGGCACGCCAGGGCCAGGCGACCTGGGCGGCAATGACCGGCGCCGAGCGCTCCCGCGTCCTGCGCCGGGCGGCGGAGCTGATGCGCGAGCGCAACGAGGAACTCAGCCAGATCGAGACTCTCGACACCGGCAAGGCGATCCAGGAGACCCGCGTCGCCGACGCCGCGTCGGGCGCCGACTGCATCGAATATTTCGCCGCGCTCGCCGCCGACATGCGCGGCGCCCACATTCCGCTCGCCAACGGCTTCGCCTATACGCGCCAGGAGCCGCTGGGCATCTGCGCCGGCATCGGCGCCTGGAACTACCCGATCCAGATCGCCGCCTGGAAGAGCGCGCCGGCGATCGCCTGCGGCAATGCGATGATCTTCAAGCCCTCCGAGGTGACGCCGCTCTCGGCGCTGAAGCTCGCCGAGATCTACAGCGAGGCCGGGCTGCCGGCCGGCGTCTTCAACGTCCTGCAGGGCAAGGGCGAACTCGGCGCGGCGCTGTGCACCCATCCGGCCATTGCCAAGGTCTCGGTCACCGGCTCGGTCGGAACCGGCGCCAAGGTCATGGGCGCCGCCGCCGGGACCACCAAGCACGTGACGCTCGAGCTCGGCGGCAAGTCGCCGATCCTGGTCTTTGCCGACGCCGATCTCGACGCGGCCGTCTCCGGCGCGATCCTCGGCAATTTCTATTCGACCGGCCAGATCTGCTCGAACGGCACCCGGGTCTTCGTCGAACGCAGCGTCCGCGGCGCCTTCGTCGACAAGCTCCGCGAGCGGGCGAAGGCGATCCGCCTCGGCAATCCCATGGATCCCGAGACGCATCTCGGACCGCTGGTCTCCAGGGCGCAATATGACAAGGTGCTCGCCTACATGCAGGCCGGCATCGACGAAGGCGCGCGGCTCGCCTGCGGCGGCGGCGCGGCGAGCGTCGCCGGCTTCGAGGATGGCTGGTTCGTCGAGCCGACCGTCTTCACCGATGTCGCCGACGGCATGCGCATCGCCAGCGAGGAGATCTTCGGCCCGGTGATGTGCGTGCTGGACTTCGACGGCGAGGACGAGGCCATCGCCCGCGCCAACGCCACCGAATTCGGCCTTGCCGCCGGCATCTACACCCGCGACCTGTCGCGCGCCCACCGCATGGCGGCGCGCGTCCAGGCCGGTACGGTCTGGATCAACGCCTACAATCTGACGCCCGTCGAGATGCCCTTCGGCGGCGTCAAGCGCTCCGGCATCGGCCGGGAGAACGGCCGCGAGGCGATGGCCCATTACAGCCAGGTGAAGTCGGTCTATGTGGCGACCGGGCCGGAGGAGGCGCCCTACTGAGGGGCCTCGAAAGCGGGAGAGACCGGAATGGGCGTTGACAACCCGCGCGCGACCTTGTTCGCCTCGAACAACGAAACATTCGCCGTTCCACGGGAGGAGGGGCCTTGAAGGCAGATCAGGGGCGTTTGGCGCTCGTCGGTATCATGGATCGTCTCGCCACGGGCGACGAGGCTGCGCTTGGTGATCTCTATGAGCGCACCTCCGCGAAGCTATTCGGCGTCTGCCTGCGTATATTGAACGACCGCGAAGAGGCCGAGGACGTTCTCCAGGACGTCTATCTGACCATCTGGCGGCGGGCCGACCGGTTCGATGCCGGCCGCGCCAGTCCGATCACCTGGCTTGCCACGATCGCCCGCAACCGTTCGATCGATCGTCTCCGGCAGATCGGTCGGCGCGGCGGCGAGCGGCCGGTGGACGAAGCCGACGCCGTCGCCGACGATGGGCCGGATGCGTTCGAGATGCTGGCCGGAAGCGAGGACGGCGTGCGGCTCGCGGAATGCCTGCGCACGCTCGACGAGCGGACGCACAAGTCGATCGTCGCCGCGTTCTATGGTGGCATCACCTATGAAACGCTGGCCGAGCGGTTGAGCGTTCCGCTCGGAACGATCAAAAGCCGCATTAGACGGGGCCTGATCAAACTGAAGGGGTGTCTGTCGCAATGAGCGATCTGCGCAGCGAGGAAGGGGACGAGGCCGATCTGGCTGGCGAACACGCGATCGGCCTGCTGCAGGGTGCCGAGCGCCGGGCCGCGGAGCGGCGGATCGAGCGGGATGCTATTTTCGCCGCCGACGTCGACGCCTGGAACCAGCGGCTCGCGCCCCTCTACGACGCGATCGATCCCGTCGAGCCACCTCCCGGTATCTGGCCGCGCATCGCCGAGGAACTCGGCCGGATGCGCCGGCTCGGCCGCGTCGACCGGCCGGCGGCGACGCCGAAGGGCCGCCGCGTCTCCGGCATCTGGCAATGGATCGGCCTGTCGGGGATGGGGCTTGCGGCCGCCAGCCTCGCCGCGCTGATCCTCGTCACCGCCAATCTCGGTGCGGTCGTCGATGCCGGGAGGCAGGACGCCATCCTCGCCGGGACCCTCGCCAACGATCAGGGGGAGCCGCTCTTCACCGTCGTCTTCTACCATGAGGAAGGGCACGACATCGCCACCTTGATCCCCGTCGCCCGCCAGGACGACGGCGGCCGGGTGCCGGAGCTCTGGCTGGTGCCGCCGGGCGGCGCGGCGCCGCGTTCGCTGGGCGTGCTGCATGCGTCCCAGCCCATCCTCCTCGACATCGCCGACCGGGCCGTCGGCATGCCCGATACGGCCCTCGCCATCTCGCTGGAGCCGCCGGGCGGCTCGCCGACCGGGCTGCCCACCGGGCCGGTCGTCGCCCATGGCGCCCTGAATACGCTCTGAGCGCTCGGCGCGCCCGCGTGGGCCTTCCCGGCAAAGGGGCCGGCAGAGGGCCTGGAACCGGAAGGGCGGCCGCGATCCGGCTTGAACCCGGCAGGTCGCGCCCGAGACCTTTGGTCTGACGTCTGGGGCTCGCGACCCTCGCAGGCCTGGCCGTCGCCTTGATCGCCGCGGCAGGCTTGCGAGAGGCAGTGCGTCGGCGCCCATGCGCGGCGGATCGGCCGGGGTTTCGCCCGGCCCGCGGCGTCCGGCCGCAGAAACCGATATCGCTTGCGACTGGCATGGGTTACGGCTGCCGGCCATGAGCAAGCTTTTCTCGATCCTGTTCATTCTCCTGATGGGAGCGCATCTGGTGCGGCCGCTGGGCCTGCCGGGGCTGCGACGGCGTGGCGACTTCTGGAAGATCGCCGCTGTCGGCTTCGTGGTGTTCGGCCTCATCATCCTGCTTCGCCCGGAGTGAACCCGGCTTCGCCCGGACCAGCGCCCCCGGACTGGCGCAGGGGGCCGGCACCGGCTTGGGGTCCCGCGCCGGGGGGATCCTGCGCCCCGGAATCCTCATACGTATACGTTGGCCCCGGTCTGGCCGCAGCGCCTGCACCCTCGGCGATTCGACGCGGATACTCCGCGAACGTGCCCTTGGCGAACGGTTTTGCCATCACCGCGCCATCGCCTGTTGCGCTCGGCGAACGAAGCAGCCACTATGCGCTCAAAGAATACGTTGGGGAGGAATACGTTGGGGGGAAGCGTATGGCATCGGTAACGTTCAAGGATGTCCGCAAGGCATTCGGAACGGTGGAGGTACTGCACGGCGTCTCGATCGATATCGAGGAGGGGGAGTTCGTCGTGCTGGTCGGCCCGTCGGGCTGTGGCAAGTCGACGCTTCTTCGCATGCTGGCAGGGCTGGAGCACGTCTCCGCCGGCGAGATCTGGATCGGCGACCGGGTGGTCAACGATCTGCCGCCCAAGGAACGGGACATCGCCATGGTGTTCCAGAACTACGCGCTCTACCCGCACATCACCGTCGCCGAGAACATGGGCTTCTCGCTCAAGCTGAAGGGCGTGAAGACGGCGGAGATCGCCGAGCGGGTCCGTCCGGCAGCCGAGATCCTCGGGCTCTCCCATCTCCTCGACCGCTATCCCCGGCAGCTCTCGGGCGGCCAGCGCCAGCGCGTCGCCATGGGCCGGGCGATCGTGCGCGAGCCGCAGGTGTTCCTGTTCGACGAGCCCCTGTCCAATCTCGACGCCAAGCTGCGCGTCTCGATGCGCACCGAGATGAAGAACCTCCACCAGCGTCTGAAGACGACGACAGTCTACGTCACCCACGACCAGATTGAGGCGATGACCATGGCCGACAAGATCGTCGTCATGCATGACGGCAAGGTCGCGCAGGTCGGCGCGCCACTGGAGCTCTACGACAGGCCGGACAACCTCTTCGTCGCCGGCTTCATCGGCTCGCCGGCGATGAACTTCCTGACCGGCAGCGTCGGGGCGGACGACCGCCATCGCTTTTCCACCGGCGACGGGATCGTGCTGCCGATCGCCAGCCCCGGTGCGGCTGAGGCCGGGCGGGAGCTGATCTACGGCGTCCGGCCGGAGAGCTTCCATCTCGGCGGGGAGGTTCCGCTGACGGTCGATGTCGTCGAGCCGACGGGGTCCGAGACCCACGTCCTCGCCCGGCTCGGCGCGACGCCGGTCACCTGCGTCTTCCGGGAGCGCATCTCGGCCCGGCCCGGGGAGGAGATCCGGGTCGGCGTCGACAGGGACAGCGTCCACATCTTCGATGCGAAATCCGGGGAGCGGGTCTCCGCATAAAGGGTTTGCGGCGACCTCCGGCGCGTCAGCGCCAGGCCGCAGCGCTTCGGCGACATGCCGGAGGGGAGGAGAGGTCGAAAGCGGCCGGGCCGTCTGGTCTGGCCGTTCGAAGAGATCGAATTCGTTGTGACAGGGAGGAAACGTCATGACCATCAATCGCAGAACCATACTCCAGGGCGCCGCAGGCCTCGCCGCCGGCGCGGCGCTCGGCAGCCCCTTCGGCGCGGGGAGGGCCTTCGCGCAAGGGTCGATGCCGCAGTTCACGCCCGAGGAGGGCGCCTCGCTGCGCCTGCTCCGCTGGGTGCCCTTCGTCACCGGCGAGGAAGAGGCCTTCAACGCCAACACCAAGGCCTTCACCGAGGCGACCGGCGTCGAGGTCCGGATCGACCAGGAAAGCTGGGAGGACGTTCGTCCCAAGGCCGCCGTCGCGGCCAATGTCGGCTCCGGGCCGGACATGGTGATGAGCTGGTTCGACGATCCGTTCCAGTATCCCGACAAGCTCGTCGACGTCACCGATCTCGGCAACGCCCTCGGCGAGGCCTATGGCGGCTGGTATGACGGCCTCAAGGGCTACGCCACCACTGCGGACGGCAACTTCATCGCCATCCCGCTCTGCGCCATCGGCAACGCCATCTGCTACCGCGACAGCCACATGAAGGCGGCGGGCTTCGAGGAGTTCCCGAAGGACACCGACGGCTTCCTGAAGCTCTGCCAGGCGATGAAGGACAAGGGCACCCCCGCCGGCTTCCCGCACGGCAAGGCCGTCGGCGACGGCAACAACTACGCCCACTGGCTGCTCTGGAGCCATGGCGGCAAGACCGTCGACGAGAACGGCGAGGTGGCGATCAACAGCCCCGAGACCAAGGCGGCGATCGAATACGCCAAGGCGCTCTATGCGACCTTCATCCCCGGCACCGAGAGCTGGCTCGACATCAACAACAACCGCGCCTTCCTGGCCGGGCAGGTGTCGCTGACGGCCAACGGCGTGTCGCTCTACTACGCGGCCAAGAAGGATCCGGCGATGGCCGAGATCGCCGAGGACATCCGCACCACTAACCTGCCGGTCGGCCCGGTCGGCCAGTCGGTCGAGCTGCACCAGACCTCGACGATCAACATCTTCAAGCACACGCAGTATCCGGAAGCTGCCAAGGCCTGGATCGCCTTCATGTTCCAGCCGGAGCGCTTCAACGCCTGGCTGGAAGGCGCCAGCGCCTATTGCTGCCAGCCGCTGAAGCAGTTCGCCGACAATCCTGTGTGGTCGTCGAACCCGGTCCACAAGGCCTATGCCAACGCCTCGGCGAGCCTTCGCCCGAACGGCTTTGCCGGGCCGCTCGGCCCCTCGTCGGCCGGCGTCATGGCCGATTACGTCCTCGTCGACATGTTCGCCGAGGCGGTCACCGGCCAGCGCTCCACCGAGGACGCCATCGCCAACGCCGAGCGCCGCATCGCGCGGTACTATCGCTGAACTCGATAGGCGCCCCGCCACAACCGGGCGGGGCGCATCAGTAGTCCCCTCATCCTGAGGTGCTCACCCGCTCATCCGAGCGGGTGAGCCTCAAAGGGCGAGGGGACGCCTGGCGCGGCATCTCCGCATCGTCCCGCACTCCGGCCCCACAGGATTCCAAGATCTCGCCGGGGCTTCGTCGGCAAACCGGTCTAAAGGGGCATGTGCGGGGAAGGGGGGCGGCGAATCTCGAAGCTTCGTCATTCTCGGGCCCCCTCCCGAGAATCCATGGGCACCCGCCGCACCATCTGCGGCGGCCACCTTCTGAAGCTGAACCCATGGGCGCTCGACGATCTCTGGATTCTCGGGACGGGGCCCGAGAATGACGATGCGTTGATGGTATCGCCCCGGCGTCCGTCGAAGCGAATTGCGTGTCCCGTCGGTCGGACGGGATGAGAGAGCATTTTAGGGAGCGGTCGCAGATGGCCACCATCGACACAACGGGGCGGGGACAGAGCAAGTCCATCTATGTCCGCCCCAACGTCTTTCGCCGCTTCGTCGAGAGCCGCAACGGCCTCGGCTTCCTGTTCATGCTGCCGGCGGCGGTGTTCCTCCTGTGCTTCCTGACCTATCCGCTGGGTCTCGGCGTCTGGCTCGGCTTCACCGACACCACGATCGGGCGAAACGGCGTATGGATCGGCTTCGAGAACTACACCTGGCTGTTCGACGACCCGGTGTTCTGGCTGTCGGTCTACAACACTATCCTCTACACCTTCGTCGCCTCTGTGGCGAAGTTCGCCCTCGGCCTGTGGCTGGCGCTGATCCTCAACGAGCATCTGCCGTTCAAGACCTTCTTCCGCGCCGTGATCCTGCTCCCCTGGGTGGTGCCGACGGTGCTGTCGGCGCTGGCCTTCTGGTGGATCTACGATTCGCAGTTCTCGATCATCTCCTGGGTATTGATGCAGTGGGGCTGGATCGACACGCCGATCAACTTCCTCGGCGATCCGAACAATGCCCGGGCCGCGGTCATTGCCGCGAACGTCTGGCGCGGCATTCCCTTCGTCGCCATCTCGCTGCTCGCCGGCCTGCAGACCATCCCGCAGTCGCTGAACGAGGCGGCGGCGCTGGACGGCGCGACCTCCTGGCAGCGCTTCACCAAGATCACCCTGCCGCTGCTCACCCCGATCATCGCCGTGGTGATGACCTTCTCGGTGCTGTTTACCTTCACCGATTTCCAGCTGATCTACGTGCTGACCCGCGGCGGGCCGGTCAATGCGACGCATCTGATGGCGACCTTGTCCTTCCAGCGGGCGATCCCCGGCGGCCAGCTCGGCGAGGGCGCGGCCATCGCCGTGGCGATGATCCCGTTCCTCCTCGCCGCGATCCTGTTCTCCTTCTTCGGGCTGCAGCGCCGCAAATGGCAGCAGGGCGGAAACGACTGAGGTTAAGACATCATGAGCCGAGAGACGCTTCCCGCGCACCGCGCCGCCATCACCGACGATTCCGAGGGCATGCAGCAGTTCAACACGCTGCCCCGGCGGATCTTCGTCGTCTATCTGCCGCTCGCCTGCTTCATCTTCGTGCTTCTGTTCCCGTTCTACTGGATGGCGATCACGGCGGTGAAGCCGGACAACCAGCTGACCAACTACGCTGAATATTCGCCCTTCTGGGTGGTCGAGCCGACGCTGGAGCACATCAAGTATCTGCTGTTCGAGACGTCCTATCCTGGCTGGCTGTGGAACACGATGCTGGTCGCCGTCGCCTCGACCTTCATCTCGCTCTTCGCCTCGGTCTTCGCGGCCTATGCGATCGAGCGGATCCGCTTCACCGGCGCCCGCACCACCGGGCTGATGATCTTCCTCGCCTATCTGGTGCCGCCGTCGATCCTGTTCATTCCGCTCGCCTTCATCGTCTTCCAGGTCGGCATCTTCGATTCCCGGCTGGCGCTGATCCTCACCTATCCGACCTTCCTCATCCCCTTCTGCACCTGGCTGTTGATGGGCTATTTCCGCACCATCCCGTTCGAGCTCGAAGAGTCCGCGCTGGTCGACGGCGCGTCGCGCTGGCAGATCCTCACCAAGGTCGTGCTGCCGCTGGCGGTGCCGGGGCTGATCTCCGCCGGGATTTTCGCCTTCACCCTGTCCTGGAACGAGTTCATCTATGCGCTGACCTTCATCTCGTCTTCGGAGAACAAGACCGTTCCTGTCGGCGTTCTGACCGAGCTGGTGCGCGGCGACATCTACGAATGGGGAGCCCTGATGTCGGGAGCCCTGCTCGGCTCGCTCCCGGTGGTGATCCTCTACTCGTTCTTCGTCGACTACTACGTCTCCTCGATGACCGGTGCGGTGAAGGAATAGCGCCCGGCAAGGCGCGAGGGTCTGCCGGTCCGCAGCCCTTGCGGCTTCGGCCTTCACGGCCTGTGCACCCTTGCGCCCGGACCTGTCGAGGAGCCGAAAGGCCGGCCGGCCCGCACGCCGAAAGCCAGGTCCAGCGCCAGGGCATGGAACGTAACCGGCAGGATTCTGCGAGGTTTCCGGCGTTGCAAATGCAGTATTTGCCGATGGATTGATGCTTGACACCCTTTGCGCCAGCCCTCATTTCCCCGCCACTCGAAGAATGCGGACGAGACGTGAGGTGACGGAGTGACGACGATGACGATGGCGCTGGTCTTTCCGGGTCAAGGCAGCCAGGCCGTCGGCATGGGCCGCTCCCTGTTCGATGCCTATGCCGAGAGCCGGGCGGTCTTCGAGGAAGTCGACGAGGCCCTGGGCGAAAAGCTCTCAGGCCTGATCTTCGAGGGGCCGGAAGAGCGGTTGACCCTCACCCACAACGCCCAGCCGGCCCTGATGGCGGTGTCGATCGCCGCGATGCGGGCGCTGGAGGCCGAAGGCTTCTCCGTCGGCGAGGCGCGCTACGTCGCCGGCCATTCGCTGGGCGAATATTCGGCGCTCGCCGCCGCCGGTGCCCTCGGCATTGCCGAGACCGCGCGGCTCCTGCGCCTGCGCGGCGAGGCGATGCAGGCGGCGGTGCCGGCGGGCGAGGGCGCCATGGCCGCGATCCTCGGCCTCGATGCGGCAGCCGTTGCCGAGCTCTGCGTGCGGGCGGCCGAGGGCGAAGTTCTTTCGCCGGCCAACGACAATGGCGGCGGCCAGATCGTCATTTCCGGCAGCGCGGCGGCCGTCGCGCGCGCCGTGGCGCTGGCACCGGAGGCGGGCGCCAAGCGGGCGATCCCGCTCGCCGTCTCCGCGCCCTTCCACTGCAGCCTGATGGCCCCTGCGGCCGCGGCGATGGCCGAGGCGTTGAAGGGCGCCACGGTGAATGCGCCGCGGGTTCCCGTCCTCTCCAACGTCACGGCGAGCCCGACCAGCGACCCGGCCGAGATCCGCGACCGCCTGGTCCGCCAGGTCACCGGCGAGGTGCGCTGGCGCGAAAGCATGGAGTATCTCGCCGGCGCGGGTGTCGTCGACATCGTCGAGATCGGCAGCGGAAAGGTGCTGGCCGGCCTTGCCAAGCGCATCGACAAGCGCCTGTCGGCGCAGGCGATCGGCACCGCGGAGGCGGTCAAGGCCTTCGCCGCAAGCCGGCAGCCGGGGTGAGCCCACGAGACTGTCGGTCAGCCAGGCCCTGAGGTGGCCGGACCTATCCAAGAAAAAGCCGAGGAAACGCGAACATGTTCGACCTGACCGGGCGTAAGGCCCTGATCACCGGGGCCACTGGCGGAATTGGCGAGGCGATCGCGCGCGCGCTGCACGCGCAGGGCGCCACCGTCGGCCTGCACGGCACGCGCCAGGAAAAGCTCGAGGAGCTGGCCGCCTCCCTCGGCGATCGCTGCGTCGTCCTGCCGGCGGACCTTGCCGACCGCGCCGGCCAGACCGCCCTTGCCGAAAAGGCGATCGAGGCGCTGGGCGAGGTCGACACCCTCGTCAACAATGCCGGCATCACCAAGGACGGCCTGATGGTGCGCATGTCGGATGCCGACTGGGACAACGTCCTCGAGGTCGACCTGACCGCCGCCTTCCGCCTGACCCGCGAACTCACCCATCCGATGATGCGCCGGCGATTCGGCCGCATCGTCAACATCACCTCGGTGGTCGGCGTCATCGGCAATCCCGGCCAGGCGAACTACTGCGCCGCCAAGGCCGGCATGGTCGGGTTCTCCAAGTCGCTGGCGCAGGAGATCGCTACAAGGGGCGTCACGGTGAACTGCATCGCCCCCGGCTTCATTTCCAGCGCCATGACGGATAAGCTGAACGAAAAGCAGCGGGACTCCATCCTCGCAATGATTCCCATGAAGCGCATGGGGGAGGTCGCGGACATCGCCACCGCGGCAGTCTTCCTTGCGTCCCGAGAGGCAGGCTACGTCACCGGCCAGACCATTCACGTCAATGGCGGCATGGCGATGATCTGATTTTTCGGCCGAAGACCAGGCCCCACCCCGCCCCACTGGCGGGGCCGGGGCGAAGATGTTAACCACCCGCCCCGCCGCAGAACTTGGGGTGCAGTCGATGGCGCCGCCGGCAATTCGGTTGGGGCCGCTTGATAAACGGCCGTCTCACGTCTAACGAACGGCAAACGTCATCACAGCAGAGGAATGACAATGAGCGATACCGCCGAGCGAGTGAAGAAGATCGTCGTCGAGCATCTGGGCGTCGAGCAGGAGAAAGTCACCGAGAACGCCAGCTTCATCGACGATCTGGGCGCCGACAGCCTCGACACCGTCGAGCTCGTGATGGCCTTCGAGGAGGAATTCGGCGTCGAGATCCCCGACGATGCGGCCGAAACGATCCTGACCGTCGGCGACGCCGTCAAGTTCATCGAGAAGAACCAGGCCTGATCGGCGCGCATGATCGCGAAGGCCGCCGTGCCTTCGGCAAGGATCATGCCGGCGTCAGGACGATCGGGCGGGATGACCAGCGATTTGAGCGTTCATCCCGCTCCCATAGGGTGGCGTTCGGGCTTTTTCGTTTGCGGCATCAGGCGCCGGGAACGATCCGACCGCCGCATTCGATCAGAGCTTTAACGAGTGTCTTTTCGATGCGAAGTCCGCTGGTCGGCGATTCGAGGCTGCGGCGAACTTTTGAACCGGGGCACGGAGGACGATCCCGTATCTTGTGGAGGCTCGGACACGACGCGCGGCCGGCGATCTTGCGATCGACGCCGGTGTCGTTTTCGCTCCAGCCGGGACAGCCTTCTTCAGTCTGGCATAAAGAGCTGACATGAGACGAGTAGTCATCACCGGCGTCGGGATGGTCACCCCGCTTGGCGCCGGCGTATCGGTCACCTGGAAGCGGCTTCTGGCCGGCGAGAGCGGCGCGGCGAAGGTCGAGAACTTCGAGGTTTCCGATCTTCCCTGCCAGATCGCCTGCCAGATTCCGCGCGGCGACGGCCATGACGGTACCTTCAATCCCGACCAGTGGATGGAGCCGAAGGAGCAGCGCAAGGTTGACGATTTCATCGTCTACGCCGTTGCCGCCGCTGCCGAGGCGCTGGACGATGCCGACTGGCATCCCGAATCCTACGAGGACCAGATCGCGTCCGGCGTCCTGATCGGCTCCGGCATCGGCGGCCTGCAGGGCATCGAGAAGACCTCGCTGATCCTCGCCGAAAAGGGCCCCCGCCGGGTCTCGCCGTTCTTCATCCCCGGCAGCCTGATCAACCTTGCCTCCGGGCACGTGTCGATCCGCAACGGGCTGAAGGGACCGAACCATTCGGTGGTCACCGCCTGTTCGACCGGCGCCCACGCCATCGGCGACGCCAGCCGGCTGATCGCCCTCGGCGATGCCGACGTCATGGTGGCGGGCGGTGCCGAATCGCCGGTCTGCCGGCTGTCGATGGCGGGCTTTGCGGCCTGCAAGGCGCTGTCGACACACTTCAACGACGATCCCCTGCGCGGCTCGCGGCCCTATGATCGGGACCGCGACGGCTTCGTCATGGGCGAGGGGGCCGGCGTCGTCGTGCTCGAGGAGCTCGAACACGCCAAGGCCCGCGGCGCCCGCATCTATGCCGAGGTCATCGGCTACGGCATGTCCGGCGACGCCTATCACATCACCGCCCCGGCCTCCGATGGCGACGGCGCCTTCCGCTGCATGTCGGCGGCCCTGAAGCGCGCCGGCATCACGGCGGGCGATCTCGACTACGTCAACGCCCATGGCACCTCGACGCCGATGGGCGACGAGATCGAGCTGCGGGCCTTCGAGCGGCTGGCCGGCGACGACGCCGCGAAGATCACCATGTCCTCGACCAAGTCGGCGATCGGGCACCTGCTCGGCGCCGCCGGTTCCGTCGAGGCGATCTTCTCGGTGCTGGCGATCCGCGACAATGTCGCGCCGCCGACGCTCAATCTCGACAATCCGTCCGTCGAGACGGCGATCGATCTCGTGCCGCACAAGAAGAAGGAGAAGCAGATCGACACCGTCCTGTCGAACTCCTTCGGCTTCGGCGGCACCAATGCCTCGCTGGTCCTGCGGCGTTTCGCGGAGTAGGCCGGCGGCGACGGCAGATTTGCATCGGGGCGGGTGGTCAGGCCGATCATCCGCCTTTTTTCATGTCCGGTGCTCCGCAGCGGGGCGCGCGGGCGTTCTGGAGGAGAGTCTTTCGATGGCACGCATGAAGCTGTTCTACGCGCCGGGCGCCTGTTCGCTCGCGTCCCACATTGCGATGGAGGAGGCCGGCGCTGATTTCGAGGCGGTGCGGATCGACACCGCCGGCGGCCAGCAGCGCACGCCGGATTATCTGGCGATCAACCCCAAGGGCCGCGTGCCGGCGCTCGCCGACGGCGACTTCGTCGTGACCGAGAATCCGGCGATCCTGCGCTATGTCGCCGTGACCCATCCGGACAAGGCGCTCTGGCCGGCCGACCCGCGCGGCGAGGCCCGCTGCGCCGAATGGCTCGCCTTCCTCGCCTCGGGCGTCCACCCGACCTATGCCCATATCCGCCGCGCCGAGCGCTATGCGAGCACCCAGGCCGGACGGACCGACGTCGTCGAGACCGGCACGCGGGCGACCCGCGAGATCTACCAGATGGTCGAGGCGAAGCTGGCGGGCGCCGGCGACGACTGGGCTGCCGGGGCAGAATATTCGGTCGCCGATCCCTATCTCCTGGTGTTCTGGACATGGGGCGCCGGCTCCGTCCTCGGCTACGACATGGCGGCGAGTTTTCCCGCCTGGACCGCCCATGCCCGGCGCATGGTCGAGCGGCCGGCAGTTCGGGCGGCCTTCGAGCGCGAAGGCCTCGTCCTGCCGCAACCCTGAGCGCGAGGCCGCCGGCGGGCGGCGATCGATGCGCCCGCCAGCCGCGTCTGCCGCGCGCCCTGCCGCACCTCGCCGCGTGCGGCGGGTCAGCCCGTCGGACGGGGTATCCCCTCGGACGTAACATTTTTGCAACATTCATCCTCGCGGCCTCTTCCGGCGCCGCGTCCGGTCTCCCATATTCGGTGCGGGCGGCTCGCCGCATGCGGGAGCCGGACTCCAGGAGTGGCGCCGCGTGCCTTCGAAGAGGGCGCGGCGCGGATAGGAGAGAGCCATGAATCTGGAAAAATACACCGAGCGCGTCCGCGGCTTCATCCAGGCGGCGCAGACGGCGGCGGTCTCCGCCGACCATCAGCAGTTTTCGCCTGAGCATCTTCTGAAGGTCCTCATCGACGACGACGAGGGTCTCGCCAGCGGCCTCATCGAGAAGGCCGGCGGGCGGCCTGAGGAAGTGCGCCTCGGCGTCGAGGCGGCGCTGAAGGCCATGCCGAAGGTCTCCGGCGGGTCGGGTCAGATGTATCTCGCCCAGCCGCTGGCCAAGGTCTTCGCCACCGCTGAGGAAATCGCCAAGAAGGCCGGCGACAGCTACGTCTCGGTGGAGCGGCTGTTGCTCGCGCTCACCATTGAGAAGAGCGCCAGGACCGCCGACATTCTGAAGAAGGCGGGCGTGACGCCGGCCGGCCTCAACGATGCGATCAACGACCTGCGCAAGGGCCGCACCGCCGACACGGCTTCGGCCGAATCGGGCTACGACGCCCTGAAGAAATACGCCCGCGACCTGACCGAGGCGGCCCGCGAGGGCAAGCTCGATCCGGTGATCGGGCGCGACGACGAGATCCGCCGCACGCTTCAGGTTCTGTCCCGGCGCACCAAGAACAACCCGGTGCTGATCGGCGAGCCCGGCGTCGGCAAGACCGCCATCGCCGAAGGCCTGGCGCTGCGCATCGTCAATGGCGACGTGCCGGAATCCCTGCGCGACAAGCAGCTGATGGCCCTCGACATGGGTTCGCTGATCGCCGGCGCGAAATATCGCGGCGAGTTCGAGGAGCGGCTGAAGGCCGTCCTGTCCGAGATTTCGGCGGCGGCCGGCGGCGTCATCCTGTTCATCGACGAGATGCACACCCTCGTCGGCGCCGGCAAGGGCGAGGGCGCCATGGACGCGTCGAACCTCCTGAAGCCGGCGCTCGCCCGGGGCGAACTCCACTGCATCGGCGCGACCACCCTCGACGAATACAGAAAGCACGTCGAGAAGGACGCGGCGCTGGCGCGGCGCTTCCAGCCGGTCTTTGTCTCCGAGCCGACGGTCGAGGACACGATCTCGATCCTGCGCGGCCTGAAGGAGAAATACGAGCAGCACCATCAGGTGCGGATCTCGGATAGTGCCCTCGTCGCCGCGGCGCAGCTGTCCAACCGCTACATCACCGACCGCTTCCTGCCCGACAAGGCGATTGACCTGATTGACGAGGGCGCGGCCCGGCTGCGCATGCAGGTGGATTCCAAGCCCGAGGAACTCGACGAGATCGACCGGCGCATCATGCAGCTGAAGATCGAGCGCGAGGCCCTGAAGAAGGAGACCGACGACGCTTCGCGCGACCGGCTCGACCGGCTCGAGGGCGAGCTGGCGAACCTTGAAGAAGAGTCCGACCGGATCACCCAGGCCTGGCAGGCGGAAAAGTCCAAACTTGGCGAGGCCGCCGACCTGAAGCGTCGGCTCGACGAGGCCCGCAACGAGCTCGCCATCGCCCAGCGCAAGGGCGAGTTTCAAAGGGCGGGCGAGCTCGCCTATGGCGAGATCCCGAAGCTCGAGGCGGCGGTGAAGGAGGCCGAGGCGAACGACGGCAAGGGGCCTGCCAACATGGTCGAGGAGACCGTGACGGCGGACCATGTCGCCCAGGTCGTCTCGCGCTGGACCGGCATCCCGGTCGACCGCATGCTGGAAGGCGAGCGCGACAAGCTCTTGCGGATGGAGGATTCGCTGCAGAAGCGGGTCGTCGGCCAGGGCGAGGCGGTGCAGGCGGTCTCCCGGGCCGTCCGACGGGCGCGCGCCGGCCTGCAGGATCCGAACCGGCCGATCGGCTCGTTCATGTTCCTCGGGCCGACGGGCGTCGGCAAGACCGAGCTGACCAAGGCGCTGGCGCATTTCCTCTTCGACGACGAGGCGGCGATGGTGCGGCTCGACATGTCCGAGTACATGGAGAAGCACTCCGTCGCCCGGCTGATCGGCGCGCCTCCCGGCTATGTCGGCTACGAGGAGGGCGGCGCCCTCACCGAAGCCGTGCGGCGCCGGCCCTATCAGGTGATCCTCTTCGACGAGATCGAGAAGGCCCATCCGGACGTCTTCAACGTCCTCCTGCAGGTGCTCGACGACGGGCGGCTGACGGACGGGCAGGGGCGGACCGTGGACTTCCGCAATACGCTGATCATCATGACCTCCAATCTCGGGTCGGAGTTCCTGGTCTCGCTCGGCGAGGACGAAAACGCCGAGGCCGCGCGCGAGCAGGTGATGGCGGTGGTGCGGGCGTCGTTCCGGCCGGAATTCCTCAACCGTGTCGACGACGTCATCCTGTTCCACCGGCTGCATCGCTCGGAGATGGGCGCCATCGTCGACATCCAGATGGGGCGGCTCGAAAGGCTCCTCGAGGATCGCAAGATCCGCGTCGAGCTCGACGCGACCGGCCGCGAATGGCTGGCGCAGAAGGGCTACGACCCCGCCTATGGCGCCCGTCCCCTGAAGCGCGTCATCCAGCGCGAGGTGCAGGACCCGCTCGCCGAGAAGATCCTGATGGGCGAGATCCGCGACGAGAGCGTCATCAAGATCTCCGGCGGCACCGACCGGCTGAACTTCTACGTCGTCGGCTCCAAGAACGGCGTCGACGGCGACCGCGTCGCGGCTTAAGCGGCGTCGCCCTGAGCTGATAGGAACGAACGGCGCGGTTCCGGAAGGGGCCGCGCCGTTTTCATGTGGGCGCCGCATTGGCGGAGCGTGCCATCTTCGCGGGCGGCTTCAAGAATGACCGCTGCGATCACGCCGAATTATATTGCAAATGATTTGCAAGTGCATAACATCGCCGCAGCTGCAATATCGAGGACCCTGCATGACCGCTCGACGATCACTCTCCTGCGCCGCCCTTGGGGCAGCGCCTTCGACGACGCGGTTTTCGACCGGCCTGCTTTCGACCCTACTGCTTTCGGTGATGCTGCTCGGGCAGGCCGGCGGTGCCCGGGCCGCCGACGGGCCCTTCAAGGTCGTCACCACCTTCACGGTCATCGCCGACATGGCCCGCAACGTCGCCGGCGATGCGGCGGAGGTCGTCTCCGTCACCAAGCCCGGCGCCGAGATCCACGGTTACGAGCCGACCCCCCGCGACATCGTCTCGGCGCAGGATGCCGACCTGATCCTCTGGAACGGGCTCAATCTGGAACGCTGGTTCGAGCAGTTCTTCGCCAATTTCGGCGACGCGCCCTCGGCGACCCTGACGGACGGGATCGAGCCGATCGCCATCGCCGAAGGGGCTTACGAGGGCCTCGCCAATCCCCATGCCTGGATGGGCCTCGACAACGCCATGGTCTATGTCGACAACATCCGCGACGCGCTGGTGAAACATGATCCGGACGACGCCGAGACCTACAAGGCGAACGCCGAAGCCTACAAACAACAGATCCGCGCGACGATCGAGCCGCTTCGCGAAGAGATCGCCGCCATCCCCGAGGCGCAGCGCTGGCTCGTCACCTGCGAGGGGGCGTTCAGCTATCTCGCCAGGGATTTCGGCCTGAAGGAGCTCTATCTCTGGCCGATCAATGCCGACCAGACCGGCACGCCGCAGCAGGTGCGCAAGGTCATCGACGGCGTGCGCGAAAACGATGTCCCGGCGGTGTTCTGCGAATCCACCGTCAACCAGGCGCCGGCCCAGCAGGTGGCGCGCGAGACCGGCGCCGCCTATGGCGGCGTCCTCTATGTCGACTCGCTCTCGGAAGAAGGCGGCCCGGTGCCGACCTATCTCGACCTCTTGCGGGTGACGTCTGAGACCGTCGTCGAGGGGCTGGCCGGCAAATGACGGAGGAGGGCGCGCCGGAGAAGATGGACGGCATCGTCGCGGAGCGCGTCACCGTCACCTATCGCAACGGCCACACCGCGCTGCGGAACGCCAGCTTCGCCATCCCGCGCGGCACGGTGACGGCCCTCGTCGGTGTCAACGGCGCCGGCAAGTCGACCCTGTTCAAGGCGATCATGGGCTTCATCCCCCTCGGCTCCGGCGACATCCGGCTGCTCGGCCTGAGCGTGAAGGAGGCACTGCGCGCCAATCTCGTCGCCTATGTGCCCCAGTCGGAAGAGGTCGACTGGAACTTCCCGGTCCTCGTCGAGGACGTGGTGATGATGGGCCGCTACGGCCACATGGGCTTCTTGCGCCGGCCCGCGAAGACCGATCACGCGGCGGTTGACGGGGCGCTCGAACGGGTCGGCATGCAGGCCTTCCGCCATCGCCAGATCGGCGAACTCTCCGGCGGCCAGCGCAAGCGTGTCTTCCTTGCCCGGGCGCTCGCCCAGGACGGGCGGGTGATCCTCCTCGACGAACCCTTCACCGGCGTCGACGTGAAGACCGAAGAGCAGATCGTCCAGCTTTTGCGCGAATTGCGCGCCGAGGGTCGGGTGATGCTGGTCTCCACCCACAATCTCGGCTCGGTCCCCGAATTCTGCGACCGCACGATCCTCGTCAAGGGCACGGTGCTCGCCTACGGCCCGACGGAAACGGTGTTCACCCGGAACAATCTCGAACGCGCCTTCGGCGGCGTCCTGCGGCATTTCACCCTTGGCGGCACCCTGCTGCATGACGACGACGATCCCCGGGAAGTCAGCATCATCACCGACGACGAGCGGCCCTTTGTCCATTACGGCGAGACGATCCAGCGCAGCAGTCCGGCGGGGGAGGGCCAGTGATGGGCGTGATGCTCGAGCCCTTCGCCTATTCCTACATGACCAATGCCATGTGGGTCTCGGCGCTCACCGGCGCGGTCTGCGCCTTTCTCTCCGCCTATCTGATGCTGAAGGGCTGGTCGCTGATCGGCGACGCCCTGTCCCATTCCGTCGTGCCGGGCGTCGCGGGGGCCTACATGCTGGGCCTGCCCTTCGCGCTGGGCGCCTTCATCTCCGGCGGCCTTGCGGCGGGGGCGATGCTGTTTCTGTCCGAACGCTCCGGGCTGAAGGTCGACGTCGTCATCGGCATCATCTTCACCTCCTTCTTCGGCCTCGGGCTGTTCATGGTCTCGATCAACCCGATGACCGTCAGCGTCCAGACCATCGTCATGGGTAACATCCTGACGATCACGCCGGAGGATACGCTGCAGCTCGCGATCATCGGCTTCGTGTCGCTGGCGATCCTGCTCGCGAAGTGGAAGGACCTGATGGTCACCTTCTTCGACGAGACCCACGCCCGCTCGATCGGGCTGCGGCCGGACCTCCTGAAGGCGGTGTTCTTCTGCATCCTGTCCGCCGCCATCGTCGCGGCGATGCAGACCGTCGGCGCCTTCCTCGTCATCGCCATGGTGGTGACGCCCGGCGCCACGGCCTATCTCCTCTGCGACCGCTTTCCCCGCCTGATCGCGCTGTCCGTCGCGATCGGCGCCGCCACCAGCTTCGTCGGCGCTTACGCCAGCTATTTCCTCGACGGCGCCACCGGCGGGGGGATCGTCACGCTGCAGACCGCGATCTTCCTTCTCACCTTCGTCCTCGCGCCGAAGCACGGGCTGCTGGCGGCGAGGCGCAAGGCGCGCGCGGCGCTCACGGGTCCGATGCCCGACATGGAGGAAGAGACCGTCTCGCCCGGCCCGGTCGAGGCACGGAGCTGAGCCCATGGAGACGCTGCTTCAGCCCTTCCAGTTCGCCTTCATGCAGAACGCCTTCCTGATCTGCCTGATCGTCGCCGTGCCGACGGCGCTCTTGTCCTGCTTCCTCGTCCTCAAGGGCTGGGCGCTGATGGGCGACGCCGTCAGCCACGCCATCCTGCCCGGCGTCGTCCTGTCCTGGATCCTCGGCATCCCGCTGATCGTCGGCGCCTTCGCCGCCGGCATGGGCTGCGCCCTCCTCACCGGCTATCTCTCCGACAACAGCCGGGTGAAGCAGGACACGGTGATGGGCGTCGTCTTCTCCGGCATGTTCGGCATCGGCATCATTCTCTACACCGCCTTCCCGACCAACGAGCATCTCGACCACGTCCTCTTCGGCAACATGCTGGCGATCGGGCTCGACGACCTCCTCACTGCCGGGGCCATCGCGCTCGCGGTCACGCTGGCCCTCCTCCTGAAATGGAAGGACCTCCTCCTCCACGCCTTCGACCCGGCGCAGGCGAGGGCGTCCGGCCTCAGGACCGGCATCCTCCATTACGGCCTCCTCGCCGCGCTCTCCCTGACCGTCGTCGCCACGCTCACCTCCGTCGGCCTCATCCTCGCCGTGGCGCTGCTCGTCACCCCCGGCGCGATCGCCTTCCTGATCGTGCGCAGCTTCGGCTGGATGCTGATCGTCGCGGTCGCCGCCTGCCTCCTGTCGATGCTCCTCGGCACCTGGCTCGCCTTCTTCCTCGACAGCGCCCCGGCGCCGACCATCGTCCTCGTCCTGACGGCGCTGTTCTGCCTCGCTCTCGCCCGCCGCATGGCCCGCACGCGGCGGGCCTCCCGTGAGGCCGCGCCCGAGCCGGCCCTCGCTGGCGGAAAATGAGCGCCACGCCGCGCAGATACCGCTTGCGAACCGAATAAGTCTTCGCTTATGTATTGCTCATGAGCGACGACGACATCTTCAGGGCCTTGGGCGATCCCACCCGCCGCGCGATATTCGAGAAGCTTGCCACCGGCGCGATGAACGCCAGCACCCTGCGCGAGGGCATGGCAATCTCCCAGCCGGCGATGTCCCAGCATCTCGCCGTGCTGCGCAATGCCAGTCTGGTGCGCGAACGGCGGCAGGGGCGCTATGTGAACTACGAGGTCGACCCCGATGGTCTCGCCCGCATCGCCGGCTGGCTCGCCCGCTACCGCGCCTACTGGCCGGCCCGCATCGACGCCCTCCGGGACCTCTTGAAGGACATGGACCAATGACCCTCAAAGACGATCAGGACGAAGCCGCCGAACTCGTCTTCGAGGTCGATCTCGATGCGCCGCCGGAGAAGGTCTGGCGGGCGCTCTCGATCGACGCGTTCCGGGAACGATGGCTGCCGGGCGAGGATCTCGCCGATCCCGAACCCGTCGCCAGCGTGCCGGGCGAGGAGCTGCGTTTCCGGATGCGCGAGGACGTGGCGGGCGAGAGCCTGGTGACGTTCCGGATCGAGGCGATCGGTGGCGGCGGGACGCGTCTGCGGATCGTCCACAGCCTGGCGCCCGCGCAAAACCTGGTGCCTCGAGCCGCCAACGCCAACCGGCCGCCCCTCATGCGCGCGGCCTGACGGCGCGACACCCTTTCCAGAACCCGAAGCGAACGGAGGTCGCCGATGCGCGACACGATGCAACTCGTCCCCATGGTGGTTGAGCAGTCCAGCCGGGGCGAGCGCTCCTTTGACATCTTTTCGCGGCTTTTGCGCGAGCGGATCATCTTCCTGAACGGCGAGGTGAACGACGGCTTGTCCGGGCTCGTCTGCGCCCAGCTTCTCTTCCTCGAAGCGGAAAACCCCAGACGGCCGATCCATCTCTACATCAACTCGCCGGGCGGCGTCGTCACCGCGGGCCTCGCGATGTACGACACCATGCGCTACATCTCCTCCCCGGTGCACACGCTCTGCATGGGCACCGCCCGTTCCATGGGCTCCTTCCTGCTGATGGCCGGCCAGCCCGGCGAGCGCGCCGCGCTGCCGAATGCCAGCCTCCACGTCCACCAGCCGCTCGGCGGCTTCCAGGGCCAGGCCTCGGACATCGCCATCCAGGCCGAGGAGATGCTGAAGGTGAAGCGCCGGATGATCCGGCTCTATGCCGAGCATTGCGGCCGCACGATCGAGGAGGTGGAAAAGACCCTCGACCGCGACCGCTTCATGAGCGCCGAGGAGGCGCTGGAATGGGGGCTGATCGACAGGATCCTGACCGAACGCGACGTCGAGGTCCGCTGAGCGGCTGCCCGTTGCCCGGTCAGCTACCCACCAGCCCGTACCTCTCCCGCCGCACATAGCGCCAGTTCATCATCACCGCCGCTGCCGCCAGCCCCGAGGCGAGGCCCCACCAGATGCCCGGGCCGCCGAGGCCGAGGGGGAAGGCGAGGGCATAGGCGATCGGCATGCCGACCAGCCAGTAGCTGACCAGCGCGATGATCATCGGGACGCGGGTGTCCTTCATGCCGCGCAGGACGCCGGCGCCGACTGCCTGCAGCGAGTCCGCGATCTGGAACACCGCGGCGACGAAGAGCAGCGGCACGGCGGTGGCGAGCACCTCCGCCGAATTGGCGTTGCCCGCGTCGAGATAGAAGCCGACCAGCCCCTCCGGCCACAGCCAGAACAATGTGGCGGCGCAGAGCGCGATCCCGCCGCCGATGAGGATGGCGGTGTCGCCGGCCCGGGCGAGCGCGACCCTGTCCTGCCGGCCATGGGCGATGCCGACGCGCACGGACGCGGCATTGGCGAGCCCCAGCGGGATCATGAAGGAGATCGAGGCGATCTGCAGCGCGATGCCGTGGGCGGCAAGCGGCACCGTGCCGAGCCAGCCCATCATGATCGAGGAGGTGGCGAACAGCCCGACCTCGGCGATGATCGTCGCCGAGATCGGCAGCCCGAGCCGCACCACCTCGAAGAAGGCCGGCCAGTCCGGCCGCCAGGCCCGCGCATAGAGCTCGTAGCGCTTGAGCCCACGCGCGAAGACGGTGTAGCCGACGAGAAGCCCGGCCATCAGCATGTTCGACAGGAGCGTCGCGACGGCCGCGCCGACGATGCCGAGGGCCGGCGCGCCGAGATGGCCGAAGATGAAGATCCAGTTGAACCCGGCATTGGCCAGCGCGCCGGCGACGATTACTGCCAGCATCAGATAGGCCCGGTTCACCACCGTCAGATAGGCCCTGAGGCTGAGGATGATCAGCGCCGGGAACATCGACCACTGGCCGACGGCCATGTAGGCGCCGGCGAGCCGGGCCGTCTCCGGCTCCTGGTCGAGAAGGAGAAGAATCGGTTCCAGGAAGCTCAACGGGATCATCACGATCGCGCCGTAGAGCACCAGCACCCAGACGCTCATGCGGATCGAGCGGCGCACGCCGCGCGCGTCGCCCCGGCCCTCGGCGCCGGCGGCGAGCGGGATCGCGGCATGGGCAAAGCCCGCCCCGAAGATGAAGATGAGGAAGAACGCCTGGGTCGCCAGCACAGCCGCGGCGAGCTCCGTGGCGCCGAGCCAGCCGACCATCACCGTGTCGGTGACGTTCATGGTCACCTGGGCGAGTTGCACCCCGATCAGCGGCAGGGCGAGCGACACCGTCGCGCCGGCATGGCCGAGCCAGCTCTGGCCGGACGGGACCGGCGGCACTGCGTCGGCGGTCGTCTCCGGTGCGATCTGATTCTCCTGCAGCATGTCTCCGCTTCCTTTCGACGGCGCTGTAGCCTCTGGCGCCGCTGAAATCCAATGCGAATCCGCGATACGGGCGATCGCTCCCGCAGATGACGGACAGCGAGGGCGAGGGCCAGGGCCAGGGCCAGGTCGGGGGAGGCGGGGCCCGCCCGCCCGCCGGCCGGGTCGGACATGCCTGCCGGCGGAGATTTCGCTGCGCGGCCGCCGGCCCTCCCATTGCGGGCCCGGGGGGCGGCGCGTTATGCCGCAGGGGCCGTCACGAGATGCCTCTCCAACGCCTTGCCGGAAAGACCGCCCTCATGAGCCGCCCGAACTTCCTCATCATCATGGTCGACCAGGCCAATGGAACGCTGTTTCCCGACGGGCCGGCCGATTTCCTCCACATGCCGCATCTGAAGGCGCTGGCGGCGCGCTCGACGCGGTTCGCGAACAGCTACACGGCAAGCCCGCTCTGCGCGCCGGCGCGGGCCTCCTTCATGTCCGGCCAGCTGCCGTCCCGTACCAGGGTGTATGACAATGCGGCGGAGTTCCAGTCGGCGATCCCGACCTATGCCCATCACCTGCGCCGCGCCGGCTATCACACCTGCCTGTCGGGCAAGATGCATTTCGTCGGGCCGGACCAGCTGCACGGCTTCGAGGAGCGGCTGACGACGGACGTCTATCCCGCCGATTTCGGCTGGACGCCGGATTACCGCAAGCCCGGCGAGCGCATCGACTGGTGGTATCACAATCTCGGATCGGTCACCGGCGCCGGCGTCGCCGAGATCACCAACCAGATGGAATATGACGACGAGGTCGCCTTCTTCGCCGAGCAGAAGCTCTACGACCTGTCGCGCGGCCACGACGATCGGCCATGGGCGCTGACCGTCTCCTTCACCCACCCCCACGACCCTTACGTCGCGCGCAAGAAATTCTGGGATCTCTACGAAGACTGCGCCCATCTCGACCCCGAGGTCGCGCCGATCCCACTCGCCGAACAGGACGCCCATTCGCAGCGCCTCTACGCCGCCAACGACGCGTCGAAATCCGAGATCACCGCCGAGAGCGTCCGCCGGGCGCGGCGCGGCTATTTCGCCAATCTCTCCTACATCGACGAGAAGATCGGCTCGCTCCTCGACGTCCTCGCCCGCACCCGCATGGACGAGAACACCATCGTCGTCTTCGTCTCCGACCATGGCGACATGCTCGGCGAGCGCGGCATGTGGTTCAAGATGAGCTTCTACGAGGGCTCGGCCCGGGTGCCGCTGATGATCGCCGCGCCCGGCCTCGCCGCCAAGCGCGTCGAGGAGCCGGTCTCGACCATCGACCTGACCCCGACCCTCTGCGACCTCGCCGGCATCGACATGGGCGGCATCATGCCCTGGACCGACGGCCATTCGCTGGTCCCGACGGTGACCGGCGACAAGCGTCCCGAACCGGTCTTCATGGAATATGCCGCCGAGGGGTCGCAGGCGCCGATGGTGTCGATCCGCGAGGGGCGGTGGAAGTTCAACCACTGCGAGATCGACCCGCCGCAGCTCTTCGACCTCGACGCCGACCCTCAGGAGCTGACGAACCTTGCCGGCGATCCCGCCCATGCCGAAACGCTGCGGGCCTTCGAGGACAAGATGCGGGCGCAATGGGACATGGCCCGCTTCGACGCCGAGGTCCGCGAGAGCCAGGCGCGGCGCTGGATCGTCTACGAGGCGCTGAGGAACGGCAACTATTATCCCTGGGACTACCAGCCCCTCAAAAAGGCCTCGGAGCGCTACATGCGCAACCACATGGACCTCAACGTCGTCGAGGAGAATGCGAGGTTTCCGCGGGGGGAATGAGGGCGGCGAATCCGCTGCCTGAGAGAACCATGGAAAACCAGCGAAGGAACCGGTGTGGCGCCGACTATGCCGACAGACGTCGGGCCATGCCGGTGCAGGCCGTCTCGTCCCCTTCATGGCAGGTCGCCAGATTGTTCTCGATCGCCTGCTCCACCCAGGCGTTGAGGCTTTGGCCACGATCGGCCGCCGCCATGGCTGCACGGCGGTGGAGGCTTGGCGAGACGCGAACGTTGAACGAGCCCTTGAACGGCCGCGACGGCTCTTTTCCCAGCGCTTTGCAAGTGTCCAGATAATCGTCGACAAGACCTTCGAAATGCGCCTGAGCCTTGGAAGCGCTGTCGCACTCGTCAGTCACCGTGTCTTCGATGTGGAGAACCCTGATGATCAGCCTGCCATCGGCGAAGCTGACCGCCCCCTGATATCCTCTGTGGTTCAGCATCACAGCAAACCCTTCTCGATCAGATCGCTTCTAATCGCACTGACCGTTCCTGCGCCGATTTCGTTGTCGTGCGGCTCGTGGAATACGATGAGATGGCCCGTCGTCGCGTTGAACATTTTCCGCCGACTGCCGCCCGTCTTTCCGTGCGCGACATGGTCCTAGCCCATGAGCTTGAGCATGCGTTCAAACCTGTCGAACGGGTACGGGCCGCGGCATGCGCGAAAGGCATCCTTGAGCTTCACCAGCTGTGACATGCTTCGGCAATCCACCTGCCGAAAGCCGACCAGTCCTGCAACTAAAAACCAGTTGCACTCAATGTGGAGTACGCTTCCGACTTTGACAATGCGTCGACGATACCACGTGAGCTGCTCCGTGCAATCAGTCGGTCCCCGACTGCAATGCGAGAGTTCATCGGTGATACAATGGGGCGTCGGCCCGATTTTCCGAGGATTGACCGGCGGTCACCCTCAAAACTCCTCCCACCCATCCACGTCCTGCGTCGCCCGGGGCTGGGCCGCGGCCACCGCGGCGCCATGGGACCGGCCGGCGGGACGGCGCGGCGGGGCGTTCCAGAGGACGGTGTCGTTGTCGTCGTCAGCCGCCGATTCATGCCACGGCGCGGGCCTTGCGGGCTGGCGCGAGGGCGCCGGCCGCGATGTCCGGCCCGGCCCGCCGCCCTTCGTTCCGACGAAGTTGCGGATGAGCACCGCCAGGGTCTCGTTCTCGGCCTTCAGCTGCTGGGCCGCGGCGGTGGTTTCCTCGACCATGGCGGCATTCTGCTGGGTGGCCTTGTCCATCTGGTCGGCGGCGCTCGAGACTTCCTTGAGGTTCGCCGCCTGGTCCTGGGCGCGCTGGGAGATCTCGGCGACGAGCTTGCTCACTTCGGCGACCTTCTCGACGATCTCGTCCAGCGAGCGGCCGGAGGCGGTGACCAGCGAGACGCCCTCCTTCACCTGGCCATTGGAGGCGTTGATCAGCTGCTTGATCTCCTTGGCCGCGTCGGCCGAGCGCTGGGCGAGGCCGCGCACCTCTTGGGCGACGACGGCAAAGCCGCGGCCCGCCTCGCCGGCCCTTGCCGCCTCGACCCCGGCATTCAGCGCCAGGAGATTGGTCTGGAAGGCGATCTCGTCGATCACCCCGATGATCCTGACGATCTTCTGGGACGACTGCTCGATGGCCGACATCGCGCCGATCGCCTTGCCGACGATGGTGCCGCCGTCGCCGGCGGTGTCCCTGGCGGTCGCGGCGGCCCGTTCGGCCTGGCGGGCGCCCTCGGCGGTCTCGGCGACGGCCGTCGAGACGTCGCCGAGCGAGGCGACGGTCTGTTCCAGATTGGCCGCCTGCTGCTCGGTGCGCCTTGCGAGGTCGTCGGTCGCCTCGAAGATCTCCGATAGGCCGGTGGCGAGCGAGGCATTGGCGATGTGCAGCGAGGAGAAGGTCTGCTCGAGATTGACGGCCAGCCTATCGAATCTCTGGCCGACATGGGGGACGCATTCCAGCGTCTCGGCGATCCGCGTCGTCAGCTCGCCATCGGCGAGGCGATCGAGGCCGGAGGAGAGGATGTCGAGGTCGGCGTCGATCCTCGCGCGCTCGGCCGCGAGCGCCGCGGTCTCGCGCTCGACTTCGCCGCGCTCACCGGACCGGCGCAGCTCGATCGCCGCGGCGGCGGTGGCGCTGTCGTTGCGGCTGCGCGTCTCGATCTCGGCGACGGCCCGGGCGATGTCGCCGATCTCGTCCCTGCGCCCGGCCGCTTCCAGCGGGGCGTCCGTCTCGCCCATGGCCTCGCCCGCGGCCCGCAGCTTAAGCGCGGCCCGGAACCGCTCGAGCGGCGCCGCTGTCCGCGCCGCGGCGAGGAGGCCGCTGGCGAGGGCGACGAGGGCGATCAGGATGCTGCCGAAAAGGACGATGCGGCCTTCGGACAGGGATGCGGGCGCCGGGCTTGCTGAAGCTTCGGCTGCTTCTTGCTCGAAGGATCCTGCATCGGCCTCGGAAGCCTCGAGCGCAGCGACCTCTGCGGCCTCTGCGGGCACTTCGGCCACGGGAGGCGCAACGGCGACGGCCGCCGCCGCCACGGGCCGAAGCGCGAGAACGCTGGCCGCTACCGCTCGGGGCGCCGAGAGCAAAAGGCCGGAGCGGAGCTCCCGCATGCGGGCGGCGAGGTCCTTCGTTGCCGTCAGCTTCTCGCCATAGTCCTTCATCAGGGCGAGCGCCTCGCGCGCCCGCTCCAGCTGCGCCCGGTCGGTCATCAGCTTGGTCATCGCGGCGTGCCGGCCGACCGCCTCGTTCAGCTTCGACTGGGCAACGTCGAAGGCAGCGCGGTCGGCGGTGCGCAGGAAGCGCTCGGCGGAGACGAGGCTGGCATTCAGCGATTCGAAGGTCGCCGTCGCGTGGTAGAGCGCCTCGATGTCGAAGGCCCGCCAGGCGAGCTTGATGACGTCGGACATCGCCGAGACCGCCAGCGGCCCCGCCGCCGCGACGGCTTGGCTGGCCTTGTCCTCACCGGACTTCAGCCCGGCCAGCGTATCGACGGCCGAGCGCCAGGAGGCGACGCCGGTCTCGATGCGCTTCAGGGCGCCGGCGAGTTCGGGGCGCGCGTCGACCAGGACGCGCTCCTGCGACGACAGTTCGGTGAGGCCGGTCGCGGCGGTCTGGAAGCGGTCGTAGCTGTCCTTTGATCCATCCTCGACATAGTCGACGGCGGCGAGCCTCACCGCATCGAGATCGCCGGTCGTGCGTTCCGAAAAGGTTTGCGCCACGGTATCGACGACGGGCTGGGGGACGGGCAGGGCGGCTGCCACCCGCACCGGCGGCGAGACGTCCGGCCGCTCTGGCGCGATATCCTGGCGCTGCGGTTGCTGCTGCGGCGGCGCCGCGAGAAAGGCGTCCGTCATCGTCAGGTCGGCGACGACGCCGAGCCCCAGCGCCAATATGGCGACCGGCAGGAATGCGGCGATGATCCTGGCTCTGATGCCCACGCGCGTCACGATCTCTTCTTCTTCCCGTCCTCGAAGGGGGTGTCCTTGCGAAGACGCAACGATGCTTGCGGTAAGGCATGTCGGCTTGATCGACACATCGCCTCACCGCCGAGCATTACGCCGGGGAGATGGACTGACGCTTGCCATCCGCTGCGTCCCTTGCCTTCGGCGGCCCCGCCGAAGGTCGACGTCCTCTTCGAAACGCCGCCGAGGCGTTTGCGCATGGCAGCCATGCGCGCATTCGATGGGCCGTCGTCATTGTCGGGAAAGGTTTCGGGCGCTAGTCTGACCGTATCGACGAATACGGGAGAGATCGGCCTTCGAGGCCGGCGCCGAAGGAGCAACCGCCCCGGAAACTCTCAGGCAACAGGGACCGTTTCGTTCAAAAAAGTCCGAAGAGTGGCGGCCCATGATCGGGTCGTCCGCCGAAGGAGAAAGCCGCGCCGGAGTTCGTCCGCGCGCGGTGAAGCTCTCAGGCTCATGACGGGAGGGGCAAGCACGGATCTCCGCGCCAACGCGGAAGAAAGGCTCGTCATGACCTCCATCGCCGTCATCGGCGCCGGCATCACCGGTATCACCACCGCCTACAAGCTGATCCAGCGCGGCTTCGACGTCACCGTCTTCGACCGTCAGCCCTATGCCGCGATGGAGACATCCTTCGCGAATGGCGGCCAGCTCTCGGCCTCCAACGCCGAGGTCTGGAACCAGCCGTCGACGTTCCTGAAGGGCATCAAGTGGATGCTGACCAAGGACGCGCCGCTCCTGGTCAATCCCAAGCCCTCCTGGCACAAGCTCTCCTGGATGGCCGAATTCGTGCTGGCGGCGCGCAACTACGAACAGAACACCATCGCGACGACGAAGCTTGCCATTGCTGCCCGGGCCCATCTCCTCGACATGGCCGAGCGCGAGGGCTTCTCCTTCGACGCCGAGAAGCGCGGGATCCTCCACGTCTACGAGGAAAAAGGCGAATTCGCCCATGCCGCCAAGGTCAATAAGCTGCTCGAAAAGGGCGGGCTGAAGCGCACCGCCGTCGGGCCGGAGGACATCGCCGCGATCGAGCCGACCATCCGCGGCAATTTCGTCGGCGGCTTCTTCACCGAGTCCGACTTCACCGGCGACATCCACAAATACACCAGCAACCTCGCCGAGGCCTGCCGGCGCCACGGTGCCCGGCTGGCCTTCTCCGCCGATGTCACGCGGCTCCAGTCCGATGGCGAGAAGGGCGTCGACGTCTTCTGGCGCAAGGCCGGCGCCGCCACGGAGGCGACCCGCCAGCATTTCGACGCGGTGGTGGTCTGCGCCGGCGTCGCCAGCCGCAGATTTGCGGCCCAGCTCGGCGACCGGGTGAACGTCTATCCGGTCAAGGGCTATTCGATCACCGTCAACCTCACCGACGCGGAGAGCCGCGCCGGCGCGCCGATGGTCAGCCTCCTCGACGATCACGCCAAGATCGTCACCTCGCGGCTCGGCGCCGACCGCCTGCGCATCGCCGGCACCGCGGAGTTCTCCGGCGAGAACCGCGACATCAAGGACGCCCGCATCCGCCCGCTCACCGAGTGGTGCCGGACGCGATTCCCCGGTGTCTCCACCTCCTCGGTCATCCCCTGGGCCGGCCTGCGCCCGATGATGCCGAACATGATGCCGAAGGTTGGGCAGGGCCGCCGGGCCGGCGTCTTCTACAACACCGGCCACGGCCACCTCGGCTGGACGCTCTCTGCGATCACCGCCGAAATGATCGCCGCCGAGGTCGCCGCCGCCAAGTCCCGCCAGCCGCGCGCGTCCGCGCCGGAGGCGCAGGGGATGCTGGCGACGCACGGGGTCTGAGGGGTTTTCGGAAAGGGTGCCGGGGCCTGCGGCGTGATGCCGGCCTCGCCGCGCAATGGGCTCTTGCCGGCCGGGTAGTGCCGAGGCACCCCCCTCTGGCTTGCCAGCCATCTCCCCCTCAAGTGGGGAGATCGATCTCGCATCTGCGCTCCGCAAGCCTTCACATGGCAGATCTGGCGCAAATGCCAAAGGCGCGACCGCGGCGATGACGCGCTTAATCTCCCCCCTTGTGGGGGAGATGTCCGGCAGGACAGAGGGGGGCGAGCCGCCGCAAGCCTCCCTGGCCAGCCGCCCGTCAACCCCGGGCGCTACCCCCGCCCATACCCCCGGATGCCATTCTCCTCCAGATAGGCCAGGATCAGCCGCGCGGCCTCCTCGGGCTCCGGGCCGACATGGAGGTTTGCCCCGCCGCTGGCGGTGCCGGCCGTGCGCATCAGCTTCGGCCGGGCCCGGTGCGGGCGCTCCCCCGCACCGACATCGACCGGCACCTCGCAGACGGCGGCCGCATGGCGGCGGATATCGCCCCGCCGCATCCGGCCGAAGGCGAAGGGCTGCGGCGGAGAGCTGAGCGGATGCACCGTGACGATGGCCGGCAGGCGGGCGGTGATCCTGCGCCGGGCACCTTTCGCCATCGCCTGGTCGACGACCAGCGTGCCCGGCGCCTCGCCCGGCCGCATCGCCACCGCATCGGCGAGGATCGGCAGGCCCAGCGCTTCGGCCAGCAGATAGGGCACGAGGCCGGTTTCCAGCCCGCCTTCGCCGCGCCGGCCGCACAGGACCAGCGCGGGCGGCGCATCGCCTGAGAGGGCATCTTTCAGGAAGGCGGCAAGCGCCGGCAGCGGGTCCTCGCCCTCCGGCGCCTCGACGACGTCGAGGCCGCGGAGTCCGTGGCCAAGTCCAGCCGCGACGCCCTCTTCGCCCGGCCCGACATGAAGGCCCTGTGGGGTCTCGTCGAGATCGGCCGCAAGGCCGATCGCCTGGGCTTCCAGCCGCGACAGCTGCGCCCGCCCGGAGACGGGGTTTCTCGCGTCCGAGAGAAGCACGATTGTCTTCATGCGCCGCGCTCCTGCAACAGCTTCAGCAAGGCCGGCATGACCAGCTGCGCATCCTGGACGATGGCGAGACCCGCCCGCTCGATCATCGCGGCGTGGAGATCGGTGTTGACGGCGATGACGTGCTCGCAGCCGGCGATGCCCTGCAGATGCTGCGGGGCGCCCGAAATCCCGAGGGCGAGATAGCAGTCGGCGGCGAGCACCGTGCCCGACGCGCCGACCTGCGCCTGCCGCGGCATCAGCCCGGCGTCGCAGACGACGCGGCTCGCGCCGGGCGTCGCCTTCATCACCGCGGCGAGATCGCGGAAGGCGGCAAAGTCGTTGACGCCGTTGCCGGCCGAGACGACGAAGTCCGTCTCGCTCAAAGCGAGCTTTGCCGGGTCGCCGGGGATGATCTCGACCGACAGGATCGCCGGGTCGTCGAGGCGTGCCGCGGCGGCATCTTCCAGCGGCCGCGCCTCGCAGGGCACCGCCTCGTGGGGCTTGGCACGATCCTCGCCGATGGTCATCAGCCGGGGCGGCGCAAGGCCGATCTCCGCGCGGCCGCCCCGGATCGCGCGCACCGCCTGCCGGGCGGTCAGATGCTCGACATCGGCAAACAGCGGCTCCCCGAGACAGGCCGCGAGACGCCGGGCGATGTCGGCGCTGTCACCTTCCTCGGCGAGGATCACGTGACGCGGGCCATGCTCCTCGACGGCGCTGCGGAGCATCGATGCCCGGATCGCCGGCGTCGCCGCGCCCGGCAAGGCGAGAACCCGGTCGGCGCCGGCCTCGCCGAGAGCCTCGACGCTCTCCGGTACGATGGCAACGACCGCCCCGCCGCCGTCCCCTGCATCGGCCAAGAGCCTTGCGGCGCCGAGCACCTGCCGGTCGAAGCGCGACAGCCGCCCGCCCGCTGCCTCAACAACGGCAAAGACCGCGAATGCCGGCGCCTCGACAACCCGCAGGGCCGGCTGGCCGGGGCTGATATCGGTGGCGTCGAGGCTCTGCCGTTCCTTGGCGAAACGGGCCGCATCCGCGCGGTTCATCTGTCGCTGCGAACGGTCGTAGCGCTTGCGCTCGGGCCCGGTGACGGTCTCGCCCGCAAGGCTCGCCGCCCATTCCCGCCACGGGTCGCGGCGCGGCCGGCCGGAGGCCGGGCTCGCCTCGCGCCGGCCGAGATCGAGGCGCGGGCGCCGGCCCGCCTCGGCCACCGTTTTCGTCGCGCGCTCGGCGCGGGGATCTTTCCTGAGCCGGCTCATGCGGGTTGAAGCTCCCGCGTCGGCGCGGCGCCGGCAGGCTTCCTGCGGCCGGCCTCAATGGCTTCCCACAAAAGCTCGGCGACGTCCTTCACCTCCGGCCGCTCGCCGGTGACGCCTTCCAGCATCGCCGTGCATTGCGGGCAGGCGACCGCCACCGTCTTCGCCCCGGTCTCCTTCACCTGCACCATGCGGATGTCGGGGATGCGGGTGTCGCCGGGAATGTCGGCCGACGGCGCGCCGCCGCCGCCGCCGCAGCACATCGAGCGCTTGCCGGACCGTGCCATCTCGCGGCGCTCCAGCCCGAGAGCGTCGAGCAGCGCGCGCGGCGCTTCGACCTCGCCATTGTAGCGGCCGAGATAGCAGGGGTCGTGATAGGTGATCGTCCGCCCGGCGAGCGAGGCCGGAGCGAGTCTGCCGCTCTCCACCAGTTCGGCGAGGAACGCCGTGTGGTGGACGACCTCGTAGCTGCCGCCGAAGGCCGGATATTCGTTGCGGATGACATGCAGCGCATGGGGGTCGGCGGTGAGGATGCGGGAAAAGCGGTAGCGCGACAGGATTTCGATGTTCGCTGTCGCCAGCCGTTGGAACGTCGCCTCGTCGCCGAGCCTTCGGGCGAGATCACCGCAGTCGCGCTCCTGGCCGCCGAGCACGGCGAAGTCGACGCCGGCGGCGTTCAGCGTCTGGATCAGCGCCTTCAGCGTCCGCTGGCCGCGCAGGTCGTAGGCCGCCTGACCGAGCCAGAGCAGCACCTCCGCCTCGCCCCTTTCGACGATGCGCGGCAGCGACAGGCCGGCGGCGAAATCCGTCCGCTCGTATAGCGGCCGCCCGCTCGGCTCGTCGCAGCCGCGATAGTTCGCCAGCGGCTCCTCGGCCTTCAGCGGCAGGGCGCCGAGTTCCAGCGTCTGGTAGCGCCTGAGGTCGACGATCGCATCCACATGCTCGATCATCATCGGGCATTCCTCGACGCAGGCCCGGCAGGTGGTGCAGGACCACAAGGTGTCCGGATGGACGATCCCGTCCGGCGAGACGATCGGCGCATGCATTCCGGCAGCGCCCCCGATCGCCCGCTCGTTGGGATAGGGGTTGCCGGCATAGGGCCGGGCATGGCCGCCGCCGCTCGCCGCCGCGAGATCGGCGATCAGATGCTTCGGGCTCAGCGGCTGGCCGGCGGCGAAGGCCGGGCAGGCGGCCTCGCAGCGCCCGCACTGGACGCAGGCGTCGAAGGCCAGCAGCCGGTTCCAGGCGAAATCGGCAGGCGTCTCGGCGCCGAGCTTGTCCGCCTCGAGGTCGAGCGGTCGAAGCCCGGTCGTGTCACCCTTCGCCGCCTGATGTTCGAAGCGGGGAGGCCGCGGATGGGCGACGAGATGCGTGGCGCCCGCCAAAGCATGCCGCATCGGGCCGCTTGCCGTGGTGGCGGCAAGGGCGAGCCCGGCCGCCGCCGCTGGAAAGAACAGGACAAACGACAGCGCCGGCAGCGGATTGCCGAGGGCCGCGAGAAGCGCGGTGAGGAAGCCGCCGGCAGCGAAGACGCCGAGATGGACGGGCAGCCGCTGCCAGAGGCCGAGCGACAGCCGCGGCAGCGCCCGCGGATAGCGCCGCCGCGCTTCGAGGACGACGCCGGCTCCCATGACCAGGAAGGCCAGCGCCACGAGCGCCCAATAGAGGCGCGAGGCGGTGATCGCCGGCACGAGACCGAAGCCGAGAAGGCCGCAGGCGAGGACGAGACCGCCGGCGGTCGGCACATGCATGCGCGAGGCCGACTTGTCGCGATCGACGACGTGGTGGACGTCAACGAGATAACGCTTGGGCAGCGCCTTCAGCCCGGCGAACCAGTCGACGGTGGCGGGTTTTCCGCCGCGCCAGAGCCGGACGCGTCGGCCGATCTGGACGGCCGCAACGAGGAGCATCGCGACGACCAGCCAGGGGAGGAAGGCTGCGGCGGTCATGGCAAGGCCACCGGATGCGTCGCGGCGGCGAACCCCCCTCTGCCCTGCCGGGAATCTCCCCCACAAGGAGGGAGATCGATCTCGCGCAAAAGTGGCGACCTATTCTCCAAAGGGCGGGATTGCGCCGATCGCATAACGTTGCGCGCCGCATCGAAGCAGCTGATCTCCCCCCTTGTGGGGGAGATGCCCGGCAGGGCAGAGGGGGGTGTGTGCGCAACGGCCGTTGTCGGCTGAGCGAAAGAAACCCCTCTCTTGCGATTCCTCCCGCAAGTCGGCAGAGGCGAGGCTGCTCCTTCCCCGCCCACCCTCACAGGTCCTTGCACAGGCGCAGCGCGTCGTAGATCGCGGCGTGGATGTTGCGGCCGGCGACGGCGTCGCCGATGCGGTAGAGCGTGTAGCCCGGCTCGGATGCCGCGCCGTTGATTTCGCAGGGCTGCGGCGCGCCCGCGATGATCGCATGGTCGTCCGTCAGCCCGCGGTTCTTTGCCTTGTCCTTCAGGGCGAAGTGCAGCCCGTCCACCGGCAGCGTGCCGTAGTCGACGACGACCGAATCCACCACCCGCTCTTCCTCCGCATCGGTCATGGTGTTGCGGATCGCGGCGATCAGCCGGTTGCCTTCGGGATAGATCTCGATCAGCTCGGAATTCGGCGTCATCAGGACGCCGAGCTTGTAGAGTTCGCGCAGGTGGACCGGCTGGTTGGTCGGGCCGATCTCCTCGCCGATCATCCGGTCGTGGGTGACGAGCTCGACGAGGCAGCCCATCTTGGCCAGCACCTCGGCGGTGGAGGCGGCGTTGTGGCCGCCGATCTCGTCATAGAGGAGCACGGTGCCAGACGGCTGCGAGCGGCCCTCCAGCACGTCCCATGTGGTCACGGCGTGCGCAAAACCCTTGGCCTCGCCCTTCTGCGGCTCACCGCCGGTGGCGACGATGACGATGTCGGGGGAGAGCGCCGCGATCTCCGCCTCGCCGGCCTCCGTACCGAGCCGGATGTCGACCCCGAGCTTCGTCACCTGGGCGACCAGCCAGCGGGGAATGCCCGACAGCGCCTCGCGCCACGTCGCTTTCGACGCGACGTTCACCTGGCCGCCGAGCCTATCGGACTTTTCGAACAGCGTTACGGCGTGGCCGCGCTCGGCCAGCACCCGCGCCGCCTCCAGCCCGCCGACGCCGCCGCCGACGACCACGGCGGTCTTCTGCCGCTCGGCCCGCTCGATGACGTGGGGCATCGTCGCCTCGCGCCCGGTGGCGGCGTTCTGGATGCAGAGCGCATCGCCGCCGACATAGATCCGGTCGATGCAGTAGCCGGCGCCGACACATTGCCGGATGTCGTCGGCGCGCCCCTCGGTGAGTTTCCGGACGAGATGCGGATCGGCGATGTGGGCCCGCGTCATGGCGATCATGTCGACATGGCCCTCGGCGACGGCCCGGGCGCCGGTGGCAAGGTCGGTCACGCGCTGGGCGTGGAAGATCGGCACGTCCACCTCCCGCTTGATCGCCGAGGGCAGCGGCAGGAACGGCGCGACGGGAAAGGACATGTTGGGCAGGCAGACCGCATGGGCGATGTGGTCGCGCGCCTGGCCGCCGACGACGTTGAGGAAGTCGACGAGGCCGCGCGAGGCGTATTCCGAAGCGATCACGACGCAGTCTTCGTGGGAGAGCCCGCCCTTCAGCATCTCGTCGCCGGACATGCGCATGCCGATGACGTAGTCGTCGCCCACCGCCTCGCGCATCGCCGACAGCACCTCGATGCCGAAGCGCATGCGGTTTTCGAGCGAGCCGCCGTATTTGTCGGTGCGATGGTTGGAGTTCGGCGACCAGAACTGGTCGACCAGATGCCCATGGGCGGCTGAGATCTCGCAGCCGTCGAGCCCGCCCTCCCTGCACCGCCGCGCGGCCGCCGCGAAGTCGGCGACGATCCGGTCGATCTCCTCCTGCTCGAGGGCCTTCGAGATCGCCCGCGACGCCGGCTCCCTTGTGGCGGACGCCGACTTCACCGGCAGCCAGTGCTCGGTGTCCCACTTGGTGCGCCGGCCCATATGGGTCAGCTGGATCATCAGCTTGGCGCCGTGCCGGTGGATGCGCTCGGAGAACTCCCGGAAAAACGGCACGACCGAATCGTCCGCGACCGAGATCTGGTTCCAGGGCGCTGCCGGGCTGTCGATCGACACCGAGGACGAGCCGCCGAACATCGTCAGCCCGATGCCGCCCTTGGCCTTCTCCTCATGATAGAGCTGATAGCGCTGCTGCGGCTTGCCGTCCTTGCCATAGGACGGCGCATGGCTCGTCGACATCACCCGGTTGCGGATCGTCAGCCCCTTGATGGTCAGGGGCTTCAGGAGAGCTTCGGCATTGGCGATCATGTTGGAGTGCCCTCCTTGTGCGGTGTCTCGGGAATGCGCCGTCAGCGCTCGATCACCAGATCCGTCTTCGGCCGCGAACAACAAAGCAGCGCCATGCCGGCATCGATCTCCCTTTGCCGGATGCCGCCGCCATGCTTCATCTCCACCGAGCCCGATGTCAGCTTCGACTTGCACGTCCCGCAGAGCCCCTTCGAGCAGGACGAGGGCAGCCGCATGCCGGCGCGGCGGGCGGCCTCCAGTACCGTCATCCCTTCCGGGCATTCGATGGTCCGTCCGGTCTTGGCGAACTCCAGCTGGAACACCCGGACGCCGGAATCGATCTCCTCCGTCGCCTCGGTGATCTCGTCCTGGGCCGCCTCGGTAAAGTCGTCGAAGCTGAAGCTTTCCTGGTGGTAGCGGCTCATGTCGAAGCCGGCTTCGGTCAGGGTAGTCTTCACAGCCTTCATGAACGGCGCCGGGCCGCAGACGAAGACGGTGCGGTCGCGGAAATCCGGACAGATCATGGCGAGCTTCGCCCCGTCGATGCGGCCGCGATAGCCGCTCCAGGTCTCGCGGGCCGCATCGTCCTCGACGATGAAGGTCGGGCGGATCGAGCGGTTGCGCTTTGCCATGAAGTCGAGCTCGTCGCGAAAGACGATGTCGGCCGGCGAGCGGGCCGCATGGACGAAGGCGATGTCAGAGATCAGCGCGAGATCGTAGGAGGCCCGCGTCATCGACATCATCGGCGTGATGCCCGAGCCGCCGGAGATGAAGAGATACTTCGTCGCCTGCATGCCCGACCAGGAGAAGACGCCCATCGGAATGGTCGCCTTCAGCATCATGCCCGGCTGGAACTCGTCGTGCAGCCAGTTCGAGACCGGCCCGCCCGGGACGCGCTTCACCGTGATGGCGACGGTGTCCGGCCGGGTCGGCGGCGAGGAGATCGTGTAGCAGCGATGGATGATCTCGCCGCCGATCTCGAATTCGAAGGTCAGGAACTGGCCGGAGGTAAATTCGAACTGGCGCCGGTGCCGCGGCGCGAAGACGAAGGTCTTGACGTCGTGGGTCTCCTCGCGCACCGCGCGGCAGATCAGGACGTCGTCCTCCTCCGGCTCCCAGCGGTAGTAGCCGGTGGGGACGGGGCCCACGGCAAGGGTCTTCGGGACGGGAGCATCCATGCGGCGGTCCCCTTCAGGCGACGGCGCGGGTTTCAGCCAGATGCGACAGCATCCGGCCGACATACCAGTTGACGAATTTCTCGACGAGCATCTCGGTGTGCGGCGAATAGGGGCCCTGCTGGTAGCCCGTCATCCGCGCGCCGTCCTGGCAGTAGCCGACGAGGTCGGAATCCTGCTGGTTGGTCGCCATCCACACGCCGATGAGATTGTCGAGATCGTAGTCGACGCCCTCGACCGCGTCCTTATGAACCAGCCATTTGGTGCGCAGCAGCGAGTGCTCGGCGTCGATCGGCAGCACCGAGAAGACCACCGCGTGGTCGCCCATGAAATGGTGCCAGGAGTTCGGCTGGGTCCAGAAATGCAGGCCGCCGAGCTTGGCGTTGTCGAGGTTGCCCATCAGCTTGTTGCAGGCGCGCTTGGTGTCGATCGTGTGGCTCTCGCCGGCGCCCGACAGCGGCAGGCGCTCGGTGCGGAAGCCGGTGACCATGTCGTCGAGCCGGTCGACCTCGCGAGACGGCAGGCCGGCGGCCTCCCAGTCCCGGTGGTTGTCGTTGAGCATGCACGCGTACTGAGCCGCGTGCTCGCGCTCGGTCTCGTCGAGTTCCTCCGGCGCGAAGCCGAAGCCGTAGGCGAACAGCGGCACGGTCAGCTCGGGATGGTTCGCCCCGCAGTGATAGCACTCGCGGTTGTTCTCCATCGTCAGCTTCCAGTTGCCCGGCTCGATCAGATCATGGCTGTAGGCGACCTTGGTCTCGCGCAGATTGTGGGGCGCGAGATAGGGTGCCATCACCCGCTCCAACTCGTCGAAATCCTTCGGCGGGTTTTCGGCGAGGCAGACGAAGAGCAGGCCCTCGAGCGAGCGGATGTGGACCGGCTTCAGCCCGTGGCAGGAACGGTCGAAATCCTCGCCCATATGCTCGGCATGGATGAGCTGGCCGGTCGTGTCGTAGACCCAGGAGTGATAGCGGCAGACGAGATTGCCGACCGTCGACTTCTCCTCGTGGACGAGGCGGGCGCCGCGATGCCGGCAGACATTGTGGAAGGCGCGGACCTCGCCGTCGTCGTCGCGCAGGATGGCGATGGAGGTCTTGCCGATGTCGACGACCATGACATCGCCGGGCTCCGGCACGTCCGGCTCGACGCCGACGAAGATCCAGTGCCGGCCGAAGATCACCTCCATGTCGGCGTCGAAGATCTCCTTGTCCGTATAGAAGGGCGCTTCGAGCGTGTAGCCCTTCTTGCGGTGGGTCAGGCGGGCGACGAGGTCGTTCATCATCATGCTGCACCCTATCGGGGCCGGGAGACCGGGCGCCGGCCGCGCCCCTGTTGATCGGAAGTCTCGTTGCATCCCCGCCGCAGCGGGGACGGCATCTCGCATCGTCAGACGGTGTCCCGCGCGGCCTCGACCAGCAAACCCTGGACGTAAGGCGCGAAGGAGCGCCACGTCGTGACCGTGAAGCGATCGGCGGCAAGGCGCTGGAGCACGATCTCGGCCTTGCCGAGGACCGTGCGGGTGGCAGACCCCGCCGGGAAGGCCTTCGAAGAAAGATCAAGGGGGCAGCCGGCATTGATCACTGCGTCCGCGCCCGACCCCTCAACCGCAAACGAGACGTCGCGGTGGGAGACGTCGACCAGCGAATGGGGGACGCCGGCGAGTGCAGCCGACATCGCCTCGCAGCGCTCGTCGACTTCGTCGGCGGCGATGAGCAGCATCCACTCGTCCGGGCCGAGGCGGAGCGCCGCCCGCTGCTGACCACTTTCGCCGGCGGTGCTGCGCGAGTTGATCGCGCCGGACAGGTCGAAGCCGTCGATGGCGCTGCGCCCGGCGAGTGCCGCCGGCTTGATGCGAAAGGCGAGGCGGCCCTCCGGGCCGAGCGGCGTCACCGTGACGCCGGTCTCGGAGGCGAGCGGCGACACCGTCGGCGCGCGGCGGGCGAGATTGAGCTCAAGCATCGGCGGTTTCCCCCTTCACCTCGTAGAAGACGGCCTTGGAGATCACCGCCTCGGTGAAGCCGCCCGGCGTCGTGACATGCACCGTCTCGCCTATCCTCGCCCGCCCGCCGTCGATCATCGCCATGGCGATCGAGCGGCCGCAATTGGAAGACGCGTAGCTGGAGGTGACGTGGCCGATCATCTTCATCGGGATCGGCTGACCTGGGTCTTCGACCACCTGCGCGCCTTCGTCGAGCACCTCCGCCGGATCCTTGGTGAGCAGCCCGACGAGCTGCCGGCGATCGGCCATGACCATGTCAGGCCGGGTGAGCGAGCGCTTGCCGACAAAGTCCGGCTTCACCTTCGAGACGAGGCCGGACAGGCCGAGATCGTCCGGCGTGACGGTGCCGTCGGTCTCCTGGCCGACCACGACATAGCCGACCTCGGCGCGCAGCACGTGCATCGCCTCGGTGCCATAGGGCGTGATGCCGTGCTGCTGGCCCGCCTCGAACAGCGTCTTCCAGACCGCCTCGCCATAGTCGGCCGGCACGTTCACCTCGAAGCCGAGCTCGCCGGTGAAGGAGACGCGGAACAGGCGGCAGGGAATGCCGCAGACGAAGCCGGTCTTCACCGTCATGTGCGGGAAGGCGGCTTCGGACAGGTCGATGTCCGAGACGAAGGGCTCCAGCACCTTGCGGGCGTTCGGGCCCTGCAGGGCGATCACCGCCCACTGCTCGGTGATCGAGGTCAGGAACACGTCGAGATCCGGCCACTCGGTCTGGAGATAATCCTCCATGTGGCGCATCACACGCGGCGCCCCGCCTGTGGTGGTCGTCACGTGGAAGCGGTCCTCCGCCAGACGGGCAACGACGCCGTCGTCATAAACGAAGCCGTCCTCGCGCAGCATCAGCCCGTAGCGGCAGCCGCCGGTCTTCAACTTGGTCCAGGCATTCGTATAGATGCGGTTCATGAACTCGGCCGCGTCCGGCCCGACCACCTCGATCTTGCCCAGCGTCGAGGCGTCGAAGATGCCGACATTCGTGCGCACGGCCTTCGTCTCGCGGGCGAGCGCGGCGTTCATGTCCTCGCCGGCCTTCGGAAAATACTTCGCGCGCCGCCACAGGGCGACCGGCTCGAACACCGCGCCGTGCTTTTCCGCCCAGCCATCGATCGGCGTCTTGCGCACGGGATCGAACAGTTCGTCCCGCGCCGGCCCGATCAGCGCGCCGAAGGAGACGGGCGTATAGGGCGGCCGGAAGGTCGTCGTGCCGACCGCGGGAAGGGGACGGTCGAGAATGCCGGCGACGAGGCCCAGCGCATTCATGTTCGACGTCTTGCCCTGATCGGTCGCCATGCCCGTCGTCGTGTAGCGCTTGACGTGCTCGATGGACTCGAAGCCCTCGCGCACCGCGAGCTTGATGTCCTTGGCGGTGACGTCGTTCTGGAAGTCGACGAAGGCTTTCACCCGCGAGGCGTCGGCGTCGGTCGGCAGCACGCGGACGGGCTGGAAGCCGGTGAAGGATGCCGTTGCTTCCGGTGCGAGCTCCCCGCCGCCGGCCTTCCCGCCATCAGCGATGACGGCAGCCAGATCATAGACGCCGCGGCAGGCGCCAGCCGACCGCTCCGCCTGGGCGGACGTCGCGGGCAGGAAGGCGTCGAGTTCGACGTCGAAGGCGAGCTTGCCGCGGGACTGCGAGAAGAGGTGGACGGAGGGGGTCCAGCCGCCGGACATCGCCACGCAGTCGCAGGGAACGGTGACCTTTTCGCCGATCGCCCCACCGTGGCCGATCGGGGCGACGACAAGGCCGGTCACCCGCTTGCTGCCAAGCGCCTTGATGACCGTGTGGCCGCTGCGAACGGTGATGCCGGCGTCTTTCGCCGCCGCAAGTTCCGGCCCGCAATCGGCCTCGAGCCGGATGTCGACGATGGACACCCGCATGCCCGCCGCCTTGGCGTCGAGGGCGGTCCGGTAGGCCGAGGCCGAGGATGTGACGACGACCAGCTCGTTTCCGGGCAGCACGGCCCAGCGATTGAGATAAGCCCGTACGCTCTCGGCCAGCATGATGCCCGGCCGGTCGTTGTTCTCGAACACCAGCGGCCGCTCGTGGCTGCCGGTGGCGAGCACGACTTCGCCGGCCCGCACCTGCCACAGCCGCTCGCGGGCAAGCCCCTCCGGCGCATCGGCGACGTGGTCGGCGATCCGCTCGACCATGCAGACATGGTTGTGGTTGTAGTAGCCGAAGGCCGTCGTGCGCGGCAGGATGACGACGTTTTCGCGCGCATCCAGCGTCGCCACGGCATCCGCCACCCACGCCATCGCCGGCCTGCCGTCGATCGTCGAGGTCGCGTCGTTGAGGAGCGCACCGCCGGGCTCGCAGCCTTCGTCGGCGAGGATGACTCGGCTTTCGCCATCCGCCGAGGCGGCGAGCGCCGCCGCGAGCCCGGCCGGGCCGGCGCCGACGACGAGCACGTCGCAATGGGCATGCCGGTTGGAATAGCGGTCGGCGTCCTTCACGTCCGGTGCCTCGCCGAGGCCGGCGGCCTTGCGGATCACCGGCTCGTAGACCCGGTCCCAGAACTTCCGCGGCCACATGAAGGTCTTGTAGTAGAAGCCGGCGACGAAGACCGGCGACAACAGGTCGTTCACCGCACCGATGTCGGTTTCCAGCGACGGCCAGTGGTTCTGGGTGCTGACGACCAGCCCGTCCCGCGCCTCCACCACCGATGCGCGGTTGTTCGGGTCGCGATAGCCCGGGCCGCGATCGGCTCGCCAGTCGACCGAGAGCAGCGCGCTCGGCTCGTCGGAGCCGTGGGAGAGGATGCCGCGCGGCCGGTGATACTTGAACGAACGGCCGGCGAGATGCCGGCCCGAGGCGATCAGCATCGAGGCGACGGTGTCGCCGGCAAAGCCCTCCAGCCGTTGGCCGTTGAAGGTCACGGACAGCGGGCGGCTGCGGTCGATGCGGCCGCCGGCGGGACGGCGAAAGGGCTGGCTCATGATGGCCCCGTTCAGGCGTTCGAGGGTGTTGAAGCTATGGCCTCGTCACGGTCCGGCCGTGGCTTGCCCATCTCGTAGGTCGCGACGAAGGCGTCGCTCACCGTGTCGCGCAGCGCGTTGAACCAGCGCCCGCAGCCATGGCCGTGCAGCCAGCGCTCGGCGTGAACGCCCTTGGGGTTGGTCCGGTAGTAGAGGAACGAGCCCCAGTCGGCGTCCTCCACCGCGGTCGGCGTCTCGGGCCGGGCGATATGCGCCTCGCCGCCACAGTGGAACTCCACCTCGGGACGTTTGCCGCAATAGGGGCAGTCGATCAGGAGCATCAGGTTTTACTCCGGTAAAGACAGATGGTCAGTGCGCGACGGCCGCGGCCGCCGCCTCGTCGATCAGCCGGCCGGTGCGGAACCGGTCGAGGCTGAAGGGCGCGTTGATCTTGTGCGGCTCGCCGGTGGCGAGCGTATGGGCAAAGACGTGGCCGGAGCCGGGGGTCGCCTTGAAGCCGCCGGTGCCCCAGCCGCAATTGACGAAGAGCCCGTCGATCGGCGTCCTGCCGATGATCGGCGAGCGGTCCGGCGTCACGTCGACGATGCCGCCCCAGGAGCGCAGCATGCGCATCCGGCCGAATTGCGGGAAGAGCTCGCAGATCGCATCGAGCGTATGATTGATGATCTGGATGCCGCCCTGCTGCGAGTAGGACACATACTGGTCCGTACCCGCGCCGATCACCAACTCGCCCTTGTCCGACTGCGAGATGTAGGCGTGGACGGCGTTCGACATGACGACGCAGGGAAACACCGGCTTCACCGGCTCCGACACCAGGGCCTGCAGCGGCACGCTCTCGACCGGCATCCGGAGCCCGAATCGGCCCATGACGACGCCCGTGTGCCCCGCCGCGACGACGCCGACGCGCTTCGCCCCGATCGTGCCGCGGCTTGTCTCGACGCCGGCGACCGAGCCATCTGGATGGCGCTTCAGGCCGAGGACTTCGCAGTTCTGGATGATGTCGACGCCGCGCGCATCGGCGCCGCGGGCATAGCCCCAGGCGACGGCGTCGTGCCGCGCCGTGCCGCCGCGCCGCTGCAGCGCGCCGCCGAGAACGGGATAGCGGATATCAGGCGAGATCGTCAGCGGCGGGCAGTAGGCCTTGCACTCTTCCGGCGACAGCCACTCGTTATCGATGCCGTTCAGGCGGTTGGCATAGACGTGGCGCTTGAAGGAGATGACGTCGTGATGGTTGTGCGCGAGCATGAGGACGCCGCGCTGGGAGAACATGACGTTGTAGTTCAGCTCCTGCGACAGCCCCTCCCAGAGCTTCATCGCATGTTCGTAGAGGCCGGCCGATTCGTCGAAGAGGTAGTTCGAGCGCACGATCGTCGTGTTGCGGCCGGTATTGCCGCCGCCGATCCAGCCCCGTTCGAGTACCGCGACATTGGTCACGCCGTGGACGGTGGCGAGGTAGTAGGCCGTCGCCAGGCCATGGCCGCCGCCGCCGACGATGACGACGTCGTATTCCTTCTTCGGCTCGGGCGCGCGCCACTGTCGCTCCCAGCCCTGATGGCCGGAGACGGCTTCCTGAAGAAGGCTTTTCAGAGAGAAACGGCGCATGATTGAGACCCCGCTGAGCAAGGCCACCATGCGCAGAGTGACGGTTTTTTGACTAACTCAAAAGCGAAGTGGAACGCTTCAAAAGCGACATCGATGAACATTTTTCCCGGCTGCATCCATATGAGGCAGAAACGCGGAAATAGCCGGCGAACTCAGCAAGTTGTGGGAATGGCGGAGGGCAGGCGAGGCTTGGTCACCGCTCCCGATCGGGACTCTGCGTCGCGCGGACATAGGATTCCAGCACCGCGTTGATGCGGGTCTGGTAGCCCCGCCCGCCCGCCTTGAAGGCGTCCAGCACCGACTTCTTGATGCGCAGCGTCACCTGCTCCGTTCGGTCGGGCCGTGCCTGCTCGGCCCTCGCCCAGAAGGCCGCGTCCAGTTCAGGGATTTCGCTGTAGTCGATGGCCTCCTCCGGCATCGCGTCGACGCGGCGCAAGGTTTCCTGTTCCGCCTCCGTGAGAGGCGGCGGATCGCGAAGGTCTAGGGTTGTTCTAATTGTCTTTCCCATAGCGTCCTCTTTCACGCTCATTGGCCTTGCGAACCGAGATGATGCGGATTCTGTTGCCACGCTTCGTCCAGACCGCCACGAACATGCGTCCTTCGACATGTCCGACCTTCATGAACCGGTCCTCGCCGTAGTCCTGGCGGGTATCGGGAACCGTAAGCCGATCCGGATCGGCAAAGATCCGTCGGGCGAAGGCGAAATCGATGCCACGGTCCGCGAGGTTCGCGGCCGACTTGTCCTCATCCCATTCGAAGCCCTGAGCCATTCCCATATCGTAGCAACAAATTGTCGTTACAAGCAAGATGGACGGATGTCCCGACCGAAAGCGGATCCCGTTGAGAGCCAGTGCGACGATGCCGGGCCCGCCGGCCTCGTGACCGGGCGGGCGCAGCCATCGACCTGTCCAACGCCTGCCGACTCTTCGAACATGTCCCCCAGACGCCTCCAAGGCTTCACATCGGGCGGCGAAACGGTCTAGGTCGTTGCCGACCCAACGGCCCGGCTCCCGCGGCCTCCTCTGCATCGAAGCGACGATGACCTCTCGACCCATCACCCTGGCGCTCAACGGCTTCGGCCGCATCGGCCGGACCATCCTCAGGATCCTTGCGGCCGCCGGCACCGACGACCTCGAGATCGTGCTGATCAACGACATCGAGCCGCTCGAATCCTGCGCCTATCTGTTCGAATACGACAGCGTCTTCGGACCGTTCCGCGGCAGCGTCGAGACGCGGCGGGGGATGCTGGTCGTCGACGGGCGGGAAATCCCGTTCCATTCCATGCGCGACATCTCGGCGCTCGACCTTTCCGGCGTCGACGTCGTCCTCGAATGCACCGGCCACAACGACGATCGCGAGACCGTCGAGCGCGGCCTTCGCGCCGGAGCCGGGTCCGTGCTGATCTCCGGCCCCTCGAAGGTTGCCGACGCCACCCTCGTGATCGGCGCCAACGAGCATCGCCTCGGCGACGAGCGGGTGATCTCCAACGCCTCCTGCACGACCAACGCCCTGGCGCCGCTCCTGAAGGTTCTCGACGAGGCTCTCGGCATCGTCTCCGGCCAGATGACCACCGTCCACTGCTACACCGGCAGCCAGCCGACCGTCGACAAGCCGCGCGGCGATGCGGCGCGCAGCCGGGCCGCGGCGCTCTCCATGGTGCCGACGACGACCAGCGCCGGCCGGCTGATCGGAACGGTGCTGCCCGAGCTCTCCGGACGCATCGAAGCCCGCGCCATCCGCGTGCCCACCGCCAGCGTCTCGGCCATCGACCTCACGGTTGCCACCGAGCGCTCTGCCAGCGTCGCCGCCGTCAACGCCATCCTGCGCGACATGGCCGCGAACTCGCCGGTCTTCGGCTGGACCGACAGACCGCTGGTCTCCTCCGATCTGAGGGCCCGGTCGGAATCGATCGTCGTGGCCGGTCCCGAAACCTCGCTTGCCGGCGGGCTTCTGAGGGTGTTCGGTTGGTATGACAACGAATGGGGCTTTTCGTGCCGGATGCTGGACATGGCCCGCATGATCGCCCGAAGAAACCATCAGGGAAGAGAGACGCCGCATGTCGAACGATGACGCCAAGCCCCTGTCGAAACGCCAGGAAGCGCTCGACTATCACGAGTTCCCGAAGCCCGGGAAACTGGAGATCCGCGCCACCAAGCCGATGACCACCGGCCGCGATCTCTCTAACGCCTATTCGCCGGGCGTTGCCGAGGCGTGCCTGGAAATCCAGAAGAACCTCGCCGACGCAGCCCGCTATACCGCCAAGGGTAACCTCGTCGCAGTCGTCTCCAACGGCACGGCCGTCCTCGGCCTCGGCAATATCGGGGCGCAGGCGTCGAAGCCCGTGATGGAGGGCAAGGCGGTCCTGTTCAAGAAGTTCGCCGGCGTTGACTGCTTCGACATCGAGGTGAACGAGACCGATCCCGTCAAGCTCGCCGAGATCGTCGCCAGCCTCGAGCCCACCTTCGGCGCGGTCAATCTGGAGGACATCAAGGCGCCCGACTGCTTCATCGTCGAGCGGCTCTGCCGGGAGAAGATGTCGATCCCGGTCTTCCACGACGACCAGCACGGCACGGCGATCGTCGCCTCGGCGGCGGCGGTCAACGCGCTGAAGGTGGCGAAGAAGGACATCGCCGACATCAAGATCGTCGCGCTCGGGGCGGGGGCCGCCGGCATCGCCTGCCTGAAGATGTTCCTGGTGATGGGGGCCAAGCGCGAAAACATCACCATGCTCGATTCCAAGGGCGTGGTGCACACGCTGCGCAACGACCTGTCGCCGGAAAAGGCCGAGTTCGCCCGCGAGACGGAGATGCGCACCACGCTGGAGGCCATGGAGGGCGCCGATCTCTTCCTCGGCGTCTCCGGCCCGGGTCTCTTGACCAAGGAGATGGTGGCGCGGATGGCCGAGCGGCCGATCATCTTCGCGCTCGCCAATCCGACGCCGGAGATTATGCCGGAGGAGGCCCGCGAGGCCTCGCCCGGCGCGCTGATCGCCACCGGCCGGTCGGATTATCCGAACCAGGTCAACAACGTCCTCTGTTTCCCCTTCATCTTCCGCGGCGCGCTGGATGTCGGCGCCACCGAGATCAACGACGCGATGAAGCTCGCCTGCGTCGAGGCGATCGCCGGGCTCGCCCGCGAGACCGCGTCTGCGGAAGTCGGCCACGCCTATCGCGGCGAGCGCCTGACCTTCGGGCCGGAATATCTGATCCCGAAGCCCTTCGATCCGCGGCTCCTGCCGACGATCGCCTATGCCGTCGCCAAGGCAGCGATGGAATCCGGCGTCGCGACGCGGCCCGTCGACCTCGAAGCCTACAGCGCCCGGCTGAACGCCCAGGTGTACCGCTCCTATTCGGTGATGCGCCGTGTGTTCGATGCCGCGCGCGCGTCGAGCCGGCGGATCGTCTTTGCCGAGGGCGAGGACGAGCGGGTGCTGCGCACCGCGCAGGCCATGGTCGAGGAGACCCAGGACCGGCCGATCCTCATCGGCCGGCCGGACGTGGTCAATGCGAGGCTCGAGCGCGAGGGCCTGAAGATCCGCGCCGGCGAGGACTTCGAGATCGTCAATCCGGAGGACGACCCGCGCTACCGCGACTACTGGAGCACCTATTACGAGCTGATGCGCCGGCGCGGCGTCTCGCCCGATCTCGCCCGTGCCGTGATGCGCACCAACACCACCGCAATCGCCGCCGTCATGGTGCATCGCGGCGAGGCCGACAGCATGATCTGCGGCACCTTCGGCGAGTATCGCTGGCATCTCGGCCATCTCGGCCAGATCCTTTCGACCGATCATCTGCATCCGGTGGCGGCGCTGTCGCTGATCATCCTCGACAGGGGGCCGCTGTTCATCGCCGACACCCATGTCCACATGACGCCGGATGCCAGCCAGGTGGCCGAGACGGTGATCGCGGCGGCACGCCATGTCCGCCGCTTCGGCGTCGAGCCGAAGATCGCCCTCTGCTCGAGCTCGCAATTCGGCAACCTCGACAACGACTCCGGCCGGGTGATGCGCGGCGCCATGAAGCTCCTCGACGAGAAGCGGCTCGACTTCGCCTATGAGGGCGAAATGACCACCGACACCGCTCTCGACGACGAGCTGCGCGACCGGCTGTTTCCGGGCGGGCGGCTGGAAGGCCGGGCGAACGTCCTCGTCTATGCCAATTCCGACGCGGCGGGCGCGGTGCGCAACATCCTGAAGTCGGTGTCGGGCGGCCTCGAGGTCGGCCCGATCCTGATGGGCATGGGCAACCGCGCCCACATCGTCACCCCCGGCGTCACCGTGCGCGGCCTCCTCAACACCGCGGCGCTGGCAGGTTCCGCCGTGTCGAGCTACGGCTGACGCAGGCAGCCGGCAGGCCGAAGACAAGAAGCGAAGCGGCAGCGACCGGGGGGATCGCTGCCGCGGGCCGAAAGGTGTGTGGGGGCATGCACCTTCCGGCCAAACTTATGCGGGGTGAGACGGATGGACCGGCGCGGGGCCCGCGCCGGCAGCGTTGATGCCTGCGCTCAGGCGCCCGACAGCCCGCCGAGCATCTTCTCTGTCCGCAGCTCGTCCTGCCGGGCGGCTTCCTTGCGGGCCTCCTCGGCGTCGCGCAGCGTCTTCGTCACGGTCACCGTGGTGTGCACGAGCATGATCGCGGCCATGGCGTAGAAGCCCTTGGCGGCGAAGCTCGCCTCCAGGAAGTAGATGCCGCCGGCCATCATGCCCGCCGCGACAACGAAGGCGATGACGGTGAAGAGGGAGAAGGCGTTGCCGGGAAGGCTCTTGATCTCGTTCATGGGACTATCCTTGATCTTGGTCGAATGAGTGGGAATCGGTTGTTCGGTCGGTTCGCTGCGCTTCGGAACAGTGGCCGGCGTTACCCGCCGTTCGTGCCGCCGGCGCGCTGGCGCAGCCGCTCCATGACGGCGGCGCCGGAGTTTTGCCGGGCAGGGCCGCAGCCGGCCTCCGCCAGCTTGTCCGCGATGGTCGAGGATCCGGTCCCGCAGTCCTGGCGCGCCATGACCGCGTCCTCGGCGGTCTGGGCATCCTCGATCCTCTGGAGCGTCTTTTCGGCGTCGGCGATGCGCGATAGGCCGGCCGCGCCGGTTCGCCCGTCGAGCTGATGCACCCTCGATCGCACCGAGACGAGGTCGCGGCTGCGGCAGAGGCGCCGCAGGCGCGATTCGCATTCCCTCAGATAAGGCTTGCGCTTCGAGAGCTCACCGCGCAGCCGCTCGACGCCCTTGCGGCACAGGTCCCGCTCCGCCTCGATCTCGGCGATCTCCTCGGCGCCCTCGCCGGCAAGGCCTTCGAGCCCCTTCTCGATCGCGGCGACGACGCGGGCCTCGAGGTCGGCGATCCGCCCGTCCAGCAGCGTCAGCTGCGCCTCGTCCCGGGCGAGCCCGGCCTCGGCGATGGCGAAGGCCTTGTGGGCATCCTCGAGGGCGCCGGCCGCCTCGCGGATCTGCTGGCCGAGGATGGTCGCCGCGTTGCGCGCGGCGATGTCTTCGGCCGCCTCATGGGCCCGTCCCCTGGCGATGGTGGTCATCAGTCTGAACATGGTCAGGTCTCTCGTTGACGACATAAGAGCAGTGCTCTTATAGGCACCATACGCTGGATTTCGCGGCTGTCAATCGCTAAAAGAGCGTTGCTCTTAAAACCAAGGATGCAGCCGATGCCCAGAGGTCCCGTCAGAGATGCCGACGAGGTTCGGGCCGAGGTGGTCGAAGCCACCGAAAACCTGATGATCGAGCGCGGCGTGCGAGCGGTGCGGCTGCGCGACGTGATCGCCCGCTCCGGCGTCTCGAACGGCCAGCTCTACGGCGTCTTCGCCTCCCTCGACGAGGCGATCATGACGGTGAACGCAAAGACCCTGCGCCGGCTGGAGAAGTGGCTCGTGCGGGACGCGGCCCAGGCGCAGCCGGTCGAGCGCCTCGTCGCCTTCGCCCGCTGCTACCTCGCCTTTGCCCGCGAGGAGACGCCGCTCTGGCGCGCCCTCTTCGAATATGCGCCGCAGGAGGAGGGGACCATGGCGGCCGATCTTCGCACCGACCAGGCGCGGCTGTTCGAATATCCCGCAGCGCCGCTGGCCGAACTCTATCCCGATCTCGGCGCGGACGGCGTCTTGCTGCGCGCCCGAACGCTGTTCTCGGCCGTCCACGGCGTCGTGACGGTCTCGCTGGAAAGCCGCTATGCCGGCGTCTCCGTCGAGCGGCTGGAGGAGGAACTGACCGGCCTCGTGCGCGCCGCCATCGCCGGCTATCTGCGCTGAGATTGTTTGCGAAGGCTGGGAAGGCTTTCAGGACTGCGGGTGCGCCGGGACCGGCACACGATGGCGGGGATCGTAACGGTCCTCGGCGTCCCGGTGCCGCGACCAGACGACGACGCTTCGCAGCGGGATCTCTCCCAAGAACTGCCGCGCGAACTCGTGAGCCGCTTCGGGGGCGATGGCCGCAGGGAAGAGCATGGTGAAGGGCGGATCGTCCACGCCTCGACGCGGCATTCTTCGGCAAAATCCACCACCCGCCTGACAGCCCTTTCGCGAAGGGAGGGCCTGACCTATAAAATCGCTCCCAAAGAGAGAGGCAACGAGTGAGGTCGCCATGACCCCGTCGCAGCAGCACGACGTTGATTTCTACCGCTGGACGCAGGATCAGGCGGCCCTGTTGCGTGCGTTGCCGCGCGGTTCCAATCGTCTCGATATCGATAACCTGGCCGAGGAGATCGAGGACATGGGGCGTGCCGAGATCAAGGAAATCTCGACTCTGCTTCGACAAACGCTTGTTCACCTCGTCAAGATTGCGTTCGATCCCGAGGCACCGTCCGTTGCCCACTGGGTGGGAGAAGCTTCCGGGTTTCAAAGTGATGCCGTTCTCGCCTATTCGCCTGGGCTCGAGCAGCGGCTGGACCTGCCGAAAATCTGGAAGCTGGCCAAGAGGAACGCGTCCGACTCATTGGCGGAGCATGGCGTCGCGGTTCCGCCGTTGCCCGAAGAGTGCCCTCTGACGTTGGAGCAGCTCCTCGATGCAGCTTTCGGCCCCCGGCAGGCAGCCGCCGCTGTGGCAGCCTCCGCCAATCCGGACGACCTCGACCTTGGCCGGCTCCATCGCCGCTGACGCTTTGGTGGCGAAGGATCGAGCCTTCACGGAGTGCGGGGATCGGGTCGGCTACTTCCGTTCGGATGTCTCAGTTGATCGATGACGACCACCGCGGTCGCCAGCTTTCGGTCCTCCGCCGCCATCAGGTGACAACTGCTATCTGCTCGCGCTTCGGCTCGTCCTGGTCGCCGCCGAGCCCGGCATGGAGCGCAGTCGCCGGCTTCGGCCATGACCCCGGCTTGAACGTCCGCTCCAGCACGTTCAGCCAGTTCTCCCGGGCGATCTTGTCGATCAGCGCCTCGCCGTAGCCGTGGTGCCGCATCGCCTCGAACAGCTTCGGCAGGCCGCCCGCATCGCCGATCGGGGCCGGGATCACCGCCCCGTCGAAGTCCGAGCCGAGCGCGACGCCGTCCTCGCCCAGCCGCTCGACGAGGCCGTCGAGGTGGCGGATCATGACGTCGAGGCCGGTATCGGCGGTCATCCATCCATCCTCGCGCAGGAAGGCCGTCGCAAAGTTCAGCCCGACGACGCCCCGGCTCTCGGCGATCGCGGCGAGTTGCCTGTCGGTGAGGTTGCGGCTGACCGGGCAGAGCGCATGGACGTTGGAATGGGTCGCGACCAGCGGCGCGTCGGAGAGCCGGGCGACGTCCCAAAAGCCCTTTTCGTTCAGATGCGACAGGTCGAGGAGGATGCCGAGTGCGTTGCAGCGGGCGACCAGCCGCTTTCCGGCCTCGGTCAGTCCTTCGCCGATGTCCGGCGATGACGGAAACCGCATCGGCACGCCATGGGCGAAGACGTTGTTTCGGCTCCAGACCATCCCGATCGAGCGCAGCCCCGCCGCATGCAGCACGTCGAGCATCGTGAGGTCCGCGTCGATCGCTTCGGCGCCCTCGATGTGCATCACCGCCGCCATCGCCCCGTCGGCAAGGGCGGCGCGGATGTCGGCGACCGACCGGCAGACCCGGAAGGCCCCCTTCGAGCCGCGCTCCAGCCTGAACAGGATCGACGCCATGGCGATGGTCGAGGTCGTGGCTTCGGCGATCTCCAGTGGCGCCGGCATCGCCATGTCGTAACCATTGGTCCCGAAACGGGAGAGATCGAGCCCGCCGCGCGGCGAGGGCGGGAAGATGGCGAAGAGCCCGCCTCGAAAATTGCCCGCAGCAGCCTTGGCGAGGTCGATGTGGCCGGCCGTGCCGCCTGCGAGGAAGGCCGCGATCGCCGCCTCGCCGCCCTCCATGTGGAGGCGCAGGAGCGCATCGTTGTGGCCATCGAAGACGACGGGTGACTGCATCGGATGATCCCCGGATGATCGCCTGGAGGCGAAGTGTAACCGACCTTGCCCGTCCGGGCGCTGCCGAAGAGCTAACATCGGCGCGGCTGGAACACGATGATTCGTCAGTCTGCCCTCGATTTTGCACCGCGCGTCGGCTATCCCGGCCGGGCGCCGTACGCCCCCGCGTTCGTACGCCCGACAATGCCGCATCCTCGCCGGCCGACACCGGATCATCATGCTGAAGCGCTTCTTTGCCTATTACCGGCCATACAAGGGCCTGTTCTTCCTCGATTTCGGCTGCGCGGTCCTGGCCGGCCTGCTCGAACTCGGCTTCCCGATCGCGGTCAAGGTGTTCATCGACACGCTGCTGCCGAGCGGCGACTGGTCGCTGATCGTCGCCGCGACCGTCGGCCTGCTCCTCATCTACGTCTTCAACACCGGGCTGATGGCGGTGGTGACCTATTGGGGCCATATGCTGGGGATCAACATCGAGACCGAGATGCGCCGCAAGGCCTTCGATCACCTGCAGAAGCTCTCATTCGGCTATTTCGACAACGTCAAGACCGGCCATCTCGTCGGCCGCCTGACCAAGGACCTCGAGGAGATCGGCGAGATCGCCCATCACGGGCCGGAAGACCTGTTCATCGCGATCATGACCTTCGTCGGGGCCTTCATCCTCATGCTCTTCGTGCATGTGGAACTGGCCCTGATCACCGGCTTCGTCGTTCCCGTCGGCGCCTGGCTGACCAGCCGCTACGGCGCCCGCATGACCGCGACCTGGCGGGCAATCTACGCCTCGATCGGCGATTTCAACGCCCGCATCGAGGAGAATGTCGGCGGCATCCGCGTCGTCCAGGCCTTCGGCAACGAGCCCCACGAGCGCCGGCTGTTCTCGGCCAACAACGCCGAATACCGCCGGCGCAAGCTCGACGCCTACAAGATCATGTCCTGGTCCCAGTCGCTGAACTACTTCTCCATGCGGCTGACCCAGGTCATCGTCATGGTGGCCGGCACCTGGTTCGTCATCAATGGCGACCTGTCGAATGGCGGCTTCGTCGGCTTCCTCCTGCTCGTCGGGGTGTTCTTCCGCCCGGTGGAGAAGATCGCCGCGGTGATCGAGACCTATCCGAAGGGCATCGCCGGGTTCCGGCGCTATGTCGAGTTCCTCGATACCGAGCCGGAGATCGAGGACCGCGAGGGCGCCGTCGCCGTCGCGCACGTCGAAGGAACGGTCGAGTTCGACCGGGTACGCTTCGGCTATCTCAGCGACCGGCCGGTGCTGGACGGCGTCAGCTTCACCGCCCGGCCCGGCGAGACCATCGCCTTCGTCGGCCCGTCCGGCGCCGGCAAGACCACGATCTGCGCCCTTCTGCCGCGCTTCTACGAGGTCACCGGCGGGGCGATCCGCATCGACGGCACGGACATCCGCGACATGACCCTCGCCTCGCTGCGCGACCATGTCGGCGTCGTCCAGCAGGACGTCTTCCTGTTCGGCGGCACGGTGCGCGAGAACATCGCCTATGGCCGGCTCGATGCCACCGAGGCGGAGATCGTCGCCGCCATGCGCCGGGCCTCGCTGGAGGACACCGTCGCCGCCCTTCCGAACGGCCTCGACACCATTGTCGGCGAGCGGGGCGTGAAACTCTCCGGCGGTCAGAAGCAGCGCCTGTCCATCGCCCGGATGTTCCTGAAGGACCCGGCGATCCTCATCCT
>PACL01000009.1 GCA_002700095.1 Fulvimarina sp. | reverse complement strand
GGGGGGGGGGGGGGGCGTGGTCAGGCGTGCGAGACCAGCGGCCGGACATGCGGGCCCGTCGCGGCGCTGCCCGGGAAGGCGATGTCGGCGTAGACCGGCAGATGGTCGGAGGCGCCGCGCGAGCGGTTGGAGACGTGGACGCCGGTCTCGACCAGGCTCACCTCCTCGCTGAGGATGAAGCGGTCGAGGGCCCCGAGCGGCATGCGCGAGGGGAAGGACCGGCCCGGCAGCACAACCTCGTGGGAGCGGCCGAACAGGGCGAAGCACCGCCCGTCGGGGTTCCACTCGTTGAGGTCCCCCATCATCACCGTCGGCAAAGCGGGCTTCATCGTCTCCAGATGGGCGAGGATCGCCGCGGCCTGGCGCCGCCGCCAGAGGCCGAGCAACCCCAGATGCATGCCGACGACGCGCAGCTCAGCCTCGCCGACGGCCAGGTCGACGATGGCGGCGCCACGCGGCTCCAGCGCCGGCAGCTCCAGGCACTGGATCTGCCGGACCTCGATGCCTTCGCGCACGAGGATCGCATTGCCATGCCAGCCGAGACTGCCGGGCCGGGCCTCCAGCGCGACGGGAACGTAGCGGGTGGTCTCGCGGATCGCCTGCTGGGGCAGCGACGAGGCCCGGGTGCCGAAGCGCCGGTCGACCTCCTGCAGGGCGACGACGTCGGCGTCGATCTCGTTGAGGACGGCGAGGATTGCCATCGGCCGGCGGCGCCAGTCGGTGCCGACGCCCTTGCGGATGTTGTAGGATGCTACTCGGAGCATGAGGCCTCGTCTCTCCCGTCCGTGCCATTCGCCGGGAGATGAGTGGATCCCGGTCGTTCCTGCTTCGAACGGGCAGGGGGCGCCTGTGGTTCGATCCCGGTTCGATCCCGGCCTTGCCTGCCGCTCCGCGACGGCGCCCGCCGCTCGCCCCATCGGACCGGAATGGGGCGGTGCGGTCGATGCGGGCGTGCGAGCCGCCGGGTGCGTCGTCCGTCACGGCGAATTTCACTGCCGGCCGCCGAATGTCAAATCGGCGGCGCATCGGGAGCGGGGTCTGCATTCGGGACGACCGTTTGTCGACCGCCCGGGGACCGGCGGCGGGAGGCATCGCCTTCGCCGGCAGGCTCGGCCAGCCGCCGGTCCGCCCGACCGTTCCGAAACGCCTCTGCCCCGCTTTTGCGGCTCAAGATGATTGGCTCGGTCGATCCCGGCGTGCCCGGGGAAGGTGGCGTCGGCACCAGCGCCAGCGAGGCGCCGGCGGATGCGAGCCACGCTCGTACTCGTAGGGAGGACGCGAAAAATGATTCGACTCGCCGGTGAGTGAGCAATTACGATCACCTTGGGGAAGCTGGGGGGAGAGGGAGCATGGACGTCGAGATCCTTTCACAGGCCATCGAGGCTGCGGAGAGCGAGAAGGTGATCTGGCTGCGCGGCCGCACGGACTTCCGGCGCCACGGTCTTCGCGCCTTCAATCCCTATCTTCCCGATGCGACCCCGATGCGCGACCTCTGGGAAGAGGGCTTCAACTACGAACGCAACGCCGCGGCCGAGCGCCAGCCGCGCTTCTGAGCCGGATGGCGGGCGGACCCGAGGCGATCGCGGCATCCGGCGATGCGCCGAGGCATTCGCGGCGATTGCGCCGGACCGCGCATCGGCGGTAATCCCCTTCGATGACATTGCGCAAACCCTATCCGCCGATCGAACCCTACCGCATAGGCCGGCTCGAGGTCGGCGACGGCCACGAGATCTATTTCGAGGAATGCGGCAACCCGGCGGGCATCCCGGTGGTGTTCCTGCATGGCGGCCCCGGCAGCGGCGCCTCGGCGACGCATCGGCGGCTGTTCGACCCGGCGCGCTACCGGATCGTCCTTTACGACCAGCGGGGCTGCGGGCGCTCGGTGCCGCTCGGGTCGCTGGAGGCGAACACCACCTGGCATCTCGTCGACGATCTCGAGAGACTGCGCCAGCATCTGTCGGTGGAGCGCTGGCTGCTGTTCGGCGGCTCCTGGGGGGCGACGCTGGCGTTGGCCTATGCGCAGGCGCATCCGGACGCCGCGAGCGGGCTGATCCTGCGCGGCATCTTTTCCGGCCGGCGTTCGGAGCTCGACTGGTTCTACGACTGGGGCGCCAACCGGCTGTTTCCCGACCACTGGGAAGACCTCGTGGCGCGGATCCCCGAGGCCGAGCAGGAAGACCTCGTCGCCGCCTATCGCCGGCGCCTGACCCATCCGGAGCGGTCGGTGCGGGCGCAGGCGGCGCGGGCCTGGACGGCGTGGGAATCGGCGACGGTGATGCTGCGGGCGGCCAATCCCGCCCACTCGCCGCCCTCCGACCACGCCACCGACGCCCAGATCGCCTTCGCCCGGATCGAGAACCACTATTTCTTCCACGATCTCTGGCTGGAGGAGGGCCAGCTGCTTGCCCATATGGGGCGCCTCGCCGAAACGCCGGGCATCATCGTCCAGGGCCGCTACGACGTGGTGACGCCGGTGGTCACCTCCTGGCAGATCGCGCAGGCCTGGCCGAAGGCGGACTACCGGCTGGTCGAGGCGGCCGGCCACGCCTTCGCCGAGCCGGCGATCCTGCACGAGCTCATGGAGGCGACGGACCGGTTTGCCCGGGAGCTCTGACGCATGCCGACATCAGGCGGGCCGCGCCCAGGTGTCAGGCGACGGAAAAGGTCATCAGCTGGCGCAGGCAGGGGGTCGGCGCCGCCTTCTTGCGCTTTCGCTCAGGCTTGGGCTTCTCGTCGACGACGGCAATCTCCGAGGATCGGTGTCTCTCGGCCTCGGGCGTCCATTGCCGGCCGACGATCTCCTGCATGAATAGGCGCGGTTGGGGCTTCGCCTGCCGGGGCATGTCCATGGCCTGAGCCTCGTTGTTCTGGTCTGGAGACGAGACGCCGGTGGCCCGGTGCCACCGGTCGTTGAAAGGGGCGGCTGATCTTTGAGCCGCCTGTGTTCGGCAGCACGCGATCGCCGAGTATTCCGGCATGTCCGGCCGCCGTCCCGATCAGCGGAGCGGGGCGGCGGCTCGAGCTGCGGCGTCAGAAGCAGCTCTTGCAGGTGCTGTAGGACGAGCCGAGACAGCTGATGCAGCCCGGGTTGAGCGGGTTCGGAATGCAATACGGCGCGCAGGCGATCAGCTTGGCGCCGCATCTGAGGATGCATTTCAGGCTCGCCGACTGGCCGACGCCGCCGCCTCCCGATCCGAGCGGGGCTCCGCGAAGAACGGGAGCGGAGAGGGTAGGTGAGCGCATTGTGGATCTCCTTCAGTCGAGCTTCAGCACTGGCCGATATTCGGCACACAGACGCCGATGCACTTGCCGAACAGGCAGGTGCCGAGACAGCACTGGCCGCCGCCGCAGCAGTCGGACTGGCGCACGCCGTCCGCGGACTGCAAGGCAATGACAGCCATCCGCTGGATCGGCCGGGCAAGATTGGGTGTTCGCATGCTTCTTCTCCTTCGGTTCTGCCGCGGCTCACAGCTTGGCCCGGCGTTTCGCCGCCCGATCAAACGGACGGTCGAATTCGATGGCGCCGAACTCAGCCCAAGGCGCTCAGCGGCACGCTCCAGGCGCGTGCTGTGCCGACGGTGACGGGCAGGACCTCGCTGACGTCGACGGTGAAGCGGTAGACCCGTCCGGCGCGGCGCTCGTTCTCTGCGTCGAACATCGAGACCTGGACGTCCCAGCAGTCGGAATCCGGCCGGCAGATCGGGCTGCGCTTGACGGTGATGCCGTAGAGCTCGAGCCCCCGGCGCATGCCGTCGGCGAAGACGCTGGCGCCCTGATAGGCGTTGGTCGCGGCGAAGTTGATCGCCCGCTCCTCGGGGCTCATGCCGAGATTGCGCAATTCGTCATAGACGCGGATGAGGAAGTTGAAGATCGAGTCGTCGTCGACGTCGTCCTGGCCGATCGCGGCCTTGGCGGCGCTCACCAGCTCGCCCGCCCGCCACTTCACCATCCCCCGCGGATCCGGATAGATCACCGGCAGGACCATGCCGTTCATCAGCCGGGTGGAGCCGTGGACGAAGCCCGGGATCGCCACCCGCTGCATGTCGCCGGTATCCTTGAGGCTGGTCGCCATGGCGTCGAGGAGATCGCGGTAGACCTCCTGGGCGAAGGGGCCGGCCGGGGTGATCGCGTAGATCGGGATCTGGTCCTGCATCAGGATGACGGTGATGCCGGTGGCGAAGGACAGGTCGTTCGTCAGCATCTCGAAAAGCACCGACGGGGTGTTGGCCGCGACCGGGTCCCCGATCCGCTGGACGATGGCGTCGTAGCGGGCCTCGTTGCCGAAATCGAACCAGACCGAGCCGAGGGCGTAGACCTTCTGCGGCTCCTTCGAGCCACCGCAGCCGCAGCCCTGCTGGGTGACGCCGGACTGGGCGAGGCTCGACGGCTGGCCCATGACGCCGCCGTCCCGCCGCGAGGGGAGCCGCGCCCGCGCCGGCTGCCCGGCCTGAAGGGCGCCGGCGTCCTCGAAGGCCGCGGCGTCGGCCATGGCGTGGCCGGGCCCATCGTCGCCCGAAACGTCGTCGGTCTTCTGACCGCCGGTCTTCTTCGCGCCGCCGCAGCCGCAGCCGCAATCCGACTGGGCGACGGCGTTCGAACTCGCCGGACGTCCGGCGGGCGGCATTGCCGCGGCGGACGCCTGGACGGACATGGATTCCCTGATCATTGGCTCACTCCCTTCGTGGTCGTCCGCGATGTCGGCGGGGGGGAAGGCCCCGGCGGCCTCCGGCTTCAGCATGCGATGGAGACGCGCGATCGCCGCGGTGACGTCGAGCCGGCCGGCGAGGATGCGCGCGCATTCGCCGTCGGCCCGCGGATCGCAGGGCCGGGCGGTCTCGATGAGGATCGTGCGGATGTCGAGGGGGCCGAGGCCGGCGCCCGCCCGCCGCGCCGCCGACAGCAGCCGCGCGGCGACGGCGGCGACCACCGCCGTGGCAAAGCTCGAACCACTGCGTCGGACCCGCTCGCCGCCGAGCGTCGCGACCTCGATGCCGTCACCGGGGGCGAGAATGCCGTTGGCCATGTAGCTGGCGCCGAAATTCGACGTCGGGGCGGGCCTGCCCGCCGCGTCCATCGCGCCGACGGCAAGGACGCTCGCCACCGCCGCCGGGACATGCAGGCAGGCGCAGCCGTCGTTGCCGGCCGCCGCGACGACGAGGACACCCCGGCGCTCGCACAGGGCCAGCGCGTCCTCCAGATGGCGGGAGGCCTCGGCGGTCGCCGAGAGCTGGCCGGCGCTGACATTGACGATCGCAGCGCCGCGCTCGACCGCCATGTAGAGGGCCCGCGCGATGTCCGTCTGGGTCGCCCGCGGCGCCTGATGCGAGGGCCGCGGGTCGGGAAAGAACACCGGCAGGATGAGCCCGCTGCACCCCTGCGCAAGACCCATGCCGTCGCCGAAGAGCAGGCTGCAGATCTCGGTGCCGTGGGCGTCGGGGCCATGCGGCTCGGCGATCCGCATCGTCGGTTCCAGCGCCAGCGACGCCCGGGCCAGCGCCGGGATGGCCAGATCCGGCGTGCCGTCGACGACGCCGATGCGCACGGCGGAGAGGCCGGGACCGAGTTCGCGCAGATCTGGCAGGGACCCAATCATTCCCATCGCCTCGCGGAGGAGTGGTCAAATGACGCTGGGGCATTTAGGCATATTCTCGTTAAAAGTGCAATTACGATTTGCCAATTATACTCCAGATTGCATCTGGCCGATACCTGGTGGGCAATCCTGCGGATGCGGGCGCCATATTGCGGCGTCGAGGCGCGGCGCCGATCGACCGGCTTCATCTTCGCCTTGCCACCCGCTATCCTGGCCGGAACGGGAAAGGGCGGATTTCGAAATGACGACACAGACCGGCGGATGCCAGTGCGGCGCGGTGCGGTTTCGGTGCGAGGTTGAGGCGGAGACGGCGAGCATCTGCCATTGCCGGATGTGCCAGAAGGCGTTCGGCTCGTTCTATGCGCCGCTGGTCCATACAAGGGGCGGGACGCTGGTCTGGACGAAGGCCGAGCCGAAGCGCTTTCGTTCGTCGAGCTATGCGAGCCGGGGCTTCTGCGCCGAGTGCGGCACGCCGCTGACCTACGAGACGGCCGAGGCGGTGTCGATCGCCATCGGGGCACTGGACGATCCGGGAGCGGTCCCGCCGCTCGTGCAGGACGGCGTCGAGGGCAAGATCGCCTATGTCGACTGGCTGCACCTCCTCGCAGGCCGCGTGACGGAGGAGGATCCGGAATTCGCCGCCGTGGCCGCGACGATCGTCAGCCACCAGCATCCGGATGCGCCATCTTCCGGTGAGACCTGAGCGGTTTGCACGGCCGGGATTGCAAGCGGACTTTTCGATATTTACAACAGCGGCTTGAAGCGGTGGTTTCAAGCGAAATGCGAGCGAATGAGACGGCATGACCGATGACCTGCGCGGGCTCTATCCCGAGATCGAGCCTTATGAGAGCGGCTTTCTGGAGGTCGGGGACGGCCACCGGGTCTACTGGGAGCGCTGCGGCACCAAAGGCGCGACGCCCGCCGTGTTCCTGCATGGCGGGCCGGGCGGCGGCTGTTCGCCCGCCCATCGCCGGCTGTTCGACCCGGCGCGATACGACATCCTCCTGTTCGACCAGCGCGGCTGCGGCCGCTCGACGCCCCATGCCAGCCTCGAGGCCAACACCACCTGGCATCTCGTCGCCGACATCGAGCAGCTGCGGCAGATGATGGGGGTCGAGGCGTGGGTGGTGTTCGGCGGTTCCTGGGGCTCGACGCTGGCGCTCGCCTATGCCGAAACGCATCCCGCCCGCTGCGCCGCGCTGATCGTGCGGGGCATCTACACCCTGACCAAGGCCGAGCTCGACTGGTACTACCAGTTCGGCGTCTCGGAGATGTTTCCGGAGAAGTGGGAGCGCTTCGTGGAGGCGATCCCCGAGGCCGAGCGCGGCGACATGATCGCCGCCTATCGCAGGCGCCTTACCGGCGACGACACGGCCGAGCAGTTGCGGGCGGCGAAGGCCTGGAGCCTCTGGGAGGGCGAGACGATCACGCTGCTTCCGGACGCCGGGCTCAGCCACGACTTCGGCCAGGACGACTTCGCCATCGCCTTTGCCCGGATCGAGAACCACTTCTTCACCCATGCCGGCTGGCTGGAGGAAGACCAGCTGATCCGCGAGGCGGGCAAGCTCAAGGGCATTCCCGGCGTCATCGTCCATGGCCGCTACGACATGCCGTGCCCGGCCCGCACCGCCTGGCGGCTGTCGAAGGCCTGGCCGGAGGCGGAGTTGCATCTGATCGAGGGGGCGGGGCATGCGTATAACGAGCCGGGCATCCTCGACGCGCTGATCCGGGCGACGGATCGGTTTGGGGGGTGACGGGGATGGCGTGGGAAGGGTCGTGGCGGCGGTTGGCGGCGGCGATCCTTGTTTGCCAAGCCGAACGCGCGGGATGAGGAGGCGGCTGGGGCGGATCAGCAGCGGTAACACCGGCGGGCCATGTGCGTGAGGCGGCGAGGCCGTTCAGTTGAAGCAGAATGCGATCATTCTGTTTCGTTTCACGTCGTCAGCTCGGCCATCTGTCGAAGAAACTCGGGTCCACCTCCACGGGCTGGATGCCGCACACACCGTCCCTTCAATCCGATTCTTTCTCCTGCATTCCGCGCTTTTGTGCCCATGAAAACAATGAGATTTGGTCGGAATGTCTGAACAAGAAGCTGGAGAGCTTCGCGATTTGCATTCCGATCACTCGCGAGGATGCTATTTCTGTTCCTCAGCTGACCGTCCTTATATTTAAATTGATGCTGCATGACAATGTTCCAGAGCAGAGGAGGTGGTCGCTTTAGAACGCGCCAGACCGACTCAGAAGTGCCCGACGGCCCTGATGGGGGCCGCTGTGCTACTGGACGATGAAATCTGTCTTCAATACCTAAGAGTTCGGCCATTTCATGGAGCTTCGACTGATGGGTGTAAGGCACGCCCGACCATCTCGCGCCGTAGCGCGAAGGCGTCTCCCCGATGAGCAGGTAAGGGATATCACGGCCTTCAAACGCCGACAGGTAGCGCTCCAAGTTCTCTCGTTTGAAACGAGGAGCGTCGGCACTATCTTCGCTTGGATGTGCCTCCGAGTAGTGATTAAATAGATTTTCCGTGGATTTTACCGCCGCGACTGATTCTATTATCTCCGAAATCCCCATCGATATGCTTGTCCTTCCAGCTAATATGGAATGCTACTTGGTGATGGTCACCCGCCGTGCAAGCGTATCATGAACTACGCTTCGTCCGAACTTTGAACGGCACTGCCAATTGCGTGTCGTATCAGCATGTGATTCGGCCGTAGAGAACCGAGTCGTTCGCCAGTGCGTCGCGCAAGCCGCACGCTGCTCGGGGCGGCGTTTTCTCGCATTGCCTCTCCCGCACCGAACGCATTAGTCCATGTGATCGCATCGATCACGAGAAACCGGGCTGAAGCCCCTCGCGCCCTCTGCTAAGGCTGCGCCACGAATCCTTCATCCAAAGAGCGCGGCCATGCAATCTCGCCCGGGCGAAAGCCGGCAGGGTCTCTTCTACGCCCTCGGCGCCTATGGCATCTGGGGCTTCATCCTGCCGATCTTCATGAAACAATTGGCCAACGTCTCGCCGGTCGAGGTGGTGGCGCACCGGATCGTCTGGGCGTTGCCGCTGGCGGCGGCGATCCTCCTCTGGCAGGGCACCTTCCGGCAGGCGATGGGGCATTTCCGCAGCCTGCGCACGATGGCGCTGGCGGCGCTGACGGCCTCGCTGATCTCGGTCAACTGGGGCACCTATATCTACGCCATCGGGGCGGGGCAGACCCTCGACGCGGCGCTCGGCTACTACATCAATCCGCTGGTCAACGTGGCGCTGGCGGCGATCTTTCTCGGCGAGCGGCCGACGCGGCTGCAGGGCGTCGCCATCACGCTGGCGACCATCGGCGTCGCGGTGATGACGGTGAAGGCCGGCGGGCTGCCCTGGGTGTCGCTGGTGCTGGCGATGAGCTTCGGCACCTACGGGCTGCTCCGCAAGATGGTGCCGGTGGGGGCGAGCGAGGGGTTCTTCCTGGAGGTGGCGATCCTCGTCGTGCCGTCGCTGCTCGTCGTCGCGATCTTCGTGCCGCAGACGCATTTCCTGAAAGAAGGCACCGAGACGGCGCTGCTGATCGCTGCCGGCCCGCTGACGGCGGTGCCGCTGATCCTCTATGCGGCCGGGGCGCGGCTCCTGCATTACGCGACCATCGGCATCCTGCAATATATCGTGCCGACGCTGTTGTTCTTCACCGCCGTCTTCCTGTTCGGCGAGCCGTTCAGCCACTGGCAGCTGATCGCATTCGCCTTCATCTGGACGGCGCTGGCGATCTATACGTGGTCGCTGGTGAAGGGACGCCGGAAACAGGCAAGCGACCCTGTAGACACTGCCGAAGCAGCGGAAGCCCGCGCAGCCGACGGGGCCCGCCGCTGATCACCCCCCGTCCGACCAGCGTGTCCGGTAGAGATCCAGCCGGCGGTCCCTGAAATTGCGGACCGAGCCTTCGTATCTCGCCCAGGCGAGGGTGGTGAGATTGAGGTCCGCGACGGCGACCATCTCGACGTTTTCCGAGGTCTCGGCCGCAATGCCGTCGCGGGCGAAGGGGAAGTCGCAAGGCGTGAAGATGCCCGACTGGGCGTATTCGATGTCGAGATTGTCGACATTGGCCAGATTGCCGGTCATGCCGGAGGTGACGACGTAGCACTGGTTCTCGATCGCCCGCGCCTGGCAGCAGTAGCGCACCCGCAGATAGCCGTGGCGGGTGTCGGTGTTGAAGGGCACGAAGAGGATGCGGGCGCCCTGGTCGCAGAGGCGGCGGGCGATCTCCGGGAACTCGGAATCATAGCAGATCATGATGCCGACCGGGCCGCAGTCGGTCTCGATGACGTCGATCGGGTCGCCGCCCTGGATGTGCCAGTATTGACGCTCGTTGGGCGTCGGGTGGATCTTCTCGCGGGCATGGACGGAGCCGTCGCGCAGGAACGCGTAGCCGACATTCTGGATCTCGCCGTCCTCGGTGCGGGTCGCGTGGCTGCCGCCGATGATGTTGATGTTGCGGCGGATCGCCATCGCCGTCATGCGCTCGACGAAGTCCGGCGTGTGCTCGGTGAGGCGGGCGATGGCGGCCTCGGGCTTCAGCTCCTCGGGCTCGCAGGAGAGCAGCATGAGGGTGAAGAGCTCGGGGAAGACGACGAAGTCGCCGTCATATTCCGACGCCACCTCGACGAAATATTCCACCGCGTCGTAGAATTCCTGCGGCGCGGCAATCTTGCGCGCTTCCATCTGGACGGTGACGATGCGCACGACGTCCGGGTTGGAGCGGTTGACCGGCTGTGCGGCATGGGCCGGGTCGTAATAGGGATTGCGCCAGACCATCATGACGCCGTTGCCGCCGGAGGCGGTGTCGAGGGGGTAGTAGTTCTTCAGGAGGAACTCCGGCTCGAAGCCGGACTTCAGGTGGAAGGACGCGACGGGATCGGTCAGCTCGTTCTTGCGAACGGCCTCGAGATAGGCCTCGGGCGTGGCGTATTTCTTCATGTTGCGCTTGTAGCCGGGCAGGCGGCCGCCGAAGGCGATGCCCTTCAGGTCCATGTCCTGGCAGAGCCGCCGGCGGGCGTCGTAGAGGCGCTTGCCGATCCTGAGGCGGCGGCGGTCCGGATCGACGCAGACCTCGATGCCGTAGAGCCAGTCCCCCTTGCGGTCGTGCATAGCCGCATAGCCGCCGCCGGTGACCTCGGCCCAGGAATGCTGCTTCATGACCTTGCCCTCGGGCAGGATCATCGTCGCCGCATAGCCGACGATTTCGTCCTCGTAGACGACGACGAACTGGCCTTCGGGAAAGGCCGAGAGCTGACCCATGATCATGCCGCGGGTGTAGGGCGCCTCGTCCTTGAAGACCTTGGCCGAGAGGGCGATGATGGCGGAGACGTCCTTCGTCGTCGCGGTGCGGACTTCGATCTTCGGGGTCGAGCGCTTCTCGGCCATGGGCGGGGATGTTCCTTGTGTCATTGCGGGGCGGCGATGCGGGCGTTTTTGCCGCGCGTGGGCAGGCGGGTGGGGGTAGTCCGGCCACGAAGGGCCGAACGCCGGACATAGTTGTTCCGACGGGTGGCGCAAGCTCGATGGGTGGATGCGGGCGAGAAAGCGGCCTGCAGCGCGACGTGAGCGCCAGTGGGAGCACGGACGAGAGGCGTGGAGCGGCGTTGCTGGGAGCGGCCGGTCGTACGTCGATCTTCCGGGCAAGGGCAAGAACCGCTGCTGAAAGGGGCGCGGCGCGGCGGCGGGGTACGGTCCCGGAAGACGCGATGCGCTGGAGCCGAGGGCATCGAACGGCTTATGGGGTGCTGAAAATGGTCCGGTCAGTCGCGGGGCCGGGCGGCTCAGTGCATCCGGGCGGGCTCAACCTGGCGCGGCGGTCGACGCATCGACTGCCGCCACGCTTCAAGGTCTGGTCGTGTCGACGGATGCCGGCACAATCGCAAGGACGGGATTCAGCGCAGGTTGGAGCCGAAGCCGCTGCGCTTCTTGGCGAGGACCTTGATCCGGGCCTCGTCGCGTTCGTCGTTGAGAGCGATCGCGGCGGCGGTCGCGAGGGTCAGGACCATGGTCATCAAAAGAGCGATCATCAGCATGTGCGCATCTCCATTTTGAGCCTCAAACGGAGGTTCAGACGATTTGTTCCAAATTCGAGCGGCCGCGCACCGGGCTGCTTGCGATGCCGGAATGACGTCGCATGTTTGGTCGTGGTCAACCAAAAGAATGTGTATCGACGGCAGCCGCTGCCAATCAAATTTCGCGGAAGCGTTAAAATATGAACGTGAAGAGGCCGAAGCCATGACCAGACGGGCGTTCTATCCAGGATCCTTCGACCCGCTGACCAACGGCCATCTGGCCGTGCTCAGCCAAGCGATGCAGGTGTTCGACGCGGTGACCGTCGGCATCGGCGTCCATCCCGGCAAGACGCCGCTGTTCTCCTTCGAGGAGCGGGCCGAGATGATCCGAGCCAGTGTCGCCGAAACGGGCGGCGCGGCAGCCGTTGAGGTGGTCGCCTTCGAGGGGCTGGTGGTCGAGGCGGCGCGCGAGGCGGGGGCGGTGGCGCTGGTGCGCGGCGTGCGCGATGGCACCGACCTCGACTATGAAATGCAGATGGCGGGCATGAACGGCGCGATGCGCCCGGAGGTCGTGACGCTGTTTTTCCCGGCGACACCGGAAACGAGGCCCATTACCGCCACATTGGTTCGCCAGATCGCAGCCATGGGCGGGGACGTGTCGCGTTTCGTTCCGGCCCACGTCGCCGCGGCGATCAGGGGGAAACGCGCCGGGCGCTGACGCGCACAGAAATCCATTTGGGGGTCCAAACGATGAAATTCCTCGCGACGCTCGGCCTTGCGGCCGCCATGTCATTTGCGGCGATGCCAGCCTTCGCCGCGCCGGCGGCGGAGCCGGAGAACACGCTGGTCATCACCACCGGTTCCGGCGAGATCGACATCCAGCTGCGGCCGGATCTCGCGCCGGAGCACGTCGAGCGGATCAAGGAGTTGGCCCGCGAGAAGGCCTATGACGGCGTGGTCTTCCACCGGGTGATCGAGGGCTTCATGGCCCAGACCGGCGACGTGGAATTCGGCAAGGAAGGCGGCTCCGGCTACAATCCCGACCGCGCCGGCATGGGCGGCTCCGACAAGCCGGACCTCAAGGCGGAGTTCTCCCGCGAGACCTTCGATCGCGGCACCGTCGGCATGGCCCGCTCGCAGGACCCGAATTCGGCCAATTCGCAGTTCTTCATCATGCTCGCAGACGGCGACTTCCTCGACGGCCAGTACACGATCGTCGGCGACGTCATCGACGGCATGGACGTCGTCGACAAGATCAAGAAGGGCGACGCCCAGCAGAACGGCGCGGTGAAGAACCCGGACAAGATGTTGAAGGTCCGCGTGGCGGCCGACGCAAAATAGTCGCGTCTCGCAAGGCAGCATGGTCTTGCGTCTGCTTGCGAAAACGCTCAAACAGCCGTCATCATAGCCGGACCGGGACGCGGTCCGGACATAAGACGGAAAAAGAGGACGTTCCATTGGCTTACGAAAACCCCGAAGATACGCTCGTTCTGGAGACCACCAAGGGCCAGGTCGTGATCAAGCTGCGGCCCGATCTCGCGCCGAACCACGTGGCGCGGGTCAAGGAACTCGCCCGCGAGGGCTTCTATGACGGCGTGGTCTTCCACCGGGTGATCGAGGGCTTCATGGCCCAGACCGGCGACCCGACGGGCACCGGCTCGGGCGGTTCGGACAAGCCGGACCTCGCGGCCGAGTTCTCCGCCGAATCGCACAAGCGCGGCACGGTCTCGGCGGCGCGCACCGCCAATCCGAACTCGGCGAACTCGCAGTTCTTCATCTGCTTCACCGACGCGCCGTGGCTGAACAAGCAGTATTCGGTCTGGGGCGAGGTGATCGAGGGCATGGACGTGGTCGACCAGATCAAGCGCGGCGAGCCGGTGCGCGATCCCGACCAGATCACCACCATGCGGGTCGCCGCCGACCTCTGAGGTCCGGGACAGGCGCCGCAGATGCGGGTCGATCTCTTCGACTTCGAGCTGCCGGAGGAGCGCATCGCCCTCCGGCCCGCCGTGCCGCGCGAAGCGGCGCGGCTTCTGCACGTGGGGCCGGGCGACCGGCTGGCGGATCATCACGTCGGTGACCTGCCGGACCTCCTCGAGCCCGGCGACGTGCTGGTCTTCAACGATACCCGAGTCATTCCGGCGCGGCTCTCCGGTGTCCGGCGCCGCGAGGGCGCTGTCGCCGGCGAGGGTGTCGCGCGCATCGAGGCGACGCTGCACATGCGGATGGCGCCGGACCGCTGGAAGGCGTTCCTGCGGCCGGCCAAGCGGGTGAAGCTCGGCGACCGGATCGTCTTCGGATCAGAGGCGGACAACGCCTGCCTGCTCGCGGGCCTTGCGGCAACGGTCGAGGAGCGCGGTGAGGGCGGCGAGACGACGCTGCGGTTCGAGCTGGAGGGCCCGGCGCTGGACGAGGCGATCGCCGCCGTCGGCCACATGCCGCTGCCCCCCTACATCGCCTCCAAGCGCGCCGAGGACGCGGCGGATCTCGCCGACTACCAGACGATTTTCGCCCGCGAGAGCGGCGCCGTCGCGGCGCCGACGGCGGGGCTGCATTTCACGCCGGAGCTGATGGCGCGGCTCGAGACGCGCGGTCTCCTGACGGAATTCCTGACGCTGCATGTGGGCGCCGGGACGTTCCTGCCGGTGAAGGCGGAGGACACCGACGAGCACAAGATGCATGCCGAGATCGGCGTCGTCGACGCGGCCACCGCCGCGCGGCTGAACGCGGTGCGCCAGAAGGGCGGGCGATTGGTTGCCGTCGGCACGACGTCGCTGCGGCTTCTCGAAAGCGCGACGGGCGAGGACGGGGTGATCCGCCCGTTCGCAGGGCCGACCGACATCTTCATCACGCCGGGCTATCGGTTCCGGGCCGTCGACCGCCTCGTCACCAACTTCCATCTGCCGCGCTCGACGCTGTTCATGCTGGTCTCGGCGTTTTCGGGACTGGAGGCGATGCGGGCGGCCTATGCCCATGCCGTGGATTCCGGCTACCGGTTCTATTCCTACGGCGACGCCTGCCTGCTCGAGCGGGCCTGAGGCGGTGAGCTTATCCCACAACGGTTTTTGTAAAACGAAAAGAGCGGAGCCCGGCGGCCCCGCTCCGGTCAGGTCGACTGCCTTCCGGCGAGTGTCCGGTCAGTCGATGATCTTCACGATGTCGCGGTTCTCGTCGACGAGGACCGTGTGGCCGTCGACGACGGCATATTCGTAGGGGCCGACGTCGTCCGGCAGGCGGTAGAGCGGCACCGGCTCGGGGAGCGGGGTTCCGACGGTCACCGTGTAGCCGTCGGGGGCGGCCACCGATTCGTGACGCTCCTTCGTCACATAGGTGCGGATGGTGCCGTAGTCCGGGTCGGTCCGCTCCACCGTGGTCGTCGTGGTGGTGGTGGTCTGTGCCAGGGCGGCGGCAGGCGCCGCGGCGGCGAGGCAGGCGGCGATCAGGATCGTCTTCATCGTTCGTGGTCCTTTCGGATTTCGTCCCGCCCAAGAACTCGCAGTCGAGCCGCCCCGTTCCACCAAGTCGTTGACGTCTTTCGCCGATCCGTCACATTTCGCGAGGCGCGCAGGCTCATCGAGGGGCCTGTAGACGGTCGGACAGACGGGCCGGTCGCCGCCGCCGTGCCGGTGCGAAGACGTCGGCAGTTGCCAGCGCAGCTTGGCCGGGCTACCGGGTGGCGATCATGACCGAACGCTTCTCATTCCAGCTCCTCGCCACCGACGGCAAGGCCCGCCGCGGCGAGATCACCATGCCGCGGGGCACGGTGCGCACGCCGGCCTTCATGCCGGTGGGCACCGCCGGCACCGTCAAGGCGATGTATCTCGACCAGGTCCGCGCCCTCGGCGCCGACATCATCCTCGGCAACGTCTATCACCTGATGCTGCGTCCCGGCGCGGAGCGGGTGGCGCGGCTCGGCGGCCTGCACGACTTCGCCCTCTGGCCGCATCCGATCCTCACCGATTCCGGCGGCTTCCAGGTGATGTCGCTGGCCGAGCTGCGAAAGCTCGACGAGAAGGGCGTGACGTTCCGCTCCCATGTGGACGGCTCGGTGCATTCGCTGTCGCCGGAGCGCTCCATCGAGATCCAGGGGCTGCTCGACTCGGACATCCAGATGCAGCTCGACGAGTGCATCCGCCTGCCGGCGGAGCGGGCCGAGATCGAGCGGGCGATGGAACTGTCGCTGCGCTGGGCCGAGCGCTGCAAGGTGGCCTTCGGCGAGCAGCCCGGCAAGGCGATGTTCGGCATCGTCCAGGGCGGCGACCAGATCGACCTGCGCCAGCGCTCCGCCTCAAGCCTCGCGGGGATGGATCTGAAGGGTTATGCGGTCGGCGGCCTCGCCGTCGGTGAGCCGCAGGCGGTGATGCTGGCGACGCTGGACGAGACCGTGCCGGTGCTGCCGGAGGAGAAGCCCCGCTACCTGATGGGCGTCGGCACGCCGGACGACCTGATCCGCTCGGTGGCGCGGGGCATCGACATGTTCGACTGCGTGATGCCGACGCGGGCGGGGCGGCACGGCCTCGCCTATACCCGGCGCGGCAAGATCAACCTGAAGAACGCCCGCCACGCCGAGGACCATCGCCCTCTCGACGAGGAATCCGACTGCCCGGCGGCGCGCGACTATTCACGGGCCTATCTGCACCACCTGGTGCGCTCGGACGAGTCCCTCGGCGGCATGCTTTTGACCTGGAACAACCTCGCCTATTACCAGGACCTGATGGCCGGCATCCGCGCCGCCATCGAGGCGAAGCGCTATGCCGACTTCTGCGAGGAGGTCAGCGGAGCGTGGGCGAAGGGCGACCTGCCGCCCTTGTGACGGCATGCTCCTGCGGATTGAAGGTTGCCAGCCGGGGCGAAGATCGCGTCAGACCGCGACGTCGTCGCCCTTGCGCAGGCTGCAGCCGGTGATCTTCATCGAGCCGTCGGCCTGGCGCTGCAGCGTGTAGCTGGCGATCCAGCTCTTGCCGTTGCGGTCGGTGATGCGGACCTCCTGGCGAAAGCCCTGGCCCTCGGCCTTGAGCGGCCCGAAGACCGGGTTGCTGGACCGGTAGACCGGATCGTAGCCCGATTGTACCATGCCCATGAAGACGTCCGGCGTCGGGAAGATCGCCTGGATGTTCGGGGCGGCGTATGACCAGGCGGCGGCACCGTCGCCGGCATTGAAGGCATCGAGCTGGCCGGCGATGGTCGCCCGGATGTCGCCGGCGTCGTCGGCGCGGGCGGCGGGTTGGGCGGCAAAGGCCAGCAGCGCCGCCAGCATGATAATGGCTGATCGCATCGTGTGGGTCTCCCTGAGAGTGTCGACGAAGAGAGTTACGCCACGCATTCGGGCTGGAACCGCCGGCCGGGTCACTTGGGCGTGAACGGACGGGGCGTGAACGGACGGTGGCGTGAGCCGGAGGCCGGGCCGGGGCCGATGCGCGACGGCACTCGCGCGACCTGCCGCATGCCGGCGGCGGTCAGTCGTCGTTGGCGGAGTTCAGGTCCTGCGGCCGGCGGCCCTCCTGATGGCCGAGATGGGCGACTTCGACGAGATCGATCTGCGGGCCCGACTGACCATGGAGGGGCTCCGTCCGGACCGCCACGGTGAGGGTGACGTTGGCGTGGGCGGCTTCGCGCAGCGCGTCGTTGAGCGCATTGGCTGCGGCTGCGGCCCTGGCGAGGATTTCGGCTGACATGGGAGAGGCTCCATCAGGTTCGGTCGGCGGTTCCGGGCGATCAACCGCCTCGAGGAGACGACGCCTCGTCCCCGCAGTCCGGTGAGGGCGACGGCGTGGAACCGGCAGGGTAACCATCGGGCGAAATATCGCCGCGATCCCCGCTGGCCAGTCTCTTCAGCCGGGCCGGTTTCTTCAACTTGCCATGAATCACGGGCAGGAGGAACGCGGGGCTGACGAAGCTGCAGCGAGGGGGACGGCGGGTCGCCCGTTTCGTCGGCGCCCAAGACCATGCCCACTGGAGATCCCATGCACAGACTTCACCTGATCACCGCTGCTACCTTCGCCGCGCTCATGGCGACGACGACGCTGTCGCAGGCGCAGAGCGCCGCGCCGGCCGGTCAGCCGGCAGAGGCCAGCGAGCCGGCGGCCAAGCAGGGCGAGCCGACCGCCACCGCCGCCACGGCCACCACCCCGGCGCGGACCGGCGACATCCGCTCGATCGTCCTGTTCTCCGGCGGCGTCGCCGAGATCGTCCGCGCGGCCAACGTCTCCGGCGAGGCGACGGTGGGCATGGAGGTGCCGCTCGATCAGGTCAACGACGTCCTCAAGAGCCTGGTGGTGCGCAATCCGGGCGGCACCGTCGGGCAGGTCTCGCTGGAGGGCTCGGTCAACGCCCAGGAGCTGTCGCGCGCGGCGCTGTTTTCGCCCGCCGATCTCGGCTCGCTGGGGCTGCTGCTCAACAAGATGAAGGGCGCCAAGGTCCGCATCGAGGGCAACCGGTCGGTGACCGGTACGGTCCTCGGCACCTCGCAGCCGCCGGAGGGCGCCGGCGACGACAAGGCCGAGACCCCGGTCGCCATCGTCACCCTCCTCACTGAGACCGGCGAGATCCGCTCGATGCCGGTGTTCACCAATACAGCCCTTGAGATCCTCGATGAAAAGACCGCGGAGGAGTTGAAGAAGACCGCCGCTTCGCTCGCCCAGAGCCTCTCGGACGACACCCGGCTGATTTCGGTGAAAGTCGACGGGAGCGGCGAGCGCCAGGTCGAGTTCGACTATGTGGTCGCAGCGCCGGTGTGGAAATCCTCGCACCGGCTGGTGCTGTCGAAGGACGGCAAGGGCCGACTGCAGAGCTGGGCGGTGATCGAGAACGCCAGCGGCGAAACCTGGAACGACGTCAAGGTGTCGCTGTCGTCCGGCTCGCCGGTGACCCTGCGCCAGAACCTCTTCGACCCCTACTTCAAGGAACGGCCGGAAGTCCCCGTCTTCGTTGACCGGCAGTCGGTTCCAGATGCCGATCGCGGCGAGGTGCCGAGCGCGCCCCGCATGGCGGCGAAGGCATCGCGCGGGATCGGCGGCGCCGCCGCCTTCGCCGACAATCTGATGGCCGCGGCGCCTCAGGCCGAGGCCTTTTCGATGGGCGAGGCGAGCGAGGTCGGCGAGGCGGTCGAGGGCGACGTGTCCGTCACCTATCCGCTGCCCCGGCCGGTCACCCTCGACGCCGGCTCGACCCTGTCGGTGCCGATCGTCGATGCCGACGTTCCGGCCGAGCGCATCGCGGTGTTCACCCCCGGCCGCGGCGAAATCCATCCGACGGCGGCGGTGCGGCTCGACAACGAGACCGGCTCGGCGCTGCCGGCGGGGATCGTGACCGTCTACGATGCCTCCGGCTATGTCGGCGATTCGACGCTGCGGCCGGTGCCGGCGGGCGACGAGCGGCAGGTGCAGTTCGCCCTCGACCGCAAGATCACCGTCAACACCACCGAGCGCCCGGAGGACCGGATCACCGAGATCCGCGTCGTCGACGGGGTCCTGCGCTACAAGCAGGTGCAGGAGCGCCAGACCATCTATTCGGCCGCCAATGCCGGGACGGAGGAGCGCAAGCTGTCGGTCGCCCATCCGAAGATGAGCGGCTGGGATCTGACCTCCGAGGACCGCGCCGGCGAGACGGAGACCGCCTACCGGCTGGAAGCGACCGTGCCGGCCGGCGGCACCCGCGACATCCGGGCCACCGCCCGCTTCGTCACCGACGAGGGCCTCGCGCTGGTCGAGGCCGGCCAGTCGGAGCTGGTGCGGTTTTCCCGCCAGAGTGACGATCCGAAAATCGCCGCAGCGCTGGAGGAGCTTGCCGCGATCCAGGGCGAAAAGGCGACGCTCGACCGCCAGATCGAACGGCTGGAGGCCGAAAAGGCCGACATCTTCGCGGCGCAGGATCGTATTCGCGAGAACATCAAGGCGGTCGGCCAGGGCGACCTGCGCGACGGCTATCTCGACACGATGGCGAGGCAGGAGGAGCGGCTGGCGGCGATCGACGAGGCGATCGCGGGGCTGAAGGGCCAGCGCGAGGCGGTCGAGGCGCGGCTGCGGGAGAAGATCGCGGCGATCTGAGCTGACAGGCAACGATCGGGGTCGGCCGGAGGGGTTGGCGCGCGTCGCCCCCCTCCGGCTTGCCAGCCATCTCCCCCTCAAGGGGGGAGATCAGGCGGTTGAAACGGCGGCACTCCTCTGTTCTGGCGATCTGCGGGAAGCGTCCTTTGCGGGATAGGCGCGGCATCCGCGCAGGGCCGATCTCCCCCCTTGCGGGGCAGATGGCCGGCAGGACAGAGGGGGGTGTCGCGGCCGCGCCGGGTCCGGACAGGCTCGCCGTCGTTCCCGAGGCTCATCCCCACAGGTCTGGATCGGGCGGCGAGACCAGCGAGCCGGTGTAGTGCAGGGGATGGGGCCGGTCCTTCGCCAGGAGCAGCGGGCCGTCGAGATCGACGAAGTCGGCGTCCTGGGCGATCAGCAGCGCCGGGGCCATGGCCAACGACGAGCCGACCATGCAGCCGACCATCAGGCCGAAGCCGCGCGAGCGCGCCTCGCGGGTCAGGCGGACGGCCTCGGTGAGGCCGCCGGTCTTGTCGAGCTTGACGTTGACGTAGTCGTAAAGGCCGACGAGGCGGTCGAGATCCTCGCCGACATGCAGGGATTCGTCGGCGCAGATCGGGACCGGGTGAGGAATGTCGCGCAGGATGGCATCTTCGCCAGCCGGCAGCGGCTGCTCGACGAGGACGGCGCCCGCCGCCGCCGCCGCGAGGAGGTGGTCCTTGATGTTCTGCGCCGTCCAGCCCTCGTTGGCGTCGAGGATCAGCCGGGCGCCGCGCGCCGCCGCCCGCACGGCGCGGATGCGCTCGCGGTCGTCGGCGGTGCCGAGCTTGATCTTCAACAGGTCGCGGCCGGCCGCTCTCGCGGCGCTGGCCATGGCCTCGGCGCTGTCGAGGCTGATCGTGTAGGCGGTCTCCACCGGTCGCGGCATTTCCCCGCAGACGATCGCCGCCACCCGGCCGCCGGTGGATTTCGCCTCGAGGTCCCAGAGCGCGCAGTCGAGGGCGTTGCGGGCGGCCCCTGGCGCCAGCGCCTTTTCGAGACTGGCGCGTGATCCGCCGCGCTCGATCAATGGACGGACGCCCTCTATCTGTCTGATAACACTTTCGATATCTTCGCCGTATCGGGGGTAGGGGACGCATTCGGCCCAGCCCCGGCCATATTCGTCGGCGATCTCGCAGGTGACCACCGCCGCCTCGGTCTTGACGCCGCGAGCGATGCGGAACGGCTCCCTGAGCGGAAATCTCTCCACTGTGACCGAAAGACGACGTGGCATGGTAAATGATCTCCTACGGGACGGCTGCGGTTTATTCCCACGGTGCGCTGTGCCAGTGAAGTGGGCGGTCGTGATTGCTTTGCCATCAAGCGAATCTGGGAAGCGAATTTGGGAAGCGAAATGGGCTTGCGCCGCACAACGGCGCAGGGCGGGGCGCAACCGCGCCGGGTGCAGATCGAGGGACCATGCTTGAGGCTGAGACGTCCGACAAGGCCGGAGCGCGCGGTCGCCTATCGGCGGTGAAACCCGCTCTCGAGGGCGAGAAGCAGGATGGCGGCGTTCGGCTGACGGCCAGCGGCGACTGGCTGGCCCGCACCGTCGGCGAGATGGAGCCGCTCCTGGCCGAGACGGCGCAGTCGAAGCTCGGCGACCGGATCATCGTCGACTGCTCGAAGGTCGGACGCATCGATACTGCCGGGGCCTACGTGCTCGAGAGGCTGTCGCGCGATCTCGGCGGCGACGGGCGCAACGTCGAACTGGCGGGCGTCTCGGCGCGGGACGAGGCGCTGTTTTCCGCCGTGCGCGACGCCATGCAGCGCGAGGCGCCGCAGACGGTCGCCGCGCCCGGCAACCCGCTGACCGGCTTCCTCGGCGGTGTCGGCGGGCTGGTCTATGCGGTGCGCGGCGAGGCGGTGGCCAGCCTCAACATCATCGGCGGAGCGATCTACGGCGCCGGCTACCGCCTGACCGGGCGCACCCGCAGCCGCCCGGCGGCGATCTTCAACCAGCTCGACCAGATGGGCGTGCGGGCGATCCCGATCATCGTCCTGATCACCTTCCTCATCGGCGGCATCATCGCCCAGCAGGGCGCCTTCCAGCTCCGCCGCTTCGGCGGCGAGGTCTATGCCGTCAACCTCGTCGGCATCCTGGTGCTGCGCGAGATCGGCGTGCTTTTGACGGCGATCATGATCGCCGGCCGTTCGGGCAGCGCGATCACCGCCGAGCTCGGCTCGATGAAGATGCGCGAGGAGATCGACGCGCTGCACGTGATCGGGCTCAATCCGATCGGCGTCCTGGTGTTTCCGCGGCTGGTCGCCCTGACCATCGCGCTGCCGCTCCTGACCGTCCTCGCCAACCTGTCGGCGCTGCTCGGCGGCATGCTGACGCTGAAGCTCTATTCCGACATCTCCTATGCCAACTTTCTCCAGGGCATCCAGAACAGCGTCGACCTGTTCACCGTGTTCTCCGGCCTGATCAAGGCGCCCTTCATGGCGATCGTCATCGGCATCGTCGGGGCCATCGAGGGCATGAAGGTCGGCGGCAGCGCCGAGAGCCTCGGCCTCCACGTCACCGCCTCGGTGGTGAAAGCGATTTTCCTCGTCATCGTCATGGATGGACTGTTTGCGATCTTCTATGCCTCGATCGGACTCTGACGCGGTGGCGCACGACATGGTGGAACCGAACGGCGCGTCCGCTGCCGGCGCATCCGCGAATGGCACTGCTGCGCCGGGCGTCGCGGACGACGACGTGCTCATCCGCGCCCGCGACGTGAACGTCTCCTTCGGCTCGAAGAAGATCCTCGAGAACCTCTCGCTCGACGTGCGGCGGGGCGAAATCCTCGGCTTCGTCGGGCCATCAGGTGCCGGCAAGTCGGTGCTCTTGCGGACCATCCTCGGCCTCAACCCCAAGCAGGGCGGAACCATCGAGATCTTCGGGATCGACTATCACCAGGCGAGCGAGCGCGAGAAGCTGTCGGTCGAGCGCCGCTGGGGGGTGCTGTTCCAGCAGGGGGCGCTGTTCTCGGCGCTGACGGTCGCCGAGAACATCGAAGTGCCGATGCGCGAATATCTCGACCTGTCGCCCAAGCTGATGCGGGAGCTGACCCGGCTGAAGATCGATCTCGTCGGCCTCGCGCCGGACGCGGCCGACAAGTATCCCTCCGAGCTCTCCGGCGGCATGATCAAGCGCGCGGCGCTGGCCCGGGCGCTGGCGCTCGATCCGGAGATCGTCTTCCTCGACGAGCCGACGTCGGGCCTCGACCCGATCGGCGCCGCCGATTTCGACCAGTTGATCATGACGTTACGCGACACGCTCGGCCTCAGCGTCTACATGGTCACCCACGATCTCGACAGCCTGTTCCAGGCCTGCGACCGGATCGCCGTCCTCGGCGACCGCAAGGTGCTGGTCGAGGGGCCGCTGTCGAAAATGCTCGCCTACGATCACCCCTGGGTGAAATCCTATTTCCACGGCAAGCGCGCACGCACGGTCGTTACGACCGACAGCCCCGCGTCTTCGCCGACCGCATCCGCTGGAGCCGCCTGATGGAAACCAAGGCCAACTACGTCCGCGTCGGCATCTTCACCCTCGTTGTCCTGGCGCTCGCCGTCGGCTTCACCTACTGGACGGTCTTCGCCTCCAGCGGCGACAACCGGGTGCCGCTCTTGGTGCGGATCGAGGGCTCGGTCACGGGTCTGCAGCAGGGCAGCCAGGTGCTGTTCAACGGCCTGCCCGTCGGCCAGGTCACGGCGCTGCGCATCGACAACAACAATCCCGGCGTCGTCATCGCCACCACGATGGTCGACCCGACGATCCCGATCAAGGACAACACCCAGGCCAATATCGGCTTCCAGGGCCTCACCGGTTACGCCTTCGTCGAGCTGAAGGGCGGCGATGCGGCCAGCGGCAACCTCATTCAGGAAGCCCGGGAGCAGGGCGTGACCCCGGTGATCCGGGCCAATCCCTCCGACGTGACCGACATTCTCGCCACCGCCCGGGACATCGCCGACCGCGCCAACGCGATCCTCGGCGAGTTCGAGAGCATCGTCCAGGGCGCCGGGCCGGGCGTCCAGACGACGATCGCCAACGTCGCCAAGACGTCGGAAAACGTCGAGACCTTCACCGCCGCGCTGGCCCGCAACACCGACAACATTGACGAATTCGTCAACAGCATCTCGCGCCTCGCGGTCAGCGCCCGCAACGTCGCCGACGCCCTGCCGGCGACGATCTCGCAGGTGCAGGCGATCCTCGGCGCCATCGACACCACCGAGATCAGCCAGATCGTCGGCAATGTGACGGCGGTGACGGCGAATGTCCGCTCCGGGTCGGAGAAGATCGACACCGTCATGGAATCGGTGCAGTCGGCAGCGAACGGCGTCGGCCAGATCGGCGACGTGATCACCCGCAACTCGGACGGCATCGACCAGTTCGTAAGCGCCCTCGGGCCCTTCGCGACGACGGCGACCGACGTCGCGACGAAGCTCGGCACGACGCTCGAAGGCGCCGACCGGGTGCTGGCAGCGGTCGATCCCGAGCAGGTTTCGACCACCCTCGACGGCGTCTCGCAGACGGCGACCAATGTCGCGGCGCTCAGCCAGAGGCTCAACGAGCAGTCCGGCGCCATCGAGGGCATCGTCGAGGGGGCGTCGAACGCCGTGACCAACATCGAGACCGTGACCAAGACGGTCGCCGACCGGCGCGAAGAGATCGACCAGGCGATCGCCAATCTGGCGCCGCTGACCGACACCGCCAACCGCGTCGCCAACCGCCTCGACGTGACGCTGCAGAACGCCGATCGTCTGGTTGCCTCGGTCGACCCGGAAACCGTCGCCTCGGCGATCGACTCCTTCTCCTCGGCGGCCGCCAACGTCGCCTCTGTGACCGACACGGTGAACCAGCAGAAGGAAGCGATCTCCTCGGCGATCAGCGGCTTTGCCAACAGCGCCCAGAACGTCAACACCATCACCACCACGGTGGCGCAGCGCTCCGGCGACATCGACACGCTGCTCGCCAATCTCGGTCCGGTGTCCGAGCAGGTGGGCCAGGCAGCGACGACGCTGAACCAGACGCTCGATTCGGCCAACCGCGTCGTTGCGGCGGTCGATCCGGGCAAGGTCTCGTCGACGCTCGATCAGGTGTCCGTGGCCGCAGCCAACGTCGCCTCGGTGACCGACACGGTGAACCAGCAGAAGGAGGCGATCTCCTCGGCGATCAGCGGCTTTGCCAACACCGCCCAAAACGTCAACACGATCACCACCACGGTGGCGCAGCGTGTCGACGACATCGACCAGCTCTTGGCACGGCTCGGACCGATCAGCGCCAATGTCAGCGAGGCCACGGCGAAGCTGAACACCACCATGGACAGCGCCCGGGGCGTCGTCGATGCCATCGACACGGCGACAATCAACCGCTCGATCGCCAATGTCGGCCAGATCACCGACGCGGTGCGCGAGAAAACGCCGGAGATCCAGTCGATCGTCGACCGGGTGAACGCGGCGGTGCTGACCATCGACAATGCCGTGCAGGGATTCTCGGAGACGAGAGCCCAGGTCGACACGCTGATCGCCAGCATCGATCCGGGCAAGGTCAACCAGGCGGTCGAGAACGTCTCGGCTGCGACCGGCAACGTCGCCAAGGCGGCCGATTCGATCGCCACCGTCGCCACCGGCATCGGCGAGAAGCAGCCGGAGATCGACGCGATCATCGCCAACGTCCAGGCGACGAGCGAAAGCCTGAGGAGCGCCTCCGGCAAGATCGACGGCGTGATCCAGTCGATCGACGACGTCTTTGCCGGCGCCGGCGACGGCAACAAGCTCGGCGCCGAACTCTCCGCCGCGCTGCAGTCGGTGCGGGGCGCCGCCACCTCGATCCAGGAGCAGGTGACGCCGATCTCGGCCAACCTGCAGCGCTTCTCCGGGCAGGGCCTGCAGGAGTTCCAGACGCTGATGCGCTCGGTGAACCGAACCGTCGGCCGGATCGACGACGCGGTCAGCGACTTCTCCAACAATCCGAGCCGGATCATCTATGGCGGCGACGAAGTGAAGCAGTATGACGGGCGGAACCGGCGCTGAGGGGCGCTTTCGCTTGCGGTGACCGGTCCGGCCGCCCGCGGCCATCGGCGGGCGCCGCAGCAGTCCCGCGAGGTCTGGCTCCCGTTCGGGCGCCGGGGCCGGTGGGGCGGCTTGTGGCAATCGCGTGCCGCCGGAAATGTTTGTCCGCGCCGGCCGGGCCTGCGCGGTTCCGCGCGATTGACAGGCCCGGTTGCGGATGCAAGCAACGGGGAGCCAGGCCGGATCGGCTGGCGACGGGACGCAAGGGCGGCGGGGGGCGCCCTGGCGGGGACGCACGAGGGAACGGCGTGACGATGAATGGCATGAGGACATCACTGCTGGCCGCGCTCGTGGCGGCGCTGCTCGGCGGCTGCACGGCGGTTCCGCCGGATACGTTCGAATTGTCTTCGCCGGCCAGCGTCTCGGTCCGCGGCGCCACCCGCGCCCAGATCCTCATTCCCGAGCCGACCGCGATCAAGACGCTCGACAACGACAAGATCGTCGTCAAGACCGCACCCTATGCGGTCGAATATCTCGCCCAGAGCCAGTGGAGCGACCGGCTGCCGCGGATGGTGCAGCTGCGCCTCCTGCAGGCCTTCGAGAACACCGGCCGGATCGGCGCCGTCGGCGTGCCGGGGCAGGGCCTCGCCATCGACTACCAGCTGGTCATGGAAATCCGCCGCTTCGAGATCGACGTGGCGGGACCTGCGACGGCGCGCATCGAGATCTCGGTGAAGGCCCTCAACGACCGCAACGGCACGGTTCGCAGCACCAAGATCTTCACGGCGACCGTCCCGACCGGTGGCTCGGGCAACGACACCTATGTGGCGGCGCTGAACCGGGCCTTCGACCAGATCTCCGGCGAGATCGTCGTCTGGACGCTCGGATTGATCTGAGGCGGGACGCCAACTCCCCCGACCGCCGGGATCATGCTGCATGCCCGACCGACGATTTGGAATGGATCCCGGGTCAAGCCCGGGATGACGACCGTGGGGAGGGCCGACGCCCTATCCTGAGAGGTCGCCGGCAACTCGGGCCTGCTCATGGCACCGACGCATCCGCACTCAGCCACACCATCTCCGGCGGTCCGCGGCCGGCTTTGCCCGGGTGGTCGCCAACCGATGGCATGCCAAGCACCCCGGATCTGTCGCATCGACGTGGGCCGAATCAGCAAATGTTAAAGCCGCTCGGGCATCATGACGCCTGGCGATATGGCGGAAGGCGGCGGTTCGCGGCCTCCCGCTCCGCGCTGAAATTCAGCGACGATTGCGCGGGGAACGGGCCGGCGCCGCTCTCGCGGGCGCTGGAAAACGGGGAGGGCCGTGCATGGCATTTTCCGAGGACGAGAAGCAGGGCTGGCTGGCCCGCAAGCGGCGGCGCGAGCGGCCGCGGCCGTTCTTCTACGACCAGCGGCCGGTCGGCGTCTGCATCCACTGCCAGGCCCCCTTCGGCATGGCCGACGGGACGGTGATCGGTGGCGTCGCCGTCTGCGACGACTGCGAGGAATGCGCGGACTTCTGATGCGGTCCCAGGGGCCAGTCCGCCTCACCTTCACCGGTCGCCAGGCCGCGACTGAACGGCAGCATGATCCCGACATTCAGGACCCGGGTTCTCGCCCCGCGCCGAGACGTCTTGCGACCGGATCGCACCGAAACAGATGGGGCGAAGCGCGACCGCCTTCCGGCCGTCCCGCCGGTCGGCGCTAGATGCGCTGGCCGGTCGCCTGGTCGAAGCGGTGGAAGCTCGCGGCACTGGCGGCGGCGCGCACGGGCGTGCCGGGTTCCAGATGGCTGTAGCCGGCGACGCGGACGGCGACTTCGGGGCCGTTTTCGGGGAGCGTGCCGTAGACGTAGCTTTCGGCTCCGACGACCTCGACACCGGAGACGGTGAGATCGAAGACGGCGTCGCCGTCCCCGACGGTGCTGGCGTCACCGAGAAGCCGCATGTGCTCGGGCCGCACGCCGAGGGTTTCGGCGCGGGCACCGGGGCCAGCTGCAAGGCCGTCCGGCGCGGCAAGGCCGGGAATGCCGCGGGCGCCCAGTGGCAGGAGGTTCATGGCGGGCGAGCCGATGAAGGTCGCGACGAACAGGCTGGCAGGGCGCTCGTAGACGTCCATCGGCGAGCCGGCCTGCTCGATCCTGCCGGCATTCAGCACCACCAGCGTGTCGGCGAGCGTCATCGCCTCCAACTGGTCGTGGGTGACGTAAAGGCTGGTGGTGCGAAGCCGGCGCTGCAGCCGGCGGATCTCGGCGCGCATCTGGACGCGCAGTTTCGCGTCGAGATTGGACAAGGGCTCGTCAAACAGGAAGGCGGCGGGCTCGCGCACCAGCGCCCGGCCCATGGCGACGCGCTGGCGCTGGCCGCCGGAGAGCTGGCCGGGCCGGCGATCGAGCAGCGGCGCGATCTCCAGCATCGTCGCCGCCTCGTCGACGCGCCGGGCGATCTCGGCGGCGGCCATCTTGCGGTTCTTCAGGCCGTATTCGAGGTTTCCGCGCACGGTCATATGGGGATAGAGCGCGTAGTTCTGGAACACCATGGCGATATCGCGGGCCGCCGGCTCCAGCTCGTTGACGACCCGATCGCCGATCTGGACCGTGCCTGACGAGATCGTCTCGAGGCCGGCGACCATGCGCAGGAGCGTGGACTTGCCGCAGCCGGACGGGCCGACGAGGACGACGAACTGGCCGTCCTCGATGGACAAAGAGACGCCCTTCACCGCCTCGACGCCCCCTGCATAGACCTTCCGCACGTCCGTCAGTTCGATATTCGCCACGTCACTTTTCCGATTCGACCAAGCCGCGCACGAACCAACGCTGCATCCCGACGACGACCAGCACCGGCGGCAGGATGGCGAGGATCGAGGTCACCATCACCATGTTCCAGGGCGTGTCGGCATCGGCGAAGGAAACCATCTTCCTCAGCGCGATGACGATCGTGTTCATCTGGTTGTCGTTGGTCACGAGGAGCGGCCAGAGATATTGCGTCCATCCGTAGATGAACAGGATGACGAACAGCGCCGCGATGTTCGTCTTGGAGAGCGGGAGGAGGATGTCCTTCAGAAACCGCAGGGGCCCGGCGCCGTCGATGCGCGCCGCCTCGACGAGTTCGGACGGGATGGTCAGGAAGAACTGGCGGAACAGGAGCGTCGCCGTCGCCGAGGCGATCAGCGGCAGGATCAGCCCGGCATAGGTGTCGATCATGCCGAGATCGACCATCACCTTATAGGTCGGCAGGATGCGCACCTCGACGGGCAGCATCAGCGTCACGAAGATCAGCCAGAAGAACACCATCCGCAGCGGGAAGCGGAAGAACACGACGGCAAAGGCTGAGAGGATCGAGATGAAGATCTTGCCGAGCGCGATGCCGAGCGCCATCACAAGCGTGTTGAACAGGAGGGTCCCGACGCCGACGCCGCCGATCCGGCCGATGCCGCCGAAGATCGCCCCGGAATAGTTCGCGACCGCCTGGTCGCCCGGCGTCAGCGGCAGGGGCGGGCGCAGGATGGTCACCAGCGACTGGGTCGAGGCGACGAAGGTGTAGTAGATCGGAAACGCCACGACGAGGACGCCGAGGATCAGGACGACGTGCGCGATGGGGCGGCCGATGCCGCGCTTCTCGATCATCGGGACAGGACTTCAAGCATGCGGGTATGGGCCTCGATCATGCGGGTCTGGGCCTCAACCATAGTGGACGCGCTTTTCGACATAACGGAACTGGACCGCCGTCAGGGCGATGACGATCGCCATCAGGATCACCGACTGGGCGGCCGAGCCGCCGAGGTCGAGATTGACGAAGCCGTCGTTGTAGACCTTGTAGACCAGCGTCTGGGTCGCCTGGGCGGGGCCGCCGCCGGTGACCGCGTCGATGATGCCGAAGGTGTCGAAGAAGGCATAGACGGTGTTGACGACCAGCAGGAAGAAGGTGGTCGGCGCGATCAGCGGGAAGACGATCGTCCAGAAGCGCTTGGTCGAGGACGCGCCATCAATGGCGGCAGCCTCCAAAAGCGAGCGCGGGATCGACTGGAGCGCGGCGACGAAGAACAGGAAGTTGTAGCTGATCTGCTTCCAGGCGGCCGCCACCACGACGAGCAGCATCGCCTGGTCGCCGTCGAGCAGCGGGTTCCAGTCGTAGCCGGCGTTGCGCAGGAGATAGGCGAAGGTGCCCATCGACGGGTTGAACATGAACAGCCACAACAGGCCGGCTACGGCGGGAGCGACGGCATAGGGCCAGATCAGCATCGTGCGATAGAAGCCCTTGCCGCGGACGACCTTCTCGGCGGCGGTCGCGAGGAACAAGGCGAGGGCCATGGCCAGCACCGCCGTGGAGACGGAGAAGACCACCGTCACCCGGACGGAATTGAGGTAATCCGGATTGCCCAGCACCTGGGAGAAGTTGGCGAGGCCGACGAACTTGCTCTTCAGCCCGAAGGGATCCTCCTTCAGCATCGACTGGTAGAGCGCCTGGCTGGCCGGCCAATAGAAGAACACGAGCGTAATCGCCACCTGCGGCGCGAGCAGCAGGTAGGGCAGCAGCTTGTTCGGGAAGACGGCTTTTTGCAACGCGCGGCCCTAGAGCATGATCTGGAAAAGTGGGAACCGGTTTTCGGAAAAGATCATGCGGCAAAAAGAGGATGGAGGGGGATGTCGATCTCATCTGATCTCATCCCGCTGAGGGGATGACCTGTCCCGCAGCAGCCCCGGAGGCGGGCCTGGCGGAGCGGTGACGGGAGAGGCCGGAAGGGTTTTCGGCCAGATGTCCGGCGCCGCCGCAAATGCGACGGCACCGGCTTTCACGGGGAGGGCGCGTTACTGCGCTTCGGCGATCGCCTCGTTGCCGAGCCGGACGATGTTGTCCATCGTCGTCTGGGCGTCCTGCTTCCCGGCGAGCAGCGCCTCGAACTGCTCGTTCTCGATGTCGCGGATCTGCGGCAGGTTCGGCAGGCGCACGCCCTTCGAATTCGCCGTCGGCTCCTTGCCCATCATCTGGGTGATCGGCGTCTCGCGGCCGGGGTTCTTGTCGTAGAAGCCCGACTTCTTGGTGGCCTCGTAGGCCTCCATGGTCACGGGCAGGTAGCCCGACTTCTCATGCAGCTGCTGCTGGACCTCGGTCTGCGACAGGAACTTGAAGAACTCGCCGATGCCCTTGTACTCCTCGTCGGACTTGCCGCCGAAGACCCAGAGGCTGGCGCCGCCGGGGATGGTGTTCTGCGGCGCGCCCTCGGCGGTCTCGTCATAGGGCAGCTGGCCGATGCCGTAGTTGATGCCGGACTTCACCACGTCGCCGAGGCCGCCGGAGGATTCCGTCAGGATCGCGCACTCGCCGGAGAGGAACAGCTGCTTGGCCTCGGAGGTGCGGCCGCCATAGCGGAAGACGCCGTCCTTGGCGAGGGAGGCGAGTTCCTTGAAATGCTCGACAAAGATCGGCGCATCCAGCTCGAGCTTCACGTCGGTGCCGGCGAGGCCGTTCTCCTCGGTGCCATAGGGCACGTTGTTCCAGGCGGCGAAGTTCTCGAGATGGATCCAGGTCAGCCAGGTCGAGGTGTAGCCGCAGTCGGCGGCGCCGGACTGCTTGATCTTGCGGGCGGTCTCGAACACCTCCTGCCAGGTCTTCGGCGGGTTGGCGGTGTCGAGGCCGGCCTTCTCGAAGAGATCCTTGTTGTAATAGAGGATCGGCGAGGAGGAGTTGTAGGGGAAGGACAGCATGGTGCCGTCGGGCTTGGAATAATAGGCGACGATGCCCGGCAGGTACTTCGACTTGTCGAACGTCTCGCCGGCGGCTTCCAGCACCTCGGCGACGGGCTTCACGGCGCCCTCGGCGCCCATCATCACGCCGGTGCCGACGTCGAAGACCTGGATGATCCCGGGGGTCTGCCTGGCGCGAAACGCGGCGATGCCGGCGTTCAGGGTCTCGGGATAGGTGCCCTTGAAGACCGGCACGACCTTGTAGTCCTGCTGGCTCTCGTTGAACTCGCGGGCGAGCGTGTCGACGACCTCGTTGTTGGCACCCGTCATGGCGTGCCACCACTGGATTTCGGTCTGGGCGAAGGCGGGCAGAGCCGTCGAAGCGGCGAGAACGCCGGACAGGATCAGCGTGCGGATGGACATGGGGTTTCCTCTGACAAGACTGCGGTGGGCCGCTTATTGGCCAGCGAGTGCAACAGCTTGATGACGGTTTTCGAGCGCCGTCATCGAGCGGCAGCAGCTGCTGACATCACAGTTTTATGACAACCGGTCGCTTCCCGCAATTGACGAATTTCGCTCAGGATTTCGCTTGTGGATCGTGATGCGGTGCCGGCGACGGCGGTGAAGCTGCCGGCGCCCGGGCGACGGCGGGACAGGCGCCCTCGATGCCAACAGAGGCGCAACAGACGCCGGCGCGCCGACGCGGCTCGGCAAACGGACCGCCGGGACGACAGGGCGAGCGGGTTTCGCCGGAAAGGGCGAGGGACGACGGCCATGGGGGCGGGCAGTCCTGCCGGTTGCCGCCTTGCGCCGCCCGTGGCTGCCGATGGGCGGCCTGGAGGCGTGTTTCGTTCGCGCAAAGGCGATTGTAACAATTCGTGATGTCAGCTTCGGCCAAGCTCCTGCCCCAATCCGCTGCGGCGAAATTGTGGCAGCAGGCGCAGTGTTGCCGCAATTGATCTGGTATCCCCCGATCTTTCTGGCGACCAGCTTGCGGTCGCAGGATCGGTTGCAGGCAACGAAAACAGGCATTTCGAGGCGTGCGGCCGAGATTTTCCCGCTGCGAACGCCTGAACAGGCCGTGAAGGGGGCCAGTTACCCGCTTGCAACAGTCAAGAGCGCGTTGGAGCGAGCTTCGTCAGAGAGTTAACGGACCCTAAGATTGCCTGACCGGGACATTTTGTTACATCCTCATTTCAAAGACGTGTGCAGTCGCGACGAGGCGTGGGGACGCCACTTTGCGGCCGCAATGAAAACAAGACCAAGAACGAAAAAATGGCGGGGGGGTCATGCTGGAGAATGGGGGCGGCGGTCGCAGAGCGACTGTCACGTGCATCATTGGCCTGTCGGCCACGATGCTGCTTTCGGGTTGCCAGGGATCGGGTTCGGACGCGGAATCGCCGCTCGAACAACTGGCGGAACTTTCGACATCGGTGAAATTCGACAGCAAGACCTTCGGCGTCGCGGCGAGCCCCCGCGTCACCAATCTGAAGCGCGTGCCCAAGGGCGGCGGCCGCGAGCAGGTCGGCAAGCCCTACAAGGTCCGCGGCAAGTGGTACTATCCCAAGGACCAGCCCGGCTACGTGAAGACCGGCAAGGCCTCCTGGTACGGCCCGAACTTCCACGGCCGGCTCACCGCCAATGGCGAGATCTACGACATGCACGGGCTGTCGGCGGCGCACAAGACCTTCCCGCTGCCGTCCTATGCCATGGTGACGAACCTCAAGACCGGCAGCAAGCTGATGGTCCGGGTCAACGACCGTGGGCCCTACGCCCATGGCCGCGAGATCGACCTGTCGGCCGAGGCGGCGGGTCTCCTCGGCTTCAAGTCCGCCGGCATCGCCGACGTCAAGGTCGAATATGTCGGGCGGGCACCCGTCGATGGTGACGATACCAAGATGCTGATGGCGAGCTACCAGCCGGGCGAGGCGGGTTCGGCGCCGGGCAGCGTGCCCGACAGCGTCATGGTCGCGTCGCGCGAAACACGCCCCGCCGCCGGCGGCATCGCGATGGCGAACGCCTATGGCGCCGAGCTGCCGGGTGTCCAGACGCCCGGAGCGCCGGTGCCGGAAGCCCGGCCCGCAACGAAGGGCGGCGGCTTCGGGGCCTCGCTGTTCCGCAATTCCTATGCCGCGGAGCGCGCCGGCAACGGCGCCGCCGCCGCCTTGTCCGGCCTTGCCGCGACGCCGGCTTCGAGTGGTTCCGGCGAGACCATCGCGATCGGGCTGATCGACGACGCGCTGCTCGAGCGCGTGCGGGCGGTGGCGACGGGTGAGGGCCGCCTTTCAATGGACGCCATGGATGGCGGCGTTTCGGCGACCATCGCCGTTGCCGGCGACGCCGATACCGACACGTTGCTGAAGCGGCTCTGGCAGGTGGGCGCGACGGGCGCTTTCGTCGTCCGCGACTGAGCCTTGCGGGCAGCCGGCATCAGCCGCCCGACCGGTCCCGCAAACCATCTCGATCGCGTGATGCCGGCGGCCGGACGCTTGCGCGAGAGGGCCGGCAAAAGCTAACTGGGGCGATGACGAGATCCACTGTCCTTCGCTCCCCGAGGCACAGCCTGCGGGCCGCCGAACGGCCGTCGCCGGCCAGCCGCGGCGCCGCGCTGGCCATTGCCGTGCTTCTGGCCATGTGCGCGGTCGGCGCGAGGGCGGCCGACGTGGCGACCCCCGTCATCGAGACCGAGGCGCAGGAGGCGCTGCTGGTCGACGGTGAGACCGGCACGATCCTCCTCGAAAAGAACCCCGTTAAGCCGTTCCCACCAGCCTCGCTGGCCAAGATGATGACCATGGAGGTGGTCTTCGAGGCGGTCGCGTCGGGGAGGCTTTCGCTGGACACCGAGTTCCCGATTTCCGTCCATGCCTGGCGGACCGGCGGCGCGCCCTCCGGCACCTCGACCATGTTCGCCGACGTCAAGTCGAGCGTCTCGGTCGAGAACCTCATCCATGGCGCGATCATCCACTCGGCCAACGATGCCTGCATCGCGCTCGCCGAGGGGATCGCCGGATCGGAGGAGGCCTTCGCCGAACTGATGAACCGGCGGGCGGAAGAGCTGGGGATGACGGGTTCGCGCTTCGTCAATCCGACCGGTCTGCCGGCGGAGGGCCAGCACGTGACGGTCCGCGATCTCGTGACCCTGGCGCGCCACATCCGCACCGCCCATCCGGAGCTCTACGCGATCTATTCCAAGCCCGACTTCAAATGGAACAAGATCTTCCAGCGCAATCGGAATCCTCTGCTGGCGATGGGAATCGGCGCCGACGGCATGGAGACCGGCTACACCGAGGCATCCGGCTACGCGCTGCTCGGCGTCACGAACCGCGGCGGGCGGGTGACCTATCTCGCCATGAGCGGGGTGCCGTCGTCGCGCGAGCGCGCCGCGGAGGCGCGGCGGCTGCTCGACTGGTCGAACGACGCCTTTGCAATGCGTCATCTCTACCGTAAGGGTGCGCCCGTCGGCTCCGCCGAAGTGTTCGGCGGCGAATCCGGGAGCGTGCCGCTCGTCGCGCCGCGCGACATCGGGGCGCTGCTGCCGCGCGAGGCGGGCGAGCGCCTGTCGGCGAGGATCCGGTATGACGGGCCGATCGCAGCCCCCGTCGAAGAGGGGGCTGTGGTGGCCGCGCTCGACATCATGGTCGACGGCAAGCCGGTGCTGAGCGAGCCGCTGGCCGCTGGCCGCCCGGTTGCGGCGGGCAGCTTTTCGGATCGCGCCATGGGGGCCGTCGGCGAACTCGCCTTCGGTTGGCTGCGAGGGTTCTGACGGGACGGGAACGGATTGCGCTTCAGGTGACGGGCTATCTCGTGACATTCGAGGGCGGCGAGGGCGGGGGCAAGTCGACCCAGATCGCCCGTCTCGCCGCGCATCTGCGCAATCTCGGCCACGAGGTGCTGATCACCCGCGAGCCCGGCGGGTCGCCGGGCGCCGAGGCGGTGCGCCACATCATCCTGTCTGGGCTCGCCGAAGAGCTCGGGCCGGACTGGGAGGCGGTGCTCTTCGCCGCGGCCCGGGCCGACCATGTCGGCCAGCTGATCCGCCCGGCGCTCGATCGCGGCGACATCGTGCTGTGCGACCGGTTCCACGATTCCACCCGCGTCTACCAGTTCGCCGGACAGGGCCGCGACCTGTCGCTGCTTGAGCGGCTGGAGCGGGCGACGCTCGCCGGCACCTATCCGGACCTCACGATCGTGATCGATGTGCCGGCGGAGATCGGTGGCGAGCGGGCCCGCAAGCGCCGCGGCAGTGCCGGCGCCGACCGCTTCGAGAAGGACGACCAGAGCATCCAGGAGGCCCGCCGCCAGGCGTTTCTCAAGATCGCCGAAGACGAGCCGGAGCGCTGCGTCGTCGTCGACGGCAACCGTCCGGTCGATGTCGTCGCGGCCGAGATCCGCGCCATCGTCGAGGATCGGCTGGAGGCCCAGCGCTTCGAGGCAATCGACCGCTCGCTGAAGCTCGGCCAGAAACGTTGAGCGGCGTGACCGTCGGCGGCGGTGCGATCGGCGCTTTGTCCCTCGAGGCCTATTCGACCCACGATGCGCTGGACGGCGTGCCGCAGCCCTTCGTCACGCCGCATCTGTTCGGCCATGAAGAGATCTTTGCCGAGATGGACGAGGCGCGGCGCTCGGGGCGCATGCATCACGCCTGGCTGCTGCAGGGGCCGGCGGGCATCGGCAAGGCGACCGCGGCCTTCTGCTTTGCCCGGCTGCTTTCCGGCGCCGCCGCCACCGATCCCGCCGGCGCGACGATCCGCTTCGATCCGGCCGATCCGGTGTTCCGCCAGATCGCCATCGGCTCGATGCCGGGGCTCATCCACCTGACCCGGCCGCCGGTCGAGCGCGGCACCGGCTACCGCACCCAGATCACCGTCGAGGAGGTGCGCCGGCTTGGCCGCTTCTTCCATGCGACGGCATCCGGCGAAGGCTGGCGGATCGCCATCGTCGATCCGGCCGACGACCTCAACCGCAACGCCGCCAATGCGCTGCTGAAACTGCTCGAGGAGCCGCCGGCGCGCTCGATCTTCCTGCTGGTCAATCACACGCCGGGGCGGCTCCTGCCGACGATCCGTTCCCGCTGCCGGGTGGCGCGGTTCGATCCGCTGTCAGGCGAGAGGGTGGGCGATGCGCTCGCCGCCTTCGGCGCCGGGATCGACGCCGAGGACGCGGCGCCGATCGTCAAGGCCGCCGAGGGGAGCGTCCGCCAGGCGCTGATGCTGGCGGCGAATGGCGGCGTCGAGATCGGCCAGGCGGTGGAGCGGCTGTTTACGGCGGGCGAGGCGGATATCAATTCGCTGCAGGCCCTCGTCGACCAGCTGACGATGAAGGGCCGCGAGGCCTCCTACGACCTGTTCCTCGCGCGGCTTCTCGCCTTCGTGGCAGAAGAGAGCGAGCGGCGGCTGATGGCCGGCGATCTCGCCGCGGCGAATGCCTATGCCGAACTCTGGCAGGCGGAATCGCGTCGGCTGTCGGAGGCGGCCGCCTTCAATCTCGACCGCAAGCAGGCGGCGCTGACGACGGCGAGCCGGGTTTTCGCGCTGAAAGCGGCGCTTTCGCGCAGCAAAGCGGCGAACGTGGCCGATGCGTTGCGCGATTGATTGAGGCGCGGGCGCGAATGCTCTATCTGCCATCCCAGCGGACGCTGATCCGTCCGATGCGGCCGTCAGCGGCCGTGCATCCCACCGCCACCGACAATACTGCGAAAGCGCCATGGCCGAACGCTATTACCTGACCACCGCGATCTCCTATCCGAATGGTCGCCCGCATATCGGCCACGCCTACGAGTTCATCGCGACCGACGCGCTGGCGCGATTCAAGCGGCTGGACGGCTACGACGTCTTGTTCCTGACCGGCACCGACGAGCACGGCATCAAGATGCTGCAGACGGCGCGCAAGGCGGGCATCGAGCCGCGCGACTTCGCCGAGCAGAACTCGGCCGAATTCGAGAAGATGACCAAGGCGCTGGGCGGCTCGAACGACGACTTCATCCGCACCTCCGAAGAGCGCCACTACGCCGCCAGCCAGGCGATCTGGCAGCGCATGGCGGACGCCGGCGACATCTACAAGGACAGCTATTCCGGCTGGTACTCGGTGCGCGACGAGGCCTATTACGGCGAGGACGAGATCACCCTGAAGGAGGACGGCCAGCGCTACGGCCCACAGGGCTCGCCGGTCGAATGGGTCGAAGAGGAGAGCTACTTCTTCAAGCTGTCGCAGTTCCAGGACCGGCTGCTCGAGCTCTACGAGACGAACCCGGACTTCATCGGTCCTGCCGAGCGGCGCAACGAGGTGATGTCCTTCGTGCGCTCGGGGCTGCGGGATCTCTCCGTCTCGCGCACGACCTTCGACTGGGGCATCCCGGTGCCCGGCGACGAGAAGCACGTCATGTATGTGTGGGTCGACGCGCTGACCAACTACCTGACCGCGACCGGCTTTCCGGGCGAGGGTGATCGCTCGGCCTTCTGGCCGGCGGATCTCCACGTCATCGGCAAGGACATCGTGCGTTTTCACACGGTCTACTGGCCGGCCTTCCTGATGTCGGCGGGCCTGCCGCTGCCCAAGCGCGTCTTCGGCCACGGCTTCCTGTTCAACCGCGGGGAGAAGATGTCGAAGTCGGTCGGCAACGTCATCGACCCGTTCGCGCTGATCGAGACCTACGGCCTCGACAGGCTGCGCTATTTCCTGCTGCGCGAGGTGCCGTTCGGCCAGGACGGCAACTATTCCCACGACGCCATCGTCAACCGGACGAATTCGGAACTCGCCAACGACATCGGCAATCTGGCGCAGCGCTCGCTGTCGATGATCGCCAAGCATTGCGACGCCAAGGTGCCGACGCCCGGCGCCTTCACCAATGCCGACGAGGCGGTCCTCGCCCAGTCGCACCAGCTGCTGGTCACCGCACGGGAGGCGATCGACCGGCAGGAGATCCACGCCGTCCTCGCCGCCATCGTCGCGCTGGTCTCGGCGACCAACCGGTACTTTGCCGGTGAGGAGCCGTGGGCGCTGAGGAAGACCGATCCGGAGCGGATGGCAACGGTGCTGTATGTCACCGCCGAGGTGGTGCGCCGGGCCGCGATCCTTTTGCAGCCCTTCGTGCCGGAGAGCGCGGGCAAGCTCCTCGACGTCCTCGGCGTCGCCGCCGATGCGCGCAGCTTCGGCGAGCTTGCGCCGGAGCGCCGGCTGGCACCGGGAACGGCACTGCCGACGCCCCAGGGGGTCTTTCCGCGCTTTGTCGACACGCTCGCCGAGGCGGATGGAGCGAAAGGGGGGCCGGCATGAGCCTGTTCCTCGTCGACAGCCATTGCCACCTGGACTTTCCCGATTTCGACGGCGAGCGGGCCGAACTGATCGCCCGGGCGAAGGACAACGGCGTCCAGCGCTTCGTGACGATCTCGACCTTCGTGTCGAAGATCGAGCGGCTGCTCGCCATCACCCGCGAATTCGACGCGGTCTATGCGTCCGTCGGCACGCATCCGCACAATGCCGGCGACGAGCCGGACGTGACGACGGCCGAGCTCGTCGAGCTTTCGAGGCGGGAGAAGATCGTCGCGATCGGCGAGGCCGGGCTCGACTACCACTACGACAAGGCGCCGCGCGACGTTCAGGCGAAGGTCTTCCGGACGCATATCGCGGCGGCGCGCGAGACGCAGCTGCCGCTGGTCATCCACGCCCGCGAGGCGGATGAGGACATGATCGCGATCCTCGAAGACGAAAGCGGGAAGGGCGCCTTCCCCTTCATCCTCCACTGCTTCTCCTCCGGCCGCGGGCTGGCGGAAGCAGGCCTGGCGCTGGGCGGCTACGTCTCGTTCTCCGGCATCCTGACATTCCGCAATTCGCAGGAGATCCGGGACATCGCAAAGGACGTTCCGATGGAGCGGCTCCTGGTCGAGACCGACGCGCCGTATCTCGCGCCGCCGCCGCATCGCGGCAAGCGCAACGAGCCGGCCTTCGTGCGCCACACGGCCGAGGTGCTGGCCGAGGTCAAGGGCGTCGACCTCGACACCATCGCGCGCCAGACCTCGGACAACTTCTTCCAGCTCTTCACGCGGATCGACGATCCGCGGGCGTCGGCCTGACGGCCGCCGCGACCGATCGCGAGTAGCCCTTTCATGCCGGACCGCCTGCGCCTCACCATCCTCGGATGCTCGTCGTCTCCGGGCGTGCCGCGCATCAACGGCGACTGGGGCGCCTGCGACCCCGCCAATCCACGGAACCGGCGGCTGCGGGCGGCGGCGCTGGTGGAGCGCATCGGGGCCTCGGGCGTCACCAGCGTCGCCATCGACTGCGGGCCGGATTTTCGCGAGCAGATGCTGTCGGCGAAGGTCGAGCGGCTCGACGCCGTGCTGCTGACGCATGCCCATGCCGACCACATCCACGGCCTCGACGACCTGCGCGGCTTCATGCTGGCGCAGAAGACGCGGATCCCGGTGCATGCCGATGACGCTACATACGAGCGCGTATTGGAGGCGTTCCGCTACTGCTTCGAGACGCCGAAGGGCAGCGACTATCCGCCGATCATCCGGCGTGTCGAGATGCGGGCCGAGGAGGCCTTCGCCATCGACGGGCCCGGCGGCGCGCTGAAGATCCGGCCGTTCCGCCAGGTCCACGGCTCGATCCACTCGCTGGGATTTCGGATCGGCCCGCTGGCCTATTGCACCGACGTCTCGGATTTTCCGGACGCTGCCATCGCGGCGATCCAAGGTACCAGCCACATCGTCATCGACTGCCTGCAGTACCGGCCGCATCCGAGCCATCTGAGCGTCGACCAGGCGCTCTCCTGGATCGAGCGGCTCGGCGCGCCGCAGGCGACATTGACCCACATGCACACGCCGCTCGACTACGCGACGCTCTGCGAGGAGCTGCCGGCGCATGTGCGGCCGGGCCATGACGGGCTGGTGATCGAGCTGCCGCTCGGCTGAGGGCTCGTGGGGACGGCGCCGGCGGCGACGCTGGCGGCTTTGCCGGGCGCCTTGGCTCGGAGGCGCACCCGCAGCCAGCGCTCTCTGGAAACCTGCCATTGACCATGATCCGACATCCGGCTCGCGAAGCCTCGCGGGATCGGGCACGGTCACGGACGACGGACGGTCCGACGCAAAGCCGTTCGGGCCGGCTGTCGAAGCTGGTGACGGAGCCGGCGCCAGGCCGGGCCTCGACGGGGGGCGCATCGATCCGAGGTCGATGCGGGCAAGGCTGATCCACCATCCTGCCCATCATAATTACGTTCCATAATCTATCTTATGCAACTGATGCATCATGGGGTGCCTGTGGGTGTGGGTCTCCGTGTCGCCCTATCCCCCGAAAATGAACGGCATCTTGCGTCCGGCTCCAGGTGGCGGACCTTTCGCGGGACGTCGAAGGTGCCGGACGGAGGCCGAAAAGCCCGCCTGTCTGGCGCGGTCTCAATCCGGCGGGTTTATCGGCCCGCCGGATTGCGGCGGTTTCGGCTCGTCAGGCGGCGGCCGGGAGGCTAGAAGCCGATCCCGTGTCGTCGTTCTGCGACGTGCGGCGATGCGATCGTCTCATCCTTCGGAGCCATGCCCATGAAACCCGCCCGCGACATTTCCCGGCTGATCGAGATCATGGCCGCGCTGCGTGCGCCCGGCAGCGGATGCCCGTGGGACCTCGAGCAGGATTTTTCGACCATCGCGCCTTACACGGTCGAGGAAGCCTATGAGGTCGCCGATGCGATCGAGCGCGACGACGCCATCGACCTGAAGGAAGAGCTCGGCGACCTTTTGCTGCAGGTCGTCTATCACGCGCGGCTCGCCGAGGAGACCGGGCTGTTCACCTTCGAGGACGTGGTGGAGACGATCACCCGGAAGATGATCCGGCGCCATCCGCACGTCTTCGGCGACGCGGTGGCGCGTTCGGCGGGCAGCGCCAAGGGCCAGTGGGAGCGGATCAAGGCAGAGGAAAAAGCCGAGCGGCGGAAAGCGCGCGAGAGCGCCGCGACGACGCGGCTGTCCGGCGTGGCCGGAGAAGCCGATCCGGCGGAGGCGGGGGCCCGGCACCTGGACGGGGTGCCGAGCGCCCTGCCCGCCTTGACGCTGGCCCTCAAGATCCAGGCGAAAGCCGCCACCGTCGGCTTCGACTGGGACCGGTCGGAGCCGATCCTCGACAAGATCGAGGAAGAGATCGGCGAACTCGCCGAGGCCGTCGCCGGCGCCGATGCGGACGCGACTGAAGCGGAGATGGGCGACCTGTTGTTCTCGGTGGTCAATCTCGCGCGCTATCACCGCGTCGATCCGGAAAAGGCGCTGCGCCGCTGTGTCCGTAAATTCCGCGACCGTTTCGGCTTCATCGAGGATGGGCTTGCGGCGGATGGCCGGACGCTCGAAGGCGCCAGCCTGGACGAGATGGAGGCGCTGTGGGTGGCGGCGAAGTCGCGGGGCGTCGGGGGTGGAACGGCCGGGTGATCGAGCCGGAGCCGGGCGTTCTGCGACGGTTTGGCGGTGGCGGCGGATTGGAATGGGTCCCGGGTCAGGCCCGGGATGACGACGTTGGGAGGTGCGGGCATTTTTTCGGCGAGCGGCTCGCTGCGGCGACGCAGATGGACTGTCGCCGGGTCGCGGAAGCCGCAGGCGCCGTCTTCGACGCCGAGCGGTGGTCGCCTTGTTCGAAGCCTCGCCGCGAAAGTCGTTGCGCTTGTCAGCCCAGCGCTGCCGTGATCGACTCGCGTTCCTCTTCGAGGCTCACAGTCGCGACCGGGCGTACGGCGCGGCGGTACCAATAGGCGGCGTTGGCGAGGTCGCCTTCGATGCGGTGGAGGTGGGCGTGGATCCAGGCGGCGTCGGACGAGGGATCGTCCTGGACGATCGCATGGGCGCCATCCCAGTCGCCGGCCCGCAGCCGCTCGATCGCTGCCTTGATTTCAGCCGCCATGGCGCGCTCCTCTGCCGTGTGCCCTCTGCCGTGTGCCGGTGCTCTCCACGGGACCGTTCTCCACGCGGATACGCTCCGCCGGCCGGCTCTCCGCTGGGCTGTGTTCTGCCGGCATGCGCTCTGCCGGCCCGCGGTCTATCGACGCTCTGCGCAGGCTGCCGGGCGGCGCCTTGACCGGGTTTCGACACTGCGCAAAATGGCTCGGGCGACTGAGGTTCCCGTCGCCGGGAGCCGGGCGATCACCACCACTTGTCGGGCGAGAACCTGCCGGCCGCCTGTTCGATCACCGAGCCGAGGGAGAACAGCGTCTCCTCGTCGAAGGGCCGGCCGATCAGCTGCAGGCCGAGCGGCAGGCCGCCGTCGTCGAGGCCGGCGGGAACCGCGATGCCCGGCAGGCCGGCCATGTTCACCGTCACCGTGAAGATGTCGTTCAGATACATCTTCACCGGATCGGCGGCCATGTCCTGGTCGCCGATGCCGAAGGCTGCGGATGGCGTCGCGGGCGTCAGCAGCGCGTCGATGCCGTCGGCATAGACCGTCTCGAAGTCACGCTTGATCAGCGTGCGGACCTTCTGGGCCTGCAGGTAGTAGGCGTCGTAGTAGCCGGCCGAGAGCACATAGGTGCCGATCATGATGCGCCGCTTGACCTCGTGGCCGAAGCCGGCGGCGCGGGTCTTCTCGTACATGTCGGCGATGTCCCTGCCCGGCACCCGCAGGCCGTAGCGCACGCCGTCGTAGCGGGCGAGATTGGACGAGGCCTCGGCGGGCGCGACGATGTAGTAGGCCGGCAGGGCGTATTTGGTGTGGGGCAGCGAGACGTCGACGATCTCGGCGCCGGCGTCCTTCAGAAAGGCGATGCCCTTCTGCCAGACGGCCTCGATTTCCGCCGGCATGCCGTCCATCCGGTATTCCTTCGGGATGCCGATCTTCAGGCCCTTCACCGAGCGGCCGACGGCTGCCTCGTAGTCCGGCACGTCGCGGTCGACGGAGGTCGTATCCTTCGGGTCGACGGACGCCATGGATTTCAGGAGGATCGCGGCGTCGCGCACGTCGCGGGCGATCGGTCCCGCCTGATCGAGCGACGAGGCGAAGGCGACGATGCCCCAGCGCGAGCAGCGGCCGTAGGTGGGTTTGATGCCGACGGTGCCGGTCAGCGCCGCCGGCTGGCGGATCGAGCCGCCGGTGTCGGTTGCGGTCGCGCCGGCACACAGACGCGCCGCGACCGAGGCCGCCGAGCCGCCGGACGAGCCGCCGGGGACGAGGTCGAGGTTGGAGCCCTTGCGGCGCCAGGGGTTCTTCACCGCGCCGTAGTAGGAGGTCTCGTTGGACGAGCCCATGGCGAACTCGTCCATGTTCAGCTTGCCGAGCATCACCGCGCCGTCGGCGAAGAGATTGGCCGTGACCGTCGATTCGTAGCGGGGCTCGAAGCCGTCGAGGATGTGGGACGCGGCCTGGGTGTGGACGCCCTCGGTGGCGAAGAGATCCTTGATGCCGAGGGGGATGCCCTCCAGCGGACCCGCCTCACCCGCCGCGATGCGGCCGTCGGAGGCCTTCGCCATGGCGCGCGCCTTGTCGGCGGTGACCTTCACATAGGCATTGATCTGCGGGTTGGCGGCCTCGATGGCGGCGAGATAGGCGTCCGTCAGCTCGGCGGCGCTGGTCTGTTTGGTCACCAGAGCTTCGCGGGCCTCGGCAATGGTGAGGGCGGTGAGGTCGCTCATGATCAAAGGCTCTTTTCGTAAAATCGGCTGTAGTCGGACGGCGGATAGTCGAGGACGGCGGCGCATCGCCGGAAGCCGCCCCGCTCGTAGAGCGCCCAGGCCGGCTCGAAGCCCGGGGTGGCGCCGGTCTCGAGGACGAGCTTCGCCAGGCCGACATCGCGCGCCTTCGCCTCGATGGCGGTGAGGATGGCGCGTCCGAGACCCCTGCCCCGCAGATGCGGCTCGGCATACATGCGCTTGACCTCGCCGGTCTCGGCGTCGTGCATCTTCAAGGACCCCATGGCGACGGCGGTGCCGGCCTCGTCGCGGGCGACGAAGACGGTGGCGTCGGCGCCGGCCATCTGTTCCACCGTCAGCTGGTACTGGAATTCGGGTGGCGACAGCGGCCTCAGATGCGCGTTCAGCTTGGCGACCATCTCGCGGATCTCGTCCTGGAGCGGCGTTTCGGCGGCGACCGACAGGGCCATGGCCTACTCGACGACCTTCGGCACCATGAAGAAGTGATCCTCGCTGGCCGGGGCGTTGGCGACGACGTCGTCGGCCTTTTCGCCGTCGGTCACCACGTCCTGGCGCTTCTTCATCTCCATCGGGATCACCGAGGTCATTGGCTCGACGCCGGAGACGTCGACCTCCGCGAGCTGCTCGACGAAGCCGAGGATGGCGTTGAGCTCGGTCTCCATCGCCGCCACGTCGTCGTCGCTGACGGCGATGCGGGCGAGCCTGGCGACGCGGCGCACGGTGGCGGTATCGACGGACATGGGGTCTCCGGCGGCTGATCTGACGGGTTCGCCGCTGCTATAACGGCGGCGTTGCCGGGTGGCAACGGCCAGCCGGGAACGCATTCGGGCTCATCGGCGGCAAAGATCGCCGGTCCGGCGAGGGGAGGCCGGCAGGCCGGGCCCCCGCGCCGACCCGCGCTGGCCCGCCTGCCCGTCCCCGCAGCCCGGCTCAGACCTCGAACGGCTCGCCGACCTTTGGGTTCAGGACCTTGCCGGCGTCCCCCTCCATGGCCTCGGTGAACTTGTCCGGGGTCTGGTCGAGGATCGGCAGCGTGCCCCAGTGGACCGGCACGATCTTGTCGAAGTCGAAGTAGCGCCGGCAGGCGATCGCGGCCACCGCCGCGCCCATGGTCAGCCGGTCGCCGACCGGGACCATCGCCACCTTCGGATGATGCAGCTCCTCGATCAGCGCCATGTCGCCGAAGATGTCGGTGTCGCCCATGTGGTAGACGGTCGGCCCGTCATTGCAGTGGAAGACGAGGCCGTTCGGCATGCCGAGATAGGTGACGTTGCCGTTCTCCTCGACGGAACCGGAGGAGTGGAAGGCCTGGGTCAGCGTCACCGAAAAGTCGTCGAAGGCGACGGTGCCGCCGGTGTTGAGCGGCTCGATGGCCGCAACGCCCTTTTTGCTCAGCCAGGAGACCAGCTCGAAATTGCCGATCACCTTGCAGCCGGACTTCTTCGCGATGTCGACGGTGTCGCCGACATGGTCGAAATGGCCGTGGGTCAGGGCGATATGGGTGACGCCCGCGGTCGCGGCCGCGATATCCTGGCCTTCGAAATGCGGGTTGCCGGTGAGAAACGGGTCGATGAGAATGACCGAGGCGCCGGTTTCAATGCGAAAGGCCGAATGGCCGAGATAGGTGATCTTCATGGAGCGGTTCTCTTGATGGCTGGAATCTTGTCTGGAAGACGGGTGCCGGCCCCTGCCCCGCGCTGGCGAACGGTGGCCGAGCCGTTGCCGGCGGTAAGTGCGCGGCGGGCCCGCCGGGTCAAGGCTTGAGAGATGGCGATCCTGTCCCTCGAAGCCTTTGTCGCACTTCTCTCGCCGGGCCTGCCCCTCGCCGGCCTCGATCTCGGCACCAAGACCATCGGCCTCGCCTTGTCGGATCGCAGCTGGCGCTTCGCGACGCCGCGGCCGGTGATCCGGCGCAAGAAGTTCACCCCCGATGCCGCGGCGCTGAAAAAGGCCCTCGACGACGAGCATGTGGCCGCCATCGTCATCGGCCTGCCGCTCAACATGGATGGCAGCGAGGGTCCGCGGGCCCAATCCACCCGCGCCTTCATGCGCGGCTATACCGGGCTCGACGAAAGGCCGGCGCTGTTCTGGGACGAGCGGCTGTCGACGGTGGCGGTGGAGCGGGCGCTGATCGCAGCGGACGTCTCGAGGGCCAAGCGCGCCGAGCGGATCGATTCGGCCGCCGCCGCCTTCATCCTGCAGGGCGCCCTCGACCGGCTGGCGGGAATGCGGGACCTGCAGCTGCGGGACTGAGCGTAACCCCCTGGCGCCGCTCTGAGACCGGGGCCGACGGTATACAGCCACACCCGAACATGCCGGGCGAATAGCACAATGATCCGATGGGCCGGATCGACGAGAGCGGCCACATGAGCGGCGGAGGCAACGGCGACCCGCCGCCGGACGTCGCCGCCGTGATGGCATCCGACCGCACCGGCAGGATGCCCCCTGCGCCGGGCGTGCCGGACATCTGAGGGCCGGCGTCCGAGTCGGGATGTTCGGGGCCGGGAGGTTCGTCACGCTGCCAGGCGCGCCGGCGGCCGGTTCCGCGCTCACTGGCGCCGAGACATCCGCAAGTTGCCGAACCACCTCCGCTTCGTCATCCCGGCCCCCGAGCCGGGATCCAATCCAAATCATCGACGCCACCGACCGCTGTGACGACGCGGCATGCCCGACCGACGATTTGCAATGGATCCCGGGTCGAGCCCGGGATGACGACCGCAGGAGGGCCCGGGATGACGACTGCAGGAGGGATCGGGATGACGACCGCGGGAGGGCGAGCGTCCCTCCTGAGATGTCGCCAACTGCAGCTTGGTGGTGCCGCTCAGGCCGCGACGCGATTCCGGCCGGATTGCTTGGCGTGGTAGAGATTGACGTCGGCACGCTTCATGATCGCTGCGGCGCCGTCGCCGGGACGCGCCGAGGCGATGCCCATGGACGCGGTGATGGCGATGGTGGCGCCCTCGACGTCGATCGTCAGTCGGGACAGCTGATGGCGGAGCTTCTCGGCGAAGCGATGCAGCTCGGTCTCGTCGAGATTGGGCGCGATGATGGCGAATTCCTCGCCGCCGATGCGCGCCACCACGTCGTGATAGCGGGTGAACTCGAACAGGCAGAGGGCGACAGCGCGCAGCACGGCGTCGCCGACGTCGTGGCCGTGTGTGTCGTTGATCTGCTTGAAGTGGTCGAGGTCGATCAGCACCAGGCCGATGGGCCTCTGAATGCGGGCGAACTCGGCGACGTATTGCGTCAGGGCGACGTCGAAGAAGCGGCGATTGTGCATGCCGGTGAGGGCATCGGTCAGCGCTGCGGTCTCCAGTTTCTTCGATCGCTCCTTCAAGAGCCCGGCAAGCGACTGGAGCTTGCCCTGCTCACGATCGTGATGGCGCAGCAGCGGCAGGATGACGAACATCGCGCCGAGCGCCGCTGCGGCGAGGAGGCCGAGGCTCAGCCAGATCAGGACGTCGTGCCGGGTGCGGAAGGCTTCGTCCGCGCCGTTGGTGAGCGATTTCAGGAGCGCGTAGTCGAGCGAGATCGCCACCGCCGCAGCGGCGACGGCGCAGACCACCAAGGCGACCGACAGCTCCGCCCTTGCTAGCTTCATGTCACACGAGGATCCTTCGAAAGCGATTCCGACATGTATATCCGTCAAGCCTCTACCGAGCTGTTAAATCCGCCCCTCCGTCAAGTTGCAATGGCGTCCTGTGGCCCGATGCGGCGCCAGCGCCCGTCAAATTGGTGGCGGAACCAGGTTTCTTGGCGCTTGGCGTATTGCCGGCTCCGGATGATCGCGCGCTCCCGCGCCTCTTGGTAAGTCTTTCTTCCTTTGAGGAAATCCGACAGTTCGGCAAGGCCGATCGCCTTCCCTGCAGTGGCGCCCGCCTGGGAAAACCGCGCCTCGAACTGGCGGACCTCGTCGAGCGCTCCCGCCGCCAGCATATGGTCGAATCGCTCGGCGATGCGCTGGCGCAGGACGGCGCGATCCGGCGCCAGGACCAGCATCTTGGCGCGGTCCGGATCGATCAGCGCCTCGCCCCGGCCGGTCTGGAGCTGCGACAGCGGCGTGCCGACCGCCTCGCCGACCTCGAGCGCCCGGGCGATGCGCTGGCCGTCGGCCGGATCGAGGCGGGCCGCCGCCACCGGATCGCGGCGGGAGAGCTCGTCGTGCAGCGCAGCCGGTCCGTCGATCGCCAGCCGTTCCCGCCACTTCGCGCGGATCTCGGCGGACACCGCCGGCATGGCGTCGAGCAGCCCCAGCAGCGCCTTGAAATAGAGGCCGGTGCCGCCGCAGAAGATCGGCAGCCGCCCGTCCGCATGCAGTTCTTTCAGGACCCGCTCTGCATCGCGCAGCCAGGCGCCGGCGGAATAGTCGGAGCGCGGATCGACATGGCCGTAGAGACGGTGGGGTGCGCGGCCAAGATCGTCGGACGACGGGCGCGCCGTGAGGATCTCGAGCCCGTCATAGACCTGCAGGGAATCGGCGTTGACGACCGCGCCGCCATGGCGTTCGGCCAGTTCCACCGCCAGCCGCGACTTGCCGCTCGCGGTGGGGCCGGCTATCAGGATCGCCTCGACCTCCCCCTTCATCGCCACCCTGTCATCGCCCTCTTTCACCGCCACTCTTTTACCGGCAGTCGTCCCATGCATGTCGCCACCCTGATCGCCCATCCGGACGGCCCGCAGTTTTCGGCCAGCGAGATCGGCCTCGTCGCCGGTCTCTTCGGCGCCGCAGCGGACGCGGCGGAATGGCTCGCCGACGGTCTCGCCGCCGACCTGCCGCTGGTTGCCGCTCCGGCGCCGGAGGCCGTCGCCAACGCGCGCCAGCGGGCCGCCGAACTCGGTCTGGACCTCGTGGTGCAGGAGGCCGCCGGCCGCCGCAAGCGCTTTCTGATCGCCGACATGGATTCCACCATGATCGAGCAGGAGTGCATCGACGAGCTGGCCGCCGAGGTCGGGATCAAGGACCAGATCGCGGCGATCACGGCGCGGGCGATGAATGGCGAGATCGCCTTCGAGCCGGCCTTGCGCGAGCGGGTCGGTCTTCTCGCGGGGCTGGCGGAAAACGTCGTCGAAAAGGTCATCGCCGAGCGTATCACCCATGCGAGTGGCGGCCGGACGCTGATTGCGACGATGCGGGCGGCGGGCGCGCACACGGCCCTCGTCTCCGGCGGCTTCACTGTGTTCACCGGGCCGATCGGGGCGGCGCTGGGCTTTCACGAGACCCGGGCGAACCGCCTGATCGGCAAGGACGGAAAGCTCACCGGCGAGGGCGGCGAGCCGATTCTGGGGGCCGAGGCGAAGGTCGCGGCGCTTCAGGAGATCGCTGCCGCCCAAGGCCTCACTGCCGCCGAGACGATCGCCGTCGGCGATGGCGCCAACGATCTGCCGATGCTGCAGCTCGCCGGCACCGGTGTCGCGCTGCATGCCAAGCCGACAGTCGCCGCCGCCGCGCCGCACCGTGTGGACCGCGGCGACCTCACGGCGCTTCTCTACATCCAGGGTTATCGGCGCAGCGAATTCGTGGGCTGAGGGGCGCGCAGCCGCTGCCTCAGCAGCCGTAGTCGCGCAGCATCTCGTCGTACATCGCCAGCATGCCGGCGCGATCCGGCCCATTCGCCGCTATCGCACCGGCGATCTTCGGATCGGACCCGGCGATAAGCTGCCGCTGCGCCCGGATGCCCGGGCACAGGCTGGCCGGAGCCGGGCCGCCCTCGCCTGGCCCCGGATCTGGCTGCTGCTGCGAAGCGGATGTTGCTGGCGCCGGCTCATCGCTGGTCGGGCGACTTTGCCGGGCATGGGCCGCCGAGCGCGCTGGCAACCAGCCGACGCAGCCGCGTTGCACGGCCGTCGCGACATTGGCGGCGCAAAGTTCGTCCAGTTCCGGATGGTGCATCTCGTTCACGCCGGCCTTATGCATGAAGGCGACGACGGCCGCACCGTCCACGCCGAGATCGTCGGCGTAGCGCCTGACGAGATCGTAGACCTCGCTGTCGTCGGCGATCGCGGCGCCATCGGCCGAGATTCGATGGAAGCCGATCTCGGGATAGGGCGAGAAGATCCGCCGATCCACGCCGCCGAGGAACACCAGAGCGCAGGCCGAGCGGCAGTTGTCGTAAAGCTGCGTCGCCAGACCCCGCTCCCGGATGTAGTTGCCGGCCCTCGTGGCATCGCCGACGCTGCCGCCGGCCGAGCCGAGCGCGATGCGGCTGACGGCGGGGTTCGCGTCGATTGCCGTCTTCAGTTCCGCAAAGAAGCCCTTTTCCACGTTGCCGAGGACCCGGATCTGCTCGCCGTCGACTTCGACGAGGGCGCGGCGAACGACTTCCCGGACGGCGTCCTGCGCGGTGATGCCGAACTGCCCGACGCAATTCAGGTTCCAGGCGCGGACGCGCTTGACGTCGGTTTCAGCAAGGTAGGTGGTTGCAAGACCGGCCCAGTTGGACCGGGAATTGCCCTCGACGCCTTCGGCAAAGCCCGGTTCGTCGCCGGGCTGCGGCGGGTCCGGCTGCGCCACGAGCAGCGGCGTCAGATGATCCTTGCCGAGCATGATCGACAGGATGTGGCAGGCGTGAATCTCGGCGTCGACCTCGTTCAGCGCCGTTCCCACGGAGGTGGTGCCCTTCGCCCGCATGTCGTCCCAGAGCCGGTTGGCCTCCGCCTCCGCCTTGGCAATCTCGGCGTTCCACCAGGCCGGATCGTCTAAGGCGCCGGCGGGGCGAGGTACAAGGAGCATGGTCGCGCATACGGCCAGAAGGCCTGCCGCCACGGCGACGAGGCCCCGGCGTCCCGGCCGGCCGATGCGAAGCGCCATTCGTCTTCTCCGTTCCGATCCCCTACGTGCAGGGAGCGACGCCACTTCGATACCGCAAGGGAAGCATTGGATAAACCCGCCGGACTTCCCGCCGCACTCGATCGTGATAGGACGCCGTGCGATCGTGCCGACACCGCCGGGGAATCCAGATGGACATGCGCGAACCGATCGAAACGCCCCGCACGCGCCTGCGCCGTTGGGAGGCCCGGGACGGCGCGGCGTTCCATCGCCTCAACAGCGACGCGGCGGTGATGCGGTTCTTCCCGTTTCGCCGCGACCGGGCGCAGTCGGACGCGATGAGGGACGACCTCAACCGACGGGTCGATCGCGACGGCTTTTCCTTTCTTGCCCTCGAAGCTCGCGCTTCGGGTGAGGTGGTCGGGATCGTCGGCATGGCGCTTCTCGATCCGATCATGCCGGCTGCACCGGGCGTCGAGATCGGCTGGCGGCTGCTGCCGGAGGTCTGGGGCCAGGGCTATGCCACGGAGGCGGCCGAGGCCTGCCTCGACCGGGCATTTGCGAAACCGGAGCCACTGGCCGAGATCGTCAGCTTCTGCGTCGAGACCAACGCCGCCTCCGAGGCGGTGATGCTGCGCCTCGGCTTCTGGCGCGAGGCCGATTTCGACCACCCGAAGGTCGATCCGGCCACCCATCCCGAGCTGCTGCGCCACCGGCTCTACCGGATCTCGCGCTCGCGCTGGCTCGCAACGCGAAAGCCGCCGGCCGTCTGAAGGCCCGTGCCGAACCCTCGGAGCCCGTGGCCCTTTCGGCGAGTGCGCGACGCTCTCGGCAAGCCCGACCCGTCCGCGTCGAACCGCCCTATTCCGCCGGCAGGATGTTTGCCGCGGGCCCGTGCACCGACACCTGAGCCTCCGTCGGCGTAATCGGCGTCGCAGCGACCGTTTCGCCCGTCAGCATCGCGAAGGCCCGGTCGAGCCAGGCGGCGCTCGGGTCGGCGCCGATCGCCAGCGCCCGCGCCGTCTCGCCGGGCTTGGGCACATGCGCCGCCATCGAGGCCCGGCCGCCGGCGACGTCGAAGCGAAGCCAGCCGCTCCTGGTCTCGACGATGCCCTTCATCCTGTCGATCCCGCCGGCCTTTCCGGCGACGACCTCGGCGAGGACGGCGCGGAGCGCGTCGGCATCGACCTGGCCGGAGAGCCGCCGGCTCCAGGAGGAGAGGCCAAGGCCCGGCGCGTCATAGTGGTGGTGGCCGTGATCGTCGTGGTGGTCGTGGTCGTCATGATCGGCGTGGGCGTGGTGGTGGTGATGCGCCTGGTTACCGTGGCTTTCCTGCCGATGATCGTGGTGGTCATGGTCATGATGGGCATGGGCGAGGTGGCCGCCCTCCTCGTGGGCATCGTGAGCATGGGGGGCGGCGCCATGCGCGCGGGCATGGGCGGCGGCGCCATGGGCGTGGGCGTCGTGGTCGTGGTGATGTCCGGCGTGAGCGGCGGTCGCGCTGGTTTGGCCGCCGTGGGCGGCATGCGCCGCGACGGGGTGGCCCGCCTGTCCATGGGGCGCGCGGGGCCTGGCCGCCTCTGCCCGGTGGGCCCGTTCCTGCGCCAGCTCGTCATGCATCATGTCGCGGCTCTCGCTCTGCCAGTGCGACAGGGCGAGCGCCGGATCGAGCGTGCCGTCGACGATGCCGTAGCGGGCCGTCAGAATGGTCGCGGCGGGATTGAGCGCGACGAGGGTCTCGCGGACCGTTTCCAGTTCGCCCGGCGAGACGAGGTCGGTCTTGTTGAGGATGAAGACCGGAGCGAGCTTCGCCTGGATGCGGAAATATTCCGGCATGCGGGCAAAGTCCTTCAGGAACGCGCCGGCGTCGATGACGGTGTAGAGCCGCAGCGCCCTGGTGAGGCTCGCGATCTCCGGCTCGTGCAGCACCCGCAGCAGCGAGGCGACGTCGGCGACTCCGGAGGGCTCGATCAGCACCCGCTGCGGCCTGATCTTGGCGACGACCTCGCGCAGCTGCGCCGACAGGTCCTTGCGCAGCGAACAGCAGATGCAGCCGTTGGAAAGTTCGACGACGTCGGCGCCCTGCCCTTCGAGCAGCGAGCCGTCGATGCCGAGCTCGCCGAAGTCGTTGACGAGGACGACGGTCTTTACGTTCGGATCGGCCTCGGCCAGCATGTGGCGCAGCGTCGTCGTCTTGCCGGCGCCGAGGAAGCCGACGACGATCTCGGCCTCGAAGGGTTGGCTGGTGCCGCGCGACTTCAGGCCGGGCGACCACAGGGTCGCCGTCGGCATCGGCAGGACGAGCATCCAGTGTTCGAGGATCGCCAGGGCCATCAGGACGGCAAGGAAGGTGTAGCCGGCCTTCTCGAAGGCCGATGCGCCCTCCGCCATCGCCGCGACGACGAGCAGCGCGGTGATCACCGTCGAGATGGTGACGGAGAACGGGAAGAGCATGTTCATCGAGCGCTTGTTGAGGAAGCCCTTGAGGAATTCGAGATGCTCGGGCAGGAACTCCTCGTTGAGGTTCCTGACGCCGAAGAAGACGTTGAGCTTGGCGCTCTGGTGCATCCACCACAGCACCATGAAGGTCCACATGCCGATCTGGTTGGGCGCGCCCCAGGTGAGCCAGACGACGAGGCCTGCCGCCGCGATGATTGCCAGCTCATGGTAGAGGCTGGTCTGCACCGCGTGGACGAAGTGGCCGAAACCCTTGCAGTTCTCCGGGCATGGCTGTTTTCGCGGGCCGGTGACGTAGCCCATGTAGAAGCTCATCTCCTGCCAGCCCCAGGCAAGCAGGCCGAAGGTGAAGGCGAGATAGGCGCCGGTGATGCTGGCATCCTGCGCCGAGGTCTGCAGGCCGATCAGCGAGATGGCGAAGATCGCCGTCGCCCCGATCATCGAATATTTGAACGTCCAGCGCGGCAGTCCGTCGAGATATATGATCGCCACCGTCGAGGCCCACCAGACGACGAGGGCGAACAGCGCCGGGTAGAGATATTCGGTCATGGCCGGGGTCCTTCATTCAACATGTGTCGACCCTTGGTCCGTCGAAGGGGCCGCGGGTGTTCCGGGAGTCGCGATCGCCGTCAGCCGGGTTGCAGACGAGATCCCCTCGCGGTCGTCATCTGGGGCTTGCCCCGGATCCATTCCTCCGCCGCCGAATGGCCGGTGCGATGTGGAAGCGCGTCTCGATCGAGTGAACCGTGTGAGCGGCGTCCACGGTTCGGAATGGATCCCGGGTCAAGCCCGGGATGACGAGTTCGGGTTTATGCCTCCGCCTTTCAAAGTTGCTGCGGCGGGAGCCGAAACCGGGGTCAAGCCGAGGATGACGTGCAAAGGTTCCTGCCCCGGCCTTCAACGTTGCTGCGGCGACTGCCGAAGCCGGCGAAACCGGGGAGCAGGCATGCCCATCCTCACCACACCGGGACGAGCTTGCTCTCCGCCGGGATCTCGTTGCGGATGACCGGCAGGGTGTAGAGCCGGGCGAAGGCGAGTGTCGCAGCAGCCTTGCCCTTCCAGACCTTCAGCTTGCCGAGTACGCCGCCCTCACGCGCCGCGGCGTCGATGTCGCGGCTGATCTTCAGGAGCCGCTCGAGCCCCGCCTTGAAGCGCGGGTTGTCGATGTCGAGCATCAGCGGGAAGACCTGCCTGGAAATCTCGTTGGTGATCCGGAAGACCTTGAACCCGTATTCCGACGGGTCGAGCCCCAGAGCCTTGTGGAACTCCGGACGGGCATGGTCGCGGATGTACATCGTCGCATAGACCGCCAGCAGGAAGAAGCGGATCCAGAGCTTGTTGCGGCCTTCCAGCGTGTGCCGCTCGGCCCGCATCAAGAGGGAAAACGCTTCGCCATGGCGGAACTCGTCGTTGCACCATTTCTCGAACCACTTGAAGATCGGATGGATCCGCCGCTCGGGGTGCTGCTCGAGATGCCGGAAGATGGTGATGTAGCGGGAGTAGCCGATCTTCTCGGAGAGATAGGTGGCGTAGAAGATGAATTTCGGCTGGAAGAAGGTGTATTTCTTTTCCTTGGTCAGGAAGCCGAGATTGACGCCGATGCCGAACTCTTTCAGCGCGTCGTTGATGAAGCCGGCATGGCGGGCCTCGTCGCGGCTCATATAGGAGAAGAGCTCGCAGATATCGGGGTTGGTGCCGCGCCGCTTCATCTCCTTGTAAAGGACGCAGCCGGAGAATTCCGCCGTCAGCGAGGAGACGAGGAAGTCGACGAATTCCTTGCGAAGGCCCTCCGGCAGATCCTCCAACTCGATCTTGTCCCAGTTTTCGTCGCGCCGGAAATGGCCCCGGTTGGGGTCCGACTTCATCTCGGCGATCAGCGCGTCCCATTCGCGCCGCACCCCGGAGACGTCGACCTTGTCGAGCTTGTCGAAGTCGGTGGTGTAGAAGCGCGGCGTGAGCAGCGTGTCAGCTTGCGCGATCTTGGTGGTCTCGTTCGGCGCCTCGGCGCGAACCGGTGCGGCGCCCGAGATTTTCGCGTGCGCGTTCATAGGGTTGCCCTCTCAGAAAAGGAGAATTCGCACAGTTCCATGAATTCGAAGTCGCCGGTCGCCCGTGTCCACTGGCGCTCCAGCCAGCCGGCCCGGCGGATCGTCGCGCGGCGCCGCAGATAGGCGGTTTCGCCATAGGGCACCTCGACGGGCGCCCCATGCACCAGCACCTCGTCGCCCGGCTCGACGGTCACGCCGCCATCGAAGCGCACATGGGCGTGCAGGCTCTCGAAGGTGTTGGAGACCTCGACGGTACAACAGACGTCTTCGGATCGTTTCTTGAGCAAGCGGTCGATCATTTCGCGCCTCCCTCGGTTGCGGCGTCGGCGGCAGTCATGAGGCCGGCGAAGGCCTCCGCCTGGAGTTTCCCGAACGCCCTCAATTCCACCTGCTGGCGGGTCTGCGGGTCCTCGACCACCAGCCTTCCGTCGGCCTTCAGAGCAAGGACGTAGGGTGCCGCATCCGCCGCCGCGCCCTTGCGGATCCGGTCGCGGGCGAGATTGCGCAGCACCTCGATGGCGAAGGCGCCGCTCCCCGGCCCGACCTCGATCAGCGTCTCACGGCTTGCGGCGTCGATGACCGCGGCGGAGCCGTCGTCATGCTCGGCCAGCTGCAGATCGCGATGGGCGACGGTCGGGATCGCCGGCGTATCGGCAAGGCCGACGCCGGTGGTGCGGCCCATCGCGATGGCGGCGAGCGCGGCAAAAGCGAGCGCCCCGGCCGATAGCAGGATCGGCCGCGGGATCGGTTTCTCGGGATCCGGGCTGATCTTGATCGAGCCGTTGCGGATGGCGGCAGCAAGAGCGCGCATGAGCCTTGTCCTTTCCTACATCGCCGCCGGCTGGGCGCCGGAGAAGCCTGAGGTGGAACGCTTCTCCTCGCTCGCCCGCCCGCTTTGCACCGCGGCGCGCTGGCCGCCCTGGGAGGCGACGAGTGCCTCGGAGATGACACGGGCGGCCGCGGCTGCGTCCGGCACGGCGCGCAGCATCGGCTCGGCGGCGACGATCTTCCACGGCCGGGCATAGGGCCAGAGCTGGAAATAGGAGGGCCGGCCCTTGCCGCGGATCGTCAGGGGGATGTCCCCCGAGCCGTCGGCATTGAGCTTCAGGGCCGCCTGGTCGATGTCGGCGAGAGGGATGTTCAGTTGCGCCGGCAGGGCGACGCCATAGCGCATGACCAGCCGGCGATTGGTGAGCGTGAAGCTCGACGCGCGGGCGGTCAGGAAAGCCAGCAGCATGATCAGGCCGGCGCCGACTCCCAGCGCCGGCAGCAGCGTCGCGGCATTCTCGAAGCCGGCCGCCCAGGAGCCGGTGTCGTGACGGGTGGCGCCGACCTTCCACAGGGCGAAGACCAGGAACCACACGCCGACGAGCTTGAGGCGATAGGCGCCGAGCGCCAGCCGCCACCAGTCCGGCCGGCCTTGCCAGAGGATCCTGTCGCTGGCCGGCAGTTCGTCCGGCGTGACGACCGGCTTGATGTCGTCGAATTCGTCCATCGTGGCGCTCATGACAGGGCATCCTTGAGTGGCGAGCCGCCGAAGAAGGCGCCGCCGGCGAAGTAGCCGTTGAGGCGGTCCTCCTCGCGCATGGTGATCTGGTCGGGGCTCGCGAGTGGCGGCACACGGGAGAACTGCGGCCTGGTCAGCGAGGCGAAGCGGACGATGCCCTCCGCCGGCTTCATGTCGCCGAAGGCGAAGGGCGCCAGGATGCGGCGTCCGCCGCTTTCGACATTGGCCTCGATCTCGAAGTAGCGCGGGAAATACTCATGGGCGTTGATCCAGACGTCGACGATCCTGCCGACTTCGAGGCCGTCCCGGGAGATCACCATCATGCCGACCGGATCGGTGTCGGTCTCCTCCAGCCGGTATTGCGGATGGTTGCGCATGGGCGTCAGCTTGAGCGATCCGTCGACGGTCAGATCCGGCGTGTCGGACTTCAGCGCATAGGCGGCCGGCCCGATGCCGTCGACCAGCGGGTCGCCGGCCGGCATGATCGGCGAGCCCGGGAATTCATAGGCCGAATAGGCGTTGAGCTCGCGGGGGATCTCGCCGCGCGGTGCCCTCGTCTCGCCGCCGTGCATCAGCTTGAAGACCTTCGGCGAGGGCATCGGCGGGAAGCCGACGACCTGCACCCGGCCGGCGGTGCCGATGGGGCGGTCGCTCTCCAGGGGATAGCCTTCCCGCTTGTCCTCGCCGCGCAGGTAGTACACCAGCCCGAGGAAGAACAGGAAGAAGAGGATGACGAGCAGCAGCGGAATATCGAGCTGCTCCGTGAATGAATATCCTGGCAAGACACGCACTCCCTTGGGCTTTGGCGACTAGTTGGGCAGATCGGCGAGGCCGAAGCGTGCCGGTGGTTCGGCCCGCGGCTCGATGCGCCGCGGCTTGACGAGCGGACCGAGGCTGGCGAGCGCCCCGAAGACGAGAACGATTTCGACGAGATAGACGACGGAATAGCCACTGGCCGGGCTCTGGAACGCGGCGCCGAGCCAGCCGGCCTCGGCAAGCCCCATCACCGCGTCCCGAAGGAAGCCGCCGACGGCGACGGCGAGACCCAGCGCCACCGCCTGGACGGCGCTCCAGGCGCCCAGTGCCAGGCCGCCCCGGCCGGTGCCGACCATTCCCATGGCGGCGATCAGCATCGACACGGCGAACAGCCCGCTGCCGAAGCCGATCATTGCCGTGCCGGCCGAGAAGACGGCGACCGAGCCAAAGGGCGCCGCCATGATCACCGCGGCAAAGCCCGGCAGGCCGAGCATCAGCCCGATGCCGGCGACGACGTAGGGATTGCCGCCGCGGCCCATGAGGCGGGCGGAGAGGAAGAAGCCGCCGAGGCTGCCCATGGCGAACAGCGCCGTCAGCAGCGTCGTCGCGCCCACCGCCATGTGCAGGACGGAGCCGCCATAGGGCTCGAGGAGGACGTCCTGCATGCCGAAGGCGGCGGTGCCGACGGCGAGCGCCACGAGCAGCCGGTCGAGACCCTTCTGCTGGCGGAGCGCCTTCAGCGCCGCGCGGAACGGCTCCCTTGGCTGCCCGCCCGGCTGGATGTCCCGGCGCCGCGGCTCCTGCTTCCAGATGGCGATGCAGGTGAGCGTGATGGTGAGAAGCGCCGAACCCTGCAGGACCTGGATGAGCCGGAAGGTCGAGAAGTCCGACAGGAGCTGCCCGATCCCGATCGCCCCGAAGAACATCCCGACGAGCAGCATGGTGTAGAGCATGGCGACGACCCGCGGCCGCTTCTCCGGCGGCGCGAGGTCGGTGGCGAGCGCAAGGCCCGCCGTCTGCACCGTGTGGAGCCCGATGCCGACCATCAGGAAGGCGAGCGTCATGCCCGCCTCGCCATAGACGACCTTGCCGGCCTGACCTTCCGAGATCAGCAGCAGTGAAAACGGCATCACGGCCAGCCCGCCGAACTGGATCAGCGCGCCGAACCAGATGTAGGGAACCCGGCGCCAGCCGAGATAGGAGCGGTGCGTATCCGACTTGTGGCCGATCAGAGCGCGGGCGGGCGCTGCGACCAGCGGCAGCGCCATGGCGACGGCGATGATCGACACGGGAATGCCGAGCTCGATCGCCATCACGCGGTTGAGCGTGCCGCCGAGCAGCACCATGGTGATGCCGACCGAGACCTGGAACAGCGACAGCCGGAACAGCCGGAGGAGCGGCAGGTCGCTCGACGCAGCGTCGGCGAACGGCATGATCGACATGATGAAGCGGCTCATCTGCGCCCGTGCCGCCGCCTCGCGCGCCGACATCGGCGCCCTGCCCGCGACAGCCATGTCCGACCTGTTTCGCCGCAGGAGCCTCATGACCTGACGAGCTCCATGCCGTGGCTCTTGTAGAAGCCGCTCGTCACACGGCGCTCGTGCTCCATGCGCCAGCCGGCCAGGCCCGGATGGCTCTCCAGGCGATCGCCGAAGCGATCGGTCGCGACCGGAACGATCGCCGGCGCCCTATCGGCGCGCGGAAACAGCCGGCCCGCCCGGTGCATCACGGTGAGCATCGGGGTCTTCGGCGCGACGGTGAAGGCGATCGAGCGGTCGGTCCGGGCGGCGAGCGTTGCAAGAGCGGCGGCGGCATCGGCCGGCTCGTAATGAATGAGCGAGTCCATCAGGACGACATGGTCGAAGCGACCGTGGGTGGACGCCAGCATGTCGCCCGCCTCGAAGCGAGTGGCGTGGCCAAAACCGGCGGCCCCGGCGAGATCGGCTGCGTGGGCAATCAATGTCGGCGAGAGATCGATCCCGACGACGGTCGCACCGCGCGCCGCGAGCGCGATCGCCAGCGCCCCGGTCCCGCAACCAGCGTCGAGGACCCTTGCGCCGGTGAGATCGGCCGGCATGAGCGACAGGAGAAAGGACCGCATCTCCTCGCGCCCGGCCCTGACGCTCGCCCGGATGCGGCCGAGCGGGGCGTCGGAGGTGAGCTTCTTCCAGGCGTCGGCGGCGGTGCGATCGAAATATGTCTCGATCTCGCCGCGCCGGATCTCGTAGGGGACGACGTCGCTCATGACCCGTCTCACTCGAAGCCGAGGAAGTCGAAGATGTCGCGGTCCTTCATGGACTTGCCGTCCATGGGCGCGACGCCGGCATAGAGGGTGGCGGCGAGCCGCAGATACTCGTCCTGAACCGACTTGACCTCCGGCGAATCGCCCATTTCGAAGAGCGTCGCCTTCTTCAGCCGGCTCTTGCGGATGGCGTCGAGATCGGGGAAATGCGCGATCCGCTCGAGCCCGGTGGCGGCGTTGAACCGGTCGATCTCGTCGGTGCCGGCGGAGCGGTTGGCGATGACGCCTCCCAGCCTGACGTCGTAGTTCTTCGCCTTGGCCTGGATCGCCGCGACGATGCGGTTCATCGCGAAGATCGAATCGAAGTCGTTGGCGGTGACGACCAGCGCCCGGTCGGCATGCTGGAGGGGCGCTGCGAAGCCGCCGCAGACGACATCGCCGAGAACGTCGAAGATGACGACGTCGGTGTCTTCGAGGAGATGATGCTCCTTCAGGAGCTTGACCGTCTGGCCGACGACATAGCCGCCGCAACCGGTGCCGGCGGGCGGACCGCCCGCCTCGACGCACATGACGCCGTTGTAGCCCTCGAAGACGAAGTCCTCGGGCTGCAACTCCTCGGCGTGGAAGTCGACGGTCTCGAGGACGTCGATCACCGTCGGCTGCAGGCGCTTGGTGAGGGTGAAGGTCGAGTCGTGCTTGGGGTCGCAGCCGATCTGCAGCACGCGCTTGCCGAGCTTGGAGAAGGCGACGGAGAGGTTCGACGACGTCGTCGACTTGCCGATTCCGCCCTTGCCGTAGACGGCGAAGACAAGGGCGCCGTCGATCTTCGGCCCGGTGTTCATCTTCACCTGGACGGAGCCCTCGCCGTCCTCCTTGCGATAGACGGTGCGCGGCAGCGGGAGAGTGGTCTTGAGCGCGGTCATGCGGCGACGCCCTCCTTGTGTGTGATGCCTTCGAGCCGATCCTCGAGCTCGGCGCCGGCTTCTCGCAGCGCCTCCCGGTCGGCCGCGTTCGGTTTCCAGTATTGCCGTTCCTCGGCCTCGATCAGCCGGTCGGCCATGCGGGCGGAGGCGGTGGGGTTGAGGCTGGCGAGCCGCTCGCGCATTTCGGGATCGAGCACGAAGGTCTCGGCGAGTCGCTTGTAGACCCAGGGTGAGACCTGGCCGGTCGTCGCCGACCAGCCGAGGGTGTTGGTGACGTGGCTCTCGATCTGCCGGACGCCCTCGTAGCCATGGGCGAGCATCGCCTCGATCCATTTCGGATTGAGCATGCGGGTGCGGGCTTCCAGCGCCACCTGCTCTTCCAGGGTGCGCACCTTGCCCTCGCCTCTCGTCTGGTCGCCGATATAGACCGGCACCTTCTCGCCCCGGGCTTCCGAGGCGGCCCGGCTGATGCCGCCGAGGGTGTCGAAATAGTGGTCGATGGTGGTGACGCCGAGCTCGACGGATTCGAGATTCTGATAGGTCATCTCGACCTTGGCGAAGGAGGCCTTGAGCAGCTTCGCCTGCTCGGCGGTGCGGCCCTTGCGGTCGACGGCGAAGCACTTGCGGCGGGTATAGGCCTCGGCGAGTTCGCCCTCGGCCTCCCAGGCGCCCGAGTCGATCAGCATGTTGACGTTGGAGCCGTAGGCGCCGTCGGCGTTGGAGAAGACCCTGAGCGACGCAGTCTCCATGTCGCAGCCGCTCTCCTCGGCATAGGCGAGCGCGTGCTTGCGGACGAAGTTCATCTCCTCCGGCTCATCCGCCGTGGCAGCGAGGAAGGCCGCTTCCGCCAGGAGTTTCGACTGCAGCGGCAGAAGATCGCGAAAAATGCCGGAGAGCGTGACGAGGACGTCGATGCGCGGGCGGCCGAGGCTCTCCAGCGGCAGGAGATCGGCGCCGCAGAGCCGGCCGAAGCTGTCGAAGCGGGGCGCAGCGCCGATCAGCGCCAGGACCTGGGCGAGCGGGCCGCCCTCACTCTTGAGGTTGTCGGTGCCCCACAGGACGATCGCGACGGTCTCCGGCAGCTTGTGGCCGCTGGCGGCATGGCGAGCGAGCATCCGGCCGGCCTGGCGGCTGCCGTCGGAAACGGCATAGGCGCTGGGGATGCGGAAGGGATCGAAGCCGTGGACGTTGCGGCCGGTGGGCACGATCTGCGGCGTGCGCAGGAGGTCGCCGCCGGGCACCGGCCGGATGAACCGGCCGTCGAGGGCGCGCATCAGCGCCGGCAGCTCGGTGTCGCGGCGAAGGTCGGCGTCGAGCTTCACCAGAGCGTCGATCGCCGCATCCTTGTCGGGATCCGCGCCGAAGGAGCTCTTCAGGACGATGCCCCGGTCGCCGCCGGCGAGCGCGTCGATGGCGTCACGGGCGGGCGTGGCACCGAGGGTCACCTCGGCGGTGGCGGCGAGAAGGTCCGCACGCTCGGCGTCGCTGACCGCCTGGCCGACGACATGCAGCCCGTGGGGGATCAACGTTTCCTCGACCTCGAGCACCGCCCGGTGCAGCGCCGGGACATCGATGGCGACCGCCTGCCCCTCGCCCGGTTCGGCGCAGAGATCCAGCGCGCTCGCCTGGGCGGCGATGGTCAGTTCCAGATCCCGCCGTTCGTGTGCCGCATCGGGCGCGGTGATGCGCCAGCGCTCGATGGTCGCCTTGAGGTCCGTAAGGCCGCGATAGAGGCCGGCGTGAGCGACCGGCGGCGTCAGATAGGACACCAGCGTCGCGGCCGCCCGGCGCTTGGCGATGGTGCCTTCGGACGGGTTGTTGGCAGCGTAGAGATAGACGTTGGGCAGATCGCCGATCAGCCGGTCCGGCCAGCATTCGGCGGAGAGGCCCACCTGCTTGCCCGGCATGAATTCCAGCGCCCCATGGGTGCCGAAATGGAGGACGGCGTCGGCGGCAAAATCCTCCCGCAGCCAGCGATAATAGGCCGAGAAGGCGTGGGTCGGAGCGAAGCCCTTCTCGAACAAAAGCCGCATCGGGTCGCCCTCGTAGCCGAAGGCGGGCTGGATGCCGACGAAGACGTTGCCGAAGCTCTGGCCGAGCACGAAGATCGACGAGCCGTCCGACTGCTGGCGGCCAGGCGCCGGCCCCCATTGTGCCTCGATTTCGGCAAGATGCGGCTCGCGGCGGACGTGGTCGGCCGCGGGGATCCGGGCGAAGACGTTGACCTGCGCCCCGAAGCGGGCAGCGTTGCCGACGAGGATCGCATCGCGCAGCGTATCGACGTCCTTCGGCAGGACGACGGCATAGCCTTCGGCCTTCAGGGCCTTCAGCGTGTTGAAGAGCGAGGCGAAGACGGAGAGATGTGCGGCCGTGCCGACGCTGCCGGCATTGGGCGGAAAGTTGAAGATGGTCAGGGCGATCTTGCGCTCGGCGACCGGCCGGCGGCGGAGCGCGATGAGCTTGGTGGCGCGCCGGGCCAGCAGATCCGCGCGGCCGATATCGGCGGTCATCTCGCGGTGGCCGTCGGCCCGGGACAGGGTCGAGCGGCCGCCGAACAGCATCGGCCCGGTGGCGCCGTCGATCTCCGGGATCGCCACCATCATGGTGGCTTCGACTGGGGTCAGCCCGGCCGAGGACAGCCGCCATTCCTCCAGCGACTGGAACTCGACCGAATGGGCCGAAAGGAACGGGACGTCGAGAGAGGCGAGCACCTCCTCGGCCGCGTTGGAATCGTTGTAGGCGGGGCCGCCGACGAGAGAGAAGCCGGTGAGCGAGATAAGCGCGTCGATCGCCGGCTTTCCGTCCTTCTTGAAGAACGCTTCGATCGCCGGGCGCGAGTCGAGGCCCGAGGCGAAGGCCGGAACGACCTTCAGCCCGCGCGCCTCCATCGCCGAAATCACGCCGTCATAGTGGCCGGTGTCGCCGGACAGGACGTAGGAGCGCATGACCAGGAGGCCGACGGTGCCGGCCTCGCCGCCCCGGCGGTTGGGCAGCGAGTCGATGCGGGTGGCGATCCGGTCCGGCAGGCGGGGATGGTAGAGCCCGACATCGGGATAGACGACCGGCGCCCGGGTCTGGCGCAGCCTCGCGGCGACTTCGGCCCGCGGGCCCTTGGCGTAGCGCTCGACGAGGAAGCGGATCATGTTGGTGACGTTCTCGTCAGAGCCCGCCAGCCAGTATTGCAGGGTGAGGAAGTAGGCGCGGACGTCCTGCGCCGTGCCGGGGATGAAGCGCAGGATCTTCGGCAGCCGGCGGAGCATCGCCATCTGCTTGGCGCCGGAGCCCGATGAAGAAGGCTTGCCGCCGGTCTTGGGGCTGCCGCGAAGACGCTTCAGGAGCGCCATGACGCCCTTCGCCTCGGTCGCCATCTCGAAGCCGCCGAGGCGGGTCAGCTTGATCACCTCGCCCGCCGACATGGCGCCGACCATGGCGTCGCAGTGATCGCGCCGCGCCTTGAGGGCCGGCAGCACGGCCTCGATGTGGTTTTCCATGAACAGCATGTTGGCGAAGACGATGTCGGCCTGGCCGACGTCGCGGATGCAGCCGGCAAGGCTCGCGGGCTCGCGGTCCCAGTCGGTCGCGGCATGAAGCACGACTTCGAGGCCGGGGATCTCGCCGGACAGCCGGCGCCTGGCGGCGGCGACCGAACCGGCCATGTGGCCGTCGAGGCTGATCAGCACCACCTTGACCGGCGCCGACGCGCTGGCGCCGGCGGGGCCGCTAGCGGCTGTAATGGGCCTTTGCATCATAGAGCGTCTCCACGGTGATCTCCGACAGACCCCGTTCGAGGGCGAATTTTTCGGTGTTCCGGCGGGCTTTCCCCCGCACGAAGAAGGGGATCTTCTTCAGCTCCGCCTCGGCTTCGGTAAGCCAGTCGAAGCTGATCAGATGGCCGTCGGGAGCGGCCGCCGCGCGTGTTTCGGCGGCTTCGGACGGCGGGGTGGCGGCGGTCGTCACGGCACGTGCCGGCTCGGCCGCGACCCTTGCCCCGGATCCCAGATGCGACGGCACCGCCGCGTCGTGGAACTCGAAGTCGTCGCGGAACATACCGAGAAGATGCTCTTCCAGACCCATCACCAGCGGATGGACCCATGAGTCCCAGAGGACGTTGGCGCCCTCGAAGCCCATCTGCGGCGAGTAGCGCGCCGGATAGTCCTGAACGTGGACGGGAGCGGAGATGACGGCGCAGGCGACGCCGAGCCGCTTGGCGATGTGCCGCTCCATCTGGGTGCCGAGGACGAGCTCCGGCTGGGCCGCCGCGATCGCCTGCTCGACGTCGAGATAGTCGTCGCAGATCAGCGGCTCGACGCCGTATGTCTCCGCGGCGGCGCGGATGTCGCGGGCGAACTCGCGGGAATAGGTGCCAAGGCCGCAGAGGGTGAAGCCGAATTCCTCGGTGGCGACCCGGGCAGCGGCGAGGGCGTGGGTGGCATCGCCGAAGACGAAGACGCGCTTGCCGGTCAGATAGTTGGAATCGACCGAGCGGGAGAACCAGGGAAGGTTTGAGGCGGGCGCGGAGCTGGCCGCCTCGCCTTCCGGCAGACCGGCGAGACGGCGAACCTCGGCGACGAAGTCGCGCGTCGCGCCATGGCCGATCGGCACGGTGATGGTGAATTCCTGCCCGTATGTGCGCTTCAGCCATTTGGCCGCGACGCCGGCGATCTCGGGATAGAGGACGACGTTGAAGTCGGCCTCGCCCAGCCGGGCGATATCGGCCGGAGACGCACCGAGCGGGGCAACGACGGCGACGTCGATGCCGGTCTCGCCGAGCAGCTTGGCGATCTCGGCGACGTCGTCGCGGTGGCGGAAGCCCAGCGCCGTGGGGCCGAGGATGTTGCAGCGCGGGCGCTGACCCGGTTCGCGAGCCGGCTTTCCAGGACCGGCGACATCGGCCGGGGCCGGTGCCGCCAGAGTCCGCACGATCTGGTAAAACGTCTCCGCCGCGCCCCAGTTTTCCTTGCGCTGGTAGGAGGGCAGCTCCAGCGGGATCACCGGCACCGGCAGGTTCGACGCCTTGGCAAGGCCCGCCGGATCGTCCTGAATCAGCTCGGCGGTGCAGGAGGCGCCGACCAGCATCGCCTGCGGCCGGAAGCGCTCATAGGCGTCCTTCAGCGTCCGCTGGAACAGGGCGGCGGTGTCGGTGCCGAGGTCACGGGCTTCGAAGGTGGTGTAGGTGACCGGCGGGCGCTTGTCCCGGCGCTCGATCATGGTGAAGAGGAGGTCGGCATAGGTGTCGCCCTGGGGCGCGTGGAGGACGTAGTGGACGCCCTCCATGGCGGTGGCGACGCGCATCGCGCCGATGTGCGGGGGGCCCTCATAGGTCCAGACGGTGAGTTGCATGGCCGCCTCCCCTAAACTCTCAGCCGCGTCTTGCGGTCGAGCGGGCGGGCGAACAGCGCGGCGAGGTCGCCGGCCTGTTCGTAGCCCTGGATCGGAGTAAAGAGCAGCTCGATCGACCATTTGGTCGTCAGCCCCTCGGCCTCCAGCGGATTGGCGAGGCCGAGGCCGCAGACCGAGATGTCCGGCCGCGCGGCGCGGGCCCGGTCCAGCTGGCGGTCGACGTCCTGGCCTTCGGAAAGCTGCGCGCCCTCGGGCAGCAGCGCCAGTTCCTCGGCGAGATGCTGGCGATGGAGATAGGGGGTGCCGATTTCGGTCAGCTGCATGCCGAGTTCGCGGGACAGCATCCGGGCGAGCGGGATCTCCAGCTGCGAATCGGGGAAGAAGAAGATCGAGCGGCCGGAAAGTTCGGCGTGAAGCGGCTCCAGCGCGCGCTTCGCCCGTGCCTCGGCCGCGGCCGTCGCGGCCCGAAACCGCATCGGGTCGATGGCGAAGGCTTCTGCCGCCGCCTTCAGCCACAGCGTCGTACCCTCGGCGCCGAGCGGGAACGGCGCGGCGATGCGGCGGGCGCCCCGTTCGTCGAGGACCCTCGCCGTCTCGCCGAGGAAGGGCTGGGCGAGCAGATAGCGGGTCGACGGCCCGACCGGCGGCAGGTCGCGGGCCCGGCGCGGCGGCAGGAAGCGCACGTCGTCGATCCCCATCGCGGCGAACAGCCGGGCGAACTGATCCTCCACCACGTCGGCGAGCGCCCCGACGACGAGCAGCTGCGGCGTCTCGGCCAGACTTTCGGGAAGCTGCGGCACGAGGGCTGCGAGGCAGTTGTCCTCGCCTTGGGTAAAGGTCGTCTCGATGCCGGAGCCGGAATAGTTGAGGATCCGCACGTCCGGGGAATAGCGCTCCGACAGCCGCGCCGCGGCGCGGGACAGATCGAGCTTGATCACCTCCGAGGGACAGGAGCCGACGAGGAACAGCATCTTGATGTCCGGCCGCCGCTCGACCAGCCGCGAGACCGCCTTGTCCAGCTCTTCGTTGGCGTCGGCGAGGCCGGCGAGATCGCGCTCCTCCATGACGGCCGTCGCAAAGCGCGGCTCGGCGAAGATCATCACGCCCGCGGCCGACTGGATGAGATGGGCGCAGGTCCTGGAGCCGACGACAAGGAAGAAGGCGTCCTGGATCTTGCGATGCAGCCAGACGATGCCGGTGAGCCCGCAGAACACCTCGCGCTGGCCGCGCTCGCGCAGCACAGGCTGCTCGGCGCAGCCCTGCGCCGGGAGGGAGGCGCCCGGAAGGGCGGGACGGAGGATCGCGCCGGTCATGCCGGCACCTCGGCGCGCATCGGGGCGCCCCTGCTGCCGGGGCCGTCGCGAAGCCGCGCCGCCCGAAGCTTGAGAATGAACTGGCCGGCATTGACGACATAGGCGGCATAGCCGGCGAGCGCCACGGCGAACTGTTCGCCGGCCGAGCCGATGCCGGCGACGAGCATGGCGAGATAGGCGGTGTGGAGGGCGATGACGCCCATCGACACGACGTCCTCCCAGAAGAAGGCCGGCGCGAAGAGCCAGCGGCCGAAGACCACCTTCTCCCAGATCGAGCCGGTGACCATGATGGCGTAGAGCGTGAAGGTCTTGACGACGACGGAGACCGCGGCGGCCGCGTATCCGGAACCGGTCGTCAGATAAGCGAGGACGAGGGCCAGGGAGACCAGGCAGATCAGGAACTGCACCGGCGCCAGGATCCCCTGGACGGTGGTCCAGATCGTCGCGTCCCGCCTTGCCCGCTCGGCCGGCGTATAGAGCGGCCGCCGGCTTTCGGCAGGGGCGGCCTTCTTCGGCGATGGGAAATCAATCGATACCATGGGACGAAGTGTGAAGCCGGCCGTCCCAATGTGTCAAGTGAAATTGACGTTCCCGATTTTTTACACTTCTATCTCCAGCGGTCGGATTGCATTCTCTCGCAGTTTGGAGGAAGCTTAATGAACAACAATCGCCAAAGATGGGCGACTGCCGTATTCCCAGGGGTTTGGGGCACCGGCAAGTCGTGGCGGACCTTCGGGAGGGGCTCTACATGCCAAGCATCCCCCACGTTGCTGAGTTGTACAGCCGCGACTTCTCAGAGCCGCCGGACGGCCCTGACCTGTCAAGAGCATTTGACGCTTGCGACGAACGCGAGTGGAAGAAGCGCCTCTCGGAAACGATCATGGCGAGGGTGATCCCGTCGCTCTATGCGGCGCATCGCGACGAGGCCGCCGGTAATCAGAACAGCCGGGGCAGCGTCGATCGTTGGTGCCATGTGGAGGCCGAGCGCTTTCTCGGACTGGTCCTGTCGGACGCGCCGCAGGCCCAGTGGCAGCATCTTCTCGCGCTCCGCGCGGCGGGGATGGAGCTTGAGACGCTGCTTCTGGAGATCATGGCGCCCACCGTCCGCGAGCTCGGCGAGATGTGGCTTAACGACCGGATGAGCTTCGTCGAGGTCTCGACGAAATCGGCGCGTCTGCAGCACATGATCCGCTCGCTCGGCCGCTCGGACTCGTTCGCTCTGCAGGACGGCCGGGCGAGCGTCCTCCTGGCGACGGCCCCCGGCGAGCAGCACACCTTCGGCCTGTTCGTCCTGGCAGAGCTGTTTCTCGCGGCTGGCTGGAGCGTCGCCCTGGAGGCCAATGCGTCGCTCGATTCGCTCTGCAGCCTGGTCGACCAGCGTCCCTTCGACATCGTCGGCCTCAGCGTCGGCAGCGAGCGCTTCCTGCCGCCCGTCGGCGACCAGGTGGCGGCCCTCCGGCAGGCCTCACGCGCCCACAAGAGCCAAATCTTTCTGGGCGGGTGGGCTTTCACCTCTAGCGGACAAACGATAGAGGACTACGGAGCCGACCTGATCGCGATAGATGGACGCAGCGCCGTCGAATCAGCAGAGACACTGCTGATCGAGCGCTAGACGACCACGACCGGCAGGTTCGATTTCAACCCCGGGGGGGCGGCAAGAGATAGGCGCACCGAGGATGGAACATCCGAGCACTGGCCGGCAATTCTCCGATCCGAGCCGTTCCTTTGCGAATCTCGAAGCAGCGATGGTCGCGACCATGGTCACGGCCGCGACTGACGTCGCCCTGCTTCTGGACGATGCGGGCACGATCGCCGACGTCGCGATTCGCGAGCCGGACCTTTTCGGCGAGGTCGAGAAGGGCTGGATCGGCAAGAAGCTCGTCGATGTGGTGACCATCGAGAGCCGGCAGAAGGTCGAGCGCATGCTCTCCGAGCAGCTCGACCAGGAGTCGCCTGCCCGGCGCGAGATCAACCATCCGATGCCCCATGGGGCCGACCTGCCGATCGGCTATTCGATGATGCCGCTCACCAAGACCGGCATGCGGCTGGCGCTCGGCCGGGACCTGCGGACCATGGCCTCGCTGCAGCAGAATCTCATCGAGACCCAGCTGGCGCTCGAGACCGACTATGCGCGGCTGCGCAGCACCGAGACCCAGTACCGCGTGCTGTTCGACACGGCGCTGGAGCCGATCATCCTCGTCGATGCCGGCGCCGGCCGGATCATCGACGCCAACCTCGCCGCGCGCCAGCGCTTCGAGACCGACGGCAAGCGGATCGCCGGCGCCGGTCTTTCGACGCTGTTCGGGCCGGCAAACCAGAGCGAGCTGGACGCACTGATCGCGGCGGCCCGCAATTCGGGAGAATCCGAGACGGCCAGCGTCGCGCTGCCGGGCGAAGACAAGAAGGTGCCCGTCGCGGCCCGCTTCTATCGCCAGCACGGCAGCAGCCGGATCATCCTGCGCTTTGCGGCTGGAAATGCGGCAGACAAGGACGGGATCGAGCGCAATCTCATCGCCCAGCTGAGCAACAGCCTGCCCGACGGCATCGCCGTCGTCGGCCCGGACGGCCTCGTCCAGGATGTCAACGAGAGCTTTCTTGACGTCACCGAGATGGCCAGCCGCAACCAGGTCGTCGGCCGGCCGCTGGGCGACTTCCTCGGCCGCCGCGGGGTGGAACTCGCCATCCTGATGAAGGCGATCGACGCTGAGGGCTTCGTGCGCAATTTCTCGACCCATCTCAACAGCCGCTATGGCGGCGTCGTCGAGGTGGAGGTGAGCGGCTCCGCGATCACCAGGAACGACCAGCGCTTCTACGGTTTCTCCATCCGCGAGGCGACGCGCACCCCGCCCCGCCCGGCGCCCTCCGAGCCGTTCCGCTCCGCCCACGACATGACCGGCCTCGTCGGCCGCGTCCCCCTGCGCGAGATCGTCCGCGAAACCGCCGACATCATCGAGCAACTCTGCATCGAGGCCGCCCTGGACCTCACCCGCAACAACCGGGCCTCGGCCGCCGAGATGCTCGGGCTCAGCCGCCAGAGCCTCTATTCGAAGCTCCGCCGCCACGGGATCTCGGGCAACTTTTCCGAAAGCGACGAGACGCACTGACGCCCAACATCGGGGCGGTCCGACGCGCCGGGCGGCCTGAGAAGACCTGTGCGGGAGCCGCAGGGGGCCGCGTGGGCGCCGTTTGCGTGCGTGATGGCGCCGGCCAGCACGCGAGTGATCGCAGAGATGATGATCAAGATTGATTGACGGCCGAGTGTCAATTCTGATTGACACTTCCAGAGGCGCCGCATAGCCTTCCGGGCATGAGCCGCTTGATAGCAGATTCCGCGTCACTGGCGCGTCCGAGCGCTTCGGCCGGGATCGAACTCCTGAAGCCGATCACCTGGTTCGCGCCGATGTGGGCCTTCGGCTGCGGCGCGATCTCCGTACGCTCCTCGGGCTCGGCCGACCAGGCCGGCTTCTGGCTGGTCCTCGCCGGGGTGATCCTCGCCGGACCGCTGCTCTGCGGCGCCAGCCAGGTCGTCAACGACTGGTGCGACCGCCATGTCGACGCGATCAACGAACCGGGACGGCCGATCCCGTCCGGCCGCATGCCGGGCCGCTCGGCGCTCTATCTCGCCATCGTCTGGACTGCGCTGTCGCTGGCCGTCGGCTTCGCGCTCGGCCCCTGGGTCGGCATCGCCGCCGCCCTCGGCTGCGTCCTGTCCTGGGCCTACAGCGCCCCGCCGCTGCGCCTCAAGCGCAACGGCTGGTGGGGGAACGCCGCCGTCGCCTTTTCCTATGAGGGACTGGCCTGGTTCACCGGGGCGGCGGTCGTCGCCGGCGGCCTCCCCGACGCGCGCATCATCTTCGTCGCCTATCTCTACAGCATCGGCGCCCATGGCATCATGACGCTGAACGACTTCAAGGCGATCGAGGGCGACCGCGCCCTCGGCGTGCGCAGCCTGCCGGTCCAGTACGGGGTCCGGCCCGCCGCGCTGATCGCCTGCGCCGTCATGGTGATGCCGCAGGCGGTCGTCGCGCTGCTGCTGCCGGCCTGGGGAGCGCCATGGCACGGTCTTGCGATCGTCGGACTGATCGGCTTCCAGATCGTCCTGATGCGCCGGTTCATGACCGATCCGCGCGGCAAGGCGCCTTGGTACAACGCCACCGGGACCAGCCTCTATGTCCTCGGAATGATGGTCGCAGCCTTCGCGCTCGCCGGCATCAACGGAGGCTGAGGCATGATCAGGCACGCCCGCAGCCGGATGTCTAAAGGAACCGCCTCCGAGGACGTCCGCGTGAGCGCAGGTCTGCAGGTAAAGGCGGCGCCGGTGAGCGGTGGCGGCGGCCTGACCTGGCTGCAGATCGTCCGGCTGGCCCTCGTCCAGACGGCGCTGGGTGCCATGGTCGTCCTCACCACCTCGACGATGAACCGGGTGATGGTGGTCGAACTCGCCCTCCCCGCCATCGTGCCCGGCGCCCTCGTCGCCATCCACTACGCCCTGCAGATGCTGCGCCCGGCTTTCGGGCACGGATCGGATGGCGGCCGGCGGCGCACGCCCTTCATCGTCGGCGGCATGGCCGTGCTCGGCCTCGGTGCGGTCGGGGCAGCGGGAGCGACGGCGCTGATGTCGACGTCGCCGACGGCGGGTATCCTCGCCGCAATGCTCGCCTTCGTCCTCATCGGCGCCGGCGTCGGGGCGGCCGGCACCAACCTCCTCACCCTCGTCGCCACCCATGTCGCGCCGCATCGCCGCGGCCCGGCGGCGACGCTGATCTGGATCATGATGATTGCCGGGTTTGCCGTGACGACGGGCCTTGCCGGGCAGTTCCTCGATCCCTATTCGCCTGCGAGGCTGGTCGCGGTGACCGCCACCGTCTGCACCATCGCCTTCGTGGTCAGCCTCTTCGCCGTCGCCGGCGTCGAGACGTCCGGCAGCGCGAGCGCGGCGAACTCGGCCGCGACGGCAGCGAAGCCGGCCTTCCGGGTGGCGCTCGCCGAAATCTGGGGCGAGGCCGAGACGCGCCGCTTCACCATCTTCATCTTCGTGTCCATGCTGGCCTACAGCGCCCAGGACCTGGTGCTGGAGCCTTTCGCCGGACTGGTCTTTGCCATGACGCCGGGCGAGACGACCGCGCTTTCCAGCGCCCAGCATGGCGGCACGGTGCTCGGCATGGTGCTGGTCGCGCTCGCGGCGCCGCTGCTTGCCCGCCGCCTTCCCGGCATCCTGACGGGACTCTGCATCGCCGGCTGTCTCGGCTCGGCCCTAGCGCTGGGCCTCCTGTCGGCCTCAGGCTTCGATCCGGAACTCATCCAGGAACTCGTCGCCCTGACGCCGCTGGTCTTTGCCCTCGGCCTCTGCAACGGGATCTTCGCCGTCGCCGCCATCGCCCGGATGATGGGCCTTGCCCGCGAGGGCGCGAAGGGTCGCGAGGGCGTGCGCATGGGCGTCTGGGGCGCATCGCAGGCGATCGCCTTCGGCCTCGGCGGCTTTCTCGGCACGGTGGCGGTGGACCTGACCGGCCAGATCCTCGGCCAGAACCTCGGCGGGGCCGGCAGCGCCTACGCCTTCGTCTTCGGCGCCGAGGCGCTGCTCTTCATCCTTTCGGCGCGGCTCGCCTTTCGCGCCGTGACCCGGCCTTCGGCGCAGCCTGCGCCAGTGCGGCGAGAGCCGGGGCCCTCCTCCAGCGACGTGGTGCCGGCATGACGGATGCGACAAGCGAGATGGCGTTCTTCGACGTGGTGGTGGTCGGCGGCGGCCCCACCGGCGCGACGGCCGCCGAACATCTGGCGCGCGCCGGCCACACGGTGGCGCTCATCGACCGGGCGGGGCGGATCAAGCCTTGCGGCGGCGCGATCCCGCCGCGTCTGGTGCGGGACTTCTCCATAGCGCCGGACCTTCTCGTCGCCCGCATCGCCAGCGCCCAGATGGTGGCGCCGTCGGAAAAGCGCGTACCGATGCCGATCGACAACGGCTATGTCGGCATGGTCGACCGCGAGCATTTCGACGAATGGCTGCGCGAACGGGCGGCCACGGCCGGAGCAACGCGCCTCACCGGCCGCTTCACCGCCATCGAACGCGACGGCGGGCGAACCATGGTGCGCTACCAGCCCTGCGGCGCGGATGAAGGGGGCGGGCAAGAGAGGCTGATCGCGCCCCGCCTCGTCGTCGGTGCCGACGGGGCCCGCTCGGCGGTGGGCCGCCAGGCGATCAAGGGCGCCGACAAGGTGCCCTGCGTCTTCGCCTATCACGAGATCGTCCGGACGAAGCCCGCCATGGAGGGCGCCGACTACGATCCGGTGCGCTGCGACGTCTACTATCAGGGCCGCATTTCGCCGGACTTCTACGGCTGGGTCTTTCCCCACGGCGAGACCGCCTCGATCGGGACCGGCAGCGCGATCAAGGGCTACGGCCTGCGCCCGGCGGTGGAGCGTCTGCGGGCCGTGGCCGGGCTCAGCGGCGCAGAGACGCTGCGCCGGGAGGGCGCACCGATCCCGATGAAGCCGCTGAAGCGCTGGGACAATCGCCGCGACGTGATCCTCGCCGGCGATGCCGCGGGGGTCGTCGCCCCGGCCTCAGGCGAGGGCATCTACTATGCCATGGTCAGCGCGGTGATGGTCGCCGAGGCCGCGACGGCGTTTCTCAGCACCGGCAACGTCAAGGCCCTCGCGACAGCACGAAAGGCCTTCATGCGCGAGCATGGAAGGGTGTTCTGGATCCTCGGGATCATGCAGACCTTCTGGTACCGCTCGGACAAGCAGCGGGAGCGCTTCGTGTCGATCTGCCGCGACAAGGACGTGCAGCGCCTGACCTGGGAATCCTACATGAACAAGAAGCTGAGCCGCCGTGACCCGGCGGCGCACATGCGGATCTTCTTCAAGGATCTCGCCCATCTGTTCCGGCTGGTCTCGCCCTGACAAGAGCGGCAGCCGGTGTTCGACGCCGGGCGGCCGTTGAACGGCGCGGCGTTCCCCTGGTTTTGGACTTCGACCGGCGCCGAAGGGTTTCCGCTCGAGTCCCGCGCGGGCCTGATCCGAGCGGCCCCGGTCCTTGTCCAGCGGCAGGGGTTTCTCGCCCGAACGCCGCGCGGCTCGAAACAGCGGCCCGGGAACGTTTCGCCGGCCCATCTGTGGCCGGACCGGCCTTGCGGTCAGCCCGGAATGACGACGCCGCGATAGGAGGCGATGGCGAGCAGGATGGCGGCGCCGATGACCGCGCCGATCATCAGCCAGATCAGCGCGATGGCGAAGTCGCTGGCCCGCGATCGGCCGGGCCGGGCCGGCGACGCCGGCTCCTTCATGCGGAGCGGCTCGTCCGCCTCGGGCGCCGGCTTGGCGGCACGAGGCGGCTGGTGGATCTCGGTGAGCCGCATGACGTCGTCGGCGGCGAAGGCCTTCTCGCGCTCGACGATCCGCTCGGCGACATAGTCCGTCACGTGGTCGGCGATCACCCGCGGCTCGGTTGATTCGGCCAGGGTCAGACGACCGAGCCGCGTCTCGCGGACGAAGCGATAGGTTCGCCGGTCGCGCGCCATCAACACGTTGGCGGTGCCGTCGATCCACAGGCGCGGATGGCTGCCACCGGAGACGGTGAAGTCGAAATAATCATCGCCGGGCTCGAGCTCGCGGATGATCGGCTGGAGTTCCTCCGCCAGGATGTCGAGCCGGGCGCGGTCCGCCTCGCGGATGTCGACGACGACGTCGGAGCGCTGGGCCGTGGCGATCTTGGCCTGACGCACCGCGTCCGCCAGACGCTTGGTTCCCGTCAGCTGGCCCGTCAGCTGGACGGTCTTTTCCCGGGTCTCGCCCATTCCTGCCTCGAATCGCGCCGCTTTACCGAATGTTTACCGTACCGGGGTTTGCCGCCGAAGGAAACTGCCGGAACGCCGCGTCGCGGCCGCTCAGTCAGCTTCGCTCCGCGCCACGGCGCGGCGGATCGCGGCCAAGGTCTCTGCGGGCGCCTCGAGCATCAGCATGTGGCCAACGCCGGGAAGCCGGGTCACGGCGAAGGGTGGCGGCAGGTCGTCGCCCTGGCGGACGGGGGTTACCATGTCCGCCTCGCCCCAAAGCACCTCGATCGGCCGGCCCGTTTCGGCGATTGCCGCCAGCGGCAGGACGCCCTGGCCGCCGGAGCCGAACAGGAGATCGAAGATCGCGCGGATGGCGGCACGGCCCTCCGGCCAGCTGTTGCCCCTTGCGGCGCCCGGCGGAACGGCGAAGCCGGGGGCCGTCATGCGGCCGAGCGCGGCGCGAAGTTCGTCGTCGCTCGCCGCCTCCATCGCCGCGCGGATGGGGTCGAGGCCGATATCGGGCCCGAAGCCACCTGGCGCGAGGAGCGTCAGCGAGGCGACCCGGCCTGGCTCGAACAGAGCCGCGAGGCAGCCGACGGCGCCGCCCATGGAATGGCCGACGAGATGGGCCCGCGCGATGTCGCGTCGTTGCAGCTCGGCGAGGACCGCCCGCGCGGCCGTCTTGGGCGGGCCGAAGCCCGGATAGTCGGCCGAGCGGCCATGGCCCGGCAGGTCGAAGGCGAGGCAGCGTCGCCCCTCTCCCGCCAGGCTGGCCGCGACCGCGTCGAAGGCCTCGGCCCTGCCGTCGAAGCCGTGCAGGAAGACCAGAGGCGGCTTGGTGCCGCCCCCCGTCTCCAGCGCATGGAGGCGCGGCGTCTCGCTCACCGGCCGCTTACGCCGCGACGATGCGGTTGACCGCCGAGACGATCGCCTCGAGGGAGGCCGAGACGATGTTCTTGTTGATCGCCGCGCCGAACAGCCGCCCGCCCGGATGGGCGATCTCCATGTAGCAGATCGCCCTCGCATCCGAGCCGGCGCCGAGCGAGTGCTCGGAATAGTCGAAGACCGAGAATTCGATGCCGAGATGGCGCTTGAGCGCGTCGATGAAGCCGTCGATCGGGCCGGTGCCGTTGCCCTCGATGGTGATTTCCCGGCCGTCGTCGAGGATCGTCGCCTCGACGATGCGCTCGCCCTTCACGGTCTGGTTCGGCCGGGTGAAGTGGTCGACGAACTTGATCCGGCCCGCCGGCTGCTCGACATAGCGCTCGATGAAGCGGTCGTAGATCGCCCTGGCCGGCAGCTCGACGCCGGTCTCGTCGGTGATCCGCTGGATGTCCTCGCGGAACTCGATCTGCAGGTTGCGCGGCAGGTTGAGGCCGTAGTCGGCCTGCAGGATATAGGCGATGCCGCCCTTGCCCGACTGCGAGTTGATGCGGATGATCGCCTCGTAGCTGCGGCCGACGTCCTTCGGGTCGATCGGCAGGTAGGGCACCTCCCAGACCTCGCTGTTGGCGGCGCGCCTCGCTTTCATGCCCTTGTTGATGGCGTCCTGGTGGGAGCCGGAAAAGGCGGTGTAGACGAGTTCGCCGACATAGGGGTGGCGCTCGGGGATCGTCAGCCGGTTGCAGTATTCGTAGACGTCCTTGATCCTGTTGATGTCGGTGACGTCGAGGCCGGGATCGATCCCCTGCGTGTACATGTTGAGGGCCAGCGTCACCAGATCGACGTTGCCGGTGCGCTCGCCATTGCCGAAGAGGGTGCCCTCGACGCGGTCGGCGCCTGCCATCAGGCCGAGCTCGGTTGCGGCGATGGCGGTGCCCCGGTCGTTGTGGGGATGCAGCGAGACGATCAGGCTGTCGCGATTGTCGAGGTTGCGGCACATCCATTCGATCTGGTCGGCATGGACGTTGGGCGTCGACATCTCGACGGTGGCGGGGAGATTGAAGATCAGCCTGTTCTCGGGCGTGGGCTTCACGACCTCGGCGACCGCGTTGCAGATCTCGACGGCAAATTCCAGCTCTGTCCCGGTGAAGCTCTCCGGAGAATATTCGAAGCGGTAGCCTCCCCCGGCCTTTGCCGCCATGTCGGTGATCATCTTCGCCGCGTCGACGGCGATCTGCCGGATCCCCGCGCGGTCCTTCTGGAACACGACGCGGCGCTGCAGCTCGCTGGTGGAATTGTAGAAATGGACGATCGGCCGGATCGAGCCTTCCAGAGATTCGAAGGTCTTCTGGATCAGCTCCGGCCGGCACTGCACCAGCACCTGCAGCGACACGTCCTCGGGCGCACCGCCCTGTTCGATGCACCAGCGGGCGAAATCGAAGTCGGTCTGGGAGGCCGAGGGGAAACCGATCTCGATTTCCTTGAAGTTCATCGCCAGCAACAGCGCGAAGAAGCGGGCCTTGCGGTCCTGGCCCATCGGATCGACCAGCGCCTGGTTGCCGTCCCTCAGATCCACCGAGCACCAGACCGGCGCCTTCGTGATGGCGTTGGACGGCCAGGTGCGGTCGGGCAGGTCGACCTGCCCATAGGGCCGGTACTTGCGCGGCGCGTCCGGCATGGTGGTCCGCGGGCTTGCGGCGGGCTCTTCCCCGGAATGCGCTGTAGCGGCGGCGGAGGGGCTGGAGGGACTGACTGACATCGGCTTCAAACCTTGATCGCTCGGAGCGTTCGCGCGGGGAGCTGGCGGGCGTCCTGCGACCTTGGGGACGCAGGAAAGCCGCTGGGGCTCATCGGCTCTGTGCATCGGGCCCGTCGACGATCGATCGGGGGTGTTGGCGATGCTGCAGCGCCGTCTTCATCGACGAACGGATCCGTGGAGGAACGGAGTTGGTGAGTGTGCGAGGGGCGGATGCGGATCGGTCCGAAGGGACCGCGCCGGCTTCGACCGCCGGACGCCCCTTACGATCACCGGGTCCGACGGTCGCCGATAAGGAGGCCAAGAAGCGGAAGCAAGGCGCGCGACGAGACGGCGCGAAAATCGCGCGGGCCGAAAGCCGTAGGGGTCATCGTCGTCTTCATGGGACGCGAAACTAGCCGATCCCGTCCGAAATGCAAGACGGCAGGTGCGCCGCGAGCTCTCACCGCCTCCAGTCAGGAAAAACGCGCGACGCGGGCGCGGAGCGGGGCGGTCGGCAAAACATTATTGCGACGTAACGTCAATGTAGTGCGCCCACAGTCGAACAGGCGTATGAATGCAGTCTCGAACGTTCGTTCTTCCGCTGGAGGTCGTTCCCATGATGATGTCGAGGCGCGCAATTCTGAAGGTCGTCGCATCGCTGACGGTGGTGACGCTGCTGCCGGGAAGCTTCGGGCAGATCGCCAGCGCCCAGCCGCTGCGGGTGCGTCACGACGCCCGTACCCAGGAGGGCAAGCGCAATCTCGAGACCTATGCGAGGGCGGTGCGGATCATGAAGGAGAGCGGCGCGGGAACGCCCTCCTCCTGGGTGTTCCAGTGGTACACCCACGCCGTCAGCGGCTCGAGCAGCAAGCTCGCCGAGCTCAACCGGATCTATGGCAGCCAGCCGAGCCCGGACCGCGACCTCGCCAATCTGGTGTGGAGCACCTGCCAGGCCCATGGCAGCAACACCTGGGAGCCGAACTTCCTGCCCTGGCACCGGGCGCTGATCCTGTTCTTCGAGGGCACGATCCGTCGGGTGACCAGCGAGGACGGCTTCACGCTGCCCTACTGGAACTATACCGAGGACGGCGCGATCCCGGTCGAGTTCCGCCAGCCGAACGATCCGGTGTTCTCGGCGCTCTACCAGGCGAACCGCAACCCCGGCATCAACGAGGGCACGCCGCTGAACCGTATCCGGGGCGGGCTGCCCGGCAATCTCCTGTCCCTCGACGTGATGGACGAGCGGCAGTATTACAGCGGTCCGCAGGGTGTGCCGCAGGGCTTCAACGAGCGCATCGACAACGAGCTGCACGGTTTCATCCACGTCAATACCGGCGGCACGCAGAACATGGGCTCGGTGCCCTTCGCGGCCCAGGACCCGATCTTCTGGATCCACCATTGCAACATCGACCGGATCTGGGCCGGCTGGAACGCCAATGGCGGGCGCAACCCGACCGGGGCGCAATGGGCGAGCCGGCAGGTGCACGTCTTCGCCGACGCGTCCGGACGTCGAACGGAGGTCACCAACGGCCAGGTCACGGCGATCGAGCCGCTCGGCTATGCCTATGACGTCCTGCCGCGCCAGCAGGCGGCGGTGGCCTCGATCGGACGGGCATCGACGGCCACTGGCGGCGCCGCGGCGGTCAACGATATCCTCGGCGGCGGCGGCGGCGGCGGGACGCAGGTGGCGCAGGCGGGCGGGTCCCAGCCACCGGCTGCGGCCCCCTCGCCCGGCGAAGGCGAGACACCCGAGCAGCCCGCGGCGCCTTCCCAGACGATGGCGACCACAGGCCAGCCATTGGTGCTCGGCACGGCGCCGACGGCGATCACGCTCTCACCCATGCTGCGCGGCGCGTCGATCCAGAGCTTTTCGGAGACCCTCCGCAGTTCCGACAAGCGCCAGTATCTCGTCCTCTCCGGGATCCGGACGGACGTCCAGCCGGGAACAGTCTACAACGTCTTCGCCGGCCAGCCGGGCAGCCAGCCTTCGACGGGCGACAGCCCCAACTATGTCGGCTCGCTGCAGTTCTTCGACGCCCAGCCCTTCGGCTCCGATGCCGGCGCAAAGCCGGTGCGGTTCGTCTTCGACATCACCCGGCAGATCCAGTCCGGCGTCATCAGCGATCCGCTGAGCTACTATGTCGTCCCGGCCGCCAATCCGGAGGCGGGCGCGCAGCCGGTGATCGGGAATATCGAGCTGGTGAATCAGTGACGAAGAGGGGCTGAAACGGGCGGGGGAAGACTGGCTGGAACTCCATGCCATCAGGCATCGATGCATATCGGCATCGGTTTTGCGGCCAGCCGCGCTGGACACGTGCGTTGATCGCAATCCTCAGAGGATCAACGGCAGCGGGCAACGCCCCTCCAAAGCCTCACACCTCCGCCGTCAGAGGACCGGCACCCCGGTCTGCTTGGCTTCATCCTCCGGCTCGACGTGGATGAGCACGCGCACGCCGGCGAAGAGGTCCTGCAGGGCGTCCTCGATGCGGTCGCAGATGCGGTGCGAGTCGGCGACGGTCATCTCGCCGGGCACCACCAGGTGGAACTCGATGAACATCGCCCGGCCGGCGAGACGGGTTCGCAGGTCATGGACTTCGATCGCGCCGTCGGCGTTGCAGGAGATGGTCTCCCGGACCTTGGCATCGGCGTCGGAATCGATTGCCTCGTCCATCAGGCCCGAGAGCGAGGTGGTGACGACGCGGGCGCCCTCCCAGAGGATGTTGAGTGCGACGAGCGCGGCGAGCAGCGGGTCGAGGATCGTCCAGCCGGTCAGCGTGGCGACGATCAGGCCGAAGACGACGCCGACGGAGGTGACGACGTCGGCCATGATGTGCCGCCCGTCGGCGGAGATTGCCGGCGAGCGGTGGGACTTGCCGAAGCGGATCAGGAAGGTCGCCCAGCCGACGTTGATCAGGGTCGCGAAACCGCTCAAAAGCAGCCCTTCGACCGGCGCCTCGAAGCCACGAGGCTCCAGATAGGCGCCCCAGGCTTCGCGCAGGATGAGGAGTGCGGCGAGGACGATCAGGGCCCCTTCCACCACGGCGGAGAAATACTCCGCCTTGGTGTGGCCGAAGGGGTGGTCGTTGTCGGCCGGCTTGTAGCTGACGGTCACCGCCCAGAGCGCGATCAGCCCTGCGACGACGTTCACGATCGATTCGAGCGCGTCCGAGAACAGCGCGACCGACCCCGTCAGCACATAGGCGAGATATTTGATCGCAAGCACGACGAGCGCGACGGCGACCGTCGCGATCGCTACGCGTTTGACGAGCGAAGCGTTGGATTCAGGCATTTTCACAATTGGCCGCCCGCGCTCAGGCGGCCTTCTCCCTGGCACGACGCGGCAGATGGGCGACGACGTTCTCGATCATCCGCATGCCGGCGTCGCCGCCGAGCGTCATGATGCTTTCGGGGTGGAACTGGACGGCGGCGACGGGCTCGCTGCGGTGTTCGAAGGCCATGACGATGCCGTCGTCGGTCTCCGCCGTCACCTCGAAGTCCTTCGGCAGGCGCACCGGATCGGCGAAGATCGAGTGATAGCGCCCGACGGTGATCTCCTTGGGAAGGCCGGAGAAGATGATGCCCGGCTTGTCGACCCGGATCCGGGACGGCTTGCCGTGCATCGGCACGTGCAGCGTCCTGAGCGCGCCGCCATAGGCTTCCGCGAGCGCCTGCAGGCCGAGGCAGACGCCGAAGATCGCCGCGCCGCGCGCCCGCGCCGCGGCGATGGTGCCCTGGCAGTCGAAGTCGGACGGCATGCCGGGGCCGGGCGACAGAACGACGAGGTCGGGATCGATCCGCTCGAACACCTCGGCCGGCACCGGAGTGCGCACCGTCGAGACGGTGGCGCCGGTCTGGCGGAAATAGTTCGCCAGCGTGTGGACGAAGGAATCTTCATGGTCGACGAGGAGGATGTTCAGCCCCTCCCCGACCTTCGAGGCTTCGCGCGCCCCGGCCGCGGCGTTCGAGGCACCGGCGTCGCGGATCGCGCCGAGAAGCGCGGAGGCCTTCAGCTCGGTCTCGGCCTCTTCCTCCTCGGGGTTGGAATCATAGAGCAGAGTCGCGCCGGCGCGCACCTCGGCGATGCCGTCCTTGAGACGGATCGTGCGCAGCGTCAGACCGGTGTTCATGTCGCCGTTGAAATGCACCATGCCGACGGCGCCGCCATACCAGGCGCGCGGGCTCTTCTCGTTCTTCTCGATGAAGCGCATCGCCCACAGCTTCGGCGCGCCGGTCACGGTGACCGCCCAGGCGTGGGATAGGAACGCGTCGAAGGCGTCCATGCCGTCGCGCAGCCGGCCCTCGATGTGGTCGACCGTGTGGATCAGACGGGAATACATCTCGATCTGCCGGCGGCCGATCACCTTGACGGAGCCCGGCTCGCAGACCCGGCTCTTGTCGTTGCGATCGACGTCGGAGCACATGGTCAGCTCGGACTCGTCCTTTTTCGAGTTGAGCAGCTTGAGGATCTGCTCACTGTCCGAGATCGCGTCCTCGCCGCGCTTGATGGTGCCGGAGATCGGGCAGGTCTCGACGCGCCGGCCATTGACCCGGACGAACATCTCCGGGCTCGCGCCGATCAGGAATTCGTTGTCGCCGAGATTGATGAAGAAGGAATAGGGCGACGGATTCACCGATTTCAGCCGCCGGGAGATCTCCGACGGGCGGTGCTCGGCGCGCTGGTAGAAGACCTGGCCTGGGACGACCTCGAAAAGGTTGCCGCAGCGGAACTGTTCCTTGGCGGCGCGCACCAGCTCGGCATATTCTCCCGGCTGGTGATCGCCCCGCGCCGGGATCGTGTCGGACGCGGCGAAGGGCGCCTCGGGCCCGCCCCGTTCGAGGCCTTCGGTGGAGGCGTCGGCAAAGGCGAAGTCGTAGCGGGTGAGATAGGCCGAGGCGGAATAGTGATCGACCTCGAGCAGTTCGTCCGGCAGATAGAGGACGAGGTCGCGGCGGGCCGGATCGCGGGCCTGCACCTCGGCGACGGGATCGAACTGGAAGGCGAGATCGTAGCCGAAGGCGCCGTAGAGGCCGATGGCCGCATCCTCGGACGATCGGAACAGCGAGACGATCGTCCGCAGCACCGAGAACACCGTCGGGATGCGCGAGCGCTCCTCCTCGGTGACCGCGCGTTCCGGCTGGGCGATGGCGACGTCGATCCGGCTGCCATCCGACGTCACGGAGGCGACGTCGGCGCAGTCTTCGAGCGCCTTTGCAAGGAAGCCGGCGAGCACCCTGCCCCGGGCGTTCAGCGCCTCGATCCAGAGCTCGCGGCCGCGCGAGGCGATGGCCAGCGGCGGATCGACGAAGGCGACGTCCTGGCGGGTGTAGCGGCCGGGATATTCGTAGTTGGAGAACAGGATCGCGCCGCGACGGCCATCGAGCCGGTCGAAATAGGGATCGATGGCGCCCTCATAGGCGACCTTCTCGCGCCGGCGCGTCACGGTGACGCCGCCGGCGGTCTCGTAGCGCTCCGCGCCGTCCTGAAGATGCTCGCTCACCATCGGAAATTCCCCCCGGGGGTTGTGCCCTTTGGTCCGGACGCCACAAGCAAAAAGGCCGCCCGGACTTCGAGGCGGCCTTCGTTCGAGATCACGACGCATGTCGGCTCGGCCGCTCCGCTAGAGCGCCCACCACCAGTTCATCGTCGTGACGATCGTGTTTTCCATCGCTGACCGATAGCCGCTGGCGGCAGAAAGGGCAATGGCCGGAAAAGGGTTTCGCCATGCGCGTTGCGCAGGCGCGACGCGAAGGGGCCGCGCCACTTCGGCGACGCGGCCCCTTCGCAACTTTCCGACAGGGAGAGAGCCTCAGCGGCCGTTCGCCTTGCGCCATGCCTCGAAGGCGGTCAGATGCTCGTCCTTGGTGCGGGGGTAGAGGCCGATGATGGTCTCGCCGCCCTTCACCTTCTCGACGACGAAGTCCTCATAGGCCGACATCTCGACCGCCTCGTCGGCGATCTCGTCGGCGAGATGGGCCGGGATGACGATGACGCAATCGTCGTCGCCGACGATGACGTCGCCCGGAAACACCGGGGCGTCGCCGCAGCCGATCGGCTCGTTGATGGCGATTGCCTCGTTGAGGGTGAGATTGGTCGGGCTCGACGGCCGGGTATGATAGGCCGGGATGTCGAGCTCGCCGATCGTCACCGCGTCGCGGAAGCCGCCATCGGTGACGATGCCGGCGCCGCCGCGCACCATCAGCCGGGTGATCAGGATGTCACCGGCCGAGGCGGCGCGGGCGTCCTTGCGGCTGTCCATGACGAGGACGTGCCCCTTCGGGCACGTCTCGATGGCGACCCGCTGCGGATGGTCGGCGCGCCGGAACTCGGACAGCTGGTTGCGGTCCTCGCGCGCCGGCATGTAGCGGAGCGTGAAGGCCGGACCGACCATGTTACGGCCCTTGGCCTTCACCGGGTGGACGCCCTGGATCACCTGGCTGCGCAGGCCACGCTTGTAGAGCGCCGTGGCCAGTGTCGCCACGGCGACGCCCATCAGCTTTTCGCGGGTTGCCTCGTTCATCGAAGTCTCACTTGAGGTCGGTGGGAAGGATCGCTTCCGGCAGGTTCTGGTAGGAAACCGGCCTCAGGAAGCGGCGGATCGACAGCGTGCCGACCGAGGTCGCGCCGAAGTTGGTCGATGCCGGATACGGGCCGCCATGGACCATTGCGTCGCAGACCTCGACGCCGGTCGGAAAGCCATTGGCAAGAATGCGTCCGGCCTTGCGCTCCAGCGTCGGCATCAGGCGCCCGGCCGCCTCGGCGTCGCCGGCATCGATATGCAGGGTGACGGTGAGCTGGCCGTCGAGGCCCTTGGCGAGGGTCTCCATCTCGGCGACGTCCCTGACGCGCACGACGATGCCGAGCGGCCCGAAGACTTCCTCGGTCAGCGTCTCGTCCTTGCCGAAGACCTCGCCCGTGGTCTCGAAGATGTAGGGCGAGGCATGGCGGGAGGCGTTCGCTTCGCCGATCAGCGCCTTGACGCCGGTTGTGCCTTCGACGCGTGCGGCGCCCTTGCGATAGGCCTCGGCGATGCCGTCGGTGAGCATCGCCTGCTTGGCGACGTCCTTCGCTGCCTCGACGGCTGCGGCGGTGAAGGCATCGGCGCCCTCGCCGTCGACGACGATGGCGATGCCCGGATTGGTGCAGAACTGGCCGGCGCCCATGGTGAGCGAGCCGGCCCAGCCCTTGCCGATGGCCTCGCCCCGCGCCTTCACCGCTTCCGGCATCAGGAACATCGGGTTGACCGAGCCGAGTTCGCCGAAGAACGGGATCGGCTCGGGCCGCTGAGCGCAGAGGTTGAACAGCGCGCGGCCACCGCCGAGCGAGCCGGTGAAGCCGACGGCCTTGATCAGCGTGTGGGTGACGAGGGCCTCGCCGACGTCGCGCTTGCCGCCCTGGACGAGCGAGAAGACGCCCGGATGCAGGTCGTGCTTCTTGACCGCGGCGGCGATCGCCTGTGCGACGATCTCGCCGGTGCCGGGATGGGCGCCATGGCCCTTGACCACGACCGGGCAACCAGCGGCGAGCGCCGCCGCGGTGTCGCCGCCGGCGGTGGAGAAGGCGAGCGGGAAATTGGACGCGCCGAAGACGGCGACGGGGCCGATCGGCCGCATCATCATGCGGATGTCCGGACGGGGTGCCGGCTGGCGGTCGGGCAGCGCCTCGTCGTGGCGCCGGTCGAGATAGGCACCGTCGCGGATGTGGGCAGCGAAGAGCTTCAGCTGGCCGGTGGTGCGGCCGCGCTCGCCCTGCAGGCGTCCGGCGGGCAGGCCGGTCTCCTCGGTGCCGATCTGGGTGATCTCCTCGCCGCGCTTGTCGATCTCCTCGGCGATCGTCTCGAGGAAGGCGGCACGCGCCTCGCGGCTGGTGGCGGCATAGCTCCAGAAGGCCGCTTCGGCCGCCTTCACCGCCTCGTCGACGAGGGCGGGGGTGCCGACGGAGAATTCGCGCGCCTCGCCGCTCGCGGGCTCGGACTTGAATGTCTGGCCGGAGGCCTTCCATTCGCCCGCGATCAGATGCTTGCCGGTCAGTTCGAGTGCCATGGTTGCACCTCTTTCGTCAATTCAAGGGGATCGGCGGGCGCGGGCGCGTCGGCGCCGCCACGCTCACCGATGGGAGCCGGCCAAGCGGTCGGCCGTTCGATCAGAAGATGTCCGGCTCGCCGGCGGCGGCGCCGAAGTCACGCTCGAGGAAATCGAAATCGCAGCCCTTGTCGGCCTGCGTCACGTGGCGGGAGAACATGTAGCCCCATCCGCGCTGGAATCGAGGCTCCGGCGGCGTCCATTCGGCTTTTCTCTTCTCCAGCTCCGCCTCGTCGACCAGCATGTCGAGCCGCCGGTTCGGCAGGTCGAGGCGGATGATGTCGCCGGTCTGAAGCAGCGCCAGGGGACCGCCGATGAAGCTCTCCGGTGCAACGTGGAGGACGCAGGCGCCATAGGAGGTACCGGACATGCGGGCGTCGGAGATCCGCAGCATGTCGCGATGGCCCTTTCTGATGAGCGCCTTGGGAATCGGCAGCATGCCCCATTCCGGGAAACCTGGACCGCCGAGGGGACCGGCGTTCCTGAGGACCATGACGTGGTTCGGCGTGACGTCGAGATTTTCGTCGTCGACCGCTTTCTTCATCTCGGGATAGCTGTCGAAGACCAGCGCCGGGCCTTCGTGGACGTGGAACTTCGGATCGCAGGCGGCGGGCTTGATCACCGCGCCGTCGGGGCAGAGATTGCCGCGCAGAAGGGCGAGCGAGCCTTCCTTGTAGACGGGATTCGACAGCGGCCGGATGACGTCGTCGTTGTAGACCTCGGCGCCGGCGATGTTCTCGGCCAGCGTCTTGCCGTTGACCGTCAGGACCGAGGTGTCGAGCATCGTCTCCATCTGCTTCATCAGGGCGCGCAGGCCGCCGGCGTAGAAGAAATCCTCCATCAGGTAGCCCTTGCCGGAGGGGCGGACATTGGCGATCAGCGGCGTCGTGCGGCCGAGCTCGTCCAGATGGTCGAGGGTGAGGTCGACGCCGGCGCGCCGCGCCATGGCGATGAGATGGACGACGGCATTGGTCGAGCAGCCGGTGGCCATCGCCACCCTGGCGGCGTTGAAGAAGGCGGAGGTCGTCGCGACCTTGTCCGGCGTCATGCCTTCCCAGACCATGTCGACGATGCGCCGGCCGCAATCGGTGGACATGCGCTGGTGGCCCGAGTCGACCGCCGGGATCGAGGAGGCGCCGGGCAGCGTGAAGCCGAGGGCGTCGGCGATCGACATCATGGTCGCCGCGGTGCCCATGGTCATGCAGGTGCCGTGGGAGCGGGCGATGCCGCCCTGGACACCGAGCCACTCCTCGTCGGTGACGTTGCCGGCGCGGCGCTCGTCCCAGTATTTCCAGGCGTCCGAGCCGGAGCCGAGGACACGGCCGGCATAGTGGCCGCTGAGCATCGGACCGGCCGGCAGGTAGATCATCGGCACGCCGGCGGTGATCGCGCCCATGATCAGGCCGGGCGTTGTCTTGTCGCAGCCGCCCATCAGCACGACGCCGTCGAGCGGATGGGCGCGGATCATCTCCTCGGTCTCCATCGCCAGCATGTTGCGATAGAGCATCGAGGTCGGCTTGGTGAAGCTCTCGTCCACCGACAGAGCCGGCATCTCGACGGCGAAGCCGCCCGCTGCCAGCACGCCCCGGCGAACGTTCTCGACCCGCTCGGGGAAGTGACCGTGGCAGGAGTTCAGCTCCGACCAGGTCGACAGGATGCCGATGATCGGCTTGCCGACGAAGTCGTCCTCGGAATAGCCGAGCTGCATCATCCGCGAGCGGTGGCCGAAGCTGCGCAGGTCGTCGGGGGCGAACCAGCGCGCCGAGCGCAGCTCCGCATAGGTCTTCGAGGGCATGAGCTATCCGGTGACTTCGAGGATCATGTAGGTGATGAGGAGGACCAGCACGAGGCCGACGATCTCCGGCCAGTTGCCGAAGTCCGCCTCGTCGCTCTTCTCCTCGGCGTCGAAGCTCGCCGCCGGGATGCCCTCTTCGCTTTCGTCGTGAAGATCGGTCTGCATGGTGAGCCTCCTCGTCTAGTTGCCGAGCATGGACGGCAGCCACAGGGCGATTTGCGGGAAGAACAGCACCAGGAACAGGCCGATCGCCTGCAGCCCGATGAACGGCAGCACCGCCGCGAAGATCTCCTGCAGCTCGATGTCCTTGGTCACCGACTTCAGGAAGAAGCAGGCGGGCCCGAAGGGCGGCGAGAGGTAGTAGATCTGGATATTCATGGCGAAGAGCACGCCGAACCAGATCGGATCGTAGCCGAGATCGGCCACCACCGGCGCGAAGATCGGCACGGTGATGAACAGGATCGCGATCCATTCCAGGAACGTGCCGAGCACCATGACGATCAGCATCATGACGACGATGACCATGATCGGCGCGATGTCGAGCGAGCCGAGGAGATCGCGCAGGAAGTCGCCGCCGCCGATGCGGTTGTAGATGCCGATCAGCGAGACGGCGCCGAGCACCAGCCAGATGATCGAGCCGACCGTCAGCACCGTCTGGCGCATGGCGTTGCGCACCATCGTCCAGGACAGCTGACCGGTGACGGCGGACACCACCACCGCGCCGACCGCGCCGATAGCGGCGGCCTCCGTCACCGTGGCGATGCCGCCATAGATCATGCCAAGAACGACGACGATGAGGACGCCCGGCAACACCGCGCCCTTGAGGAACTTCAGCCGGTTGAAGAACGGCAGGCCGGTCTCGGGAATGTCGTAGATCGGCGCCATCGCCGGGTTCAGCCGGACCCGGATCAGGATATAGGTGATGAACAGGCCGGCGAGCAGCAGGCCGGGTACCGCGGAGGCGGCGAACAGCTTGGTGATCGAGACCTGGGCCGCGAGGCCGTAGACGATCAGCACCACCGAGGGCGGGATCAGCGTCGCCAGCGCGCCGGCGGCGCAGATGATGCCGATCGAGAGCTTTCGGTCGTAGCCGAGGCGCAGCATCTGCGGCAGGGCGATCAGGCCGAGCATGACGATCTCGCCGCCCATGATGCCGCTCATGGCCGCGAGCAGCACCGCGACGATCGTCGTCTGCACCGCGACCGAGCCGCGGAACCGTCCGCCGAGGATCGCCATGGATTCGAACAGCGTGTGGGCGATGCCCGAGCGCTCCAGGACATTCGCCATAAAGACGAAGAACGGGACCGCGATCAGCTCGTATTTGTGCAGCACCTCGGTGACGTTGGCCGAGACGAGGAAGAACCCTGCCCGCTCGCCGAAATAGAGAACTGAGGTGCCGAGCGAGACCAGCAGCGTGGTGATGCCGAGAGGAATGCCGATCGCCATCAGCGCCAGGAGCGAGGCGACGATCAGGAGGGTGATATACTCAATGCCCATGGGTCGAGGCCTTCTCGGTGCCCTGCACCCAGCGGATCAGATTGGCGAGGAGCTGGAGGACGTAGAGGATCGCGCCTACCAGGATCATCACCTTGAGGAGGCTCGGCTGGATCGAGTTCAGCGCGGTGCCGGAATATTCCGGCCGCGAGAACACCCGGAGCGCCGGATCCCAGACCGCCATGGCGAAGATCGAGATCGTCACGATCGCGACGAGGATCTGCATGAGGCGAAACCAGCGCCAGACCCGCGGGCCGACGACGAGTTCCAGCATGGTGATGGAGATGTGGCGGTTGCGCTCGGTGACGTAGCCGACGGAGAGCACCCAGGCCATGGCGCAGAGCGCCATCGTCACCTCGATCGACCATGAGGTCGGATGATCGAAGCCGTAGCGCATGACGACCTCGAGGGCCGAGAAGGCGATGCAGGCGAAGAATAGCGCCGAGCAGGCGTGACCGATGAAGACGCTGGCGCGGTCCATCGCCGCCGCATAGCGCGACAGAAACTTGCTCATGAGGTCTCCGGGGACACGAAGGAGCGAAGGGAAAGGCTGCCTGCCGGCCTCTGCATCCTGCGGCCGCAAGGGGCGTGAGGACCAGCCGTGGGGGCTGCGTTCGTGAGGCGCGAAAGCCCTGCCCGGACGCCGCACGCGCGCCCGGGCTGGGAGGATCGCAAGGCCGGCCGGAGCCGGCCCAGGCTCAGTTCATCAGGCCGATGGTCTTCATGTATGCGAGATTCGCATCGAGGGCTTCCTTGGCGAGCGAGCTCTTCTCGGCGAACTTCTCCCACTCCTTGCGGGCGACGACGCGCATCTTGTCGCGGCTGTCCTGGGACCAGTCGATAACCTCGATGCCTTCCTTCTTGGCATCTTCTGCGGCGAGCTTCTCGTCCTGCTCGTGGACGACGTTGGTGAGGTCTTCCATCGCCATGTAGAACCAGTCGCGCAGCGCCGTCTGGTCCTGCGGCTCCAGGGCGTCCCACTTGTCCTTGTTCATGGTCAGCTCCATGGCCGGCATGGAGTGGATGCCCGGATAGAGCGGATAGGGCGCGACGTCGTTGAGGCCGGTGGCGGCATTGTTGACATAAGCCGAGGCGTCGGCGGCATCGACGATGCCTTTTTCCAAAGCGCCGTAGACCTCCGAGAAGGGAATCGACACCGGGCTCGCGCCGGCGGCCGCAAAGACCGCCGAGGCGAGGCCCTCGGGCGAGCGGATCTTCTTGCCCTGCAGATCCTCGAAGGTCCGGATCGGCACCCGGGCGGGCAGCGACTCGCGGCTGTAGGGGCCGCAGCCGATGAGATGGGACTGGCCGTCGGCGATCTCGTCCAGCGCCTTCTGCCAGACCTTTTCGCCCCCGCCGTCCTTGCAGAAGCCGAGCATCTGGGCGGGCGTGTCGTAGCCAGAGATGAGGTCGCCGAGGACGGCGAAAGCCGGCTCCTGGCCGGAGAAGTAGTTGACGGAGGTGAAGTCGCCGTCGAGGACGCCCATCGAGACCGCCTGCGGCGTCTCCTTCGAGGGAACGACCGAACCGGACGGCGTCAGATTGATCTCGACCCGGCCCTCGGTCATCTCCTTGATCTTCGGCAGCCAGTTCTCGGTGAGGTAGGTCGTCGAGAAATCGCCCGCGTTGAACGAGGTCTGGATGGTGTAACTCTCGGCAAGCGCCGGCGCCGAGAGAGCGGCCGAGGCGAGACCGGCGAGTACGATCGTTCGGATGGACATCGATTTCCTCCCTGGAAAAATTTCACCGGTCGCAACCGGGACGCTGAAGCACTAATATATTTGTTTCACCCCCGCAAGCTCTGTTACCATTTGCGCGACATGATTTGACGGACGGACAGCCCATGCAATCGAACGGCGAAGCGGCCCTCATGGCCGATCTCGACCTTCCGCACGACTTCGAGCGGCGGCCCCTCGCCTCCCAGGGCATCTACGGGTCGCTGCGGCGGCGCATCGTCGATCTCAGGCTGAAGCCGGGGGAGCTCCTGTCGCGCGCCCAGCTCGCGACCGAATACGGCGTCAGCCAGACGCCGGTACGCGACGCCTTCTTCCAGCTGCAGCGCGAAGGCCTAGTCGAGATCTTCCCGCAGTCGCGCACCCTCGTCGCCAAGATCGACGTCGCCCACGCCCGGGAGACCCAGTTCCTGCGGGTGGCGCTGGAGATCGAGGTGATGAAGACGCTGGTCGCCCGGGGCGACGCGTCCGCGACGGCGCGGGCGCGGCAGATCCTGGCGCTGCAGGGCGCCGCCTTCGAGGCGGACGACCTCGAGCGATTCGCCATCCTCGACCGGCACTTCCACCTCTCGCTCTGCGACGCGGCGGGGTTCCCGCAGCTGTGGCGCGTGATCTCCGAGCGCTCAGGGCACATCGACCGGCTGCGGGCGCTGAACCTTCCCGATCCCGGCAAGGTGACCGGCATCCTGCAATGCCACGCAGCGATCCTGACCGGTATCGAGACGGGGGACGCGGCCGCGGCGGAAGACGCCGTCCGGCGTCATCTGTCGGGCACGCTGAGCGCCCTGCCGAGCATCATCGGCCGCTATCCGGAATATCTGGAGCTGCAGCCGGAGAGCTGAACGGGTGGCGGCGTTCGGCGCGGATATCTGGCAAGGGTCGTGAGCCGAGGCGTTGAAGATCGGCGGCCGCGACGACACATGAAGCCGCATCCCAACCATGAGGCTCAGCCATGACTGACAAGACCGAACGCGCCATCCTCGCCGGCGGCTGCTTCTGGGGCATGCAGCAACTGATCCGGCGGATGCCGGGCGTCGTCGCGACGCGGGTCGGCTATTCCGGCGGCGACGTCGAGAACGCCACCTATCGCGACCACGGCACCCATGCCGAGGCGATCGAGATCGTCTACGATCCCGAGAAGACGAGCTTCCGCGACCTGCTCGAATTCTTCTTCCAGATCCACGACCCGTCGACGCCGAACCGCCAGGGCAACGATCGCGGCCTCAGCTATCGCTCGGCGATCTACTACACCAGCGACGAGCAGAAGCGTGTCGCCGAGGAGACCATCGCCGACGTCGACGCCTCCGGCATCTGGCCCGGCAAGGTGGTCACCGAGGTGGCGGAAGCCGGCGCCTTCTGGGAGGCCGAGCCCGAGCACCAGGACTATCTGGAACGCATCCCGAACGGCTACACCTGCCACTTCGTGCGGCCGAACTGGAAGCTTCCCCGCCGACAATCGGCGGCCTGAGCGCCATCGCGGCCGCCGTCTCCGGATGGCGGCCGCCGGTTCGGCGGGCCGACGAGAACGGCGCGGTGGCCGGAACCCGCGAGTGGCGACGGTCGTCGGCGACCTTCCCGCATCGGGGGCGACGGTGCATGGTCTTTGCGAGGCAAAGCTGCGCCTGCGTGCCGGGCCGTCACGGAGCCCTGAAATGCTGCCGGACCCCTTCGACGTGGAACCCTCGGCCGGCAATCGGGTGACCCGTTCGATCCGAGGGACCGATCAAACGTTCGAGGCTTTTGCCTTCGACGTGGCCATTCTGACCTCTTCGCCCTCGCGGTCCCGGGCGCCGTCGGCAAGGCCCTGCCATGCATCGCGGGCGCTCTCGAACCGGCCTTTCACCGAGACGAGGCTGGCCGCCCTCATTGCCTGGTCAGCGTCATCCGCACGAGCTTGGAAAACGGAGCTGTGTTCCTTGGCCATTGGTTCTCTTTCGCCGTTGCTTGTCCCCGGCATATAGGGCGCACGCGCGAAAAAGCCGTCCCCACGGCCGCCGCGACGTCTTTTCGGGATCAGGCTCTAGCCGAAGAGCCACGTCCCGAGCAGGCGGTGGAAGGGAAACGTGAAGAAGCCGGCGATCAGAAGGGAGCCGACCACCATGGCCCGGGCCGACCGCTGGTGGCGGTCGATCTGCCGCTTTCGCGCCGAGATCGCGATCATCGGCACCTGGATGATCACCCAGACCGACAGGACATGCAGGATGCTGTAGCCGCCATCCTCCGCGCCGACGATGAAGAGGGTGGTCAGCGCCGTCGCAAACATCAGCGTCACCCATATCCGGCCGATGGCCCGGTGGGTGGAGCCGCCCTTCGGGCGCCAGAGCTGGACCACCGTCAGCGCCAGCGCGCAGACGATCGTCAGCAGATGTGCCCAGACCAGCGTCGGCGCCTGCGCCCAGTGGGCGTGTCCGCGGCCGATCGCCACGAGCACGACGCAGAGCAGGGCCAGCGCCGCCAGCGACAGGCCCCGATCGATCGGGCTGACCGGCGCCCGTCCGCGGCCATGTACGTTCGCCGCAGTCGCGCTCATCGTCACCTCCGCAATTGCCGATCCCGATCGGGAACGCGCGCTGAGCTGCCGCTAACATGAACGGATGGCGGGAGAAGGATGGGTCGGAAGGGTTCTTCCTGGTGCACTTGACGGTCACTGAACGGGCCACGAGCTGCCGAAGAGGCACTGTCGCCGAAGCGCCACGAAGTGGCTGTTTCGAATGGTGCCGGCGGAGAGGATCGAACTCCCGACCTTCGGTTTACAAAACCGCTGCACTACCGCTGTGCTACGCCGGCCCGCGGGGTGCGATAGCATAAGGCGGGCGGCGCGGCACGCGAAAAATCATCGGGATCGGGGGCAGGAATGGGGCTCTCGGCGGATCGGCGCGGGCGGTGGCGGTTCGTGGCCGGGCCTCTCAGCGGCGCATCGCGGGGGTGTCGAGGGCGGCGAGGTCGGCGGCGGTGATCCGGCCGTCGGGGAGGGCCGTTGCCACCAGCGCGCCGGAGATGCCCATGGCGGCGAGGGTTTCGAGGTCGGCCGGACCGCGCACGCCGCCGGCGGCGAAGATGCGGCGGTCCCCTGCCCGCGCCTTCACCGCCTGCAGCCGCTCGAGATCGGGGCCGGCGCCGCTGCCGACCTTGGCGAGGGTCATGACGATCAGGGTCTGCGGCCAGAGGCTGTCGTCGGCGAGGATTTCCGCCGGCCCGAGGAACGTCTCGCCGCGAAAGTCGAGGGAGAGCGCGAAGTCGGCGCTGCCGGAAAGGTTGCGCAGGCTCGGCGCGGCGTCGATCGATTCGCTGCCGACGACGACCCTTGTGCCGGGCATCGCGGCGATCCGCATCGCCTCGCCGAGATTGGTGACGCCGGCGTCGAGCCACAGGGTCACGCCGGGATGGGCGGCGAGCAGCCGCTCGACCAGCGCCGCATCGGGCTCGCCCCGCCGTCGGCGGGTGGCGGGGGCGCCTGCCGCGTCGCCGCACGATGGGCGGTCATCTGCCGGTCCCCCCTCGCCCGCCTCGCTGCCCGCCAAGCCCTCGATCGCGTCGAGATCGGCGATATAGAGGGCCTCGAACGGATGCAGCGCCATCAGTCCGCGCGCCACGGGGAGCGGCTCGGGGCCCGGCGAAAGCGGTGTGACGATCGGCCGGTAGCTCGCCCGATCGCCCATGACGCCGCGCACGACCAGCGCGTTCTTGATGTCGAGCACGGGAACGACTTGCATCTTCGACCTTGAGACCGGACCGCCTTCGATGGTCATATAGGCCGAGCCGGGCGGGCGAACCAAGAGCGTTCTGAGGGAATGCCCCGACCCGGGCCACCCGCACGCCGCCCTCGGGTCGCTGCGGCAGGCGTGCAAGACGACGAATGCGAGACGATGACGGCATGACGAGAACATTGGGCTGGGACGTCGGCGGGGCGCATCTGAAGGCGGCGCTCGCCGACGGCGACCGCATCCTGCGGGTCTTCCAGGAGCCGACGCCGATCTGGCAGGGCCTCGAACATCTGGAGAGCGGCCTGCGGCGGATCCTCGATGCCGTCGATCGCGACGCGGTCGACCGCCACGCCGTCACCATGACGGGTGAACTCTCCGACGTCTTCGCCTCGCGCCGCGAAGGCGTCGAGACGCTGGCGCGGCTGTTTGCCGAGAAGTTGTCGGGGGACGTTTCGCTCTATGGCGGCGCGGCGGGGTTCCTGGCGCCGGGCGACGCGCGCTCCCATGCGAACGAGATCGCCTCGGCCAACTGGCATGCGAGCGCCGCGCTCGCGGCGGCGAACATCGAAGAGGCGGTGTTCATCGACATGGGCTCGACGACCACCGACATCCTGCCCGTCGCAGGCGGCATGGTGAAGTCGGTCGGGGCCAGCGACAACGCCCGCCTCGCCTGCGGCGAACTGGTCTATCAGGGCTATACCCGCACACCGTTGATGGCGGTGGCGAGCCGGGCCTCCTTCGCCGGGCGCAGCGTGCCGGTGATGAACGAGTTCTTCGCCACCATGGCGGACGTCCAGCGGATCGTCGGCATTTTGGACGAAGCTGACGATCTCTATCCCGCCGCCGACGGCCAGGAGAAGAGCGTCGAAGCCTCGCGGCGACGCCTCGCCCGGATGATCGGCCTCGACGCCGAGGACGGCACCGACGGCGCCTGGGAATGGCTCGCCCACGGCTTTGCCGAGGAACAGCTGCGTAAGATCCACGACGCGGTGCTGCTGGTTCTCTCGCGCGAGGACATATCGGAAGACGCTCCGGTGGTCGTCGCCGGAACCGGGCGGCCGGTACTTCGGCGCCTGGCGGCGAGACTGGACCGCGGCATCGTCGACTTCCCCGACCTCTTCGACTGCCCGGCCGAGCTGCGCGACGCGGTCTGCCGGGCGGCGCCCGCGGCGGCGCTGGCGGTTCTGGCGGGGCGGTGAGACGATGAGCGACTCGGTGGGTGGCGGAAAAGCCACCGCGATCGTTCCCTTCTCGGCCCAATATGCCGAGGACGTCCGTGTTTTGTTCATTGCCATCAACCGGGCGTTGGCTCCGGCTGATCGCCACGACACGTTCGAAGCCTACATCGCGAGATCACTCGAGGAAGAAATCGACCGGATCGACGACTACTATGCGAGGGCCGGCGGGTTGTTCCGGCTGGCTGTCGCAGGCGACGCCTTGCGCGGCATGTACGGGCTGGAGCCACAAGATGCCGCCCATATCGAGCTGCGCCGCATGTATGTCGCACCCGATTTTCAAAGACGGGGCCTCGCAAGGCAAATGCTTCTGGATGCTGAACGCCAGGCTGCCTCGAGGGGGTACGAAAAGCTCGTCCTCAGCACTTCCGAACTGCAGCAGGCGGCGCTCGGGCTCTATTCGTCGGCCGGATTCGACCTCGTCCGCGAGGAGATCGCCGAAACCGCCAGCAACAAGACGGTCGGCGGCGGCATCCGCCGTTTCCACTTCGAAAAGCGGCTCGGCTGAGAGCACATGAAATGACGAGAGCCGGCGCGTCGTCGCCGGCACGGGGCGTCCGGTGCTGCGGCGCCTCGCCGCAAGGCTGGACCTCGGCATCGTCGACGTCCCGGACCTCTTCGACTGCCCGGCCGAGCTGCGACGCGGTCTGGCGCCCAGCGCCCGCCGCGGCGCTCGCGGTGCTGGCGGGGCGGGCGCGGTAGTTGTGGCGGAACGTGTATCCGGCCGTCACATCGAGTGGGTTTCGCCACGCGGCATTAACGCTGCGCTCCGGAAACGGTCGGCGTCGGCCCGTCAGGTTTGCCTGCTTTGATGCTTTGATGGCGCCGCAATGGCGAGAACGCCCGCATGGCACCCGCTGGTGCGCGCGCGAACGCCTTCGGCGCCGGTGTACCCAGGCGCGACGTGCTCGCCGGCGGCCTTCGGGCCGAGAGCTTTTCGACACGGGTTTGCGCGGCTGGTTCGTCGAACAAATTGCGAGAGCTGGTCGTCATCTCATGCGGATCGGAGGGATGATTCTCTCCCAATCCGCTGGAACGCACCGGGGATCAATCGACCCGGAAGCCGGGATGCCGAAGAGACACAGCGCCTACCGAAACGTGCAATGGACCGGCTCCGTTCGTCAGGGTCGGTGGAAAACAGCGATATCGTCCCCGCGGTGATCGTTGCAAAGAGAATCGATTTGGTGAATATTTGAGAGGGTTAAGGTTTCTGAAACTTGAGAATCGTCGTGCCGTTGGCGAGACGATGACGGCCGACAATTGGCGGCGGATGCGGATCAGCGCCCTCGAAGTCGTCAGCTCCAACACCGGTTTCGTGTCTCGGCAAGCGCCTTTCTGGAGGAGCTTCCTGCAATATTGTTGATCGAGGAGTGGACAGCGTGGCTGGTCGGACATTTTCGTTTCGCTTTGGGCTGAATGGTTCCAATGAGACAGAGACCCTGATTCTTAACCGTTACGTTGAGGACGTTAGCGATGGTGGAACAGACTCCCTGGTGCAGCTAGGGGATGTCAATCCGGAGACCTTCACGGCCCAGGGCTCCACCTATAATTATCTCGGCGTTGCGTCAGATGGATACGGGATCATCGGAGAGATTGGAGGGACGCGATACCTGTTTACGCAAACTTATTACTCTCAGTACTCCACGATTTACTATTCAGCGGGCCAGTACGCCCTCTGCTTCACCAGCGGCGCTCAAATCGAGACATCGCGCGGACCGATTGAAATCGAAAAGCTGTCTGTCGGTGATACCGCCGTCACGGCCTTCGGCTCCCAACGCGAAATCATTTGGATCGGCAAACGGACGCTCGACTGCTCGGGCGAAAACGCTCACATGGCGCCGATCAAGGTTCGTGCAGATGCATTTGGCGCCGGTGTGCCCGAGCGCGACGTCCTCCTGTCGCCGGGCCACCCGGTCCTCGTGCGCCAGAACGGCGTCGAGGTTCTCGTGCCGATCATGAACCTGATCAACGGCACGACGATCGAGCGCACGTCGATGCGGTCCGTCACCTATTGGCATGTCGAACTCGACCAGCATGACGTGCTGCTCGCCGACGGCCTGCCGGCCGAGAGCTTCTTCGACATGGGCTCGCGCGGCTGGTTCGATCATGACCTCGACGACGTCCTCGCCAATCCCGACCTCGTCCCCGCCGGCCAGCACGGCCGCTGCCGGGACGTGGCGATCGATGGACCGCTGGTCGAGGCCGAGCGGAAGCGCCTCGCTGACTTGTTCTATGCGGATCTCTCCGCCCAGTGCGTCTGGCCGACGGCTGGGGAATACACAGTCGCCTGAAGTGCCCTCACGCACGGCCGCAAATTAAGAAGGGCCAGCGTTTACGCTGGCCCTTCCCGCATTCAAGCTAGCTATCGACGCGGCTCAAGCCGCCTCGCCGACATCGTCCGGCAGATGCGGCAGCAACTTGTCCATCGTCACCGGATAGCTCCGGATGCGCGCGCCTGTGGCGTTGTAGATGGCGTTGTTGATCGCCGCGCCGACGCCGGCGATGGCGAGTTCGCCGATGCCCTTGCCGGCGAGCGGGCTGGCGTGCCGGTCCCGCTCTTCCAGGAGCACGACGTCGAGCTTCGGCACGTCCGCATGGACCGGCACGTGATATTCGGCGAGATCGTGATTGACGATCAGGCCGTTGCGCGCATCGACGACGAGATCCTCTTCAAGCGCATAGCCGATGCCCCAGATCTGGCCGCCATAGCACTGGGACGTGGCGGTCTTCTCGTTGAGGATGCGGCCCGCGGCGCCAACGGTGAGGAGACGCCGAACACGGGTCTCGCCGGTCGTGGCGTTGACGGCGACTTCGGCATAATGGGCGCCGTAGCTTGCCTGGTTGGTCTTCTCGGACGTCTCGCCGGGCTTGATCGTGCCGACCACCCGGATCGTGTCGCCGTTCAGGATCTCCGTGAACGGGATCTGGCGGTTGCCGGCGATGGCGTGGCCGTCCTTCAGGGTCAGCGTCTCCGCCTCGACGCCGAGGCGCTTGGCGAATTCGCCAATGACCGCCTCGGCCGCGACATAGACCGACGAGCCGGCCGAATTCGCACCCCAGGAGCCGCCCGAGCCGGACGAGGACGGCAGCGTGGTGTCGCCGAGAAGGACATCGACCTGATCCAGCTGCATGCCGAGCATTTCCGCGGCGATCTGCTGGAGGATCGTGTAGGTGCCGGTGCCGATGTCGGTCATCGCGGTCTTCACTGTGGCGCGCCCGTCAGGCGTCATCTCGATCTCGGCCGAAGACTTCATCAGCGAGTTGGCGCGACTGGCCGACGCCATGCCGTAGCCGATCAGCCACTCGCCCTCACGCCGCGAGCCCGGCGTCTTCGGCCGGGCGGCCCAGCCGAAGCGCTTTGCCCCGACGTCGATGCATTCGAGGAGCTTGCGCGAGGAGAACGGCACGTCCTCTTGCGGGTCCTTCTCCGGCTCGTTCATCCGGCGGAACTCGACCGGATCGATGCCGAAGCGATCGGCCAGCTCGTCGAGCGCGCTTTCGGTGGCGAGCATGCCGGTCGCCTCGCCGGGCGCCCGGACGGCCGAGCACATCAGGACATCGGAGGTGATCACCCGGTGCGTCACCAGCCGGTCGGCGCCGGGATAGAGAAAGACGCTGGAAATGCCGGAGGGTTCGAAGAAGCCCTCGCCTTCCGAATTCGGCGTCTCCGTCTCATGGGCGAAGCAGGTGATCCTGCCCTCCTTCGTCGCGCCGATGCGCACCCGCTGGATCGTCTCGCCGCGCCGCGAGGTCGTCTGGAAGACGTTCTGGCGGGTGAGCGCGAGCTTCACCGGACGTCCCGCCTCGCGGGCGCCGAGGGCGGCAAGCACCGCGTCCGGGCCAATGCCGAGCTTCGAGCCAAAGCCGCCGCCGATATAGGGGCTGAGCAGCCGGACCTTGGAAACGTCGACGCCGACACCGCTGGCGATCTGCTGGACGTTGGTCTCGAGCAGCTGGCAGGAGGACCAGACGGTCAGCTGGTCGCCGTCCCACTTGGCGACGGAGGTGTGCGGCTCCATCGCGGCCGAATGGTAGGACGGGGTACGATAGGTTTCGTCGAACTGCACTTCGGATGTTGCGAAGGCTTTCTCGAAGTCGCCGCGATTGGTGTCGGCGGCCATCGGCCCTTCCTCTGTGGCACGACCGGTGCCGCGCCGGCTCTCGATCTCGTAGCGGCCTTCGATTTCCTCGTAGTCAACTTCAACGAGATGCGAAGCGTGGCGGGCGATCTCGAAGCTTTCCGCCACCACCAGCGCGATCGGCTGGTTGTAGTGGAAGATCTCGCCGTCCATGGTCTGGCCGGCGGGAGACATCGGCTGGGCGGCGGAGCGCGGCAGTCCGTCGCCGGTGACGACGGCAAGGACGCCAGGCTCGGCCGTCGCCTTCGACGTGTCGATCGAGCGGACCTTCGCGCGACCCACGGGGCCCGGCACGACGAAGCCGTAGGCCACATTCTCGCCGATCAGGTGCTCATAGGCATAGGGCGCCTTGCCGGACACCTTTAGCTTGCCTTCGTAGCGATCGACGCCCTTGCCGATCACGCCTTGGGTATTCCGATCGAGGCGGGTCTCGCCGATCGGCTCGTTCATCACGTGTTCGTTCATGATCAGGCTCCCTTCGTCGCGTCGGCCAGCACCGCTTTCAGCGTGCGCCGGGCGAGCGGGATCTTGAAGTCGTTTGCGCCCTGCCCCTTGGCCTCGGCGAGGAGGATGTCCGCGGCCTTGTCGAACAGCGCCATGGATGGCGCCTCGCCGATCAGCGCATCTTCGACCGCCGCGTCGCGCCACGGCATGTGGGCGAGACCGCCGAAGGCAAGACGAGCCTCCGCGATCCTGCCGCCGTCCATACGAACGACCGCGGCAACGGAGACGAGGGCGAAGGCATAGGAGGCACGGTCGCGCACCTTGCGATAGCGATGTTCGCCAGACAGCGGCTTAGGCAGGCGCACGGCGGTGATCAACTCGCCCTCATCCAGCACCGTCTCGACCTGCGGCGTCTCGCCCGGCAGGCGGTAGAAGTCGCCGACGGGGATCTCCCGGCTCGAGCCGTCGGCCTTCAGCGTCTCGACGACGGCGTCGAGCAGCCGCATGGCGACGGCCATGTCGGACGGATGGGTGGCGATGCACTTCTCCGACGTACCGAGGATCGCGTGGATGCGGTTGAAGCCGCCGATGGCGCCGCAGCCGGAGCCCGGCTCGCGCTTGTTGCAGGGCTGGGACGTCTCGTAGAAATAGCTGCAACGGGTGCGCTGCAGGAGATTGCCTCCAGTGGTCGCCTTGTTGCGCAGCTGGCCGGACGCGCCGGCGAGCAGCGCCCTCGACAGGACTTCGTAGTCGCGGCGGATGCGCGGCTCGGCCGCCAGATCGGAATTCGTCACCAGAGCGCCGATGCGAAGACCGCCATCGACGGTTTCCTCAATCTCGCGCAGCGGCAGCCGGGTGATGTCGACGAGCTTTTCGGGCGTCTCGACCTCGAGTTTCATCAGGTCGAGGAGGTTGGTGCCGCCGGCGATGAACCGCCCGGCGAGCTGGCCGGCCTCGGAGACGTTACCGGCCCGGGCGTATTCGAACGGTCTCATGCGGTCTCCTTCATCTTGGTGCTGGCGGTCTCGATGGCATTGACGATGTTGGGATAGGCCGAGCAGCGGCAGAGATTGCCGCTCATCCGCTCACGGATTTCGTCAAGCGACAGCGACGCGCCGTCCTTGACGTCGGCGGAGGCATGGCTCGGCCAGCCGTCGGAGACTTCGCCGAGCATGCCGACGGCCGACACAATCTGGCCCGGGGTGCAGTAGCCGCACTGGAAGCCGTCGTGATGGAGGAAGGCCTCCTGCATCGGATGCAGGTCACCGGGGCCGCCGAGGCCCTCGATGGTGGTGATCTCGTCGCCCTCGTGCATGACGGCGAGGGTGAGGCAGGAATTGATGCGGCGGCCATTGACCAGCATGGTGCAGGCGCCGCATTGGCCGTGGTCGCAGCCCTTCTTGGAGCCGGTGAGGCCGAGATGGTCGCGGCAGGCGTCGAGCAGCGAGGTGCGCGTGTCGACGTCGAGTTCGTGCTCGGTTCCGTTGATCTTCAACTTCATCGCGTTGAGTTGCCCTTCATTGGCGTCCTGCGGGCATGCGGCATGGCCACGCCCAGCTTGGAACGGTTCGAAATCCGTTCATCAACGGGCGGAGGGCAGGATGGTTTCGTGCGGTGACGAAGTGTTCAGCGGCAGGAGGGGGTGGAGCGCATGAATGGAAATCGCTCGGGTTGAGAAGCGCGCAAAAATGCGCGATCTATATCCGAGCTGGCAGGAGACCTGCATTGAAGCGCGAAGCCTTGATCAGAGAACTCCGGCAGTCCGCCAAGGACCGGGGCGTGACTTTCGCCGTGATCAAGAACGAAGGGAAAGGCTCACATTACAAGGTCGTTCTCGGTGATCGTGCCACGATCATCAAATCCGGAGAACTCTCGAACGTCTATGTCCGCGCCATCAGGAAGCAGTTGGGCGTCTAGCACCGGTGGCAGTTGCCGGTTCCAACGGAGTGGATCCATGAACTACATCTACAACGCACGCTTGGAAGACAATGGCGAGGGCGGCCTGCTTGTCACCTTCCCGGACGTGCCGGAGGCGATCACCGAGGGCGCGAGTCGCGAGGAGGCAATGGCGAATGCCTCGGAAGCTCTCGGCTTTGCATTGCGGCACTACCTCGGAAACGGTCACGACCTGCCCCCGCCAAATGCCAGCGCAGCGGATCTGGTGCCGATCGAAGTCACGGCAGCGGACGCCCTCAAGCTCGCGGTGATCGAGGGTTTCAGGGCCTCCGGCCTGCGCAAGACGGCACTGGCAGAACGGCTCGGCATGGTCGAAAGCGAAGCACGCCGGATCCTCGACCCCGATCATCCAACCAAGATCCGAACGCTGGAACTGGCGCTGCGGGCCCTCGGCAAACGGGCGTCCGTCGCTGTCGTCGCAGCCTGATGGCATGAGACCGGTCGCCGTTCAGGCCGCCCCCTCCACCTCCGCCAGGTGCTCGATCACCTCTTCCAGCAGCCAGTAGAACGCCGTCTCCTCGTCGGGCCCGGCGGTCTTGTCGATGGCGATCTTCAGATAGGCGATCTCGGTCTCGATCTTCTCGGCCGGCAGCATCTTCAGACGGCTGACCAGGATCGCCGCCTCCAGCACCGCCGCCTTGGCGCGGTTCATGCCGAGGAAGGGCCGGTGCTGGCCGGACGAGACGACCTTGCAGAAAAAGCGTGGCCGGGTCGCATCCTCCGTAACCCGCTCGACCTTGAGGACTTCGTGGGAGAGCGCCGCCTCCAGCCGCGGCACCTTGCAGTCGTCGAGCGGCGTGAGAGGCCAGTCCTTGCGGCCGGTGAGGCAGCCGGCGAAGATCTTCGCCTCGTCGGTGTAGTTGACGACCGCAAGGCCATTCGCCTCGATGTTGGTCAGCGTCGTCGAGGGCCGGAACGGCGCGATCACCCAGCCGTCGCCCTCCTTTATGATCCCGAGCGGCGCGATGTGGACCTCGCCGGCGTCGGAAATGGTGGTCAGGATGGTCTCACGAATATAGGCCACGGCCTCAACTCCCCTCGCCGGTCTCGGCGGCCGCTGAGGCGGCGCCGGTCGTCTGTGACGTCTTCTTCTTCGCCTTCAGCGTATGGCCCGCTTCTTCCAGCCGGGTGCGGTCCTCTTCGTCCCTTGGCGCGCCGACGCCGAATTCGAGCGGCGCGTCCTGGGCGTAGCGCTTGCCGAGGCGCCAGGCGATCTCGGCCTTCTGGAGTTCCGCGCCGAGATAGAAGGCGTGGCCGGTGTCGCCATCGACGGCGATATGCGGAAACAGCTCGAAGGCGTCGGTCGCAACCTCGTGCATGTCGCGATTGTAGAGGTGGATGCCGTCCTCTGCCGTCTCGATGCGGTAGTTGCGGTCCTTGATCGTCGCCGCCATCTCGCCCAGCTCTTCCGGCGTCGCGGCGAAGGGAGCGACGTCGTGGACCTGCAGCAGCGCGTTGGAATAGCCGCGCGGCAGGGCGTTGTCCGCCTTGGCGGCAAAGAACATGCGCCGCGCCGCGTCGTGCTCGGCGATGGTGGCGCGGGTGTGGGGGCTGACATGGACGATCAGGAGGTTGTCGACGGACAGCTCAGAGCAGATGCCGAGGAGGGTCGCCGTGATGCCGGAGGTGTCGGCGTCGGTCAGCTCGGTGAGATTGCCGGTGCCCATCAGGATGGAAATGTCCGGATGCCGCCGGCGCAGCTCGTGATAGCGGACCAGCGAGGCGGAAAAGCCGAAATGGATCGGATCGAGGATTGCATCGGCGATGAAGTCGATCCCCATGGCCTTCGCCCTGTCTATCGCGCGGTCGAGGGAGCCCATGTCGTGGGGCACGGCCGGCACGAGGACCGGCACCGCGTCGCCCTGCCGGGCGATCGCCAGCGTTTCCTCGGTGAGGCTGAGGAGATAGTCGGCGCCGGCCCTGGTCGCGCGGGACAGTTCATCGGGATTGGCCGAATCGACGCTGACCCGGTGGCCGGCCGCCTTGAGCGCGGCGATGGTTTCCTCGAGATGCGGAAACGGCGTGTCCGGCAGGCAGCCGAGATCGATGACGTCGGCACCCTCCCCGCGCATCCTTTGTGCCCTCGCGACGATCGCCTCGACCGGATGGGCGGTCGCGTCGACGATCTCGGCGAAGATCCGCATGGCGTGGCGGGAGAGATCCGGCGGCCCGCCCTTGCGGCCGAGAAAGGCCGGCAGGTCGGCGAGTTCGTCCGGGCCCCGCACGAAGGGAACGCCGAACGCGTCCGCGAGCCGGTCGAGATCGGCACGGCAGCGGCCCGGAAGGACGACCTGCGTCGCCTCGACCGGGCGCTGCAGCCGCCGTTCGATGATCTCGCCGGTCGCCAGCGCGGCCACCTTGACGCCGATGTCGGCGATCGACCAGTCGAAATCCGTCGCCCCGAGGCCGGACAGGATCCGCTCGAGGCGCGGGCGGGCGAGATGCCCGGTCAGGAAGAGAAGGTGCGGTTTCGCCATTGCGGCTATGTCGGACATTCGCCGGCCGATGAAAAGACCGGCGGCGCCGTTGCCCGCAACTTCCCCAGCGGCCGCTCATTCCGCCGCGGTGGCGATCCCCATGGACCCACGCGCCAGCTGGTTGCCGGGCACCTTGCCGTCCGACAGGCGGAGGCCCGCTGTTGCCAGATCGCCAGGACCCGCGACATGCACCGTCGCGGTGTCGCCCAGATGCTCGCCGAAATTCTCGTCGACGATCTGCGCCCCGATCAGCGCCTCGACGCTGGAACCCTCGGGGACGTCGAGCTGCTTGATCAGGCAGAGATGGCGGGCGGAGAGCCTGCGGGCGAGCCAGGCGGCGAGCGAGTCCGACGTCACGCTCCAGTCCTGGGCGATGTCGGGCGCGGTCAGAGCAACGTCGCGCGGGAGCCAGACGGGGATGCGTCCGGCCTCGATGGCCGTCTCGATGTCCTCCCGGTCGCGCGCCCGGACCATGCGCGACGACAGGCTGATCAGAGCGAGGCCGAACTGCTCCATCCCGAGGATCGCCATTTCGTGGGCGGCACGGTCGTCGAAGCCGAGCTTCGGCTGGTAGCGGCGCACCGTGTTGGCGAAAGGGCCGCCGCCGGGAACGACGACCAGCGGAACCGTGGCCTGTTCGATGGCCCGGACCCAGCGGAGGAGATCCGGCGAGGACGCCGAACTACCGCCGAGCTTGACGACGAGAAGCTGCTTGAATGTGCCCATGATGCCCTGCCCCGTTCGTTGAACGTTTCCTTTCGGCAGCGCGGGCTGAAACGCCGGCTGCCGTCTCCCGTCCGCCTCGGCCTCTGCGGGCCGATGGCGGCTTCAACTTGCAGATTCAAATGGTTCTCCAGATCGCCGTGGCGAGTCCGCCCGCCACCGACCGGGGCGCAGGATCTGCCGACCAGGCGCTCTGTCGGCAGTGAACGCCAGGATCGGACGGGGCGCAAGGGCGGCACGCGCTCGCGGCACGCAGCGGCGCCGGCGGGGCGGCCCGCGCGACGTCCTTAGCCGGTGAGCCGCTGGTCCTCCTGCCCCTCGAGAGGCCTCATCGGCGCAAGCCAACGCCCGCGCCCCGGTGGGTCGCCGAGCCGGCCGGAGGCGTCCCCGACGCGGACGATCGGTCGGCGGGTTGGCTCGGGAGAAGTCGGGATGGCGTGACGGGATGCCGCCGGATCAGGCGGAGAAATCCGATCGGCGGCGGCGGATCTCGATGCCGACGGCGCCCGGGCCGAGGTCCAGCTTTTCGACCCTGACGCTCACCTCGAAGACGCGGCCATCCGACAGGACGGTTCGGGCGAGGTCGAGGGCGAGCGTCTCGACGAGATCGGTATGGCCGGTTTCAGCCAGGGCGCGGACCGCGTCGGTGATCAGATCGTAAGAATAGACTTCCGCGATGTCGTCACGGTTCGCCGTAATGCGGGCGATCAGAGCCTCGACCGAGAAGCGCACCTTCTGCCGGCGGCCGCGCTCGTGGCCATAGGCGCCGATTTCCAGGTCGAGGACGAGGTCGCGCACGAAGATCCGGTCGAGCCCGGCCGGCTCCGGCGCATGATCCGCCGTCAGTCCCGGCCTGGCCACGGCACTTGGTTCAGGGCGGAGCAGCGAGGCGATGCGGCGCACCTGCGCCTCCTCGACCGCGTCGCCCCGCGCGCCACCGGTGAGCGCCCCGCGAAAGCCGAGGTAATCCGGCCGCAGGGCTTTCAGGCGGGGAACGTCCGGGGCTTCCAGCGAACCGGCAAGGCCGCTCATCAGGCCGAGGTCGCGGGCGGTTTCGACGAATTTGGCGAGGGTGCCGACCGAAAGCCGGGACAACAGGCCGCCGCCGGCCTTGTCCATCGTGTCGATCATGGCGCCATGGAACCCCGCCTCGGCGAGCGGGGCGAGAAGGGCGAAGTCGGGGTCGCCGTCGGCGAACAACACGGCGACGAGCGGGATGTCGCGCGCGGCCCCGGCAAGCGCGCCGATCACCGCGAGACGCTCGGCGGACGTCGCCGGGAAGAGGCCGATCTTGACGAAATCCGCGGCCCGCCGCGCCTCGACCTCCCGCACGACGAGGTCCGGCCGCATCGGCAGGTCGCCGGCCACGGCGGAGATTGGGCGGCGGCCGGCGACAGTGGCGATCGTCGCGGCAAGCACCTCCGGCGACACGGCGCCGAGCGCGCCCTTTGCCGGATCCTTCAGATCGATGATGTCGGCACCGCCGAGGAGCACCGTCTCGGCCTCCCCGGGGCCGGTGACGCTCGCCAAGAGTTTCGTCAACGCGCGGCCTCCAGCTGCTTCATCAGGGTGTTCTTGAACAGGTAGCGCAGGCCCCGCTCCCAGCTCTCGTCGGTGTTCGAGCGGATGTCGGCGCTGCCGCGCGCGAGGGGCTTACCGGTTTCGACATCGAAAGCATAGGCGTTGATGTTGAGGATGAGGTTGGAGACCTTCTGCACGGTTCCGACAACGGCGATGTCGGCCCCGACCTCGCGCGCGAAGGTGAGCGCGCAATTGCCGCAGCTCTGGAGATTGGACGCATCTGCCTTCGGCTGGACCCGAGCGACGTCGACGATTTCGTAGCCGCCGAGGTCGGCGATGGCCTCGCGCAGCTGCGGCGCCATGCGGGCCAGCCGGGCTTGCTGCGCCTCGTCCTTGCCCATCATCGAGCCCTCGAGGCTGGAGTCGATCAGCTCGAAGCCGAACACCGCGACCTGGTGGTCGTCGGCCAGAGCTGGCCCGGTGGCCAGAAGCGCGACGAGAACAACGGGAAAAAATCGCGCTTGCCTGACGAGACCTCCTCCGCGACACATCGTGGACGCAAACATTCGGCTTCTCCGTGGATGCAATGTGCGGTGCCCGAGGCAAGTGATAGTGCGCCGGGCGGGAGGAGCAATGATTGCGGCGACGCGGCAGGAAGCCGGCGTCGCCGCGCGACATGCGAGAGGAATGCCAAGATGTTAAACCTCGATCGCCTGGGACGGGGGCTTCTGCCGCTCGCGCTCGCACCGCTGACGGCCGTTGCGCTGACGCTTTCGGCAGCCGCACAGGGAAGCAGCCAGGAGGCCAAGCCGGCCGCCCCCGCCGCGAGCCCGGCCGAGAAGAAGATGCAGACGATCCGGATCGGCTATCTGCGCAGCTACGAGCGGACGCTGGCCCTGTCCGTCCTCGACATCCCGCCCGAGGACATCGGCATTGCCGGCGCCAAGGTGGCGATCAGCGACAACGACACCACCGGCTCCTTCATGGGCCAGGACTTCATGCTCGACGTGGTGACGCTGAAGCCCGGCGACGACATCGCCGCGCCGCTCCGGAAGCTCCTGGACGACGGCGCCCATTACGTCGTCACCGACCTCTCCGCCGACGACACGCTGAAGGCCGCCGATCTCGCCGCAGAGAAGGGCGCGATCATCTTCAACGCCGGCGCCGAGGACGACCGCCTGCGCAACGACGACTGCCGCAACAACATGCTGCACACGGCACCGTCGCGCTCGATGCTGACCGACGGGCTGGCGCAGTATCTGATGTGGAAGCAGTGGCGGAACTGGGCGCTGGTCGAGGGCTCCCATGAGAAGGACAAGCTCTTTGCCGAGGCGCTGAAGCGCTCGGCCACGAAGTTCGGCGGCAAGATCGTCGCGGAGAAGGTCTTCGAGGACCGCGGCGGCGCCCGGGCGACGGATTCCGGCCAGGCCCTCGTCCAGCGCCAGATCCCGGTCTTCCTGCAGGACTTGCCGGATCACGACGTGCTGCTCGTCGCCGACGAAAGCGAGGTCTTCGGCACCTACATTCCGTGGCGGACGTGGATCCCGCGCCCGGTCGCCGGCACCGCCGGCCTCGTGCCCGGCTCCTGGCATCCGGCGAGCGAACAGTGGGGCGGCGCGCAGATCCAGAACCGCTTCGAGGATGCGGCCGGCCGACGGATGGAATCGAAGGACATGCAGGCCTGGACCGCGGTGCGCACCATCGGCGAGGCCGCCTCGCGGACCAATTCCACCGATCCGGAGAAGATCGACGCCTTCATCCGCAGCAAGGACTTCACCGTCGCCGCCTTCAAGGGCCAGCGCCTGACGTTCCGGGACTGGGACTGGCAGCTGCGCCAGCCGGTGCTGCTCGGCACCGAGGATTCGGTCGTCAGCGCCTCGCCGCAGGAAGGCTTCCTGCACCAGGTCTCCGAACTCGACACGCTCGGCTTCGACCGGCCGGAAACGACCTGCCAGCTCGACAAGTAGGGCGCTAGCCAGGACAACAGCGGGCCCGCCGGCAAAGCGCGCCGACCAGCAGCTCCGGATGACGACAAGAGAACAGGCCCCGACGGGCCTGTTTTTTCTTGTTCGCGTCCCGACAGCGCCGACGCAGGTCGGCAGGGACAGTTCGTGAGGGGCAGCCGATCGCGGGGACGATCGTCGCGGCGGGGCCGGTGCCACGACGCGAAAACGGGCCCGCAAGGGGCCCGTTCGCACGATGTGATCGATGTGTCGTCGGCTTTGACGGCCGACCTGCGCGAATGTCGACTACTCGACGATCGCGGCGACGATGCCGGCGCCGACGGTGCGGCCGCCTTCACGGATGGCGAAGCGCAGGCGCTCTTCCATCGCGATCGGG
>PACL01000002.1 GCA_002700095.1 Fulvimarina sp. | reverse complement strand
GTGCGGCAGACGATCCGGCACGCCATCCGGCGTGCTGTCGATACCTCAATCAAGGAGTCATAGTCATGCACACGATCATCAAGCGCGCCCTGTGGGGTGCGCTCATCGGAGGGGGAATCTCCCTCGCCGGCGCGGGGGTCGCCCAGGCCGCCGACACATCCGGAGAAGACGGGCTGCTCTCGGGCACCCAAGCCGTCATCGACGTCGAGGCACCGGTCACCGTGGCCGGCAACGCCATCTCGGTTCTCGGCGACTCCCACTCGGACGACGCCGACACCCAGGCATCCGCACCGGCACCCGCCCCGGAGGCGCACACCTCCGGGAACGACGGGGCGGCCTCCGGGTCGCAGGCGATCGTCACCGTCGAGGTGCCGGTCACCGTAGCCGGCAACGCGGTCTCGGTCGCCGGCGACAGCCACTCCGACGGCGCAGAGACGTCGTCGGGCAGTTCGTCCCCGCCCGCGCCCGAAGCTTCCACCTCGGGGGATGACAGCGTCGCGGGAGGCACGCAGGGTGTCGTCTCGGTCGACGCGCCCGTCACCGTGAGCGGCAACGCCGTCTCGGTCCTCGGCGACAGCGAGTCGACGGATGCATCCACGAGCCACAGCGGCTCACACACCGACGCGGACAACACCGCGGCGGTCACGTCGGGGGAGGACAGCGTCGCCGGCGGCACGCAGGTCGTCGCACCCATCGACGTCCCCGTCACCATCGGCGGAAACGCCATCTCGGTCATCGGCGACAGCGAATCCACGGATGCGTCCACCGACGCCACCACCGGAACCAACGGGAGCGCTGGCGGCCAGAACACCGGAACCACCGGAGGAGACGACAGCCTCCTCGGCGGCACCCAGGCCATCGCACCCATCGACGTCCCCGTCACCATCGGCGGAAACGCCATCTCGGTCATCGGCGACAGCGAATCCACCCACGCCACCACCGGAACCAACGGAGGCACCGGCAACGGTCACAGCGGCGACACCGCGGGGACCACCAACGGAGACGACAGCCTTCTGGGCGGCACCCAGGCCATCGCACCCATCGACGTCCCCGTGACCGTCGGCGGAAACGCCATCTCGGTCCTCGGCGACAGCGAGTCCACCGACGCCACCACTGGCAACGGCGGGGGATCGAGCGGGGGCGACGCTGTCACCGGCGGATCGGACTCGATCCTCGGGGGCACACAGGTGCTTCTGCCGATCTCACTGCCGATCACCGTGGGCGGAAACGCGATCTCGGTCATCGGCGACTCGGAGACGACGTCGCCGACCACGCCGGGGAACCCCGGTGAGCCGACCGAACCGGGCACCCCGACGGACCCAACCGACCCGTCAGAACCGGGCACGCCGACGGATCCGACGGACCCGGGCACGCCGACGAACCCGACGGACCCGGGTACCCCGACAGACCCGACGGACCCGGGCACCCCGACGGACCCGACCAACCCGGGCACGCCCGCCGATCCCGGCACGCCGGTGACGCCGGCGTCGTCGGGTGACCCGGTCGCCGTGATGGCGTCGCCTGCCTCGGCCGGAACCGCCGTGGTCGCGCTGGCCGCTACGGGCGGGGAAGGCGCCACCTGGGCTGCTGGTCTCGGTCTGCTGATGCTGATCGGCGGTCTGCTGCTGGCACGCCGTCGCACGGCATCCATCGACTGATCCGGCCACCCTCCTGCACAGAGCGGATGCCGCGGCCCCAAAACGGGGACCGCGGCATCCGCCGTGCTCGCGATCGGCGAGGAACTCAGCTGCGCTTGAGGGTAGGAAGACGGCGACGCTCCCACGAGCCGAGAATGTGGTGGTCCATCGCGGCCCGGGCGGCTTCGGCGTCGCCCGCCTCGATCGCCGCCAGGATCAACTCGTGCTCGCGCATGGTCAGTTCGAATGCGTGCTCCGGATCGATGCCGTGGTAGCGGGAACTCTCCAGCGCGCGCTCGAAGAGCACGCGGGCGAGACTCTCGGCCAAGGTGTTGTCGGAGAGCTCCATGACCGCGATGTGGAACTGGATGTCGGCGTCGCGGAAAGCCGCCGAGTCCTCCATCGAGTCGCGCATCAGTTGCAGCGTCGCCCGCAGCCGCGAGAGTCCGTCGTCGTCGCGTCGTTTCGCCGTCGCCGCGGCCATCGCCGATTCGAGAGCTCCGCGCACGACGCTCAATTCGTCGAGGATGCCGAGCGTGTCGTCGTGCCCGATCAGCGTCGAGAGGATCAGCGGGTCCATGAGGTTCCAGGACCGCATCGCATTCACATGCGTGCCGCGCCCCTGCGCGACGGTGACCATGCCCTTCTCCTGCAGACGCTTCATCGTCTCCCGGATCACGGTGCGGCTGACGCCGAACTCCTGAGAGAGCTGCGCTTCCGGGGGGAGCACGCCGCCCTCGGGCACCGCGCCCGTGACGATCATCTCCACGAGCTCGCGCAGAACGGCCACTCCGATGCGATCGATCGGAGCGCGCGCACTGCCCACCGCCGCGCTGGGTCCGGTTGTCATGCGCCCACACTAAGCCCTGGTCTCGAGCCGCGGTGAGCACGACTGCACAATGACCAGACATGTGATGTATGCTGTTTGTACAGCCTCGCATCGAAAGTCAAGGACGATATGAAGATCACGGGGTACCGCCTGCTGCGGACCTTCCACGACTGGGGTCGACCCGTCGGCGACGCGAACGGTTACGTGAAGTCAGGCGTCACCGAGGTGCCCCTGGTCCTTCTCGACACGGATGAGGGCGTCACCGGCATCGGCATGGGTGCGCACCATGACATCGATCGCCTCTTTCCCGCGCTCGAAGGCGAGGATCCGCGCGCGGTCACCTCGCTATATGACGCGATGCTCGCCCGGGTGTTCAAGACCGGCCACGCCGGAGGCACATTCGGCGGTGTCGGAACCCTCGACATGGCGCTGTGGGACCTCAAGGCCAAGCTCGCCGGCGAGCCACTGTGGCGACTTCTCGGTGCGAAAGACCGCTTCGTCACCGGCTACGCGTCGGGCCTCGACATCGCACTGACGAACGAACAGCTGCACGACTTCTACACCCTCATGGGCGAGCGCGGTTTCCAGAGCGGAAAGCTCAAGGGCGGCCGGGATGCCTCGTATGACCTGAAACGACTCGCGATCGTGGCGGACGCCCTCCGGCGCAACTGTCCGACACCCGCCCTCATGCTCGACGCGAACGAGTCCTGGAACCTGAAGCAAGCCGTTCGGTATCTGCACCGCATAGAGCAGGAGATCGACCTCGCCTGGATCGAGGAACCCCTTCGGCGATGGGACGCCAGCGGCCACGCCCGGCTGAGCGGCGCGATCCGAGCGGCGGTGGCCACCGGCGAGAACCTCACGGGATTGGAGCAGTTCCGCCCGCTCTTCGACGCGAACGGCGTCGACGTGGTGCAGGCGGGAGCCGTGTGGGGCATCACGCACTTCCTGCGCGTCGCCGTCGCCGCGCACAGCCGAGATCTGCCGGTCAGCCCCGTCGGGCTCACCGCCAACTACGCCGTGACCGCGGCGGCCGCGGCCGTGCCGAATCACCTCTCGTCCGAGATCCAGGATCTCAGCGCACCCTTCGGCGTCGACCTCGATCAGAGCATCGAAGACGGCGGCGTCGTGCTCGGCGACAAACCGGGCGTGGGCGTCGAGATCGACGAAGCGGCGATCGTCGCGCATCAGCGCGACGCATCCTGGCTCAGCAACGGGGGCCCGCACGTGCGATCCCACCGCGCCGGGCTTCGCCTGATCACCCACCTCGAGGAGGAGTGAAGTGGAGATTCGCCCTGGCCTGCACCGCATCGAGGCTCCGCTCGGCGAGCGCTTCATCGCGATGCACCTCTTCATCGGCTCCGACGCGTCACTGCTGTTCGACACCGGCGTCGACGAGAGCGTCGCGGGAACTCTTCTCCCCTACCTCGACCGCATCGGGTTCGACCCGGAAGACCTCACCTGGGTGGTCTCCTCGCACTGCGACTTCGATCACACCGGGGGAAACGCCGCACTCGCCTCGGTCGCCCCGAACGCCGTCTTCCTCGCCGGCGCTGCCGACGTCGAGATGACGGAAGACATCGAGGTGCTGATCGCCGGCCGCTACGGGGAGTTCGTCGAGCCTGACGGTTTCGCCGACCCGCCCGAGACGACCGCCCTCGTTCGGGCATCCACCCGGCTGCATCGCGTCGATCGCGCCCTCGGCGGCGGCGAGGAGCTGTCACTCGGCGACCGGACACTCCAGGTGCTCGCCGCTCCCGGACATTCGCCCGGCCACCTCGCGGTGTGGGATGCGGACAACGATGCGCTGGTCGTCTCCGACGCGATCCTCGGCGACACGGTGCCCACCGCATCCGGCACCCCGGCCTTTCCCCCCACCTACCGAGACACCGACCCCTACCTCGCCACCATCGCGATGGCCCGCGAGCTCGACCCGAACCTGCTGCTCACCGCGCACTACCCCGTGTACGAAGGCGAGCAAGTCAGGGCATTCCTCGATACCTCTGCGAATCACGTCGCGCACATCGATCGGGTTCTCGAGGCGCACCTGCGCTCGTGCACAGAGCCCGCCACAACGCTCGAGATCATCGCGGCCACGCACGACGAACTCGGCCCGTGGGGTGAGGACGCCGCTCAGTACCTGATCTTCCCCCTCACCGGCAACCTCGAACGGTTCGCCGCTCGCGGCCGGGTGCGCATGAACGATGCGCTGCCGCACCGCACGTGGGAGTGGATCTCGTGACCCGGGTGAGGCTGGGGGCGATCGGATCCGGCTGGTGGGCGACGAGCAACCACTTCCCGATCTTCCGCGACCGCGACGACGTCGAACTCGTCGGCGTCTGCGGCCTGGGTGATGATCTCCCGACCATCCGCGACGACTTCGGATTCGGATTCGCGACGCAGAGCGCCGATGAGGTGCTGAACGCCGACCTCGACGCCGTCGTCATCACGACGCCCCACGACCTGCACCACCCGATCGCCGCGGCTGCCCTCGAACGCGGCCTGCACGTGCTGTGCGAGAAGCCCATGACGCTCGGCGCCGACGACGCGTGGGACCTGGTCGAGCGTGCGGAACGAGCAGGAACCGTCTTCCTCGTTCCCTACGGCTGGAACTACAAGCCGTTCACGGTCGCCGCCAAGCGGATGCTCGAGACCGGCGGCGTCGGCGAGGTCCAGTACGCGCTGTGCCACATGGCCTCGCCGACACGCGGGCTCTTCGGCAACGACCCCACGCACATGCTCGAGCGGTGGAACTCTACGACCGCGCCCAACCCGACGACGTGGTCGTCACCGGCACGCGGTGGCGGATACGCGCATGGCCAGGTCACGCACTCGTCGGCACTGCTGTTCTGGCTGACCGGCCTGCGAGCGCGCAGCGTCGCGGGGCGCGTCGTCACCGCCGGTGCACCCGTCGACCTCTTCGACGCCGGTGTCGTGCGTTTCGACAACGGAGCCCTCGGCTCGTTGTCGGGCGCCGCCACTCTCGCCGACGGTGACAAGTACCAGATCGACATCCGCATCTTCGGAACCGAAGGCGTGCTGATGCTCGACGTCGAGCGCGAACGCGTCACCCTCAGCCGCTACGACGGCACCCGCGAATCCGTCGAGATCGACCCCGGCGAGGGGGAGTACGAGTGCCTCGTGCCGCCCGCCCGCTTCATCGACCTCATCACCGGCGCGTCGACGGAGAACAATTCCGACGCCGGCGTCGCCGCCCGCTCGGTCGAGCTCATCGACGCGCTGCTGCGCTCCTCGGCGAACGACGGCGCCGAGGTCGCCGTGCACCCCTGATCCCATCCACGACAGACTTGCGAGGTTCCATGACCATCGACTCCCGCATCCTCTCCGGCTACCGCGTCATCGACTGCTCCATCGCGATGGCGGGGCCGTTCGCCGCGCAGCGCCTCGGCGACCTCGGGGCCGACGTCGTCAAGGTCGAGCCGCCGCGGGGGGAGTGGCAGCGCTTCGTGGCCGCCGGCGGAGCGCAGGGCAACCAGATCAACGTCTCGTTCCTCTCCCTCAACCGCAACAAGCGTTCCGTCGCGGTGGATCTCAAGTCTGAGTCGGGCAAGCAGGTCGTCCGCGACCTCGTCGCGACTGCCGACGTCTTCCTGCAGAACTATCGGCCAGGGGTCGCCGCTCGACTGGGCCTGGACTACGACACGCTGCGCGAGCTCAACCCCTCCCTGGTCTACGTGTCGATGTCGGGGTACGGCGAAGACGGCCCCTACCGGGATCGCCCCGGTCAGGATCTGCTGCTGCAGGCGATGAGCGGGGCCATGCTGTCGGCCGGACGCGCGGGCGAGCCGCCCACGCCTGCCGGGCAGTTCCTCGCCGACGCGGTCACCGCCTCCGCCGCCTTCGAGGCGGTGCTGGCGGCTCTGCTGCACCGCGAGCGCACCGGCGAAGGTCAGCTGGTGACGGTGAACATGCTGGATGCACTGACGACGCTGCAGATGCAGGAGCTGTCGGTGCACACGGTCGGGGGCGTCGCGCAGGAACGCGGGTCAGAACCCAACGCGCACGTCTACATCCGCGCGCCGTACGGCGTGTTCGCCACCTCGGACGGCTACATCGCCCTCGGCTTCGCCGACCTCGGAACCCTCGGCGAGGTCATCGGCGAACCCGACTTCGCGGGACTCGACGCCGAGGAGCACGGCTGGTCGCACCGGGACGAGCTGTACGCCAAGACGGCGGCGGCGCTGGCGCATCGCACGAGCGCGGAGTGGCTCGACGCCCTGCTGGCCGCCGGCATCTGGGCAGGTCCCGTGTACGGCTACGCGGACTTGGTCGATGATCCCCAGGTGATCCACAACGGCACGTTCGTCGAGTACGACCACCCGACCGAGGGACACATCAAGACCCCCGGATTCCCGTACAAGTTCTCCCGCACGCCGGCTCGCATCGAGCGCGGCGCTCCTCTCACGGGCGAGCACACCGACGAGATCCTCGCCGAGCTCGGCTACAGCGACGAGCGCATCCACGCCCTGTCCGACGAGGGCGTCGTCACGGTCCGCCCGGTCCCGGTCGACGCCTCATGACGTTCCGCGGACTGACGTGGGACCATCCGCGAGGGCGCCTCGCGCTCGAGACCGCCGCCGCGACCGTCGCACCCGGCCTGCTGTCGTGGCGGATCCAGCCCCTGGAGGGTTTCGAATCCGCACCCATCGGGGAGCTCGCCGCGGCCTACGACCTCGTCGTCCTCGACCACCCTCACCTCGGTGACGCCCTCGCTGCCGACTGCCTCGTGCCTCTCGACGACGTTTTCACCCCGGCTCAGCTTGAACGGTGGCGCACGGCCAGCGTGGGGTCGAGCTTCGCCTCGTACGAGTTCGACGGGCGGGTATGGGCCCTGCCCCTCGACGCGGCGACCCAGGTGACCGCGCGCAATCCCACCCTCGTGCCGGAGTCGCCGACCACGTGGCACGACGCGCTCGCCCTCTCGCGCGAGGGACGGGTCGCGACGAGCCTCGCCGGACCCCACGCCTTCCTGAGCCTGTGCTCGATCGCCGTCTCCCTCGGCGACGACCCCGGGCGCGGCGACGGGGGGCTGTTCGACGCGGCCCTCGGCGCGCAGGCCCTCGACATCCTCATCGAGCTGAGTGCGCATGCTCCGGCGGGCACCGGACTCCTCAATCCGATCGGTCTGCTCGACCGCATGCGCGATGAGGGGGATATCGGCTGCATCCCTCTCGTGTACGGGTACGTCACCTACTCATCGCCCTCCGTCGTCTTCTCCGACGCCCCGGCCGGCCCCGCGGGCATCGGCTCCACCATCGGCGGCACCGGCATCGCGCTCACCCGCCGCAGCCCGATATCCGAGCCGCTGGTCGATCACCTCGCCTGGCTCCTCGACGATCAGACGCAGCGCACCTTCATCCCGGCCCACGCCGGCCAGCCGAGTGCGCGCTCCGCCTGGACCGACGACGCCGTCAATGCCGGATCTCGCGACTTCTACCGGGGCACGCTGGCCACCATGGAAAGAGCGTGGATGCGGCCGCGTCGCGCCGGATACATCCCTTTCCAGTCGCACGCATCGGCCGTGGTCCGGGAAGCGGCGGCCGGTGAGCGTTCCGTGCCGTCCGCACTGCGCGCTATGGAAGAAGCGTTCGCCGCCCTTCCCTCCCCACCACATCGCTTTGGAGCGCTGACATGACCGATTACGCAAGCGAATTCGCCCAGGTCTCGGCCGAGCTCGAGAATCATGTGCTCACGATCACCCTTCAGCGTCCCGAGAAACTCAACGCGGTGACGCAGGAGATGTCCGCCGCGCTCGAGCGCATCATCGCGCGCACGAACGACGACCCGGGAGTGCGTGCGATCGTCTACACCGGCGCTGGACGCGCCTTCAGCGCCGGAAGCGACATCCGCACGCTGGACAGGTACGAGACACCGTGGGAGTTCCGCAACCGGCGCGACTACTGCGATGCTCTGCGCGAAGCCCGAAAGCCGATCATCGCGGCCGTGAACGGGTTCGCCCTGGGCGGCGGCCTCGAGACGGCGTTGACCTGCGACATCCGGATCGCCGCGCACACCGCGACCTTCGCCGCCCCCGAGATCAAGCTCGGCTGGATCGGCGGCGGCGGAATGTCAGCACTCCTTGCGCGGTCGATCGGCGCGAGCAACGCGGCCCTTCTGCTGATGACAGGAGACCCGATATCGGCCGAGCAAGCGCTGGCCTGGGGGATCGTGAGCGAGCTCACGGAACCCGACGACCTGCTCCCGCGCGCTCACGCCCTCGCCGCGACGATCGCGTCACGGCCCCCGATCGCGGCCGAGACTGCGAAGGCGAACCTGCGTGCCGCTGGAAATCTGCCCCTCGATCAGGCGATCGCGTACGAACGCGAGATGCAGGGCATCACCTTCGCCACCGAGGATGCCGCCGAGGGTCGTGCCGCCTTCGCCGAGAAGCGCCCCGCGACCTTTCACGGACGCTGAGCCGAGAGTTCTGGAGGACTCATGATCGACTGGACCCTCACCGCGCCCGACACGCTTCCCGCAGATGCCGACCGCGCCACCCTCGTGGGCCGGGTGTGGGATCCCGGGGTGGACGGACCGTGCGTCGTCGTGCTGCGCGGCGACACGCTGTGGGATGTCACCGAGACCTTTCCGACGATGCGCACACTCACGGAACGGGACGACGCCGCAGCCGCCGCGGCGACCGCGGCGGGGCGCAAGATCGCAGGCCTGGGCGAGATTCTGGCGAACACCAACCCCGATGCCCGTGACGTGTCGCGCCCGTGGCTGCTGTCGCCCATCGACCTGCACGTGGTCAAGGCGGCGGGGGTCACGTTCCCGGTGTCGATGCTCGAACGCATCATCGAGGAGCGCGCCCGCGGCGAGGCCGATGCGGCCGAGGGCGTGCGCGCCCAGATCTCCGGGGCGCTCGGTTCCGACCTGACCGCGCTCGTCCCAGGGTCGCCGGAGGCGATACGTCTGAGGGAGGTGCTCATCGCCGAAGGACTGTGGAGTCAGTACCTGGAGGTGGGCATCGGCCCCGACGCCGAGATCTTCACCAAGGCACCGGTCATGTCCACTGTCGGCACGTCGGTCGATGTCGGGATTCGGCAGGACTCGCAGTGGAACAACCCCGAGCCCGAGATTGTCCTGGTGATCTCCTCGTCGGGCATGATCGTCGGGGCGACCCTCGGCAACGACGTGAACCTGCGCGACATCGAGGGCCGCAGCGCGCTGCTGCTCGGGCAGGCCAAAGACAACAACGGGTCGGCCGCCGTCGGACCATTCATCCGGCTGTTCGACGACGACTTCGGCCTCGACGAACTGCGGAACGAGGTCGTGACCCTCAGCGTGCAGGGCGCTGATGGGTTCCGGATGTCGGGCACGTCGCCCCTCGCGCAGATCAGTCGCGACCCCGCCGACCTCGCGGCGCAGGCAATCGGAGCGCACCATCAGTACCCGGACGGACTCGTCCTGTTCCTCGGCACCATGTTCGCCCCCATCGACGATCGCGATGAGCCCGGTCACGGCTTCACCCACCACCTCGACGACGTCGTCGAGATCAGCAGCCCACGCCTCGGTGCCCTCGTCAATCGCGTGCGCCACAGCGACGCCATACCACCGTGGGACTTCGGCATCGCGGCCCTGTTCACCTCGCTCGCCACCCGGAAGGTCCTCTGATGTCGACGCTGACAACCACCGACCCCCGCACCGGCGTCTCGACCGACAGCGGCATCTCGACGACCACCACCGAGGCGATCGCCGAGTACACGCGGGATGCGCTCCGGGCGTTCTCTGACATGCGCCGGCGGTCCCGCGCGTGGCGCTCCGGACTGCTGCGCGCCCTCGCCGCCGGCCTGGAACGCGACCGCGCCGCGCTCGTCGACGCCGCCATCAGCGAGACGGGGCTCACCGAGGGCCGTCTGAACACCGAGCTCACCCGGTCGGCGTTCCAGTTCCGCCTGTTCGCCGACGCCGTCGATGAGGGGGGCTACCTCGAGGCGATCATCGATCACGCCGCGGAGACCCCCCTGGGTCCGGGACCCGACGTGCGTCGCATGCTCGTGCCGATCGGCCCGATCGCCGTGTTCGGTTCCAGCAACTTCCCGTTCGCCTTCTCCGTCGCCGGTGGCGATACCGCGTCGGCCCTCGCGGCGGGGAACCCGGTCTTGATCAAGGCACACGGCTCCCACCCGGTCACGTCGCGGATCTCGTACGAGTCACTCAGCACCTCGGCCCACGCCTATGGCGCGCCGGAGGGCACGCTCGCGATCGTCTACGGACAGCAGGCGGGTGCCGATCTCGTCGCGGATCCCCACATCGCCGCCGTCGGATTCACCGGCTCCCTCCACACGGGCCGCATCCTCATGGACATCATCGACCAGCGCGAACGCCCGATACCGTTCTTCGGTGAGCTCTCGAGCGTGAATCCGCTGATCATCACCCCGGGCGCCGCACGCAGCCGCGGCGAGGCGATCGCGCACGGACTGTTCGCCTCGGTGACAGGGTCGGCCGGCCAGCTGTGCACGAAACCCGGCATCGCCTTCATCCCTGCCGATGACGAGATCATCGTGCCGGCTTTCGTGGCTGCGGCGAACGCGGCCGACGCGCAGCCCCTGCTGAACGATCGCATCCGCGCCTCGTTCGGGGAGATTCACCACCGCCTCGTCGCCGATGGCAGAGCACGAAGTCTCGTGACCCCATCCGCCGGAGCGGAGGGCTTCACCCTCACGCCCGCGGTCCTCCAGATCGACGCCACCGACCTCACCGAAGCGGCGACCGAGGAAGCCTTCGGGCCGCTCGTTCTCGTTGTGCGTTATCGCTCCCTCGACGAGATCCGGAGGGCGCTTCGCGTGATCCCGGACTCGCTGACCGCGACCATCCACAGCGATCCCAGCGAGACCGCGTTGGCCGCAGCCCTCACCGCTTCCGTGCACGATCTCGTCGGACGCGTCGTGTACAACGGCTACCCCACCGGCGTACGCGTGTCGTGGGGCATGAATCACGGCGGTCCGTGGCCGGCCACCAACACGCAGCACACCTCCGTCGGGGTGACCGCGATCCGTCGCTTCCTCCGTCCCTTCGCTTGGCAGGACGCCCCGGCAGAGCTGCTCCCTGTCGAGTTGCGCGACGACGACACCTCGGTGCCCCGGCGGGTGGACGGCGAGTTGCGGCTCGCGGTGTCGTAACAGCCTGCGCAACCCCGTCCGACGGCGACGTGCTACGCGAGGGGCCACACCTCGTCGAGCATCTCCCAGTTCGGTGCCGCGGAGCCGGCGTGGAAGGGCAACTGGCAGGCACCGGTTGCTGCCCACCACCGCTGCGTCGCCTCGTCGGCGGCCATCCGCCGCTGGTCGAGGTCGTAGTCCTCTCCCGTGTACTCGAAGTACCCGACGATCACGTCCCCCGTGACGAAGATCGTGAAGTTGCGGATGCCGGTATCTGTGATCGTCGCCTCAACCTCTGGCCACACCGCCGCGTGCAGATCGATGTACTCCTGACGCTTGTCCGGCAGGGGCCGGGCGATCATCCCGAACCGCCGTGGTTCGCGCGATCCGGTCACTCCTTCGTGCCGCCGGCGGTGAGTCCCGAGACGAGGAACCGCTGCGAGAACAGGAAGATGATGAGCACCGGCGCCACCGAGAGGATCGTCGCCATCGCCAGCACCGGCAGATCGATCGTGACCGATCCGGCCGAGGTCGGATTGAACAGCGGAACGTTCGACAGCAGCTCGGCCAGGCCCACCTGGATCGGC
>PACL01000008.1 GCA_002700095.1 Fulvimarina sp. | reverse complement strand
GATCCATGCAAGCCGCAGAAACAACCGCCGCCCACATTTCTCTTTCTTGTCTCAACTACCAACAATGTCAAAGATCACGGTCGCAATGAAGGACCGGCGAGAAGTGCGAAAGACTGCGAGCCCTCAAGGTGAAGGCCGAACCCGTCGACAAAACTCAAATGATAGCGACGTTGGAGGCGCGAAAACCATCCGGTTGGAGATTTCTCTCCGGAACCGGAGGCTGTCCGCTCCGTCTGGAGCGGCTCGGCGCCACCGCCGTCGTCGATGAACGCCTTATAGGCCGTGCTTCCGGCCCCTGTCAACGACCCTTTCGCAAAAACTTCAAAAAAGTCGCGACGGGCCTGCGGCGCGCCGCTGTGGACCTGCGTCGGGGCAGGAAACGCCCTCTGTGCGGCAGGGGATCAAGATGATTGGCGGTGATCGGGGCCGGCGGCTTTCAAGGCGCCCTCCTCTGAGCCGATCGGCCGGCATGCCGCTCCCGAGCCATGGCCGTGCTCTGGATCTCGCCGATGGTCTGCGAGGATGGATCACTCAGCCCAACCTCGGCTCAAGGTTGTCTGCACCGTTCCGTGAGAAGCGCGACCTCCGCCTGATGAGACGGGCAGTCCCGGTGCCTTGGCCGGGCTTCTCCCCGATCTTCGTTACTCCGCTCTCACCGGTCGGTGCTCCCATGGCTTGGACCGGACCCAGATGACCGCCGATACTCTTCGGTCGCTGCCCGGGCGCCGGGTGCCCCATCAAAGGGGTGCGGCATGGGGTGGTGGCCTGCGGCGTCGGCCGCGCCCGGCGCAACTCGTGCCGGTGGGAGGGACGAAGGACGGACGGGTGCTGGCACCTGCAACCGGCGCCGGATGGTTTGGACGCACACCCGCGCCGCTCGCGTGGGAGCGTCCTCTCGGATGAGCGCGTGGAGTTTCGGGGCGGAACGGGTTGGTGCTTGAGCCCCTCAAGCCACTGGTCTATCGATGAAGCCGTCGCCGCGTCGTGGAAGGCCCTGCGCGGCAACGCCATCGGCCGGGTTTTCGCCACCTTGTTGGAGCAAGGCCACGATCCCCCCTCCGGTGACCGGGCGCGCAGGCGTGCGGGGGCAGGCCTTCTGGGGAGAGGAATGAACCGAACGCCGCACGACAGACCCTGCTTGCGTTCTGCCCTCGGCGACGCACCGGCGCTGGTCGCCGATCGTCGCCGCCGGCCCGACAAGCGGCAGGTCTCGGCGCGCTGGCTGACCGGCACGCTGCTCACCGGCCTGACCTCGACGGCGCTCATGGGAATCGCTTTGTCTGCCGCACTCGACGGGCATCAGGGCGCGGCGCGCCCGGCCATGGCGATGGCGACGGCGGGCCTTGTCGAGGAAGGCCTGGCAAAGGGCGAACGCGTCGTCGCGACCGCCCTACCGGTCGCCCGATCGCGGCAGATCATGGAATTGTCGACGCTGAGCCGCCTCGGCGACCGTGAGGTCCTGCGCACGCTTCCCTTCGGCTATGTCAACATGCTGCTGGCCGCCCGCTACCAGGCGACCACCGACTACCCGTCCTTCGATCCGCTGGCGCTGTTTGCGCGCGACGATGAGGACACGGAGGAGGCCTCGGCCGAGGAAGAATCGACCAAGATCTACGGCGCAAGGGTCGAATCGGAGGTGCGGCTGAAGGTTTCGGACTTCGATTTCAATCCGTCGGGCTATGAGCGCGGCGTCGAGCTCGACGCCAATGCTGCGGAAGGGCTGGTGCGTTCGGTCGCCTCGCGTCTCGGCAGCCAGCCGGTGCAGGTCGCCTCGCTCGGCACCGTCGATCCCTTCCGCTTCGGGCTCAATCCCGATCCGAGCCTCGAATACGAGCCGGGTTCCGCCTTTCGCGTCGTCGCCCAGAACGTCTCCTTCGCCATTGCCGACACCCGCGACGACGACGTGCCGCGCTTCCACGAGGAAATCCTGCCCTTCCGCCAGAAGGCGGCGATCGCCGACATGCTGGCCCGCGCCGGCCATGACGACGATCAGGCCAAGGCCGCCGTCGCGGCCCTCGCCAAGCTCATCGAGGGCGACGATCTTCTTCCCGGCGACGCGTTGCGGATCGGCGTCGAGACGCAGCCACGCCAAGGCGATCCGGACGACGGTGCGAAGACCGCCGTCGTCCGCCTCTCCGCCTATCGGGGCGGTGAGCACCTCGCCACGGTGGCCGCAACGCGCGACGGCCCGTTCGAACCGTCGATCTCGCCGGAGATGTCCGATTCGGTGGCCGAGGCGATCGACGAGAACGAAAACGAAGCACCGATCCGCAACGACATGCCGACGGTCTACGACGGCATCTTCCAGGCCGCCCTGTCCTACGGGCTCGACCTGCGCATGTGCCGCCAGCTCGTCCAGATGCTCGCGACGGACATCGACCTGCAGGCGCGGCTGTCGCCGAGCGACCGGCTCGTGGTGTTCTATTCGATGACCAGGGACGGCGAGGCGGAGGAGCCGGGCGAGCTCCTCTATGTCGAGATCCATGTCGGCGACGTGGTCAAGCGCTACTACCGGTTCCGGCCGACGGAGAGCGGGGTGGCCGACTATTTCGACGCGGACGGCCAGAGCGCCGGGCAATTCCTGCTCAGGAAACCGATAGGCAGCGCCCGCTTCAGCTCCGGCTTCTCGACCGGGCGCAAGCACCCCGTGCTCGGCTATGTCCGGCCCCATTGGGGCGTCGACTGGGCGGCGCCCCGCGGAACCGCGATTCTCGCCGCCGCCGACGGCGTCGTGACCAAAGCCGGCTGGTCCTCCGGCTACGGCCGCGAGACCCAGATCAAGCACGCCAATGGCTACGAGACCGTCTATGCCCATCAGAGCGGCATCGCCAAGGGCATCCGGCCGGGGGCGAAAGTGCGCCAGGGCCAGGTCATCGGCTATGTCGGCTCGACCGGCCTGTCGACCGGCAATCACCTGCATTTCGAGGTGCATGTGAACGACAAGCCGGTGGATCCGATGCGCATCAAGATCCCACCGGGCAAGGTGCTGAAGGGCGACGACCTCATCACCTTCAAGCGCGAGCGCGAGCGCATCGACGCCCTTCTGGAGGAAAACGTCGACACGCCGCTCCTGGCGGCGCAGTAGCAAGGGCCTCGGGGCCGAGGATGCCCCGCTCACTTGCAGTACTGGAAGCCGTTGCGTCTCGCCGCCATGTCGAGATGGAAATGAACCGCATGGTCGGCGTCCGTGCCGGGGCCGAGCACCGTCTTGAACGGGCCGCAGGCCTCGGCGCGCACACGGTCGAGGAAGTGCTTTTCGCGGGCCTCCTCGCCCGCTTCACCAGCCTCGAGCGTCGTCCCGGCGTTGGCCGAATCTTTACCCCGATCCTTACCCGGAGCGTTGCCGTCCGGCGATCCTGACGTGCCATTCTCGGCGTCTGTGGCGCGATTCGTCGTCTTGGTTTCGTCCTTCGACCCGATCTCGTCTTTTTCCCCAGCCTCGTCCTTGTCGTTGATGTCGATCGCGCGAACGCCGACGCTCGTCTCGTCCGACAGGCCGAAGGCGCCGATGTCGATGGCGCTGCCGCGCGCATGTTCGGAAATCTTGTCTTCCGAGGCCCGTGGCCGGCAGACGAAGGTGGATATCTCACGGATGGCCACCAGCTTTCGCTGATCTCCAAACGCATCCTTCGCAGCGGGAACGAGGGAATCGCTCGCCCAGTCATCGAGGGCGAGGACCGTCTGGCACAGGAGCTCGGTTTCTGATTCGACCGCGATCCCGCTGGACAGCCGGCTGACGGCCACCGGCCGCAACACCCCGCATTGCCCTTCCGAGATGCTCTCGCCGACGGTGAAGACGGCGCCCCGGCGCCTAAGTTCCGATTCGCACCGCTTGGCCTCCACCACTGCGGCCGCGGCTTCGACCGCAAGGGCTGGCGTGACGGTGACGTCGCCCGACCGCAGCGCCTCGGGATCGACGGAAGAGGCCTTGTCCCTGTCCCCCGAACCGGCCGGAGATGCCGCCGGCTCGGGCGTCTCGGGCGAGGCGGGCGCATCGGGCCGCAGCACGGGAACCGGCCCCGTCTCGGGAAGCGGCTCCGGCTCCAGGGGCGCGGCGGCATCCAGCGGATCGAGATCGCCTTTTCGGGGACGATTCAACTCGCTCGATTTACCATTCGGGTTGGACCCTGATTCGCCTTCCCGGCTCGAAGGCGCGCCGGGCCCGCGCGATTCGGTCTCTCCGCCCTCGCCCGCCTTGGCTGCCTGCGCACGAGTTTCGTCGCCAGCCTCCGGGCGCGGCAGCGGCGGCGGGGCTTCGTCTCCTTGGGGGAGCTCGGCAGCCACCGCTCCCGCCGTCGGGACGGCAAGCGTCGCCAGCATCGAGCTGGCGAACAGCATAGCGCTGACTGCCGCCGCCAGATGCGCGCGATGGCAGGCTCGAGATGATGACAGGGCTCGGGGAGAATGCTGCGGAGTGTCGTCCCGGCGATGGCGGGACAGCCTGCTCCTGCAGGCATTCGAACCAGATACGCGCATGACACCCTGCCCTTCGGCCGGCGCCGGCAGGTGAGCTGCGGGCGGCTGGCCGTTCGCAGATGAACGTGATGGAAGCAGGATGGTTTCCCGCGAAACGATCCCGATGCGCTCGCCGGGATGCGTGTTGGCGGGAAGACCCACGGCACCAGAGGGCAGCGGTCGCCCGGCTCGGTGACGGCTGGCGTCAGGCTTCCAGCGCCGCCCTATGAGGACGGCGCGGGCGAGGATACTGAAGCCCTCGAGATTGTTGAGAGGCCGCCCCGCCGACCCCCTCAGGCACGCGGCTTTGGCGGTAGGCCAGGCGCCGCTTCGCCGCTATTCGGCGAATTCCACCGTAACGCCGGGCTTGACCATCTTGGCGAGCTCGGTGGCATCCCAGTTGGTCAGGCGGACGCAGCCATGGCTGTTGGTCTTGCCGATCTTCGACGGCTCGGGCGTGCCGTGAATGCCATAGGTCGGTTTCGACAGGGCGATCCAGATCGTCCCGACCGGGCCGTTCGGGCCGGGCGGGATCGTCAGGACCTTGTCGTTGCTGCCCTGCTTGAAGTTCACCTTCGGATTGTAGGTGTAGTTCGGGTCGAAGGCGATCCGGTTCACCTGCACCGTGCCTGTCGGCGAGGGCGTATCCGTCGAGCCGATGGTCGCCGGATAGGCGGCGAGCAGGGTTCCGTCGGCGCCATAGGCCCGAACCTGTTCGCGGCCCTTGTCGGCGACGATCCGCGTCACCTCGCCGCCAACGTTCTGGCCGGTGTTCGCCACCTTGATGCGGGTGCCGGCGCGGTCGAAGTCGGCGCCGGGATTGATCGCCTTCAGATATTCCTCGTCCATGTGGAAGCGCTCGGCGAGGCGTTCGGAAACCCGCTCGAAGCTCATCGCCGGCAGCTTGGCCTTCTCGCCGTAGTCGCTCGGGATCGACGCGACATAGGGGCCGGCGACGTCCTCGTTGGTGATCTCGTATTCGGTGATCGGCGGGCCGCCGGTGGCGTCGAGTTCCTCGGCGAGCACCTGGGGATCGCCGGTCTGGAGGGTCTTGCCGAATTTCTCGCGATAGGCGGCGACGGCCTTGTTGACGTTGCCGCCCATCCGGCCGTCGATGACGCCCGGCGACATGCCGGCGCGGTCGAGCAGGATCTGCAGCGCGGCCACCTGGGTCTTGTCGTTCTGCCCGCCAGGCGCCTGGACCGCCGGCGCCGGATCGGTCTCCCGGATCGTCTGCCCCTCGTCGGTCGACAGGGGATCGGCGCCGAAGCTGCCCGGCGCAGGCCCGATGGCGCCGGGAAGCGGCTGGTCGGGATCTGGCTGCGGCAGGCCGGCCTCGCGCGTCGAATTCACGCCCGGCGCCGGCAAAGGCGCGGCCTCGACCGGACCCTCGTCATAGTAGCGACGGTCGTCATTGCCGTCGTAGTAATCCTGCCCGCCATCGTCATAGGGATCGATGGTCTGCGGCCGGCGATAGTCGCCATCCAGGCCGAACCCGCCCTGCGGCGGCATGTCGACCCGGCCCTCGACGGTCACGCCCGGCGGCGGCGGCGCATCGATGATCGCACCGCGTCGCTCCCGGAAGCGGTCGCGCCGGCGCTCGAACCGGTCGCCGCGGGGACGCTCGACGCCGACCACCCGGCCGCGACCGTCGAGAAAGACGCGCTGGCCGTACTGATCCACATAGACCTCGACCGCGCCGTCGGGCACGCCGGCGCCATAGCCCTGCGCCAACAGAACCGGCGCTTCGCCATCCGCAGCGCCCGCAGCGGCCGTCGGGCCGGCCGAAAGGCCCAGAAGAATGAGGCCCGGAAGGCATGTTCGCACCAGTCTCGTCATCCGCTCGATCGTCCTTTGCCGTCGTCACTCGTCCAGCCGCAAGCCCCGGCGCGGCGCGGCAGATCGCCGGCGCTCCGTCACATCTCGGGATGGAAACATCTTTACCGATCATGAGGCTTACCCCATGAACCGGACATGAAGATGGCCACCCACGCGGCATCGCCAGCCCCGTCGTCCAGCCTTTTCGCGCAATTCGGCATCCATTGCCGAACCTGCGCCGAGCCGGCGGGTCATCCCTCGACGAGCGGACCCGTCGTTTACAGTGGAAGCTGCAGAGGGGTTTTTGCGGGAAGCGGCGGATAGCTGGCGCAAATATCGCGGAAAAAGCCCCTCCCCACCTGCGTCGTCATGTGGTTAGTGTCCCGCCCGATTGAAACGGAGCATCCAAGGCATGACCAACGACGACCTCCCCGACCGGCTCAGCATTGATCCGGACAGCCCCTTCTATGATGAGGCCGCCCTCGCCGCCGGTGTCGGCGTGCGCTTCAAGGGCGAGGAGAAGACCAATGTGGAAGAGTATTGCGTCAGCGAGGGCTGGGTCCGAGTCCAGGCCGGCAAGGCCCTTGACCGCAAGGGCAAGCCGCTGACCATCAAGCTGAAGGGCCCCGTCGAGGTCTGGCGCAAGGCGCCGGAGGACGCGGCACCGGAGGACACCGCGCCGGAGGAGTGAGCGCCGCAGGTCCGAGCAGGCATCCGGCGGCTGCCTGAAGCGGCCGCCGGAGAAACTTGAACGACAAAATCGCCGCAGCCGGCTTCAGATACGGTCCTGCACCGCCATCAGCGATTTCGTCAGGCCGGCCACCCGCTCTTCCAGATGCTCGGCGCCAGGAAACAGCCGCCGCATCATCTTGGCGTCGAGGAGCCGGATGTCGGCGACGTTGCGCCAGGCCTCATCGCGGCTTGCCGCGCGGGGAAAGAAGCCGAGATTGAAGCGCTGCATCAGCGCGGCGCGCGCCGACAGGGGCAGCCACTGGAAGCCGGGCACCCGAAAATGCGGCTCGAGCGGAAACCAGTAGTTCGGCGTCTGCACGAAATAGCGATCCGACAACCGCCGCACATTGTCGGCGAAGGCCTGCATCTGGCGCTCGTCGCCGACATGCTCGATCACCGAGTTGGAGTGAACGAGGTCGAATTTCTTGCCGGGAAAGAGCTCCTTCGAGCAGGCATCACCCGAGACGGCGCGAAAGACCGGGTTCTTCGGCGGATCGATTGGCTCGTTGTTCACCAGGATGATGGTGATCCGGTCCCGGTGTTCGGCAAACATGTCCTCGGCGATCGCCCAGTAGGATTCGGTGCCGCCGAGATCGAGCACCTCGATCCTGTCGCGCTCCTGCAGTGCCGCCTCCATGAGCTGCCGCACGTGACGGAAGCGCCGCGTCCGGAACTGGCGCTCGATGCTGCGCGGATTGCTCATCGGGTCCGGCTTGACCCAGGCGGGACTGGTTTGGGCGGTTGCCATTGCTCGAACTCCGAAACCCTTAACGATCCCGTACCGAAGTACAGGAACGGTGCGAAATTGCGAGTCGCATCCTGAATTATTTCAGATACATAAGAAGAGGGTTAAGATGCGGACCGCCTCAAGTCCTCACGAGCGGCCGACTGTGCCGGACCGAAGTCTCTGCAAGCAAACCCGTCCCGGAACGACGCGTCGGCGCCGCCGTCGCAGTGCCGCTTCGCTTCTTCGCTTCCAACACGCAGGCGTTTTGCTGCAGCACACCGAACATACGACATCGGATCTGCCGATATGGAGCCGATTCGAAACTATTCCGACGGCCTACGGCAGACATTGATCGGTTTTGAGACTGTTTCTGAAGAAGACCGCCCCGGACGTGATCGGATCACGATGTCAGGTCGTCCGGGGTCTCGGCTGTCGTTTCGAGGGTCCCGCTGGACCGCTCGAAACCGGAAATGGTGCCCAGGAAAGGACTCGAACCTTCACGCCTCGCGGCACACGGACCTGAACCGTGCGCGTCTACCAATTCCGCCACCTGGGCTCGGGGCGGACCATTAGAAGCTGCCCTTCTCCCTGTCAACGCGGATTTTGGCTGGGCACGTCGGAAAACGTGTTCCGCCATCCCTTTCAGCCGGTGGCGAAATCCCGCCTTCACCTGGCGGGGCGAAAAGGCTATGAGCCGACGCGGACGGGTCTAGTCGACGACGCGCGCGCAGCGCCGGTTCGTCGACCCTGGTTGTCCCCACGGGGCCGGACCCCGCAGGATGAGCGAAGGAGCGGATGCGATGACGATCGGTTTGAACAAGACGGTTGTTCTGTTCGGCGGATCCGGTTTTCTCGGGCGCTACGTCGCGCAGGCGCTCTGCCGCCGGGGTCACCGCGTCCGCGTCGCCTGCCGGCGGCCGGACCTCGCCTATCACCTGCAGATCACCGGCAACATGGGCCAGATCCTGCCGATCCAGGCGAATCTGCGCTATCGCTGGTCGGTCGACCGGGCCGTCGAAAACGCCGATCACGTCGTCAACCTCGTCGGCATCCTGGCCGAGAGCGGCCGCCAGAATTTCGATACCGTCCAGAACTTCGGCGCTCGCGCCGTGGCCGAGGCCAGCCGGGGCGTCGGCGCCGGCCTGACCCAGATCTCGGCGATCGGCGCCGACGCGAACTCCGCCTCGGCCTATGGCCGTTCCAAGGCCGCCGGCGAGGCGGCGGTGCTCGAGACGGTTCCGGACGCAACGATCCTTCGGCCCTCCATCGTCTTCGGCGCCGAGGACCAGTTCTTCAACCGATTCGCCGCAATGGCGCGCGTCTCACCGTTCCTGCCGCTGGTCGGCGGCGGTCATACCCGCTACCAGCCGGTCTTCGTCGGCGACGTCGCCGAAGCGGTGGCCGACACGGTGGAGGGCAAGGTTCCCGGTGGCCGGATCTACGAGCTCGGCGGCCCGGAGGTGCTCACCTTCCGCCAGATGATGGAAGAGATGCTGCGCGTCATCGGCCGCAAGCGGCGCTTCGTGACGATCCCCTTCGGCGCGGCTTCCACGATGGCCCGGATGATGCGCTTTCTGCCCGGCGCGCCGCTGACCGAGGATCAGGTGGCGCTCCTGAAGGTCGACAATGTCGTGTCCGACGAAGCCAAGGCCGAGGGCCGCACGCTTGAGGCCTTCGATCGCATGCCGCGCACGCTCGACGCGATCCTGCCGACCTATCTGATCCGCTTCCGCCCCCAGGGCCAGTTCACCAAGCCGCAGCCCCAGGGCGGCGGCCTCGACCCCAAGAATCAGGACGGCGTCGCCTGACGAGGCATCTCAAGGGCCCGGACGAGAGACCGGGTCGAGGGATTGCTCGAAGGTCCAGCCGAAATCCCTGCGCTCACGGCTCCGCCGTGACGCGCTCGCTCTTGCCGCTCGCCGGATGATCGGCGGCGGGCGCCTCGCTCCGGAGGATGTCGTCGACGCTGAGCGGGTGCTCTGACACAGCTTCGGCGTCGAGGGAGGCCGGCCGGCTTTCGCCTGTGGCCGGGCCCGTCGCCAGAAGCAGCACCATGCCGAGCGTGCCGACACCGATCCGCCACCAGGCGAAGGGCGCGAAACCATGGCGCGAGACGAAGTCGAGCAGCGTGCGCACCACGAACAGCGCCGAGACGAAGGCGAAGAGGAAGCCGACGGCGATCAGCCCGGCATCGTCCAGCGAGAGCACGTCGCGGTTCTTGAAGACGTCGTAGGCGACGGCGCCGACCATGGTCGGCATGGCGAGGAAGAACGAGAATTCCGCCGCCGAGCGCTTGTCCGTTCCCATCAGCAGCGAGCCGGCGATGGTCGCGCCCGAGCGCGACGTTCCAGGGATCATGGCGAGGCACTGGAAGGCGCCAATGGCGAGACACAGCCACAGCGGATAGTCCATCACGTCGTCGTAGCGCACGCGCCTCGGCACCTTGTCGATGACGAGGAGCAGGATGCCGCCGACGACGAGGGCGATGCAGATCACCATCGGCGTCTCGAACAGCACCTCCTTGATGAAGTCGTGGGCGATCACCCCGACCACGGCCGCCGGCAGGAAGGCGGCGAGGATGCCGAGGACGAAATGCCGGCTCCTTGCGCTGCTGGGCAGGGTGATGAAGAGCTGCCACAGCCGCGCGAAATAGACGAGGAGGATCGCCAGGATCGCACCGAGCTGGATGACGATCTCGAAGGTGCGGGCGGTCGAGTGAAAGCCGAGGAAATGTCCGAGCAGCAGGATGTGCCCCGTCGAGGAGACGGGGATGAATTCGGTCAGACCCTCGACGATGCCGAGGAGCGCCGCGTCGAAATAGGCTCCAAGATCCAAGCTCGCTCTCCTTGCGCCATGAATGCCTGCCGTCGCCGGTCGCCCGGCGATGGCTCTCCAGGGCGGGATGAGATCGGCTCCGATCGCCATCCCGCTCTATCATCTTGCTATTGCCGCATGATCCTTTGCGAAAGGCGTGTTCCGCTTTTTCGCGATCATGCTCCAGACCCGGTATCGCCGCGATCATGGCAGACCGACGCATCCACTGTGGCCGCCTGGCAGACATGGGGCGGCCCCTTCCACGACGGGGATCCGGATGCAATGGCCCGCGATGCAGTGGCCCGCGGCGCAGGACTTAGGGCTGCGGCGCTGACGCGAGGCTGACCAGCCGGCCCGCCGGGGGGAACCGATTCTCGGCCTGCCGCATTCGACAACCAGTCGCCCGCCCCACCCCGCGGCACCTGCCGCGAGGGAAACATTCCTTTTTCCAATCTGTTGACGAATTTGTGTGATCCTTTCGAAACTGTCCTGACTGCGCCGCCAGCAGGCTCTGCGAGGAGCCTCGTCAGCCGGCCGATGCGCATGCTGCTCGTGCCGCCGTCGCAAACAAACCGATCCCAGGCGAAATGTTGAAACTGCACCACCATCCGATGTCAGCCGCCTCCCGCTTCGTCCGGCTGGTGCTGGCCGAATACGGCGAACGCTGCGAGCTGGTGGAGGAGCGGCCGTGGGAGCGGCGCCGCGACTTCCTGATGCTCAATCCGGCCGCCAGCCTGCCGGTGCTGGTGGAGGACGCCGGCCCGCCGATCGTCGGCGGCATCGTCGCCGGCGAGTATCTCGACGAGACCCGCGGCGCCTTCCAGCGCGACAAGCGGCTGATGTCGGAAAAACCGCTGGAGCGCGCCGAGGCGCGCCGGCTCACCGAATGGTTTCTCAAGAAGATGGAGAGCGAGGTCACCCGCTACCTGATCCGCGAGCGCGTGTTCAAGCTGGAGATGCGCCCCGAGGACGGCGGCGGCGCACCCGACGCCTCTGCGATCCGGGCAGCAAGGGCCAACCTCAAGCATCACCTGCGCTATCTCGGCTGGCTGGTCGAGGAGCGGGACTGGCTGGCCGGCCCGCGCCTCTCCTATGCCGACATGGCCGCGGCGGCCTCCCTCTCGACCCTCGACTATATCGGGGAAGTCCCCTGGGACAGCGAGCCGCAGGCCAAGGACTGGTACATGCGGGTCAAGTCCCGTCCGGCCTTCCGCATCCTTCTGACCGAGCGCATCCGCGGCCTGCCGCCGTCGCTGAACTACGCCGAACTGGACTTCTGATCGCCGACCTGCGCGGCAGCCGGCTGATGCGACACCGGCCGCGTCGCGGTCAGGTACGGTAGTGCTCGATGAACGCCCGCAGCGCCGGCCGCAACTGGCGGCGCGACGGATAATAGATGCCGAAGCCGGCAAATTCCGGCGAATGGTCGGCGAGCAGGCGAACCAGCCGCCCTTCCTCGATCAGAGCCGCGACCTGCGGCAGCATCGCGACGGCGATCCCGAGGCCTGCAACCGCAGCGTCGATACCGGCCTTGGTGTCGTTGACGGCCATGGCAGGCTTCGGCAACGCCACGACGGGTCGGCCCGCCGCCTCGAATTCCCAGCGATAGATCTCGCCGGTGTCGAAGCGGCGCATGATCCCGGCATGGCCGGCAAGATCGCCGGGCGTCAGCGGTGTGCCGTTGGCCGCGAGATAATCCGGGCTGGCGACGATCGCCAGGGACAGCGGCGGCCCGGCCGGAACCCGGATCATGTCCTGCTCGATCGATTCGCGCAGCCTGATGCCGGCGTCGAAGCCCCGCGATGCGACGTCGACGAGGCCGTCGTCGAGGATGAGATCGAGGGTCACGTGGGGATGGGCCGCGCGAAAGGCGGCGAGCCTGGGCAGCACCACGATCTCGAAGGCCGAGCGCGAGAGATTGATCTTCAGCGTTCCCGCCGCTTCGCCGATCTCAGCCCCCGCCGCCAGCACCGCCTCGGAAATTTCCGCCAAAGCGGGCGCCAGACGCTCCAGCAGCGCCGCGCCCTCCGGGGTCGGCGAGACCGACCGCGTGGTCCGCTGCAGCAGCCGCACGCCGAGCGACGTCTCCAGCGAGGCGACCGCGTGGCTGACGGCGGAGGGCGACAACCCGCTCTCCCGGCCGGCGGCCCGGAAGGAGCGCAGCCGCGCGACGGTGGCGAACAGTGAGAGCGGTGACAGAAGCGATCGGTCCATTGATGAACCATATCGAACAGCCCGTGAAAGCGCGACGGCCTACCCGGCCCCCTCCCCGCGGCCCATCTTGCCGATCATCGCATCAGCGAAAAGGACAAGACGATGCATCAGCGCAAACTCGGCAACGACCTCACCGTCTCGGCGATCGGCCTCGGCTGCATGGGGATGAGCCACGCCTATGGTGGGCAGGAGGAAGCCGAATCGATCAGGACGCTCCACCGGGCCATCGAGATCGGCGTCACCTTCTGGGACACGGCCGAGGTCTATGGCCCCTTCACCAATGAAAGGCTCGTCGGCAAGGCGCTCAAGGGTCGGCGCGACAAGGTGACGGTGGCGACGAAGTTCGGCTTCCGGATCGCCAGCGAGGAAAACGGCGCGGCCAATCTCGGCGGTACTGATTCGCGGCCCGAACATGTCCGCAAGGTCGCCGACGAATGCCTCGCCCGGCTCGGCATCGAGACGATCGACCTGTTCTACCAGCACCGCGTCGACCCGGACGTGCCGATCGAGGACACCGTGGGGGCGATGGCCGAGCTGGTAAAGGCCGGCAAGGTGCGGGCGCTCGGCCTTTCGGAGGCCGGGCCGGAGACGATCCGCCGGGCCCACGCGGTGCATCCGATCGCCGCGCTGCAGAACGAATACTCGCTCTTCACCCGCGATCCGGAAAAGAAGATCCTTCCGCTCTGCGAGGAACTCGGCATCGCGCTCGTGCCCTATTCGCCCCTCGGCCGCGGCCAGCTGACCGGCGGGCTGACGAGCCCGGACCAACTCTCCGAGGGCGACTTCCGCAAGAACCTGCCGCGCTTCCAGGCCGACGCCATGGCCGCCAATGCGGCGCTGGTCGAGACGCTGAAGAGCCTGGCCGAAGCACGCGGCGTGACGGCGGCGCAGCTGGCGCTGGCCTGGCTGCTCTCGCGCAAGGACTTCGTGGTGCCGATCCCGGGCGCCAGGAAGATCAAGCACCTCGAAGAGAACGCCGCGGCCGCCGACATCAGGCTCACCGAGACCGAGCAGGCGGAGATCGGCGAAAAGCTGGCGAATGTCGCCGGTGCGCGCTACCGTCCCGACCAGATGGCGATGACCGGTCGCTAGAGCATGATCCCGAAAAGTGGGAACCGCTTTTCGGAAGAGATCATGCGGCAACAAAATGATAGAGCGGGATATCGAGCAAAGCTGATCATCCCGCTCTAGGCCGGGTCGGCCGATGCCCGCTGCGCCAAGCGGGCGGGCATCGCCGGGAGGCGGGACGAGCGCCCGCCTCGAGCTCACAGGATGGAGATCGAGAGGATGGCCGCAGACTGGAACCTGCCGCGCAAGGGAAGCTGCCGCTGCGGCGCCCTCACCTTCGAGGTGAGATCGGCGCCGCTGGTGACGGCCGCCTGCCACTGCCGGGGCTGCCAGAAGATGGCGTCGAGCGCCTATTCCCTGACGATGATGCTGCCCGAGGACGGCTTCGTCGTCACCGCCGGCGAGCCGGTCCTGGGCGGCCTCAAGGGCGAGGACGTGCAGCACTTCTTCTGCCCGTCCTGCCTCAGCTGGGTGTTCTCGAAGCCGCGGCGCATCGCCGGTTTCGTGAATCTGAGATCGCCGATGCTGGACGACACCGGCGACATCGCCCCCTTCATCGAGACCTGCACGAGCGAGAAGCTGGCCTTCGCGGAGACCGGCGCGCCGAAATCGTTCCCGCAGTTTCCCGCGCCGGGCGACTACGGCCCGCTGATCGAGGCGTTTGCGGCATGGGACGGCCGAGGGCAGGCCAGAGGAGCGTGATTCGGAGACGGCGCGGCAGGCCGTCCTGAGACGCTTGTCGACCACTGGATGACGTCTCGACGAACCGCGGCGCCCCAGCTGGCCTCAGAGCCGCGCGCCCGGCACCGGCTGGGACGTTCCCCGCCCGGCGAAGGGAAAGCGGATGAGGATGGCGAACAGGCCCTCGCCCGCCCGCCGCTCGATCGAGCCGCCGAGTTCGCCGCGAATCGTCATGTCGATAAGCTTGGTGCCGAAGCCGGCCCTGGCCGCGGACAGGTCCGGCGCCTGGCCGCCCTGTTCGTGCCAGTCGATGACGAGGTCTTGCCCGTCCAGCCGCCATTCGACGACCAGCGTTCCCTCGGGACTTGAGAGGGCGCCATATTTCATCGCGTTGGTCGCGAGTTCGTGGAAGGTCAGGCCGAGCGCCTGACTGACGGTTTCGTCCACCTCGACTTCGGGACCCTCGAGCCGGCAGCTCTCCTCGTCCTCGCCGAAGACCTGGGCGAGTTCGGCGGATAGCAGTGCCCCGATCTCCGCCCTCCCCCATCGCGACCGGGTCAGCATCTCCTGGGCGGCCGCCATCGCCTGCAGGCGGGCGGAATAGCGCGTGGTGAAGTCCTCGAGGCTCTCGGCTCGCCGGGCGGTCTGCCGGGCGATGGAGAGCATGCGGGCGATCGAGTTCTTGATGCGGTGGTTCATCTCGCGCAGCAGCATGTCCTTCTGCGCGAGGTTGCGCTGGCTGGCCTCGTTCAGCGCGGCGACGGCCTCGAGCCGCCGGGACTGGACGAGCGACAACAGCGCCAGGACGATGGCGAGGCCGAGCACGAAGGTCGCCAAGAGCGCCGCGGGATAGTTGGAGCCGAGCCGCTCGAAATTCGCCGTCGGGGACAAGCGGAAGAGCCATGTCCGGCCGGCGACGTCGAGCCGTCGCTCGACCGCGAAGTGGGCGATCTCGGGAAGGAGCGGCTCGCGCGACGAGAAGATCCGGCGCTCCGGCTTCGCTTCGCCGTCGAAGGCTTCGACATGGAGGGCCGGCTGCGGCATCTGAAACAGCGCGGCTTCCAGAAAGTCGCCGGTGCGCAGCGGCGCGTAGACGAAACCTGGTCCTTCCGACGGCGAGATCGCGGAGACCCGGGAGGCTTCGCCGGCTGCCACCGGCAGATAGATCAGGAAGCCGAACTGCCGGTTCTCGTCGATCTCCTGGACGAGACGGACCGCACCGGACGCGGTCGGCCGCCCCGACCTCGCCGCGGCATCCATCGCTTCGCGCCGCATCGGATCGGAATACATGTCGTAGCCGATGGCCACCCGGTTACGCGGGTCCTGGGGCTCGAGCAGCACGATGGGCGTGCGCAGCGGCTGGTCCGTCGTCGTCGGCCAGATCTCCACGGGGCGGCTATAGCGGGCCGACAGTTCGTCGGCGACACTCGTCGCGGCCGCCGCCGGGATCGTTGCGGCAAAGCCGATTCCCTGGATGCCGTCATGGCGTTCCGCCAGATCGAGCCCGGAAATGAAGTGTTCGAATTTTTCGGCCGAGATGCCCGGTCCATCCACGGCGAGGAAGGCCCGCGTCGCGTAGAGCAGCGAGACATAGGAGGCGAGCCGCGCGTCGACACGGCCGACGGCGTCGTCGGCAAGCTGGCTGAAACGGCGCCGGTCGGCATTCTCGCTGGAAACCCACAGCTGACCGGCGAGCGACAGGCCGATGGCCGTCGCAAGGGAAAAGACGATCGCCGACGTGATCCGTTTGCGCAAGAATCCCCAACACACGTCTCGCCCGGCCCGAAACAGGCAAGGCCATGGAATTCTCATACGGGAACGGGTTGCGCGGAAAAGAAAAATCAACGTCGCGGCGCGCGCGCAGAGGGCATCTGTGCCCGTTTCGCAACGCCCGAACTCCATTTCGGGTGCCGGGCTCGTGTGCCGGGCGGGGATCTTGCAGCCTCGCGGCCGCAGGAGCCGTCTTCTGCTCGCCGAGGAGCTGCCGCGCGACGACACTGGTTCCCTCAGGCCGCTCAACGAGCGGGCGTGGGAAACCGGCCCGGGGGCCTCATCCCATGAACTGGCCGCCATTCACCTCGATCACCTGGCCGGTGAGGTAGCCGGAGAGCCGGGCGCTGGACAGGAACAGATAGGCCGGCGCGCAATCCTCGGCGGTGCCGAGCCGCTTCATCGGAATCGACGCAGCGGTGGCGTCGAGCTTTTCCTGCGACGAGTAGCGCCGGTGAAAATCGGTCATGATCGTGCCGGGTGAGACGGCGTTGACCCGCACATGGTCCGGCGCGAGTTCCCGGGCGAGCGCCCGCGTCCAGGTCGAGATGAAGGCCTTCGAGGAAGAATAGAGCGAGGAGCCCGGACTGCCGCCGACGATCGCCGAGATCGACGAGGTGTTGACCACTGCCGCCCCGCCCTCGGCCTCGCCGCCCTGTTTCAGCGCCGGCAAGAGCGCCGTCGTCAGTGCGACCACCGAGCGCACGTTGAGATCGACGACCGCGTCGAAGGCGTTCGCATCGACTTCCACCGCCGGAATCCGGCCGACCATGGTGCCCGCATTGTTGACGAGGACGTCCAGCGGCCCGCCGAGCGCGTCGAGGATCTGCCCGGCCAGCCTCTCGCCGCCGTCCCGTGCAGCGAGGTCCGTGGTCAGAAGCGTCAGCCGGCTCGTCTCGTCGTCGCCGAGACCTGCCAAGAGATCGGCTTGCGCATGGTCGAGACTGCGCCCGGCATGGGCGATCACGCGCCCGCCGGTCTGGAGGAAGCCACGGGCGACGGCCGCACCGATGCCGCGGCCGGCCCCGGTGACGACGATGGTCTTGCCCGCAAAGAGCGCCGTATCGAAGCCGTTCATCGTGTCACTCCGTCGATGCTGGGGGCGATCCTGGGGGCAGCACCAGGGGCAGGACCGGTGGAGCCCGGCCGGCGGCTCGTCTCGGCCCGCCCGAACATGGCGAGGACGCCTGCCACCGCCACCATCAACCAGGCGGCGATCAGCATCATCCCGCCGGTCGGGGCCGCATTGGCAAAGAGCGAGGCTCCGGTGGCCGCGCGGGTCGCCAGATCGCCGGAAAACAGGACGACGCCGACGATCGCCGCCATGCCCGCAAGGCCGAGAAGCCGCGGCGCGCGGCCGAGTACGGCGGCAAGGCCCAGGAGGGCCGGCCCGTGGAACAGCGCCATGGAGGCGGCGATCGCGACAAACCTGTCGTCGGAGACGACATGGGCGCCGATCGCCGCGCCGGCGACGCCCGCCGCACCGAACAGGCCGGCGAAGACGATGAACAGACCGGAGAGGATGCGCGAGCCACCGGCCGACATGTCAGCCTCCCCGCCGGATCGCCGGCTTCACCTCGGCATTGGAGGCCGGATGCGGCTCCCCGGGCGTGTCGGACCCGCGGGGCTTGGGGGCAATCTGCGGCATCTCGTCGAGGACCGAGCCCGGCCACAGCTTGTAGCCGACGGCATAGGCGGCCTTGGCGAGAAGATGGGCGGAAAGCGGCGCGGTCAGCAGGAAGAAGGCGATGGCGGCGATGGCCCGCAATGCTTCTGGACCGGAATTTGCGACCAGCGCCAGTGCCAGCAGCATCATGCCCGATCCGACCGAGCCGGCCTTCGAAGCGGCATGCATGCGCGTGTAGATGTCCGGCAGCCGCAGGATCCCAAGGGCAGCGACGGCCGCGAAGGCGGAGCCGGCGACGACCAGGAGGCCTGCAAGGATGGTCAGAACCGTATCGATCATCAGCGGGCATTCCTCGAGATGGACGTATCGCGAGATTCAAACGGATCGCCGTCGATCCGCCTCAGATCCAGCTTCTCGTCGTCGTCCCCGGTCTTGCCCCTGGCGAGGATGAAGCGCGCAAAGGCAACCGTCGCCAGGAAGCCGACGAGACCGAGGGCGATGGCGATGTCGACATAGAGGGTGAAACCGGTGTCGATGCCGATGACGGCGATGAAGCCGATGGCCACGGATGTCAGCATGTCGAGGCCGAGCACCCGGTCCGGCAGGGTCGGCCCCTTTATGATCCGGGCGATGGTCAGGAAGAAGGCGATGCCGAGCATCACCAGCGACACATCGAGGCAGACGTCGAGAAACGTTTGGGCGAATTCGCTGTGGTTCATCGGAAGGCCTCGAGGATCTTGCGTTCGAAGCCCGACGCGATGTCGGCTCGCGCCCCCTCCGGGTCCGAGCAGTCGATCGCGTGGACATAGAGGGTCGAGCGATCCTCGGAGACGTCGACGGAGAGCGTGCCGGGCGTCAGTGTGATGAGATTGGCGAGCAGGGTGATCTCGAAGTCGCGGTCGACCTTCAGCCTGTAGGCGAAGATGCCGGGGGTGAGGTCCATCTTCGGCGACAGCACCATGGCCGCGACGCGCCAAGCGGAAAGCAGCAGTTCGCGCAGAAACAGCAGGAAGAGCCCGCCGATCCGGAAGATGCGGCTCATATAGCCGCTCGCCCCGATTTCCCGGCGGATCAGGAAGAGCGAGGCGGCCCCGAGGATGAAGCCGAAGCAGAGATTGAGGAAGGTGAAGGAGCCGGAGACGACCGTCCAGACCAGCGCCAGGATGATGTTGATCAGGAACAGGGTCATGACGCGCCTCCGAACACCGAGCCGAGATAGGCGGCGGGATCGACGACGCCCCGCGCGGCGATGTCGGTGAGTGTCACCAGCCACTGCGGCATCACCCCGGCGGCGACGACGAAGGCGGCGAGGATGAGGAGCGGCGCCATCGACAGGGCAGGCGACGCCTCGCCTTGGGGATCAAAGCTGCCGCCTGGCACGCCCGCCACGGCGGGCTCGGGTGCGTTCCGCCAGAAGGCGAGCGCGAAGATGCGGGCGCTGGCGACGGTCATCAGGAAGCCGGTGAAGAGGATCACCGCCCCGAGCCAGGGAAGTCCTGCCTGGAAGGCGCCGCGCACGAGGACGACCTTCGGCCAGAAGCCGGAGAAGGGCGGCAGGCCGGAGACGGCGAAGAGGAAGACCAGCATCAGCGCCGCCAGGGCCGGCTTGCCGCGCCACAGACCGCCCATGTCGCGCAGCGAGGACGAGCCGGCGATGCGCGCCGCCGTGCCGGCGGCAAGGTACAGCGCGGTCATCACCACGATCGAATGAAGCGCATAGAACACCGCGCCGGACAGGCCCACCACCAGGTTGCCGGCCGCCGGAAGCAGCGGTGCCGCGGCACTCGCGACGACGTCCGGCGTCGCGGCGGCCGCAGCGCTCGCCAGGGAAGCTGCGCCCGGGGTTCCCTCCCCGCCGACCAGTGCGAGACCGGCGAAGATCGTGCCGATGCCGGCGACGACGAAGTAGTTCAGCAGCCGCCGAAGATCGCTCTGGGCCAGCGCGCCGAACGCCCCGACCAGCATGGTCAGCGCGGCGACCCAGGCGATCAGCGGCGCCAGTTCCGCGTGCTGGGGCGGAAACAGCATCAAAACGATGCGGATCAGCGCATAGACGCCGACCTTGGTGAGGAGACCGGCAAACAGCGCCGACACGACGAAGCGCGGCGTGTGATAGGAGGCCGGCAGCCAGAAGTTCAAAGGAAAGGCGGCGGCCTTGGCGCTGAAGGCGACGAGGAAGAGGACGACGATGGTGAGCAGCGCGCCGTCATTCTCGAACCCGCCCGCCTTTTCGGCGATGTCGGCCATGTTGAGGGTGCCGAACAGGCCGTAGAGATAGCCAGTGGTGATCAGGAACAGCGTCGTCGCGACGAGATTGAGGAAGCAGTATTTCGTCGCCCCGTCGAGCTGCTCGTGCTCCGAGCCGAGGATGAGGAGCCCGAAGGACCCGATCAGAAGCACCTCGAACCAGACATAGAGGTTGAAGACGTCGCCGGTGAGAAAGGCTCCCGAAACGCCGGCCATCATCAGGAAGAGGAACGGGAAGAAGCCGTAGCGGCGCTCGGTTCGGCTGATCGAGACGCTGGCATAGATCGCCGCCGCGAAGGCCACGAAGCCCGACGCCGTGACGAACAGCGCGCCCAGCATGTCGACCGTGAAGGCGATGCCGAAGGGCGCCTTCCAGCCGCCCATCATCATCGTCTGCGGCCCCTCCGCCGCGACCTTAAGCAGAAGCAGCACGTCGGCGGCGAGGACCAGGAAAAAGCCCGGAATGGCGAGAAACGGGTGCCAGTCGATGCGCTTGCGGATCATCAGCAGAATCGCGCCGAACACGAGGCAGACGACGACGGGCGCGACGACGAGATAGTCCGACGGCGCCAACGCCGCCTCAACCATCGCCTCGGTCTTCAATTGTGCGGTCTCGGAAGGTCCAGCCATCGAACGATCAATATCCCAGCGGCGGAGGGCCGTCATTCTCGGGTTCGGCGACGCGCATCTGGTCGGTGTCGTCCGTTCCGAGGTCCTGATAGGCGCGATAGGCGAGCACCAGGAGGAAGGCGAAGAAGGAGAAGGAGATGACGATCGCCGTCAGCACCAGCGCCTGGGGCAGCGGATTGGCGACGTCCGTCAGCGGGACCGAGGCGTCCCCGGGGATCAGCGGCGGCGCGACGGAAGTGATCCGGCCGGCCGTGAAGATCAGGATATTGACGGCGTTGCCGAGCAGGACGACGCCGAGCAGCATGCGGATGATGTGCTTGGACAAAAGCAGATAGAGCGCCACTGCGAAGAGGCAGCCGACGACGAGGCTGAGGGCGGTTTCCATCAGTCGCTCTCCCTTTCCTCGAGCGCCAGGGCGATCGAGCTGATCGAACCGACGACGACGAGATACACCCCGATATCGAAGATCAGGGGCGTCGACAGGGCAAGCTCGGTTCCGAAGACGGTCGGAAACACCCACAGGCCGGTCATGAACTGGCTGCCGACGGGAAGCGACAAGAGCCCCGCCACGACGGCCAGGAACAGCCCGGCCGCGGAGATCGACATCGGATGGAAGTGCAGCGAGCGGCGGACCGCGACGACGCCGCAGGCGATGCCGTAGATCGCCAGCGCGGAGGCCGCGATCAGCCCGCCGATGAAGCCGCCGCCCGGCTCGTTGTGGCCGCGCAGGAGCACGAAGATCGAGAACAGCACCATCAGCGCCGTGAGATAGGGCGCGGTGAAGCGGAAGATGATCGTCCTCATGGCGTCGTCTCCGTCGGATCGGCGGCGGTTCGGGCGTTCCGGCCGACCCGGACCCGGATCAGCGCCAGGATGGCCAGCCCCGTCGTCATCACCACGGCGATCTCGCCCATCGTGTCGACGCCGCGGAAGTCGACGAGGATGACGTTGACGACATTCTTGCCGTGGGCGATCGCGTAGCTGTAGCGCTCGAAGAAGTCGGACAGCACCGGGTCGAAGGGCCGCTGCACGATCGACAGGAGGAACAGGCCGAAGCCTGCGCCCCCGACCACCGCAATCAGGGCATCGGGAAGCTTCTCGCGCAGCGGCCGGTGGTCGGCGGGCGACAGCTTCAGCCGCGTCATCACCAGCGCCAGGATCACCACCGACAGGGTCTCGACCATGAACTGGGTGAAGGAGAGGTCCGGCGCGCCGAGCACCATGAAGATCAAAGCGACGCCGAAGCCCTGGATGCCGAGGGAAACGATCGCCGTCAGCCGATTCTTGGCGACGACGACGGCGAGGATGCCGACGAGGATCAGCGCGATGACGATCCACTCGTGGAAGCGCAGCTCAGGCATCTGCGGCTCGACCGGCAGCGCCCCGCCGAGGATCATGGGCACGAACAGCGCGGCGGCGATCACCACCACGGTGACGGTCATATAATAGTCGAGCCGGCCGGACTGCAGGCGGCCCGTCACGAAGAAGGAGAACCGCAGGAGACCGCGCATCGCCTGGTCGAAGCCGTGATCCGGCCCCCAGCCGACGGCGGCGAGAAACCCGCTGGTCGCCGCCCGGATGGCATCCGAGGCGAGATAGATCGCGATCCCCAGCACGATCGTCGCCATCGACAGGGCGAAGGCGAGGTTGAGATGAGGGATCCAGCCGATCTCGATCTCGGCGGGGCTGCCGATGGCGGCGCTTGCCATCGGGACGGAGAACAGCGCGTGATAGGTCTCGTAGAACAGCGCGCCGACGAGCCCCAGGACGCCGAGGAGCAGCGGGCCGAACCAGATGGTGAAGCCGCCTTCGTGCGGATGATGGATCGTCTCCGGCAGCCTGCCGACGAAGGGCTTCAAAGCGACGATGAAGGCGGCGGCGAACATCAGCGCATTGCCGAGGATCGCCGCGGCCATCAGCGCGATGTGATAGACGTCGCCATATTCGAGAGCGTGGTAGATCTCCTCCTTGGCGAGGAAGCCGACGAAGGGCGTGATGCCGCCCATCGACAAAGCGCAGAGGAGCGCCGCGGCGAAGGTGATCGGCATTGGCCTCGCCAGCCCGCCGAGCTGCCCGATTTCGCGGGTGTGGGCGCCGTGGTCGACGGAGCCGGCGACCATGAACAGCCCGCCCTTGAACAGCGAATGGGCGATCAGATAGAGCACCGCGCCGATCAGCGCCGTCTCGGTCGAGACGCCGATCAGCATGACCAGGAGTCCCAGCGAGGCGACGGTCGTATAGGCCAGCGTGATCTTGATGTCGGTGGCCCGCACCGCGAGCAACGCCCCGAGGACCAGCGTCACCGAGCCGAAGAGCGGCAGCACCGTCGTCCATAATGCCGTATCGCCGAGCGCCGGCTGGGTGCGCAGCAGGAGGTAGACCCCGGCCTTCACCATGGTCGCCGAATGCAGATAGGCCGAGACCGGCGTCGGCGCTTCCATGGCGTTGGGAAGCCACACGTGAAACGGCATTTGCGCCGACTTGGTAAAGGCGCCGCAGAGGACGAGGACGAAGATCGGCAGGTAGTACGGGCTGTCGCGCAGGGCATCGCCCGCGGCCAGCATCTCGCTCATCGAGTTGAGGCCGGCGACCTCGCGGATCAGGATGAAGCCGGCGAGGAGCGCGAGGCCGCCGCCGCCGGTGATCGCCAGGGCCTGGATCGCGCCGCGCCGCGCCTTCTCGCGCTCATGGTCGAAGCCGATGAGCAGGAAGGAGGTGATCGAGGTCAGCTCCCAATAGACGAACAGCGTCATCAGGTCGTCGGCAAGGACAAGCCCGAGCATCGACCCCATGAACATCAGGATGAAGGAGAAGAACCGTCCCTGGTCGCGGTGCCCCTTCAGATAGCCGCCGGAATAAAGGACGATCAGCGTGCCGATGCCGGTGATCAGAAGGCCGAAGGTCGAGGCGAGGCCGTCGATGCGGAACGAGAAGCGGACGTCGAAGGCGGGGATCCAGTCATAGCCGAACTGCACGACCCCGCCGGCCGAGACCGTCGGCACGAAGCCGAACAGGAGGGCGAAGGCCAGCGCCGGTGCCAGCGCCAGGATCCAGGCCGCATGGGCCCCCATGAGCCGCCTCAGGATCGGCGCGAGCGCTGCGGCGATGAATGGCAGGGCAAGGGCCAGTGTTCCTCCGGTCGTCGCCTCGATTTCTGCCATCCGTGATCCCTGCCGTTTGCCCGCCCGGCAAGACAGTGCCGAACGCCCTCGTTCTATAAGAACCGTCAAAGCCGGGGGCAAGCACGCCCGGAGCCATCATCGTCGGCGAGCGTGCGGTTTGCCTCGTCGAGCCCGCCCAAGCTTGCGAAGCGCGGCCGGACCGCCTACCTGCGGCCTCGAAATCGTTTCACCGATTTGGCGACAATGGTTCGGGTTTTCCTTACCAACCGTTGAGCGAAAGGCCGCGTCGCTCCGGCGACGGTGGCTTTTTCGAGGAATTTGCGCTGCAATCGGCGCAAGATCCGCCCTGCGCCCGAAGCCGACAAGCCAGGAACCCTGCCCGTGACGAAATCCTTCGATCCCACTGCCGCGCTTCCAAGGCCGCCCCTTCCCGAGCAGCGACCGCTCCGGGATACCCGGCACGGCCGCGAGCGGCAGGATCCCTATGCCTGGTTGCGGGCCGCGAACTGGCAAGACGTTTTCAAGGACACCGGCCTTCTCGACCCGGCGATCCGGGCCCATCTCGAAGCCGAGAACGATTATCAAAAAGCCGTCATGACCGGCACCGAGGCGCTGCGCGAGGCCCTCGTCGCGGAGATGCGCGGGCGAATCAAGGAAGATGATTCGTCTGTGCCCGCACCCGACGGCCCCTATGCCTATGGCATCGCCTATCAGGCCGGGGCGGAACATCCGCGCTTCGTGCGCGTGCCGCGCGACGGCGGCGAGGCGCAGACCCTCCTCGATGCGGAGAAGGAGGCGGCCGACCGGCCTTATTTCTCCCTCGGCGGGGCGAGCCACTCCGGCGACCATCGCTGGCTCGCCTGGGCCTATGACGACAAGGGCTCGGAATTCTATACGCTGAAGGTCCGCGATCTCGCGAGCGGCGAGGACCTTCCCGACGTCGTCGAGGACACCGGCGGCGGCGGCGTCTGGTCGTCCCGCTCGGGCGGCTACTTCTATACGCGCCTCGATTCCAACCATCGGCCGAGCCGGGTCTTCTATCACCGGCTCGGCGACGGCCCCGCAAACGATGCGCTGATCTACGAGGAGACCGACGCCGGCTTCTTCATGGGCGTCGGAAAGACCCAGTCGGACGAATTCGTGGTGATCGACATCCACGACCACGAGACGTCGGAATGCTGGCTGATCCCCTCGGCCAATCCGGCGGCCGAGCCGCGTCTCCTCGCCGAGCGCGAGACCGGCGTCGAATACGACGTGGACGAGGCGAACGGCACCCTCTACATCCGCACCAATGCCGACGGGGCGCACGACTACAAGCTCGTCACCGCCCCGGTCGACGCCATCGGCCGCGGCGAATGGGCGGATTTCGTCCCCCATCAGGACGGCCGGCTGATCCTCGACCACTTCGTCTTGAAGAACCACCTGGTCTGGCTGGAGCGCCGGGACGGCCTGCCGCGCATCGTCGTCAAGCGCCTGTCGGACGGCGAGGAGCACGCCGTCGCCTTCGCGGAGGAGGCCTATTCCCTCGGCCTGTCGGGCACCTACGAATTCGACACGACGGCGATCCGGTTTTCCTATTCCTCCCCGACGACCCCCTCCCAGACCTTCGAATACGACGTCGAGAGCCGCGAACGGGTGCTGCTGAAGACCCAGGAGGTGCCCTCCGGCCACGATCCGGACGCCTATGTCACGCGGCGGATCTTCGCCCCCGCTAAGGACGGAGAAATGGTGCCGGTCACGCTGCTCTATCGGAGGGACACGCCCCTCGACGGCACGGCGCCGTGCCTCCTCTACGGCTACGGCTCCTACGGCATCACCATTCCGGCGAGCTTCAGCTCCAACATCCTGTCGCTGGTCGATCGCGGCTTCGTCTATGCCATCGCCCATATCCGCGGCGGCAAGGACAAGGGATTCCGCTGGTATGAGGCCGGCCGGCGCCGCAACAAGGCCAACACCTTCACCGACTTCATCGCGGCGGCCGACCATCTCGTCGCCGAGCGCTTCACGGCATATGAGCGGATCGTCGCCGAAGGAGGGTCGGCCGGCGGCATGCTGATGGGCGCCGTTGCCAACATGGCGCCGGAGAAGTTCGGCGGCATTGTCGCAGTGGTTCCCTTCGTCGACGTCCTCAACACGATGCTCGACGACCCCCTGCCGCTCACCCCGCCGGAATGGCCCGAATGGGGCAACCCGGTCCTGTCGGGGGAGGACTACGAGGTGATCGCCTCCTACAGCCCCTACGACAACGTCAAGGCCCAGGCCTATCCGCCGACGCTGGTCCTCGCCGGGCTGACCGACCCGCGGGTCACCTATTGGGAGCCGGCGAAATGGGTCGCGCGGCTGCGCGAGATGAAGACCGACGATAATCCGGTGCTTCTGCGCACCAACATGGATTCCGGCCATGCCGGCGCCTCGGGCCGCTTCTCGAAGCTGGAAGAGATCGCCTATGTCTATGCCTTCGCGCTGCGGCTGATGGGCAAGGCGCAGTAGCGAAGGCCCCGAACACTCCGGATAAACGCCAACGGCGGCGCGATGGCCGAAGCCGCCGCGCCGCCGTGGCAGGCATGTCATGCAGTATCCGAATGCGATGGACGCCGCAACGAAGCCGCGGCGTCACTGATCGTGTCTGCCGTCCTGGGCGGCAGGCCTCCGGTTCCGATCAGACCACGTCGACCTTCGCCTCGCGGGCCCAGTAACGCAGGTTGCGGCACTGGACGAGGAAGGCCTTCGCGTCAGCCGCCGCTGTCATCGCGACGCAACCTTCGTCGAGATCGTCCTTGATGCCGGCCTTCTCGAACAGCGCCATCGCCTCGGGCGAATAGGCGATGAACTTGCAATGGGCGAAGGCATCGGTGACGAAGTCCTTCGCCGTCGCTTCCTTCGACAGGAGCTTTGCGCCGTCCTTCGAGGCAAGGACCGCGACGGCATCGTAGAGGATCGACGGGCCGCCATCGATCTTCTGCTTGGCCTCGATCCAGCTGCCGTCGCTCGCCTTCACGCCGCCGACCATCGGGGCGACGATTTCCATCATCGCACCCTCGGCCGCGATCGCCTCCTTCAGGCCGGCGAGCAGCGAGGCATCGACGCCGTCGGTGACGAGGACGCCGATCTTGCGCCCCTTGAAGCTGTCCGGGCCGTTCAGGATGATCGACAGCTTCGGCGAGGGCGCGAGGTCCTGGATCGTCGGTCGGGCCGCTTTCGCCGCCTCCGGCATCTCCTGGAGCCGCAGTCCGTCGGCGACGGTCCTGGCGAGATCCTCGTCGATATTGCGCAGATGCGCGACGATGCGCGAGCGGATGGCAAGCGTTTCCACCTTCGACAGCTCGAAGGTGAAGGCATTGCCGATGTGGGTCCGCTCGGTCTCGGTCTGCGAGAGGTAGAACTGCCGCGCCTGGCTGTAATGGTCGGCGAAGGTCTCCGATCGCACCCGCCGCTTCTGGCCCGCCATCTCCTCCGGATAGGTCGTGAAGCCGGCCTCGGGCGATTCGCGCGGGCCACCCATCTCGCCGCCCCAGGAGTTCGGCTCGTAGTTCGCGCGCCCCCTCGGGTTGCGCATCGCCATGTGGCCGTCCTGCTGGAAGTTGTGCACGGGCGAGCGCGGCGCATTCACCGGAATATGGGTGAAGTTCGGCCCGCCGAGCCGCTTCAGCTGGGTGTCGAGATAGGAAAAGTTGCGGCCCTGCAGCAGCGGGTCGTTGGAGAAATCGATGCCGGGAACGACGTTGCCGGTCTGGAAGGCCACCTGCTCGGTCTCGACGAAGAAATTCTCGACGCAGCGGTTGAGGGTCATCTTGCCGACGATGCGGACCGGGACCTCTTCCTCGGGGATGATCTTGGTGGCGTCGAGAACGTCGAAGGCGAAGCGCTCGGCGAACTCCTCGTCGAAGATCTGCAGGCCGAGCTCCCATTCGGGATAGTCGCCGGCATTGATGGCATCCCACAGGTCACGGCGATGGAAGTCGGGATCGGCGCCGTTCAGCTTCAGCGCCTCGTTCCAGACGACCGACTGCATCCCCTGCTTGGGCTTCCAGTGGAACTTCACGAAGGTCGACTTGCCCTCGGCATTGATCATCCGGAAGGTGTGGACGCCGAACCCTTCCATGAAGCGGAACGAGCGCGGGATGGTCCGGTCGGACATGATCCACAGCACCATGTTCATGGCTTCCGGGGTCAGCGACATGAAGTCCCAGAAATTGTCGTGGGCCGTCTGGGCCTGGGGAAAGCCGCGGTCCGGCTCGGCCTTGGCGGCGTGGATCAGATCGGGAAACTTGATCGCGTCCTGGATGAAGAAGACCGGGATGTTGTTGCCGACGATGTCCCAGTTTCCCTCCTTGGTGTAGAAACGCGTGGCAAAGCCGCGCACGTCGCGGGCAAGATCGGCCGAGCCCTTGTTGCCGGCGACGGTCGAGAAGCGAACGAACATTTCGGTCTTCTCGCCGGCCCTCTGGAAGAGGTCGGCGCGAGTGATGTCCGACAGCGACTCGTAGGTCTCGAAGACACCGTGGGCGCCAAAGCCGCGGGCATGGACGACACGCTCGGGAATGCGCTCGTGGTCGAAATGGAAGATCTTCTCGCGGAAATGCTGGTCTTCGAGAAGCGTCGGTCCGCGTGTTCCCGCCTTCAGGGAGTTCTGGTCATCGGACACCGGCGCGCCGCCCTGGGTGGTCAGCGTCGGCACGTCGCCGCCGGAAACCTGGTGGTGCTCGCCGCCTTCGCCGACATAGGCGGATCCGGCGCCGTTGTTCGGTTTGTCGGAAATCATCGTCTTCTTGGACATGGTCGTCCCCGTCGTTAGCCAACTGAATGTGTGACGGGAGAACGCTCGCAGAGGCGAGAAGTGTTCCAATGAAGAATCATTCATTCCGGTCCTGCGACCGAAAATCGGCCTGCGACAGCCTCTCGCGGACCTGCCCGCGAGAGGCATAAGGTGGAATCGCTTGAAGTCCCGGCAGAATGGCCGGCATCGGCCTCAGGAAGCCACCAACCCTACCAGGGCGAACAGCCCGCGCTCGTCGCTCCACACCGCATCCATCCGCCAGCCGGCCGCCTCGACCAGCAGCGCCAGCCCTTCGACGTCGTATTTGCGCGAGTTCTCCGTGTGGATCGTCTCACCTTCGGCCATCGCGAAGGTTCGTCCGTCGATCGAGAACCGCACCGGATGCCGGGCCACGAGATGCATCTCGATGGCCGAGGTTGCGGGATTCCACCGGGCTTCGTGGGCGAAGCTTTCCACCGGAATGTCGGCGCCGAGCTCGCGATTGATCCGGGTCAGGATGTTGAGGTTGAAGGCGGCCGTCACGCCTGCCGCATCGTCATAGGCGGCGACGAGGGTTGCGACGTCCTTCTTCAGGTCGCATCCGATCACGGCAACGCCGCCCCGCCCGACATGCCGGCGCATGCGCTTCAGGAAGGCCGTCGCTTCGCGCTCGTCGAGATTGCCGATGGTCGAGCCGGGAAAGAACCCGCCGCGCCGCCCCGTCTCGGGCAGGTCGCCCGGCAGATCGAAGTCTGCCGTGAAGTCCGCCGTGACCGGCTCGACGGCGAGTTCCGGAAACCGTGCGCGGATGCGCTCCGCCGAGGCTTTCAGGAAATCGCCGGAGATGTCGATCGGCACGTAGAGCCCGGGGCGATCGAGCGCCGCCAGGACGATCTCGGTCTTGATGCCGGCGCCGGCGCCGTATTCCAAGATCACCGCTTCGGGCCCGAACAGGTCGGCGATCCGCCCGGCATTGGCCTCGAGAATCGCGGTCTCGGTGCGGGTCGGATAATATTCCGGCGCCTTCGTGATCTCCTCGAACAGTTCCGAGCCGCGATCGTCGTAGAGCCAGCGGGCCGGCAGGGTCTTGGTCGGCCTTGAGAGGCCGTCCAGCACGTCCCGGCGGAAGGCCTCGCGCTGCAGCGCTTCGGTGTCGGTCTTGTCGAGCATGTTACGCGTCCTCCGCCAACCGCAGCCCGGAGAACTGCCAGCGGGCATCCGGGGGGAAGAAGTTGCGATAGGTCGCCCGAATATGGCCTTCGGGCGTCGCGCAGGAGCCGCCACGCAGGACGAACTGGCCGCACATGAACTTGCCATTGTATTCGCCGACGGCGCCCTCCACCGGCTTGAAGCGCGGATAGGGCGAGAACGGGCTGCGCGTCCATTCCCAGACGTCGCCGAACATCTGGCGAAGGCCCTTTCCCGGCTCGGCCGGCTTCGGCCGCAGCCGCCCCGAGCCGGCGAAATTGCCATCCATGGATAGCCCCGCCGCGGCGTTCTCCCATTCGAACTCGCTCGGCAGCCGCTTGCCGGCCCAGGTGGCGAACGCGTCCGCCTCGAAATAGGACAGATGCGTCACCGGCGCGTTGGGATCGACCGGCTGGGCGCCGCGCAGCGTCATCGTCCACCACTCGCCGTCGCGCTTTTGCCAGTAGAAGGGCTTGTCCCACTTGTTGGCGATGATGTCGGCCCAGCCGGCCGACAGCCAGAGCAGCGGGTCGGCATAGCCGCCATCCTCGATGAAGGCCATGAATTCGCCATTGGTGACGAGCCGGTCGGCCAGCCGGTAGGGCTCGAGCAGCGCCTTGTGGCGCGGGCCTTCGGAATCGAAGGCGAAACCATTGCCGTCGTGGCCGATCTCGACGATCCCGCCATCGAAGGAGACGAAGCGCGCCTCGCCCGGATCCTCCGCGATGCCGAGCGGCTGCGGGTCCCGGTAAGCCGGCTTGAGCGGGCTCTGGTCGAAGAGATGCAGGATGTCGGTGAGGAGCAGCTCCTGATGCTGCTGCTCGTGATGGCAGCCGAGTTCGACGAGCTCGGCCACGTCCGGCAATGCGCCGCGACCCAGCAGCGTCTCGACGGCCGCGTCGACATGATCGCGATAGGCGAACACCGTGTCCAGATGTGGCCTCGTGATCATGCCCCGGCGCGGCCGCGGCTGGCGCTCGCCGATGGTCTCGTAATAGGAATTGAACAGGTAGTTGAAGCTGTCGTCGAACACCTCGTAGCCGGGAAGATGCGGCTTCAGCACCATGGCCTCGAAGAACCAGGTGGTGTGGGCGAGGTGCCATTTGGCCGGGCTCGCGTCGGGCATCGACTGCACGGTCGCGTCAGCGTCGGAGAGCGGCGCGCCGAGGTCGCGGCTCGTCGCCCTGACATGCCGGTAGCGCTCGGCGACCGGAGAAGCTTCGGTAAGGGGTCTGGAAAGCGGGGCCATGACGAGCCTCCAAGGTCGATTGCGCGATCCGATCTGTGCCTGCGCCCAACGCTTCGGGCCGCTGACGATCGGCAGGGAAGCGAGAGCTAGCCCAGTCGTCCGTCATGGCAACGGTGTTCACAAATGTTCTATCTGGCCGACCAACCGCGCGAGGCGTGTAAAATCGCCGGAGAGCACAGCCGGCACAGTCATCGTCCCCATGGTTCCGGCCGGTGCGCCTATGCCGGGAAGCGCCGGGACGTCGCGGCCCTCACCCGCGCCGCCGCTCAGGGCAGCCGGTAGAACTCTCGCGCGCTGCCTGAGAAGACCCGTGCCTGCTCGGCCTCGGTGAGATGCGAGACCAGCGACAGGGCCGTCCTGTGCCAGTCGGCATAGTCGCATCGTTGCCGGCAGACCGGCCAGTCCGAGCCCCACATGACACGCTCGGGCCCGAACACTTCCAGGACATGGGACGAATAGTAGGCGATGTCCTCCCGCCGCCAGTCGGGCTTGGCCTCGCTGACGAGGCCGGAGAGCTTGCAACAGGCGCCGGTGCCGTTGGCAATGCGGGCGATTCCCCGCGCCCATTCGTCGAAGGATTCCGGGCTCTCGTCGTCGATCCTCGGCTTCAGGCAGTGGTCGAGGACGACGCGCATGGCGGGATAGCGCTCGAGGAGGCTGGAGAAATATTCGATGTGGCGGGGATAGCCGAGGGCGTCGAAGGTGAGGTCGAGATCGCAGATCGCCCGGAACGCCCAGTCGAGTTCCGGCCACAGCATCCAGCCGTCGTCGGCGATGTCCTGAATCATCGGGCGAACGCCGAGGAACTTCGGATGGGCGGCCAGCCGCCGCAAGGTCTCGATTTCCTCCGGCCGCTCGAAGTCGATCCAGCCGACGACCCCGGCGACATGATCGGTGGCATCGGCAAGGCCGAGGAGATATTCGGTCTCGGCCGTCGTCGGCGCGGCCTGGACGAGGACGGTGCGGGTCACGCCCGCAGCTTTCAGCGCGGGCGCGAGATCGGCCGGAAGGTATGGGCGCGCCAGAACGTCGTCGTCCGCCGGGATCCAGCCATAGTCGCCGCGGGCCGGCTGCCAGAAGTGATGGTGGGCGTCGATGGTTTCCAGTGTTCGCCCCTTCGTCTGTGCGAGTGCCGCCGCTCGGTGACCGGCGCTTGTTCGTGGCGGTCCGGCAAGTCGCGTTGCGGGCCGAGTGCGCGCGAGGGATGCTGGCCCGTCGCAGGCCGGACTTCGCCCCGCCGGCCCTGTCCCGCCGCCCTGCCCTTGTGCCGGGAGAGCCATCCGGATGCAAGGCAAGGCCGGGGCACGGTGCCAGCCGGCGTCAGTCGCGGGCGTACGCGGCCTTCGGCGCCTCCGCTTGCGTCAGGTCGCGCCAGCGCGTCACCGAGGCGGATGCGGCCATCGCCAGAAGCCGCGTGTCGCCGGAGACTGTCGTCATGTCGAAGCCCCACCCGATCGCTTCGGCGGCATAGTCCGGCGCGCCGCAATGGAGCCCCGACCGGATGCCGCTCGCCTTGGCAACCGCGGCGATGCGCCTGATGGAGGCGACGAGCGTCTCGTCGGTCGGGTCGAAGCCGGGGGCGAGCCGCCCGTCGGTGGTACCGAGGGCAAGGTCGGACGGGCCGACATAGAGCCCGTCGATACCGGGCGTCGCCGCGATCGCCTCGACGTTCTCCAGCCCCTCGCGGGTCTCGATCATGGCGAAGGCCATGACCTCGTCATTGGCGCCGACGCCGTAGCCGGGATGGGCGAAGCCGGCTCTGGTCGGCCCGTAGCTGCGGGTTCCCCGCGGCGGATAGCGCATGAAGCTGGCAAACTCCGCCGCCTCCTCGGCCGTGTTGATCATCGGGCAGATGATGACCTCGGCGCCCGCATCGAGCGCCTTCATCACGATACCCGGCTCGCGCCACGGCACCCGCACGATCGGGGTGACCGGCAGGGCGCGCATCGCCTGCAGCATCGGCAGCATGCCGGCATAGTCGAGGGCGCCGTGCTGGAGATCGATGGTGAGGCTGTCATAGCCCTGGCACGCCATGATCTCGGCGACGAAGGGGCTGGCGATGGATAGCCAGCCGTTCAGGGACGGCTTGCCCGCCGCCCAGTGGTGCTTCAGCCGATTCCTGAACATTTCGTGCTCCCCTCTCCGGACGATCCGTCGTCCCGTGCCCCGTCGTCACATAGGGCTCGGATCGTGGGCCGTCCGCCTCTTTGACAAGTTTCCTCGCCGCGGCGCGCCGGGCGCACCCTGGCCCGCCCGGGGCAGAACAGGGCGGATGCAGACCGTCCTCCGCCAGAGCTTCACGAATTCTTATGGAGCGATCGGCTAGATCTCAAACGAGCCAACGGAGTTTCTCATGCAGGAAGAGCATCCGACGCGGCCGGATCTTCTTGGCCCAGTCGGCTCACTCCGGCTCGCCGAGATTCTCGCGGCCCTCTCGAAAGCCTTGGACCTCACCGAAGGCCAGCCGCCGGGGCACTGCATCCGCTGCTGCTATGTCGGGGTGCACGTCGCCCACAGGATCGGCCTCGACGTGGAGGCGACGGGCGAGCTCTACTACACCCTGCTTCTGAAGGATCTCGGCTGCTCGTCCAATGCGGCCCGGATCTGCCAGCTCTATCTGACCGACGACATCGGCTTCAAGAAAAGCTTCAAGGAGATCGACGACGGCCTTGCCAAGGTCCTGCGCTTCGTACTGCAGCAGACCGGGCTGAAGGCGGGCCTCGCCGAACGCTTCCGCGCCCTCGCCAACATCGTCCGCAACGGCGGCGAGATCGCCCAGGAACTGATCGAGACGCGCTGCCAGCGCGGCGCCGCGATCGCCCGCAAGATGCGCTTCGGCGAGAATGTCGCCCAGGGCATCCGCAGCCTCGACGAGCATTTCGACGGCGGCGGGCGGCCGCAGGGCCTCGTCGGCGAGGCGATACCCCTCTACTCGCGGATCGCGCTGCTCTCCCAGGTGGTCGACGTGTTCTTCAGGGTCGGCGGGATCGCGGCGGCGCTGGCCGAGGTGAAGGCCCGCTCCGGCAGCTGGTTCGACCCGCTTCTGGTGAAAGCCTTCGAGAGCCTGGCAAAGGATCCGGCCTTCGTGGCAGCGCTGTCCGAAGACGACCTGTCGCAGACGGTCCTCGGCCTCGAACCGGCCCAGGTCATGCGGGCCGCCGACGAGGACTATCTCGACGACATCGCCGAAGCCTTCGCCGAGGTGGTCGATTCCAAGAGCCCCTATACCAGCGGCCATTCCGAGCGGGTGGCGCTGTTCACCGACATGATCGCCGAGGCGATGGGGCATCCTCCCGAACATCGCCGCCGGCTGAAGCGCGCGGCGCTGCTCCACGACGTCGGCAAGCTCGGCATATCCAACGCGATCCTCGACAAGCCCGGCAAGCTGACCGATGCCGAGTTCGCCGAGATCCGGCGGCATCCGGTCCATTCGGAAACGATCCTGTCGCAGATCGCGGCCTTCAGCGAGCTCGCTCTCATCGGCGGGCGCCACCACGAGCGCCTCGACGGGAAGGGCTATCCGTCGGGTCTCTCCGGCGAGATGATCGACCTCGACACCCGCATCGTCACCGTCGCCGACATCTTCGACGCACTGACAGCCGACCGGCCCTACCGGCCGGCGATGCCGATCTCGAAGGCCCTCGCCATCCTCGATGCGGATACCGGGACGGCCGTCGACGGCGAGTGCGTCGCCGCCCTGCGGCTAGCGCTGGCGCGGCTGGACGCAAGTTGCGAGGCCGCCTGAGGCAGGCGGCGACCGCCGGTCGCCCGCCGGCCTGCGCGGTTGCGCGTCACTCCACGCCGTCGAGGGTTTCGACCACGACGTTGTCGTTGGTGTAGATGCAGATCTCCGCGGCGATCTTCATCGCCTTGCGGGCGACCGCCTCGGCATCGAGATCGGTGTCCGCCAGCGCCCGTGCCGCGGCGAGGGCGTAGTTGCCGCCCGAGCCGATCGCCATCAGTCCGTGCTCCGGCTCGAGCACGTCGCCATTGCCGGTCAAGGTCAGCGTCACCTGGCGGTCGGCGACGATCATCATCGCCTCCAGCCGGCGCAGGTAGCGGTCGGTGCGCCAGTCCTTGGCGAGCTCCACGCAGGCGCGCATCAGCTGCTCGGGATACTGTTCGAGCTTGGCTTCGAGCCGCTCCAGCAGCGTGAAGGCGTCGGCCGTCGCCCCGGCGAAACCGGCGATCACCTGGCCGTTCTTGCCGATCCGCCGCACCTTCTTGGCGTTGCCCTTGATCATCGTGTTGCCGAGCGAGACCTGGCCGTCGCCGGCGATCACCGCCTTGCCGCCCTTCCTGACGGTGACGATGGTGGTGCCGTAGATCTTTTCCGGATCGTGCTTTTCGAAATTCATCGGTCGTTCCTTCATAGCGGCCGGCGCGCCGGCCGCCTGGCATGGGGCGTGGCAGCGGCCGTCCGTCGTGTTCGCATCCCATGTGGGCGTCCATGGCCGGGTTGCCAAGCGAGACGGATCCGCGGCGATGCGACCGGCCTCGCGACGCTTTTGCGACGGATGCCTTTCCACCCGGTCAGATCCGGCGTAGAAGCCTGACGAAACGCAACATCCGTGTTCAGGGGCAGGGACATGGCGCACACCGCCGGGCGGCGCGACGCGGTCATAGAACGCGCGACCAAGGAAACCAAAGTCCGGGTGAAGGTCGATCTCGACGGCACCGGCCGCGGGACGATCTCGACCGGCGTCGGCTTCTTCGACCACATGCTGGAGCAGCTGTCGCGCCATTCGCTGATCGACATGGAGATCGCCACCGAGGGCGACCTGCACATCGACGATCACCACACCGTGGAAGACACCGGCATCGCCATCGGCCAGGCCATCCGCCAGGCGCTCGGCGAGCGGCGCGGCATCCGGCGCTACGCCTCCCTCGACCTCGTCATGGACGAATGCCTGACCCGCGCGGCGATCGACGTGTCCGGCCGGCCGTTCCTGGTCTTCAAGGCGGAATTTTCCCGGGCGAAGATCGGCACCTTCGACACCGAGCTGGTGCAGGAGTTCTTCCAGGCGCTGGCGCAGAATGCCGGCGTCACCCTGCATGTCGAGAACCTCTACGGGTCGAACGCCCACCACGTCGCCGAAACCTGCTTCAAGGCGGTGGCGCGGGTGCTGGGCGAGGCCGTCGCCATCGATCCGCGCCAGGCCGATCTGGTGCCGTCGACCAAGGGAATGCTGGCATGAGGTCGCGGCGGAGACCCCGGCCATGACCCGCTACCTCGTCTTCGAGCCGGCAGGGGCCAGCGGCCCCAGCACCGCCGCGGTGTTCCTGCGCGACCGGTTTTCCGTCTTCGCCTTCGTCTTCACCTTCCTCTGGATGTTCCGCCACGGTCTCTGGCTGTGGGGGCTCGGCACCATCGCCCTCTTCGTGGCGATCAACGGCCTCGGCGCGGTCCAAGGCTTCGAGACGAGCGCCACCCTGATCTCGCTGCTCCTCGGGATCCTGATCGGGCTGGAGGCGCCGAGCCTCAGGGCGTCGAAGCTGCGGCGCAAGGGCTGGAACGACGTCGCCGCCTTCGAGGCGCAGAACGGCGACGAGGCGGAGCTGATCTACTATCACTCCGTCCCGCTCGCCCCAGAAATTGCGGCCCCGCCAGCCCCGCGAGCCGTCGTGCCCGGCTCGCCCCAGCCAGCCGCGCCGGAGGACGACGCGGCGGCGCCCGCTTCGGCAGAGGCGCGCGACGTGACCGCTTCGGCAAGGGCGAGCGAAGCGCCTCCTTCGGCGCAGCCGGGCGCGGCGCCCGCTGACACCCCGCCGGAACAGGCTGCTGCCGGGACAAAGGTGGCGCGTCCCCTACCCTCGGATGCGGCCGCCGAAAGCCCCGCGGCCGTCGACGTGACGCCCGTCGCCGGGACCGACCAGACCACCCTCGCCGATGCCGAACGTCCCGCAGAGACCGGAGCGATCGATCCCCCGGCCGCCGATCCCATCCAAAGTGATCCAGCGCCCGGCGGTCCGCCGTCCGCAGATCCCAGGCCCGACGATCCCGATTCCCGTCTGAAGGCGGAGATCGAGCGCGCGACGCGGGTCGAAGGCTGGGCCGAGCGCTGGGACGGACCGGGCGCGGAAACTGTCAGAGTGTCGGGCGGCCGGCGCAAACCGATCGGGCGGCTATGACGATGCACACCGTTGCCATCATCGACTACGGCTCGGGCAATCTGCGCTCGGCCACCAAGGCGGTCGAGCGGGCCGCCCGCGAGAGCGGCCTGGACATCGCCGTCGCCCTCACCGACGATCCGGCGGTGGTGCGAAGCGCGGACCGGGTGATTCTGCCGGGCGTCGGCGCCTATGCCGACTGCCGGGCCGGCCTCGACGCGGTTCCGGGCATGGTCGAGGCCCTGAAGGAGACCGTGGAGGCGAAGGCCCGGCCGTTTCTCGGCATCTGCGTCGGCATGCAGCTGATGGCGACGCGCGGGCGGGAAAAGACCGTCACCGAGGGGTTCGGCTGGATCCCCGGCGATGTCGTCCGGATCACCCCGACGGACCCCGCCCTGAAGGTGCCGCAGATCGGCTGGAACACCATCGAGGCGAGCAACGACCACCCGCTCCTGTCCGGCATCGAGACCGGCGCCGGCGGACTCCACGCCTATTTCGTCCACTCCTATCACCTCGCGGCAGAAGATCCCGAGACCGTGGTCGCGACTGCCGATTACGGCGGCCCGGTCACGGCGATGGTGGCGCGGGAGAATTTCGCCGGCACCCAGTTCCATCCGGAAAAGAGCCAGACCCTCGGCCTGCGGCTGCTCGCCAACTTCCTCGCCTGGAAGCCGTAGGACGCGCTTGCCGGCAGACGCCGGGGCCTGACCCGATCGCCGGGAACGCGGCCGCCGAAATCAGCGGTATTCCGGCAGGCCAGCCTGCGCTATTCTGCCGGGATGGACGCGCGCGACGACCAGAGAACCGATCATCCCGGCGTGATAGCCCCGCCGCCCCTGATCTATGGCCTCCCGCTGATCGCCGGCCTTGCGATCGACGCCCTCGGTGCCGGCTTCGATCTGGGCTTTCCCCTCTGGCTGCGCCTCGCCTTCGGCCTGCCGGCGCTCGTCGCCGGGCTGACGCTCATCGTACTCGCCCTCCTGCGCTTCCGCCGGGCAGGCACCAATCCCGAGCCCTGGAAACCATCGACGGCCCTCGTCCGCGACGGCGTCTACCGGCTGACGCGCAACCCGATGTATCTCGGCATGGCTCTGGTCTATGCCGGCATCGCCGTCCTCTTCGACAGCGCCGTGACGCTGGCCCTGCTGGTCCCCGCCGTCCTGGCGATCCATCACGGCGTCATTCTGCGGGAGGAGCACTATCTGAGCCGCACCTTCGGCGACGACTACAGACGTTTCATGCGCGGCAGCCGGCGCTGGCTGTGAGCGGACTGCAACCGCACCAGGCGATCGTCACGCGGCCAGCCTGCTGGAACCTGCCAACGGCGACGGTATTTTCTGGACGTCACGAAAGGCGCGGCGGATGGGACGAGAGATCGAGCGGAAATTCCTGGTGAAGAGCGAGGACTGGCGCGCGCGTGCCGGCTCGGTGCGGCGCTTCGAGCAGTTCTATCTCTTCGCCTCGGACGACCGTTCCTGCCGGGTGCGGATCACCGACGGCGCGTCGGCGCGGCTGACGCTCAAGACCGGCCGCGGTGTCAGCCGCGGCGAGTTCGAATACGACATTCCCCTGGAAGACGCCGAGAATCTCCGCGCCAGCGCGGTCGGCACCGTCATCGACAAGACCCGCCATCACGTCGCCAGCGGCCCCCACACGATCGAGATCGACGTCTATCACGGCAGCCTCGACGGGCTGGTGGTCGCCGAGATCGAACTCGGCTCGGAAGACGAGGCCTTCGAGCGGCCGGATTTTTTCGGCGCCGAGGTGACCGGCGATGCCGACTATCTCAACCAGTCCCTGGCCCTTCGCGGCCGACCACAGAGGTAAGACCGCTTGGCCTACGAGATCCGACCGTCGCGTCCCCTCGACGCCGAATTCCGCAAGGCCGCGCTGGCGCAGGTCGACCGGGCGCTGGCCGATCTGCGCCGCGAGGACGGCGACCTTCACGAAACGATCCACGAGGCGCGCAAGCGGTTCAAGAAGCTGCGCGGCCTGGTTCGCCTGCTGCGCCCGGCCGACGAGGACCTCTACAAGGCGCTGAATGCCAGCTTTCGGGACGGCGCGCGCCGGCTCTCCGGCGCCCGTGACAAGGCGGCCCTGATCGAGGCGCTGGACAGCCTCGGCGAGCGCAATGCCGATCAGTTGAAGGCAAACTCGTTCGCCTCTGTACGCGACAAGCTCGTCGCCGAGCGCGACGAGGCGGCGGGCGAGGAAGGCGAGATCAAGCGGTCGGTCGAGGAAGCCTCGGCCGCACTGGAGCAGGCGCGCAGCAGGATCGAGGCGTTCCAGATCGGCGGCGGCCGGCATCAGCCGAAGAAGGCGGCCCGCCTGCTCGCGGCCGGCGCGGGCCAGACCTACGGGCGCGCCCGCGCCGCGCTGAAGCGGGCGGCCAAGACGCGCGACGCCGACGATCTCCACGAGCTGCGCAAGCGCGTGAAGTATCACTGGATGCATCTGCGCCTGATCGCGCCCTGCTGGCCGGAGGCCTTCGCTCCGGCCATCGACCTCGCCAAGACCATCGCCGACGATCTCGGCCGCGATCACGACTTCGCCGTCCTGCGCGCCGAAATCCGTGCCGATCCCGCTGCCTTCGGCGACGAGGAGACCCTGTCGCTGCTGCTCGCGCTGGTGGATGGCTATCAGAGCGAGCTGCGGACCCGCGGCCTCGCGGGCTCGCGGCGGCTGCTCGTCGACGATGCGGAAGCGTTCTCGGAGAAGGTCGCTGCGCTCTACCGCCTCTCCGCCGAGGAGGCCGAGAGGACGGCGATGCCGACGGAAGCCCCCGAGGCCGACCGCCGGTCGCTCTGAGCCGCCGGCGCAGTAAAGAAGCCAGGCAGCCGGGCCGCCACCGACTGCCTGCCGCTGATCACAGCCCCGATTACAGCATCGGGCGTCCGCCGGTCACCTCGATCACCGCACCGGTGATGTAGGTGGCGTCCTCGGAGGCGAGGAAGACGTAGGAACCGGCGAGTTCGGCCGGCTGGCCGGCCCGGCCGAGGGGCGTGTTGCTGCCGAAGCTCTTCACCTTCTCCTCCGGCATGGTCGAGGGGATCAGCGGCGTCCAGATCGGGCCGGGCGCGACGGCGTTCACCCGGATGCCGCGATCGGCGACGAAGCGGCAGAGACCGGCGGTGAAGTTATGGATGGCACCCTTCGTCGTCGCATAGGCGAGCAGCGTGGGCGAAGGGTCGGTGGAATTGATCGAGGCGGTGTTGATGATCGAGGCGCCCGGCTGCATCCGCGCGACCGCCCGCTTCGACAGGTAGAACATGCCGTGGACGTTGGTGCGGAAGGTGACGTCCCATTCGGTGGCGGAAATGTCCTCCGGCTTCTCGAAGGTCGCCTGGTGGGCGGCGTTGTTGACGAGGATGTCGAGGCGGCCGAACTCGTCGAAGGCGCGGTCGATCAGGCCGTTGCAATAGGCCTCCTCCTTGACGTCGCCGGGCACGAGAACCGCCTTGCGGCCGGCCTTCTCCACCCATGCCGCCGTCTCCTTCGCATCGTCGTGCTCGTCCCAATAAGCGATGATCACGTCGGCACCCTCGCGGGCATAGGCGATGGCGACGGCCCGGCCGATGCCGCTGTCGCCGCCGGTGACGATGGCGACGTAGTCCTGCAGCCGGCCGTGCCCCTGGTAGCTCTCTTCGCCGTGGTCGGGTTTCGGCGTCATGGCGTCGGTGTCGCCGGGCATGGGCTGCTGCTGAGCCAGTTGCTCGGGCCGCGGATAGCAGTTGCGCGGGTCGCGTGGCATGGAAAACCTCCATTCTGCATGGCGGCGCAGCCGAGGGGGCCGGCCGCGCCTGTCGAGGATCGCCGTCCCAGACCGGGGCGATCCCGTCTTGCGACAGGAAGACGCCGCCTTGCCAAGCGTTCCGCGCACCGGCCGAAACAGTCGCTAGCCGCGCAACGGCATCGAGCGCGGATACACGTTATTGCATGTTCATGCCGAATCGTGCATATGCCGTTCGGTCAAACCACGGGATCGAAACCTCATGCTGACACGCGAACGACAGGCCGCCATCGCCGAACGGCTGGCCGAAAGCGGCAGGGTCCTCGCCGCGGATCTCGCCGGCGCCTTCGCGGTCTCGGAGGACACCATCCGCCGCGACCTGCGGGAGATGGCGGCGGCCGGCCTCTGCGAGCGGGTCTATGGCGGGGCGCTCGCCCGCATTCCCGCGCCGCCTGCCGCCCCGCTCGCCGGGCGCCGCAACATCGATGCCCGGCGCAAGGACGCGCTCGCGAAAGCGGCCGCGCCCCTGCTCGACGACGGCGCGACGATCTTCATCGATACCGGCTCGACCAATGCGGCACTGGCGGGACGGCTCCTCGCGGACCGCCGCTACACGATCGTCACCCATTGCCCGGCCGTCGCCCTCGCCGTCCCGCCCCATCCCCATCACAGGGTGTCGTTGATCGGCGGGCGTTACGACGCCGAGACGGGCGCGTGCCTCGGCGCGCAGGCGTTTGTCGAGGTGGAACGGCTGCGGCCCGACATTCTCGTCCTCGGCGCCTGCGGCCTCGATGCCGGAACCGGCGTCACCGCCTTCGATCCGGAGGATGCGGCGATCAAGCGGCAGCTCGCCCTCGCCAGCGCCCGGATCCTCGTCCTCGCCGCCGCCGACAAGCTCGGCACCACCGCGCCCTTCGCCGTCGCCGAGGCCGGCGCGCTCTGGCACCTCGTCACCGAGACCGGAGGCCCCGCGCTCGATGCCCTCGCCGCCGCCGGCGTGGCGATCACGCTTGCCGATGGGGTGCGATGCTGACCTCCGTCTGATCCGGGCCACAGGCAGCCGGCAAGCGCACCCATGCGCGGCCACCGCTCTCGACCTTGCACCCGGCCCCGCCACCTCCCCACTTCGGCAGCCCGCCGCAGTCGTCATCCCCTTCGCGCCAACTCCCGGCGCGCCACACCGTCATCCGACCCGAGTTCTCCCATGACCCTCGCCTTGCCGCTTCGCCTCGAGCGCTTCCCGCCCGCCCGCCGGGCCGTGGCGCTCGCCTTCTTCGTCAACGGCTTCGGAATCGGCAGCTGGGCGCCGGAGGTGCCGGTCATCGCCGCGCGGCTCGCCATCACCGAACAGACGATCGGCTTCCTCATTCTCGCCTTCGGGCTCGGCGGCGTCCTGACCATGCCGCTGATCGCCCGCGCGATCGGCCGCGTCGGATCGCGCCCCCCGCTGCTGGTCACGCACCTCTTGGCGGCCTTCGCCTTTCCGGCGCTGATCCTGGCGCCCGAACTCTGGATGGCGTTCGCGGCGATCTTCGTCTTCGGCGCGATGTTCGGCGGCATGGACGCGGCGATGAACGCCAATGCGATCACGCTGGAGCGCCACATGGGCCGGGCGATCATGTCCTCGAGCCACGGCTTCTGGTCGGTCGGCGGCTTCGTCGGGGCGGGCCTCGGCGGACCGATCATCGCCGGCTTCGGGCCGGCCGCCCACGCGGCCTTCGTCTGTGCGGTGATTCTCGTCTGCTTCGTCTTCGTCCGGCGCATGGCCCGCGACGATCGCGGCGCCAGCCCGGCGGCCGCCGATGCGCCCGCCACGTCGTCCCAAAGTACGCCATCCCATGGCGCGGCAGGCCCGGCCGCGATGCGCCCTGCCGGCCTGCTCATGGCGGTGGCGATCGGCCTCTTCGCCCTCGTCGCCATGATGCCGGAGGGCGGCGCCATCGACTGGAGCGCGGTCTATCTGAAGTCCGAGCTCGGCGCCGACACGGCGGTCTCCGGCTTCGCCTTCGCGGCCTTCTCCGCCACCATGGCGATCTTCCGCTTCCTCGGCGACGATATCCGCAACCGCCTCGGCGCGGTGAAGACCGTCCGGCTGTTCGCCTTCGTCGCCGCATCCGGCCTGCTTCTTGCCGGCCTTGCGGGACATTTCCTCGTCGCCATCGCCGGCTTCGCCCTGGCCGGCATCGGGCTTGCCAACATCGTGCCCATCGCCTTTTCCGCCGCCGGCAACGTCAAGGGCCTGCCCGACGGCACCGGCATCTCGATCGCGACGGCCATCGGCTATTCGGGAGGCCTGATGGCCCCCTCCCTCATCGGCTTCCTCGCCGAGCATATCGGATTGGCCGACGTCTTTCTCGGCATGGCCGGCCTCCTCGCCATCATCCTCGCCCTGTCGGGCATGATGTCACTGGCCGACCGCGAGACCGAGCCTCGCTGAGCCCTTCGCCGGCAAGTTTCGGCCGCTGGCGCGGGGCTCAGCCCGCCCGGGCGTCCTGCAGCATCATCTCGGCGCCCTTGTCGGCGATCATGATGGTGGGCGAATTGGTGTTGCCGGAGGTGATCGACGGCATCACCGAGGCGTCGATGACCCGCAGCCCCTCGACGCCGCGCACCCGCAGCCTCTCGTCGAGGACGGCCATCGTGTCGTCCTTCGTCCCCATCTTCACCGTGCCGACGGGATGGAAGATCGTCGTGCCGAGGTCGCCGGCGGCAACCAGCATCTCCTCCTCCGACGCGATGTGGGCGCCGGGCTTGTATTCCTCCGGCCCGTAGCGCTTCAACGGCTCGGCGAAGACGATTTTTCGCGCCCATTTCAGGGAATCCACCGCGACGCGCCGGTCGGACTCCGTCGACAAATAGTTCGGCCGGATGTCCGGCTGGTCCTCGGGCAGCGGCCCGGTGAGATGGATCGAGCCGCGGCTGGTCGGGCGCAGGTTGCAGACGCTGGCGGTGAAGGCGCCAAACCGATGCAGGCCCTGGCCCCAGTCGTCCAGCGACAGTGGCTGGAAATGGAACTCCAGATTGGCGGTCTCGTATTCCGGCGAGGATTTCACGAAGGCGCCGACCTGGCTCGGCGCCATGGTCAGCGGACCCTTGCGGAACAGAGCGTAATTGACGCCCATCATCGCCCGAGTGACGAGGTTCCAATATTCGGTGTTCAGCGTCTTGATGCCGTTCACCTTGTAGATCGGCCGGATCTGCAGGTGATCCTGCAGGTTCTCGCCGACACCCGGCAGGTGCTTGACGACGTCGATGCCGTGGGCGGAGAGCTTTTCCCCCGCGCCGAGGCCGGAGCGTTCGAGGATCAGCGGCGAGCCGACGGCACCCGCCGAGATCACCGCTTCGCCGCGCACCAAGGCCCGGCGGGTTGTGCCGTCCCGGCGATAGACCACCGCAGTCACCCGGCCGTCGGTCATCTCGACGCGGTCGACGGAGACCCCGGTCTCGACCTTCAGGTTGGGGCGCTTCAGCGCCGGCTTCAGGAAGCCCCGCGCCGCGCTCCATCGCCGGCCGTTCCTCTGGTTCACCTGGAAATAGGACGAGCCGGTGTTGTCGCCGGTGTTGAAGTCGGGAATCTTCGGCACGCCGGCCGCTTCCGCCGCGTCCCTGATCCGGTCGAGGATGTCCCACTTCACCCGCGGATGCTCGACCCGCCACTCGCCGCCGGTGCCGTGAAACGCGTTGCCGCCTTCGACGTGGTCCTCGACCCGCTTGAAGACGGGCAGGACGTCGTCCCAGCCCCAGCCCGAAAGGCCGAGCTGGCGCCAGTGATCGTAGTCGGCGGCCTGGCCGCGCATGTAGATCATCGCATTGATCGCCGAGGAGCCGCCCAGCGTCTTGCCGCGCGGATAGGCCAGCGAGCGGCCGTTCAGCCCCTTCTCCTCGGCGGTGCGGAACATCCAGTCGGCGCGCGGATTGCCGATGGCGAAGAGATAGCCGACCGGGATGTGGAACCAGATCCAGTCGTCCTTGCCGCCGCCCTCGAGCAGCAGCACCCGGTTCCTCGGATCGGCGGACAGCCGGTTGGCCAGAACGCAGCCGGCCGAGCCCGCCCCCGCGATCACGTAGTCGAAGCTCTCGCCTTGTGTGTCGTCAGCCAATGTTTCCTCCCCCACCGACCGATCCGTTGCATAGCCCCGGCGCGGCGGCAAGGCAAAGGCGGCGAGCGACGATGCGGGAGGAAAGGCTTGCCCCGGCGGCGGCCCGCGCACCATATCGGCGGCGATGACCACAGCTGCCCTCGCCTCGCTCAAGACCTTTCTGCAGGCCGATGCCCGCCGTCTCGGCTTCGCGTCGGCGGGCATCGCGGAGGCTTCCGGCAACGTCCTTGCCGGCGACCGGCTGGCGGAGTTCGTCGCGGCCGGCCGGCACGGCACCATGGGCTGGATGCCCCAGACCCTCGATCGCCGCAGGTCGCCGCGGGACCTTTGGCCCGAAGTCCGATCGATCGTGGTCCTTGCCATGAACTACGGGCCGGACGAGGATCCGCTGGAGATCCTCCAGCACCCCGACCGGGGCGCGATCTCGGTCTATGCCCGCCACCGGGACTATCACGACGTCATCAAGGGCAGGCTCAAGGAACTCGCCGGCCGGCTAGTCGCGAGAGCCCGGGAGGCCGGCCTCGGCGACCACGACGCCAAGGTCTTCGTCGATACCGCGCCGATCATGGAAAAGCCGCTGGGCGAGCTCGCCGGCCTCGGCTGGCAGGGCAAGCACACCAACCTGTTGTCGCGCGACTTCGGCTCCTGGCTGTTCCTCGGCTCGATCTTCACCACCCTCGATCTTCCCGCGGACGAGGCGGGCCGCGACCGCTGCGGCTCCTGCCGGGCCTGCCTGACCGCCTGCCCGACCGACGCCTTTCCGGCGCCCTACCAGCTCGATGCGCGGCGCTGCATCTCCTACCTCACCATCGAGACCAGGACCGTCATCCCCCGGGAATTTCGCGCCGCGATGGGCAACCGCATCTATGGCTGCGACGACTGCCTCGCCGTCTGCCCCTGGAACAAGTTCGCTCAGGACGCCAGCGAGGCCAAGTTGATCGCGCGGGAGGACCTGAAGGCGCCGCGGCTCGCCGACCTCCTCGGCCTAGACGACCCGGGTTTTCGGGGGCTGTTCTCCGGCTCGCCGATCAAGCGGATCGGCCGCGACAAGTTCGTCTCCAACTGCCTGATCGCCGCCGGCAACTCTGGCCGTGCCGAGTTTCTTCCCGCCGCGCAGGGCCTCCTGTCGGACGACGCGCCGCTCGTGCGGGCGATGGCGGTGTGGGCGATCGGCCGACTCGATCGCGGCGAGGCCTTGCGACTTCGCGCCGCCGCGCTTGATAAGGAGGCTGACGAGACGGTGCGGAGTGAATGGCATGCCCTGGATGAAAGCCAAGACTGAACCGTCGGTACAGGCGGGCGCGACGAGTTCGCCCGGATCGGCGCTGGCGGGTGGGGATTCCACGTCCGGGCCGGAGGCCAAGGTGCGCCGGGCGCTCCTGCAGCTCCGCGAGGGCGGCTTCCTGCCGCAGCCCGATCATGCGGCGGGATCGGCCGCGCTCGGCGCCGGAGCCCTCGGGGCCGGGGCGATGGGCGCCGGAGCGATCGGCGCGCTGGCGCTCGGCGCCGTGGCCATCGGGGCGATCGCCGTCGGGGCCTTCGCCATCGGCCGCCTCTCCGTCGGCAGCGCGCGCATCGGCGAGGCCGAGATCGGCCGCCTCAGGATCGGCCGGCTTGAGGTGGACAGCTTCGTGCCGACGGGACGGAGGCTGGGATAACGCCATGCATCTCTTCGTCTTCGGCTACGGCTATTCCGCCTCCCACTTCGTCGACAGCCTCGACAAGCACAAGGTGACGGTCGAGGCCGTGACCGTGCGGAGCAAGGACAAGGCGGCCTCCGTCGCGGCCCACGGGCTGAAGCCGGTGGTCTTCGACGGCGAGCATCCGGGCGACGGCATCGCCGGGGCGCTTTACCGCGCGACCCACATCCTTGTCTCGGCGCCGCCCGGCCACCCGGCCCCCGAGGGCGCCCATGTCGGCGGCGCCAACGCCCGCTCCGGCGATCCTGTGCTGCGCTGGTATTTCGACGAGATCGCCCATGGCAGCCCGAACCTCGAATGGATCGGCTATCTCTCCACCGTCGGCGTCTATGGCGACCATGACGGCGAGTGGATCGACGAGGCGGCCGAGCTGAAGCCGCAATCGGAACGCTCCAAGGCCCGCATCGCCGCCGAAGAGGCCTGGGCCGACCTCGGCCGGACGCGCAGCGTGCCGGTGGCGATCATCCGCCTGTCGGGCATCTACGGCCCGGGCCGCAACAACTTCATCAATCTGAAGAACGGCACCGCCAAGCGGCTGGTCAAGCCCGGCCAGGTGTTCAACCGCATCCATGTGGCGGATATCGCCGGGGCGACGAAGCTGCTGGCCGATAAGCGCCTCGGCGGCGTCTTCAACGTCACCGACGACGAGCCCGCCCCGCCCCAGGACGTCGTCCTCCATGCCGCAAACCTCGTCGGCGCCGAACCGCCGGGCGAGACCGACTTCGCCGTCGCCGACCTCTCGCCCATGGCCCGCAGCTTCTACGGCGAGAACAAGCGGGTCTCGAACGCGAAGATCAAGGCGGCGGGCTATGCGTTCCGCTATCCGACCTTCCGCGAAGGTCTGGAGAGCGTGAAGGGGGACTACGGGAAGGGGTGAGGGGCGCCAAGCCCGTCCGCCGTGCCCGACGTTCCGGCATCGTCGTCTTCGGTGGCGGCGGTCATCCTTGGCCTGTCAGCCTCGATGCGTACGGGCGGGGGATGTGGCCTGTGGGGAAAGCTGCCGCCCGTCCGTCCAGAACCTGTCCGACATCAGATCGTCCAGCGCGAAACCGCTCCGGTGGTTTCGGGTGACGCTCGGGACAGGGGGCCCGGTCTACCTCTCCGCATAGTCATGCAGGATGGAATCGACCAGAGCTTCGTAGGACATTCCCTGCTCGGCCGCCTTGGCTTTCAGCCGGGCAAGATCGCGCTCGGCGATGGAGATCAGAACACGTCCGCGAGCACGTTCCGTCAAGGCGTGCTCGGCCATGGCCTGAAAGGCGGCACGCTGCTCCGCAATGTCGCCCACCGGCACCCATTCGCCATTTTCGCTGAATTCGTAATCCTCCAACTCGTCCTCGCTGAGAATGGGTTGGGGTTCTGTCCCGGTCATGACCGCCCTCCGAGAAATTCGCGCGTGGCCCGGCGGCTGGGAAACATCGTCTTCAGAAAGAGACCGCCTTCGGTTTCGACATAGGGAACGACCCATGCATAGTGATCGATCTCGACGATGATCTGTCTTTGATGAGGATAACGTTCCTCATTCGGATGCCGCCGGTTCAGAAGAAGTCGTCCTTCCTGAAGCGCGGCAAGCACTCTCTCGAAGCCAAACCCATATCTGGCCTTGAGAGTATCGTTCTTTTCCGAGTTCCAGGCCGCGACCATGATTTAATATGGAATAAGCTTGGGCGCGGCGCAACGCGCTTTGCGACGGCTCTTTGTTCCTGCCCTCACCTTGCTGCCAGCGCCCTCGCATCCTCGAACCCGTATTGGCGCGTCTTCGTCCCGTCGAAATAGACGAAGACGAGATGATCGCGCTTCGACACCATCTGCGCCGGCAGCGGGTCGTAGCGGAAAGTCTGACCGCCGAGATGCGGGGCGAGCGCGCCGATGTCGACCCGCCGCTCCTGGGCGACGCGCAGCAGTTTCAGTTCGGTGCCGTCGGCAAGCTTCGCCTCGAAGGGAATGCCGGCGAGGCGCAGGAAGCTGGTCGGGTCGCTGGCCGCCTGGAAGCCCTCGACGAAGGCCTTCTCGACGAGGTCGAGATCCGGCTCGTGATGATGGTCGGGCTCGTCCGCATGGTGGTGATCTCCAAGATGAGGCGTCTGCCACTGGGTCGTGCCCTTGTGGTTGTGGCCGTGGCCGCCGCCCGACGACACGTCATAGGGGTGGAAGTGATCGGTCTCGCCGCGATGCATGGCGGGGTCTCCTGTTCGGTTCGTTGCCGGTAGCATGGCCGGGACTTCGAGGTGGCGGCTGGGACACCGCCGCCAGCCTCGACGCAAAGAAACATCCGGGCAGACTCCCGGTCCCACACCGACGCCGAGCCTCCGCCCCTCAAAAACTCACCGGCTTGTCGATGATCGCCTTGTGCTTGCCGAGGGTGCCATGGGCGCACATCGACCCCAGCGCCTCCACGCAGACGCGCACGCCCATCAAAGCGGTGATGTCCGAGGTATCATAGGGCGGCGAGACTTCCACCACTTCGAGGCCGCAGATGCCCGGCGCGCAGACGAGGCCGAGGATCTTCAGCGCCTCGCGCGGCAGGAAGCCGCCCGGCTCCGGCCAGCCGGTGCCCGGCACGAAGCCGCAGTCGAGACTGTCCACGTCGAAGGAGATGTAGACCGCGTCGGCGTCCTTCCAGGCGAGTTCGAGGGCGATCTCGGCGGTCTTCTCCAGCCCGTAATGCTCGATGTCCTCGATGGTGAGGACGTTGGTCTGGCGGCGGAAGGCCTCCTTGGCACCCGGCCGCGGCACCTGCCAGCCGCCGATGCCGAGCTGGACGAGGTTCACCGCCGGCACGTTCGGCAGGTTGGTCGCCCAGAACCACGGCGTGGTGTGCATGCGCTCGTCGAGATCCTTTTCCTGGATGTCGATGTGCCGGTCGAAATGGATGATACCGATGCGCTTGGAGGTGCATTCGGCGATACCGCGTACGCAGGGAAAGCCGATCGAGTGGTCGCCGCCGAGCATCACCGGCAGGGCGCCGGAGGAAAAGACGTGGGAGACGCCCTTCGAGATCTGGTCGAAGCTTTTCTCGAGGTTCCCCGGAATGGTGAAGACGTCGCCGGCGTCGCAGAGCGTCATCTGTTCGCGCAGGTCGACGCCGAGCTCGTAATTATAGGTGGTGTAGAGCGCCGAGATCCGCCGGATCCCCTGTGGCCCGAAGCGGGTGCCCGGCCGGTAGGTGGTGCCACTGTCGAAGGGAATGCCGAGGACGGCGGCGTCGTATTTGCCGACGTCGCGGACATTCTCGACATAGGGCGCCTTGAGGAAGGTGTTGATGCCGGCGAAATGCGGCAACTCACCCCGGGCAAAAGTCGGGATCGACTTGTCGGTGATCGAATCGGCACCGGGCAGGCCCATGTCGAGTGCCCATTTCACCTCGCGGGCCCAGCCATCGCCGGGCAGCTTGTCCTCCGCCTCCAGCGCCTTCCAACCGCGGGTTTCGCGGGCGTCGAAATTCGGGTGATGGGCCCGCGAAGGCGCCGCGGCAAGGCGGGCGCCGGCTCGGCGCGCGGCGCGGGAGGGCGGCGAAAAGCGGATGTCCTGTCTCATGGGATCGGTCTCCTCGTCTGTTCGGTGTCTGGGGTGCCGGCCCCGGAGGCGGCCGGTCTGGCGAAACCGGGCGCGCTGAGCGCGGCAAGTCCGGCGATGTCCGGGGCGTCCCTCGGCTGGGCGCCCCGCAGCGGGATGTCGTAGGTGATGGTCGCGCCGTAGGCGGCGGGAAACTGCGGGTCGTGGCGGATCTTGTCGAAGACCAGGAGCCGGGTTCCCAGATGAAACGCCTCCTGGATGTCGTGGGTGACCATGAAGACGGTCATGCCGGTCTCGCGCCACAGATCGATCAGCATCTCCTGCATGTCCCGGCGGGTGCCGGGGTCGAGCGCCCCGAAGGGCTCATCGAGAAGCAGGATGCGCGGGCGCTTGAGCAGCGCCTGGCCGATGGCGAGGCGCTGCTGCATGCCGCCGGAGAGCTGGGCGGGATAGCGGTCCGCCGCATGGGCAAGGCCGATCTTCGCCATCATCGCCTCGGCCGTCTCCCGCGCCGCGCGGCGCCTGGCGCCGAACAACCGGGCGAGCACCTTCGAGCCCTCGATCTCCGCCGGCAGCATGAGGTTGCCGAGGACGCTGAGATGAGGGAACACCGAATAGCGCTGGAAGACGATCCCGCGCCCTTCGTCGGGCTCTTTGGCGAGCACCTTGCCGTCGACGCGGATCTCGCCCGCCGTCGGCCGCTCCTGCCCGAGCAGGATGCGCAGGAAGGTCGACTTGCCGCAGCCCGACGCGCCGACGATGGTCACCAGCGCCCCCTCCTCGACGGAAAGGTCGACCCGCTCGAGGATCGGCGCGTCGCCATAGGTGACGGAAATCCGGTGCGCCTTCAGGAAGCTCATAGCGCCTCTCCCGACAGATGCGCCCAGGGAAACAGGCGGCGGGACAGAAGCGCCAAGGCCCGGTCGACGAGATAGGCGAGCAGCGTGATCCAGACGACGTAGGGCAGGATCACGTCCATCGCGAGATAACGGCGCACGAGAAAGATCCGGTAGCCGAGGCCGTCGGTGGAGGCGATGGCCTCGGCCGAAATCAGGAAGATCCAGGCCGGCACGAGACCCAGCCGGATCGCCGTGACCAGCTTCGGCCAGAGCTGCGGGAAGACGACGCGGACAGCGATCTGCCAGGTCGTCGCGCCCAGCGTTTGCGCCTTGACGATCTCCTCGCGCGGAATGTCGAGGACGCCTTGGGCGAGGGCGCGGATCATCAGGGGCGCGGTGCCGATCGCCACCAGCCCGACCTTGGCGGCCTCCCCGAGGCCGAGGATGATGAACAGGATCGGCAGGATCGTGATCGGCGGGATCAGCGAAAACGCCGCCACGAAGGGCGAGAACAGCGCCCGGCCGACCGGCAGGATGCCGGTCAGCGCGCCGAAGACGACAGCGAGCGCCGCTGCGATGGCGATGCCGAGGGCGAGCCGTTCCAGGCTCGCCAGCGTGTCGGACCACAGGATCAGGTCTCCCGTCCTCCGGTCGGGGACGAAGGCGAGGCCGAACATCGCCTCGCCCATAGCCGAGAGCGAGGGCAGCAGCTTGTCCTGCGGGTTCTCCGCTCGGCGGATGGCGCTTGCGATGGCATAGGCGCCGAGCGCCGCCGCGAAGGGCAGCGCGCCGAGCGCTGCTCCCACTGCCCGCGGCGGGTGGCGGTTGATCAGCCGCACGGGACTTCGCCCGCCGCCGTCAGAGCTTCTTCTCGGCGGCCATCTCCATGTATGCCGGGTCGTAGCGCAGCTGGATGTTGCCGGCATCCCCGGTGGTCTTACCGCTGGGATAGGCGATGCCGACGAAATCGGCGTTCGGCGCGCCCTGACCGAGGATCCCGTGATCGAACAGGAAGTTCGCGACGAAGGTCATGGTCTCCGGCAGCGTCCCGGACTTGGCGAATTCGACCGCCTTTGCCGGATCATAAAACATCGCCGTCGTCGCGAGCTGTGCCTTGAAGCCTTCGAGGTCGGTGCCCGAGGCCTCGGCCATGGCTTCCAGCGCCGCCTTCCCTTCCGGCGTATCGGACTGCATCAGCGCCATCATCTCGTACCACGCGCCGGTCAGCGCCTTGCCGAAGTCCGGGTTGTCCCGGAGCGTCTCGGTGTTGACCACCATCAGGTCGAGGATCTCGCCAGGGATCTGGGACGAGTCGAAAACCTTGTTCGAATCCGGCATCGCGGTGATCGTCGAGAGCAGAGGGTTCCAGGTGACGACGGCGGTGACGTCCGGCGTCTGGTAGGCGGCCACCATGTCGGCATCGGAGGTGTTGACGACGGTGACGTCCTTTTCGGCGAGGTCCATCGTCTCCAGCGCCCGGGCGAGGAGATAATGCGACACGGACAGCTCGACCAGATTGATGCGCTGGCCCTTGATGTCCTGAAGCGCCGTCTTGCCCTTCAGCACCACCCCGTCATTGCCGTTGGAATAGTCGCCGATGATCAGCGCCGTCGTGTCGACGCCGCCGCCGGCGGGAATCGACAGGGCGTCCATGTTGGTCATGGTGCAGCCGTCGTATTGGCCGGCCGTATACTGGTTGATCGATTCCACGTAGTCGTTGATCTGCACGGCCTTGATGGCGATGCCGTATTTGTCGGCCCATTTCTTCAAAAGGCCGGAATCCTCCATGTATCCCCAGGGCATCCAGCCGGCATAGATCGACCAGCAGACGGAGAAGTCCTTCTTCTCCTCGGCGATCGCCTGCGGCGATCCGGCGAGGCAGGTGGCGGCGAGTGCGAGGGCGGCGGCGAGCAGTCTCATGGGCATCGTCCTTTTCGTCGCGACGGCCGGAGCGGCCTTGATGGTTTCATCGCGACAAGAGGACCGGGAGACGGCCCGCTGATCGCGGGTCCGTGCGGCGTTCTCCCGGGATTTTGGCCCGCCGTGTCTCCCTGCAACTCACAGGGAGTGCGTCTCTCGGACCAGCCGCATTCCGAGGAAGGAATGCCGGAACCCTAGACGCACCGCACGAGAAACCTCCAATCAAGAACCGTGCCAGTCGGCGGCCTGCTTTGAACTCCGTCTCTTGCCGCCCCCTCGCGCCGTCATCTTCCGGCGCAATGCCGGATCTTGCGCAGGGCTTGCACAGCGGCGACCGATTTTTGGGCAGGTCTCGCGCCGCCCGGAGCCGCCCGGACTTGGCAATGTGCTCCAGAACGCATGGGTTGGAGGGCGATGCCCGGGGCTTTCGCCTGCGGCCTGGCGGCAACAGTCGGCCCGCGACGTTACAGTCCGATACGCGCGCGCCGACTTCTTGCCTCATTCTGCCATCACGGGTTTGTCATGAGCACGACACACCGCGTTACCAGCTGCCGCCTCGGCCTTCTTGCCGCCCTCGCCCTGCCGCTCGCCGGCTGCGTCGGGGCCCCCGGCGCCGACGACGCCTTCGAGGCGCTGGCGACGAAGGATCTCGGCCCGTCGCAGGAATGCCTGGCGCGGGCGATGTATTTCGAATCCAACCGCTCCAGCGAGGACGGCATGCTGGCGGTGGGCACGGTGGTCATGAACCGGGTCGCCTCCGCGGACTATCCGAACGACGTCTGCGCCGTCGTCGGCCAGCCCAAACAGTTCGCACCCGGCGTGATGACTCGCGAGATGGGCGTCGGCGAGGATCTCGCCATGCAGGTCGCCGCCCGCGTGCTGCGGGGCGAGCGGCACAAGACGGTCGCCAAGGCGAAGTTCTTCCACACCGCCGGCATGAACTTTCCCTATCGCAACATGAGCTACCGGCTGATCGCCGGCGGCAACGCCTTCTACGAGAAGATCTCCCGGCGCAGCAATCCGGAAGCAAGGATCGTCAGCCAGGCGGAGGTCAGGCAGGCCCAGAACGCCTCCGGCGCCATCGACCTGATGCGCACGGCCTCGACAAAGCCCCAGAAGCCCGCCACCACCGCCATCGGCTATGCCGAGCCCGGATCTGCGAGCGTGTCCGCCGCCCCGGCACCCAGCGAACGGCCCGGCGAGGCAGGCCCGGCCGGCGCGACCCAGTCGAAGAGCCCGTTCCTCGACATGTTCAAGTCGCGCAAGGCCGCCGCAACCGAGACGGACGAGCGGAGCGGCCGCGTCGGCGGAACCGCGGCGGTGGCACAAGCGTCGGGAGATCCCGTGCCGAGCGACCTGCCCGGAGTTGGCGACGGGGCCGCCGCGTCCGCCTCCGGGGCCCCGACCGAGACGCCCGCAGCCGCGAACGACTCCTGGCTCGCCCGCTGGTGATCGTCGCGGGTTGAGGCGAATTCGCCGCAGGCCGGTACAAACCCCGACCGGCTCCCTATATCCCGCCGCAGCTTGAAAAGCCCGTCAGGGAACTCAGGCCCGAACGGCGGGACGAAGAGCGTATCGATGGCAGTCATGCATGGCGAAGCGCCGACGGCGCCGACCGGGATCCAGCCATCCCTCGGCCGCACCGGCCCCATCCTGTTCGCGCAGGGCGGCAGCGAGACGTCCGACCGCATCAGGGCGGTGATCGTGCGCCCCGCCGGCGAGCCGACACCCGCCGTATCCATCGATGTCGGGCCGGTCGACACGTTCGAACTCGTCACCCTCTTCGGCCGCACCGTCCATGCCTGCGACCTCTCGCTGCCCAGTGCGACGACCAGCTCCTACCAGGTCGACGATCGCAGCTATCATGTCGTCTCCCCCGCCATGCCCGACATGCGCATTGGCTATGTCTCCTGCAACGGCCAGGAGGAGAACGACCTCGATCGCGACATCGGCGAGCGGGACATCGTCTGGCAGCGCCTCGCGGACGAGAATCGCGAGAAGCCCTTCGCCCTGTTGCTCCAGGGCGGCGACCAACTCTATGCCGACGATGTTCTCCATTGCCATCCGGAAGTTGAGCGCTGGGCAGGCCTGCCGAAGACCGAGCGGGGCGCGGTCGCGCTGACGCCCGACATCACCGAGGCGCTCCGGCGCTTCTATTTCGACCGCTATCTCATCACCTACACCCGGCCCGCCTTCGCCAGCCTCGCCGCCAGCGTCCCCTCAATCATGATGTGGGACGACCACGACATCATCGACGGCTGGGGCAGCCATCCGGCGGCAATGCTCGACAGCCCCGTCGGCCAGGCGATCTTCGCGGCCGCCCGCGAGATGTTCCTGATCTTCCAGCTCGCCGCAGGGCCGGGCGAGCTGCCGTCGATCGTTCTCGACCGGTCCGGTACCTCGCTCGGCACCGTCGTCCGTTATCCGGGCCTGTCGGTCATCGCGCCGGACCTGCGCAGCGAGCGCCGGCTGCACCAGGTGATGGGCGAGGCCGGCTGGAGGGGCCTCGACAGGGCGTTCGCCGATACTCCCGCGGGAGACCGGATCCTCGTCCTCTCCAGCATCCCGGCGCTGGGACCGCGCCTCAGCTGGGCCGAGTTTGCCGCCGACATCCTGCCCGGCTCGAACGAATACGAGGACGACCTGCGCGACCAGTGGCAAAGCCGGACGCACCGCGAGGAGTGGCGACGCTTCCTGGCGCTGCTCGCGGGCTGGGAAGAAAGCGGCAAGGGCCGTCTGACGGTCGTCTCCGGCGAGATCCATCTCGCCACCAGAGGCGAAATGAAGCTGAAGGGCGGCGGCATCCTCCACCAGCTCGTCGCCTCGGGCATCTCCCCCCCCGCCCCTTCATCCGCCTATCCGAGAGTGCTCGGGCTCCTTGCGCGTTTCGGCGAGAGCCCGCTGAAGGGTCGCAAGATCCGCATCCTGCCGCTGCCGGACTACCGCACGACCTATGCCGGCGAGCGCAACTTCCTCGTCCTCGAGCGACGTCGGTCGGGATGGTCGGCGAGCTGGGAACTGGAGAACACCGGCCGAACGCGGTCGTTAACCATATAACGTAGCGGAATGCCCGTTTTCGAAGCATTTTTCTCGTTAGCCGGGCAAAATTTCAGCACCATCGGCAACCAAGGATCGTTGATACAATCTGAAGGCGTTCCAACCATGACCGATTGTTGCCGCCATTGCCGCGACGAGGCGGATTTGCTTACGGCCGGATAAGATTTTCCTTCAAAACGTCTTGACGGAACCGGCGTCCTGGGCGACATTGCACCGGCTTCGACGGATGACCCGAGCGGACAATCGGTCATCGCAAGAGCGCTGCGGATGCGGGCTGAACCCTTCAGGTTCGGGCCGAAAACAATGATCCGCAAGGTTGCGACCAGTTCCATCGTCCAGATGGGAACGCAGCGCCTGCGCCGATAGTCGAGGCACTGGGGCATGGATCGCATTCGAGGGGATCGAGGCAATCTGATGCAGAACAATCGCAATACGACCGATCGCAAGATCAAGCTCAACCTGACCAAGCTCCTGGGCATTCGCGCCGTGCGCACGGGGCCGGGCGGCTATCGCCCCGTCAGCATCATGAACCGGGCCTCCTGAAGGCCAGCGACCAGCATCAAGTCCATCCGCGACAGACGGATGTGTGTGATCAGCGCCCGTGAGATTGATTCTCGTGCCGATGGCATAGAGCCGAGAGGCGCTTGAGCAGCACCCCCTGACCCCTTTTGAAGACCGGGGCCGACGGGATGAGCGCATGCGGAGTTCGAGATCCCGACGGGCCATTCGGGACATCGGATGAGGTCATTCCCGCAGAGCCGCCCGGTCCAAATGGCGCGGGGTGACGACGATCCCGACAATCCGCCGCCAGCAGATCTGCCGCCAGCAGATCCGTCGCCGCACGATCAGTGCCTGCTTCGACGACCGGCCTGTGTCCAGCCGCAGCCTCCTCTCCGGGTCTACTCCTGCGGGCAGCCGCGGCTTTCGGCGAGGCGGCCGATGGCGATCAGTTCCGGCCGGTATTCGAAATGCATGGTGTCGTAATGATACCATTTGCCGCCCCAGACGAAGCCGTGTCGCTCGAAGGCCGCGACGACCGCCTCCGGCAGCTTGTTGCGATAGTGCGGCACGTTGCCTGGCTTGCCACCGCTCCACAGCCAGTAGTCGGCATAGCGGGTGTTGACGTCGATCGCAGCGCCAAAGCTGTGCGCCGACATCCGCTTCGTGCCGGCGATGACACGCCAGTTAAAGGTGCCGGCGGATGGCGTCAGATAGTCCCGCAGGGCCGGCTGCGCCGCGAGGTCCCCCGCGACAGCGGCGAGCGCTTTGTCGGCCCCGCCTGTCGCCGTGAAGGACAACCGGCTGCCGAACCAGTCGACGGAGACCAGCGTCTTCTGCGCCGCCGATCGGCTGGAGCCGTAGAGCGAGCGGAAGAAGGCGTCGTTGCGGATGCGTCCCGGATCGAAGTTTCGCCGCGGCGGGGCGCCGGTGTCGCAGGCGCCGATCGGATAGATCTGCGACAGCATGTCCTCGAGATCGGCCTTGGCGAGCTTTTGCTGGTGATCCTTCGCCGCGCCGTCGTCGATGGCGATGCGGCTGCCGTCCGCCATCACCACCCCGTCCGCCTCTATGGCCCGAACGGCGGCGGGAAAGGCGGCACGAAGCGCCTCCAGGCGGTCGAACAGCGGTACCGTCGAGGCGGCGCGGACAGGAAGGACAAGGACAGATCCAGCGATCAGCAGCGCAGCACAGCCGAGCGCCGCCATCGCCAGCCGGCTGCCCGCCGGTTGGCTGCACGAGGATGCCATCACGCCCGAGGGTCGCGGTTCCGGCGAACTTGAACCTGACCATAGCGACCCCGGCGACCGCCAGCCTGCCGGGAGCAGCTTGGCGTATACCGGTTCAGCAGCCATTCTGCCGCTCCAGCGACTGGATCCGGCTCACTTCGGCGGCATCCGCGCCGCGCGGGCTCGCCCCGGTGCAGCCGGCATTGGAGAAGTAGCGCCTCGCCTTGGCAGTCCTGAAGCAGTAGCCGGCCTGATCGAAGATCAGGTTGCGCATGTACCAGAGCTGGCCGCACTGGCTGGCGGCGAGATCCGCCGGGATCGGATAGCCGCGATAGCTCGCGCCCGCGGGGGCAGGCGGAATGTAGGCCGGCGGATCGTAGCGCGGCGCCTCACTAAAGCCCGGTGCCGGCTCGTAGCGCGGCGCCGCCGCCATCCGCCCGTCGTCCTGCGATGGCGCCTGATCCCGATTGGTGGCCGCCCTCGCCTGGTCCTGCCTGGCGCGCTCCTCCTCCTGGCGCTTCATCGTCAGGAAGGCGGAGGCCGTGTCGGCCTGCGGGCACGCCCGGTTGCCCGACAGGAACGCCTCGTAGGCGCCGACGCTGTCGAGCCGCCGGGCGTCGCGATAGGCGGTCTCGCAGGCCGCTCCTTGGGCGGCCTGGTCGCGCAGCGCCATCACCACGTCCCGGCCCGGGCAGTCGATGTTCTCATCGAGATAAAGCGAATAGGCGGCGACCGTGCCCTCGGCGCGCGCCCGGGCGAAGTTCTTCTCGCAGCGCTCCCGCTCCGCCTTCTCGGCCTCGCTGGCCTTCAGCTCGGTAACGATGCGGTTCGCCTCCGCCACCTCGGGACATTGCGGAAAGAAGTCGCGGAAGGCCTCCAGCCGCACCGGGTCGCCGGCCCGCTTAGCCATGGCGAAGGCGCTCGCACAGGCCGGGTCGGCCTTCTGGGTGGGGATTTCCACGGAAAAGGACTGGACGCAGTTGAGGCCCGGATCGGCGCCCCCTGCCCCGCGCGCCCACAGCCGGATCTCGGCATCGACGCTGGCGCCCCGGTCGCGATAGGGCCGCACGAGAACCGTGACGTCGGCGCTGGAGGCGCTGTCGATCAGCTGGTCGAGCTCGCGGGAATTCGCCTCGGCAAAGCCGCTGTAGCTCGAGGCGATCGACTGGAAATTGTCGGCCTTGGTGGTGCGCGCATTGGTGCGGGTCGAGATCAGCTCGGAGAGATCGGAAAGGATTGCCGTCTTCGTCGTCGGATCGAGCAGCGTGTCGTCGGTGCTGACGCCGAGAATGTGGATGTGCTGGGCTCCGCCATTGGGAACGCATTGGCGGTTGATCTGCAAGCCCTGGAGGTTGATCAGCACCTCGAGCTCCCAGCGGTCGTATTGCGGCGCGGCCAGGGCCGGCGCGCAGACCAGGGCGGCTCCGGCGATCAGGAATAGCCCTGCCGCTACGAGACAGCGGTATCGGCGGTTCAGATCCCTTGAAATCATGCAGGGGGCCTCGATCAGCAGAACGACCTGGCGCTCCGATCAGCGTCTGATCCAGCCGATAGAACAGCAGGAAAGGATGCTTGTCGACCTCAATCTTACGCTACGGCACAGCTGACGAAACGGCGTCTTCGCTGGACGGCCGCAGGCAGCGTGCCGATCCTCGACGTGATGCCGCCGCGGATCGGATGAGGACGGCGACCGCTTGGATGAACCCGCCAGACGGCGCGTCCGCTGGAATGGAGCGGCGGACGCCCTCCAGAACGTGAAAGGGCGAGCCGCAACCAACCGGCCCGCCCCTTCTTCCGGACCGGATGCGACCTCAGAAGATGAAGTCGTTCGCGTCGAGATCGCCGATGTTCGCGTTCAGGATCGTGATGGTGTTGCCCCCATCGGTGATCACGGCATTGGCGCCGACCTGGGTCAGGTGATTGGCGAACAGGTCCGCCAGATCGGTGATGTTGGTCACCGCCGCAAGATCGATCTTCTCGAGATTGTTGAACTCGTCGAAGTCGGTGATCGTGTCGTTGCCGAAGCCGTCGGCGAAGACGAACGTGTCGGCGTTGAAGCCACCATTGAGGTTGTCGCCGCCAGTCCCGCCTTCGATCCGGTCGAAGCCGGCGCCGCCGAAGATCACGTCGTTGCCGCTACCGCCGATGAGCGTATCACTGCCCGTGCCGCCGGAAATACCGTCGTTGCCCGCCCCGCCGTCGAAAATCACGCCAGTGGTGACACCGCTGGTCAGGCTGTCGGCATCGGCACCGCCGACCACGCGTTCGACATTGGCCATCCGATCGAGACCGATCTCGTCGCTGAGCGCATAGGCAAAACCCATGTTGACGCGAATGGCCGTCGTTGTCCCGGTATAGTCGACGGTGTCGGTCCCGCTGCCGCCGTCGTAGAAGTCGCGGGTTCCGTCGAGGCTGCCGACGATCGTATCGTTGCCGGCGCCGCCATAGACCTCGTCCTCGCCCGTACCGCCGGTCAGGGTATCCGCGCCGTCCTCGCCATTGACGACATCGTCGCCGCCGCCGGCATCGACGATGTCGGCTCCACCGCCGGCGAAGATCACGTCGGCGCCGGCAAAGGTATTGATGACGTCGTCGCCGAGCAGACCCGTCACCTCGTCCCTCCCGGCCGTCCCGTTGAGCGTGTCGTTGCCGTCGGTCCCGACGATGATCTCGTTCGATCCGTAGATCGCGATGCTCACCGTCTTCGTCGTGCCGTCGGCGGACGTGACGGTGAAGCTGTCCGTCAGGACGTCCCCGTCGTTCATCGCCGTCACCGCGGCATTGGCATCGTCGACCGTATAGCTCCAGTCGCCGTCGGCACCGACCGACCAGGTGCCGTAGCTCGCCGCCTGATTGGCCTGGACGAGGAAGACGTCCTCGCCGGCATCCGGATCGTCGACCCTCAGCGAGCCCGTCGCCGTCCCCGGCGCGAGGATGCCGTCCTCGCCGACGAAGCCGGAGTTGTCGCCGCTGATGACAGCCTGGTCCGCAACCCCGTTGACCGTCACCGTCGCCACCGCCGAGACGGTCCTGTCGCCATCGGAGAGGGTGTAGGCGATCTCGGCAGTGCCGTTGAAGTCGGCATTCGGCGTGAAGACAAGCTGGTTGTCGACGATCGCCACCTGGCCGTCGTCGCTGGTCGCCGCGATGACCGAGAGATCGTCTCCCTCGGGATCGCTCGCCCCGGCGAGGACGTCGATGGTCACGCTCGTATCCTCGTCCACGCTCGCCGTCACCGGTGTTCCGGTCGCCGGCGCGTCGTTGACGGGGCTGATCGTCAGGAAGACCGAGGCGGTCGACGAAGCGCCGTCCGCGTCCTCGACCGTATAGGTGAAGGAGGCTGCCCCCGTGGCATCGGCCGCCGGGGTGAAGACGACGTTGCCGCCGATCAGCGCCACCGTGCCGCCGACCGCGTCCTGCACCGAGGCGATGGTCAGGCTGTCGCCGTCGACATCGCCGTCATTGCCGAGCAGCTCGGCGGGGGTGATGACGAGAGCGGTGTCCTCGGCGGTGGCAAAGCCTGCGTCGGCCGACGCCACCGGCCCGTCGTTCTCGGCCGCGATCGCCACGCCGATCACCGCAGAGGCGGTAAGGCCGCCGGCATCGCGCACCGTATAGGCGATGTCCGCCGTGCCGTTGAAGTTCGCCGCCGGGGTGAAGCTGATCACCGTTCCCGACACCGTCACCGAGCCCTCTTGCGGATCGACCGAGGCCGTCACCACCAGATCGCCGTCCGCCGTCTCGACGTCGCCGACCAGATCCGCGACGTCGATCGTCACGACCCCGCCGTCTTCCGTCCCCGACGCCGTCCCGTCCACAGCCGTCGGCGCTTCGTTGACGTTGGTCACCGTCACCGCGACATCCCTCGTGACGGTCTCGCCACCCGAGCTCGCCTCGACGGTCACGTTGTAGACGTCGTCGCCGCTGGAGGAGTCCTCACCCTCCAGATCGGCCCCGACGAAGGTCAGGAAGCCGTCGGCGGAAATCGCAAACAGCGCCGCGTCGTCACCCGAGAGCGCGTAGGTCACGGCCGTACCGTCGCCATCCACCGCGAGATACTGGCCAACGGCAAGGCTCTGGTTCTCGGCGACGCTCGCCGCGAGGGGCCCCTGCGTGAAGCCCGGCGCGAAGAGGTTGTCGGTCGAGACGGCCTCGTCGTCGGCGAAGGACAGGGTCTCGACATTGGAGATCACGTCGGTGCCGTCGATGCCGGAGACGATGATGTCCGTCCCGTCGCGGGAGATCGCGTAGTCCGCCCGGTTGCCCGAGAAGACCACCGTGTCGGAGCCCGAGCCGCCGTCGATCTCGTCGTCGCCCTGTCCGGCGAAGATCCGGTCGTCGCCGGAGCCGGCGAAGATCAGGTCGCGTCCGGCGCTGGACGGGGTGTTCGCCCCGGTGTCGGCCGCTGCGTCACCGGTGCCTTCGAAGTCGATGTCGTCATTGCCCGAGCCGCCATAGATGACGTCGTCGTCGGCGCCGCCGGAGATGTCGTCGTCGCCGCCGCCGCCATAGACTACGTCGTCGCCGGCCTGCCCGTCGATCTCCTCGCCGAGATTGTAGGTGGTCTGGGTGCGGCCATCCATGCCGAGGGCGATGAAGTCGTCATTGCCGGAACCGACGACGATCTCGTTGGAACCGTCGATGGTGATGGTGACGGTGCGGGTGCCGGCACTGACGCCGGCTCCGTCGACGAGTTCCACCGTATAGGTGGCGGTGACGCTCTCGCCCTGGTCGAGGAACTGGACGAGATCGTTGGCAAGGGCAAAGCTCGTTGCGATGGCGCCATCGGTCGAGCTGCCGTCGTGGCCGGCGATCGCGGCCTCGAGAGCCGTCTGGAGAGCTGTCTCCAGCGCCTCGGCCAAGGCGGATTCCGAGTCCACGCCCGCCGAATAGCTGATCACCGGCGCCGCGACGCCGTTGGAGCCGTCGCCGACCGTGACCGTGTGGTCGTCGGTGAGGTCCACATCCGTGAAGGCGATCGTGTCGCTGGCGGTGAGATTGCCGGAGGTGACGGCCGTATCCTCGGCGAGTGACGCCGTCACGTCGGTGCCGGTGATCACCGGGGCGTCGTCGGTGCCGGTGATGGTGACGGTGATCGACCGGGTGGTGTCTTCGCCGCCGGCCTCGTCGGTGACCGTCACCGGATAGGTCAGGGTCACGCTCTCGCCGGCACCGAGGAAGTCCAGCGCAGCATCGGAGACGCTGTAGGACCAGGCGACCGTGCCGTCATTGGTGCCGGGCATTGCCGAGGCATTGGTCTCGGAGGTATCGCCGAGATCGATGGCCACTGCCAGCGCCAGCAGTGCCTGCTGGAAGGCCGTCGCGCCGCTATTGTCGGCGCTGGTGTCGAGGGTCAGGGTCGCTTCGCTGCCGCCCGCCGGCGTGTAGGCGACGGTGACGACACCGTTTTCGACGGCGACCGTCGGCGTGTCGGAGAGGTCGGCGTCGGTGAAGGCGATCGCGCCGCCGGTGGAAAGCGCCGAGCCTTCGAGGGGATCGGCGGAGTCTTCCGCGATCTCGGCAAGGGAGCCGGTAAGCTGGCTCGCGTCGACATCGACGAGGGGGGCGTCGTTGGTGCCGGTGAGGGTGACGGTCAGGGTGCGGGTGCTGGTGGAAACTTCGTCGCCATTCGCCGCCGTCACGACGTTGCCGCCGTCGTCGACGGTCACCGTGTAGGATAGGACGAGTTCCTCGCCTTCGGCCAGGAAGTTCGCCAGATCAGCATCGACGGAGAAGGCCCATCCGACGGTGCCGGAATTGTCCTCCGCCGTCAGGCTGGCGCCGCCGCCATTGAGCGAAATCGTCGCATTGGCGACCAAAGCGGCGATCGCCGCCTCGAGATCTGAGCCGGAGGCCGGCGTCACGTCGGTGAAGCCGTCGGATCCGTCCGGCTGGCGGTAGGTGACGCCGATGTCGGCGGCGTCGGTGTCGACGCTGATCGTCGGGGTCTGGTCGGCATCCGCATCGGCGAAGACGACGGTGCCGCCGTCGGACAGCATCGCGCCGGTGCCGGTATCGTCGTCCTCCGAAAGGTTCGTCTCGGTGACGGAGGCCGCGAGATCGCCGGTGGCGATGCCCTCGCCTTCGGCCACGACGTTGCCGTCGGCATCGATGGTCTCGCCATCGGCGGCGATGACCGGCCGGTCGTTGGTGCCGGTGATGGTGATCGTCACCGTCTCGACGACGCTCGTGGTGCCGTCGCCGACTGCAACGTCATAGGAGAGGGTCAGCGCGTCGCCGGGATCGAGGAAGTCGAAAGCCACCTCAGCCGCGGACACACTGGTGGCGGCGCTGCTGTCGAAGGTCCAGGTCAGCGTGCCGGAGGTGCTGGAGCCGTCCACCACCGGGCCGGCCGAAAGCGACAGCATGGCAAGGAGATCGGACGCGCCGATCCCGTTGACGCTGCCGTCGGTCTCGATTGCGACACCGGTTCCGGTGGCGGTGACCCCGGCGACCTCTGCGGTGACCACATCCGTCACGTCGACATCGGCGACGGTAAAGGAGCCGGTGGCCGTCAGCGGGCCGTCGGTCTCGGCCAGCGTCTCGGCATCGTCGACAACGGTGACGGTCGGAGCGTCGTTGCTGCCGGTGATGGTGACCGAGACGGTCTGGGTTGCGGTGCCGCCATCCCCGTCCTCGACGGTGACCGTGTAGGTCTCGGTGACGGTCTCGCCCTCTGCCAGGAGCTGCACGGCCGCATTGTCGACGGCATAGGTCCAGGTGACCTCGCCGCCCGTGCCGTTCGTCGTCGCGGTCGATACCGTGGCGACGAGCGTGCCGAACTGGGTGCCGTCGGCGACGGCAGCCGAGGTGCTGGTCGAGGCGTCGAAGGCGGCCGAGGCGGTGTGGGTGTCGGTCAGGTCGACGTCGGAGAAGGCGAGCGTGCCGGTCTGGGCGAGGTAGGCGCCCTCTTCAATCGTCCCCGTCGTCGGATCGTCGGCGACCGTCGCGCCGTCTTCGGTCACATCGGCGGTGACGGGAGCGGTTGCGATGACCGGAGCGTCATTGGTGCCGGTGATGGTCACCGCGACGGTCTGGGTGGCGGTGCCGCCATTCCCGTCATCGACGATGACCGTGTAGGTCTCGGTGACGGTCTCACCTTCCGCCAGCCCCTGCACGGCGGCATTGTCGACCGCGTAGGTCCAGGTGATCGCACCGCCGGTGCCGTTCGCCGTCTCGGTGGACACCACGGCGATCAGAGTGCCGAACTGGGTGCCCGGCGTTACCGCGCTCGACGTGGTGGTCGAAGAGGTGAAGCTGGCCGAGGCGGTGTGGGTGTCGGTCAGGTCGACGTCGGAGAAGGCAAGCGTGCCGGTCTCCGTCAGATAGGCTCCGTCCTCCTCGCCCATCGTCGTCGGATCGTCGGCGACGGTCGCAGTGTCCTCCGCAACGCCGGCCGTCACCGGACCGGTCGAGATCACCGGCGTGTCGTTGGTGCCGGTGATGGTGACGGAGACGGTGCGGGTGCCGGCGCTGGCGCCGGTCTCGTCGGTGAGGTCGAGGGTGTAGAGCGCCGTGACCGTCTCGCCGTCGGCGAGGAACTGCGTCAGAGCGTTGCCCACCGCGAAGCTGGTGGCGATCGCACCGGTTTCGTCAGTTCCGTCATGGCCGGCAATCGTCGCCGAGAGCGCGGTCTGGAGCGCCGCACTCAGGGCCTGCGCCGAGGCGGATTCCGAGTCCACGCCCGCCGAATAGCTGATTTCGGGCGCCGCGACCTCGTTCGAGCCGGTCCCGACCGTGACCATGTGGTCATCGGTGAGGTCGACGTCGGTGAAGGCAATGGTGTCGGTGGCGACGAGATTGCCGGCGTCGACAGCCGCATCCTCGGTGAGGGATTGCGTCACGTTCTCGCCGACGAGGACCGGCCCGTCATTGGTGCCGGTGATGGTGATCGTCACCGTCTCGGTGGCGGTGTCGAGGCCGTCGCCGAGGGTGATGGTGTAGGTCTGGGTGAGGGT
>PACL01000007.1 GCA_002700095.1 Fulvimarina sp. | reverse complement strand
GGGATGGCTTTTCTTCGAATCGCCATGCCGCTCTAGCTTTTTGATCCCGCATGATCTTTTTCCGAGAGCCGGCAACCACCTCTCGGGATCATGCTCTAGAAGCGCTTCTGCGGAGGATGCCGGGCGGAAAGCGCCGGCTCCCGCTCCGGAAGGCTCGCCCCCTGTCAGTTCTGCGCGGCCTGGTCGACGAAGCTCTGGCGCTGGGTCTGGTGCTGAACCGCCCTGCCGAAGCTGGCATCGTCGTCGCCGACGGTGATGGTGGGCACGCATTTCGGCGTGCAGGCATAGGTCGAGCGGGCCGCCTGCCGGTAGACCCGCACGGTGTGGTCCTCGAAGGTCTGCACGGAGACCTGCTCGTCGACGAAGGCATGGCCGTCCTGGTCGAGGATGACCATGTTGGTGATGCCGCTGCTCTTGCCGGTCAGGACGAGGCGGTTGGAGGAGAGCACCTGCACGTCGACGATGACCGGGTTGCCGACGATGACGGTGGCCGCCGACTTGTCGAGCTCGATCACCTTGGCCTGGTCCATCTCGACCGAGATGATGGTCTCGCCCGCCGCCTGCGCCGGCCCTTGCGCGAGAGCCGTCACGAGAAGCGCCGAGACAAAGCTGGCAAGGATCGCACGGAAAGCCATGATGGGAGCCCACTTCGTCGGGATTGGCGGTCTGGTTCGACCGGAACTCTCGCCGATCAGGCTGAATGAAGCGTTAACGCAGCGCTGCCTTTCGTAGGGGAAATCGTCAAAAGCTGTTCTTCTCGAACGGTTTCGCGGCAATGCGCCGGAGTTGCGCGTCAAGCTGCCGGATGCCTGCGGATCGCCGGCTGGAGCCGGTTTTCCCGGCCCGGGTGAGAGCGAACGGGGCAATAAGTAAAAATCAACCAAATACCTTAAGTCCATCGCAACGGCGTGTGCCTATCGTCCAAATCACCCGAACGACGGGACAGTCGACGGGAGCGCTACACCGGTTTTTCAAGGAGTTCTCATGTCCAAGCTCATCGCTCGTTTCGCCAAGAACGAATCCGGCGCCACCGCCATCGAATACGGCCTCATCGCCGGCATCATGGCCGTCGCGCTGATCGCCATGTTCGCCCTGCTCACGCCCAAGATGGAAACCGCTCTCAGCACCATCGGCGACAAGATGCAGGTCAACTAAGACCCGTCGCGATCGCCCCGCGGGGCGATCTGATGACCCGAACATCTGTGGGCGGCCGGAGATCATCCGGCTGCCCACAACTGCTTTGAGGAGCGGGTAGCAGGGTGAAAGCTGCCCGACGGCGGATCGTTGGCGATGCCTTTCCGCCGCCGCCTCCCAAGGACCCATGCCGGCGTCACCGGGGCCTCAGCCAGCGGTCGGACTGCCGTCCACCGCTTCGGCCGGTCCTGCCGGCGGGCGTAAACGGAAGTCTCACCTTTGGCCGCCATCATCCGGGGTGCGACGTCGCCAGCCTGCCGGCGAAGCGGCCCGAAACGCGATGAGATCCGCTTCGATCGACATCGCGCTCCATCCTCTTGTTGCCGCATGATCTTTTCCGAAACCGAACCAAGCTTTTCGGGATCATGCTCCAGTCGCGAAGGAGACGCCATGCTGACCACCACGCTTCTGCTCACGGTCTTTCCGTTCGCGATGATCTACAGCGCGATGACGGATCTTCTGGAAATGAAGATCGAGAACCGGGCGATGATCGTGCTCGCGGCGGCCTTCCTGCCGGCGGCGTTCCTCGTCGGCATGCCCTGGCCGCTCTTCGGCATGCACCTCCTCGTCGGCTTTGCCTGCCTCTGCGTGACCTTCGGCCTGTTCGCCTTCGGCGGGATGGGGGGAGGGGATGCCAAGCTCATCGCCGCGACCGCGTTGTGGTTCGGGCCGAGCATGCTGACCGTCGAATATCTGCTCTACTCGGCCCTCATCGGTGGCGCGCTGACGGTCGGCATCCTTCTCGTGCGCAGCCAGATGCTGCCCGTCACCGGGGTCGAGTTCGTCGACCGCCTGATCGAGAAGGAGACCGGCGTGCCCTACGGGATCGCGCTCGGCATCGGCGGCCTCATCGTCTATTCCCACAGTGCCTGGGTAAGCGCCGCGATCGGTTGAGGCCGGCCCGCGGCCGCTTTTGCCGGCGGCTGTGTCAGCGCTTCATCAGCCGGATCGCCTCGCCGACGATGCCGCGGCGGAAGAGCAGCACGCAGAGCACGAAGATGACGCCGATGATGACAGTGACCGGCACGTTGGACGTGGCGAAGTAGTTCTGCATCGTGATGACGAGCGCCGCGCCGATCGATGGGCCGAAGATCGTCCCCATGCCGCCGAGCAGCGTCATCAGCACCACCTCGCCGGACATCTGCCAGGCGACGTCGGTGAGCGTCGCGATCTGCAGGACGATCGCCTTCATGGACCCTGCCATCCCGGCGATCGTCGCCGACATGACGAAGGCGGCAAGCTTGTAGCGATCGACCCGGTAGCCGAGCGAGATCGCCCGGTTCTCGTTCTCCCGAATGGCTTGCAGAACATGGCCGAAGGGCGAGTGGACGATCCGCCAGACGGCATAGAAGCCGGCGAGAAACAGCACCAGCACGAAATAATAGATGTTGAGGGGCCGGTTGAGATCGATCAGCCAGAGGAGGTCGCCCCGGGGCACGCCCTGGATCCCGTCCTCGCCGTGGGTAAAGGGCACCTGCAGGAAGATGAAGAAGATCATCTGCGACAGCGCCAGCGTCACCATGGCGAAATAGATGCCCTGGCGCCGGATCGCGACAACGCCGACGACGAGGCCCATCAGCCCGGCGCCTGCCGCGCCGAAGATGATCGCCGACAGGGGCTCGAGGCCCCAGACCTTCACGGCATGGGCGGTGAAATAGGCCGCGCCGCCGAAGAACGCCGCATGGCCGAAGGACAAGAGCCCGACATAGCCGAGGAGCAGGTTGAAGGCGGTGGCGAAGAGCGCGAAGCAGAGCACCGTCATGATGAAGACGGGATAGACGAAGAACGGCGCCGCGATCAGGCCGAGCACCGCGATCACCGCCACGGCGAGGCCGATGCGCGAGAGGTTCTTCTGCCGCGCGGGGGCCTTGCCGTCTTCCTTCGCTCCGGAGGTCGCCGTGCCGCTTTGAGTGAGGCTCGACATCGTCAGATCTCCTTGCCGAACAGGCCGGCCGGACGAAGCATCAGCACGATCGCCATGATGACGAAAACGACGATGTTCGAGGCTTCCGGATAGAACACCTTGGTGAGGCCCTCGAGGATGCCGAGCACGTAGCCGGTGATGATCGCCCCGCCGATCGAGCCCATGCCGCCAATCACCACCACCGCGAAGACGATGATGATGAGGTTCGATCCCATCAGCGGCGAGACCTGGTAGATCGGCGCGGCGAGAACGCCGGCAAGGCCTGCGAGGCCCGCGCCGAGGGCGTAGGTGAGGGTCAGGAGCAGCGGCACGTTGACGCCGAAGGCCTGCACGAGCTGCGGATTCTCGGTGGCGGCCCGAAGATACGCCCCGAGCCGGGTCTTTTCGATCAGCAGCCAGACGGCGAGGCAGATGACGATCGAGGCGACGACGACGAAGCCGCGATAGTTCGGCAGGAACATGAAGCCGAGATTGGTGCCGCCGGACAGGAGCTGCGGCGTGGCATAGGGCTGGCCCGCCGCGCCGTAATACCAGCGGAAGGTGCCCTCGATGATCAGCGCCAGGCCGAAGGTGAAGAGGAGGCCGTAGAGATGGTCGAGGTCGTAGAGCCGCGACAGCATCGTGCGTTCGATGAGAGCCGAGATCGCCGCGACGATCAGCGGCGCGACGACGAGCGCCGGCCAGAAGCCGATGCCGGTGTGGACCAGCAGCAGATAGGCGGTGAAGGCGCCGAGCATGTATTGCGCGCCATGGGCGAAGTTGATCACCCGGAGGAGGCCGAAGATCACCGCCAGGCCGAGCGACAGAAGCGCGTAGAAGGAGCCGTTGATGAAGCCGATCAGGAGCTGGCCGAGCAGCGCCGGGAGGGCAATGCCGAAGATCATGGTCATCGTCGCCTACACTCCCACCACTTCGTTGAGCCGGTCCATCTTCGCATCGAGCTGCGAGGTCGGGAAGCTTTCGAGGATGTGTCCGTCCTCCATCAGATAGAAGCGGTCGGCGACCTTCCTCGCAAAACGGAAGTTCTGTTCGACGAGGAGCAGCGTCATACCCTTTTTCTTCAGTTCGATCAGGACGTCGCCGATTCTCTGGATGATCACGGGGGCAAGGCCCTCGGTCGGCTCGTCGAGGAGGATGATGCGCACGCCGGTTCTGAGGATCCGGGCGATCGCCAGCATCTGCTGCTCGCCGCCGGAGAGTTTCGTACCCGGCGAGTTGCGCCGTTCGGCAAGGTTGGGAAAGAGCTCGAAGATCTCTTCCACGCTCATGCCGCCGTCGGCAACCTTCGGCGGCAGCATCAGGTTCTCCGTCACCGACAGCGAGGCGAAGATGCCGCGCTCTTCTGGGACATAGCTGATGCCGTGATGGGCGGTGCGATGCACCGGCACCTTCATCATGTCGTGGCTGTCGATGCGGATCTCGCCCTCGCGGCGGGGCAAAAGGTTCATGATGGCGCGCAGGGTCGTCGTCTTGCCGGCGCCGTTGCGCCCGACGAGGGTGATCGTCTCGCCCTCCATCAGGTCGAGGGAGACGCGATGCAGGACGTGGCTCTCGCCATACCAGCCGTCGAGATCGCGGACTTCGAGAAGCGGCTTCTTGCCGTTCGTCCGCTCGGGGGGCGTCCTACTCATCCTCGCTCCCCATATAGGCTTCGCGCACGCGCTTGTCGGAACTGACGGCCGCGTAGTCGCCCTCGGCGAGAACCTCGCCGCGGGCCAGCACCGTCACCTGGTCGCAGAGATCGGCGACGACGTTGAGATTGTGCTCGACCATCAGCACCGTCCGGCCCTTGGCAATGCGACGGATCAGGTCGGAGATGCGACCGATGTCCTCGACGCCCATGCCGGCCATCGGCTCGTCGAAGAGCAGCACCGGGGGGTCGAGTGCCAGGGTGGTGGCGATCTCGAGCGCCCGCTTGCGGCCATAGGGCAGCTCCGCCGCGTCGTGATTGGCGAAGGGTGCGAGGCCGACGGCGTCGATCAGCTGGTGCGCCTCGTCGTTCAACCGGTCGAGCAGGGTGTTGGAGCGCCAGAACTGGGTGCCGAGATGGGCCTTGCGCTGGAGCGCGACGCGCACGTTGTCGAGGACGGTCAGATGCGGGAAGACCGCCGAGATCTGGAACGAGCGCACCAGCCCCTTGCGCGCCACGTCGGCCGGCTTCAGCCTGGTGATGTCCTCGCCGCGGAAGACGATGGTTCCGGCGGTCGGCGTCAGGAACTTGGTCAGGAGGTTGAAGACGGTGGTCTTGCCGGCGCCGTTCGGCCCGATCATCGCGTGGATGGTGCCTTCGCGGACATCGAGGTCGACGTCGTTCACCGCCTTGAAGCCGAAAAACTCCTTGGTGAGGCCGCGGGCCGACAGGATCGCGTCGGACGGGGGTGCGCTCATTGCGGTGGTGTTCTCCTGTCGTGGTCGATGCGTGGCCGGTTGCCGGGTCGATGCATGGCCGGGACGGCGGCCGATCCTTGAGGCGGGGCCGGCGCTCGAAGCGAACGCCGGCCCCGGCCGTTCAGTCCTGCGGGAAGGTCGAGACGTCGCAGCCGGACTCCTCGACGGTGCCGTAGGCAACGTCGCCGGGAACGGTGGCGACCTCCTCATAGAGGTCCCACTCGCCCTTCGACTGGTCCGGCGTCTTCACCCGGAACAGATACATGTCGTAGACCATGCGGCCGTTGGGCAGCACCTTGCCGTTCTTGGCGAAGAGATCCTCGACCGGCATCTCGTGCAGCTTCTTGGCGACGGCTTCCGTGGCGTCGGTGCCAGCGGCGTCGATCGCCTTCAGATACTGCAGCACCGCCGAATAGGTGCCGACATGGATCATGTTCGGCATCTTGCCGAACTTGGCCATGTAGCGTTTCGCGAATTCGCGGTTCTCGTTGCTCTGGTCCCAGTACCAGCCCTCGGTGAGGTTCAGGCCCTGCGCCGCCTCGATGCCGAGGCCCTTGACCTCGGCGAGGGTGAAGAGCAGCGCCGCGACCTTCTGGCCGGAGGCGACGAGGCCGAACTCGGTCGCCGCCTTGACGGCGTTGGCGGTGTCGAGCCCGGCATTCGCAAGCCCGATGACCTTGGCGCCGGATCCCTGCGCCTGCAGCATGAAGGAGGAGAAATCGTTGGTCGCCAGCGGATGGCGCGCCGCGCCGAGCACCGTGCCGCCCTTTTCCTCGATGACCTTGGTCGCCTCGCCCTGCAGAGAATCGCCGAAGGTGTAGTCGGCGGTCAGGAAGAACCAGCTGTCGTCGCCGCCCTCGACCAGCGAGCCGGCGGTGCCCTGGGACAAGGCGCGGGTGTTGTAGGCCCAGTGAAAGCCGTAGGGGCTGCACTGGGCGCCGGCGATCACGGTGGAGCCGCCGCCGGTGGTCATGGTGATCTTCTTCTTCTCGCGCGACAGGCCCTGGACGGCCAGCGCCACCGAGGAGGTGGTCAGATCCATGATCGCGTCGACCTGCTGGGTGTCGTACCACTCGCGGGCGATGTTGGAGCCGATGTCGGCCTTGTTCTGGTGGTCGGCCGAAATGATCTCGACCGGCTTGCCGAGGACCGTGCCGCCGAAATCCTCCACCGCGAGGCCGGCCGCGACCACCGAGCCTTCGCCGGCGGTGTCGGCATAAACGCCGGAGCGGTCGTTCATGATGCCGATCTTGACGACATCGTCGGAGATTTCCTGTGCGGCGGCCGGAGCGGCCAGACCGAGCGCGCCTGCGACCAACCCGGCCGCGAGCCCGATCGGCCTGCGGCTGGACCCAGCCGGCCTGCGGCTCCCCGTTCCCCTTGTCACGACATGCATGCTGCTCTCCTCCCAGAGTTTCAGTTGCCCGCCTTCCTCCCAGAAGGGGCACCGCTGCATTGGACGGGCGGCCGCGTTGGACTGCAAGGGAAATTGTTCACCGCAGTGACATTCGCTGCGAAAGCCCACCGTGCGAAAGCGGCGGGCGAGCCAGATGCTGCCCGCCGCCGCGATGGCCGCGCGCTACTTGGCGAAGGCGGAGACGTCGCAACCGGAATCCTCGACGGAGAGGAAGGCCTCGCCGCCGGGAACGGTGGCGACCTCGGTGTAGTAATCCCAGTCGCCCTTCATCTCGTCCGGCGTCTTCACCTGGAAGAGATACATGTCGTAGACCATGCGGCCGTTGGCCTGGACCTTGCCGTTCTTGGTGAAGGCGTCCTCGACCGGCAGTTCGTGCAGCTTGGCGGCGACCGCCTTGGTCTCGTCGGTGCCGGCGGCCTTGACGGCCTTCAGGTAGCTCATGACGGCCGAATAGGTGCCCGTCTGGATCATGTTCGGCATGCGGCCGGTCTTTTCCATGAACCGCTGACCGAATTCCCGGGTGTCGTCGTTCTGGTCCCAGTACCAGCCCTCGGTGAGGTTCAGCCCCTGGGCCGCCTCGGCGCCGAGACCGTTGACCTCGGCGAGGGTGAAGAGCAGGGCGGCGAGCTTCTGGCCGCCCTGGACGATGCCGAATTCAGACGCCTGCTTGATGGCGTTGGCGGTGTCGAGGCCGGCATTGGCGAGGCCGATGACCTTGGCGCCGGAGGCCTGGGCCTGCAGCAGGAAGGAGGAGAAGTCGTTGGTCGCCAGCGGATGGCGCACCGAGCCCAGCACCTGGCCGCCGCTCTCCTTGACGAAGTTGCCGGTCTGCTCCTCCAGCGAATAGCCGAAGGCGTAGTCGGCGGTCAGAAAGAACCAGGTATCGCCGCCGGCCTTGACCAGCGCGCCGCCGGTTCCAACGGCCAGCGCATGGGTGTCGTAGGCCCAGTGGAAGCCGTAGGGGCTGCACTGCTTGCCGGTGAGCTCCGTCGTCGCCGCGCCGGTGACGATGTCGATCTTGCCCTTTTCCTTCGACAGGCCCTGCACGGCCAGCGCCACCGACGAGGTGGTCAGCTCCATGATCGCGTCGACCTGCTGGGTGTCGTACCACTCGCGGGCGATGTTGGAGGCGATGTCCGGCTTGTTCTGGTGGTCGGCGTTGATGATCTCGATCGGCTTGTCGAGAACGGTACCGCCGAAATCGGCCGCCGCCATCTCCGCCGCCGCGACCGACCACTTGCCGCCGAAGTCGGCATAGACGCCGGACTGGTCGTTGAGGATGCCGATCTTGACGACGTCGTCGGATACTTCCTGGGCCAGCGCGCCTGCGGGCGCGGCGAGGCCGGCGATGATCGTCGCGGCCAAAAGGGTCTTGTCGATGCGCATGGTGTTACTCCTCCCGAACGAAGACGAAAGGCCCCGATTTCCTCCCGGGCCCTTCCACTCGCCGCGAATGAGAGACAGCAGGCCCCCCGATGTCAACGGCTTGACTTGCGATCGCAGAGGTATAACCGGCCGCCTCATACTATGGTCGCATGACGGCGCTTCGTCCGACGTTGCGGCAGCGCTCCGCCGTGGCCGGCATCGGCGGACGCCTCGTTGCGCCGCCGCGTCCTGCCACGCCAAGCCGGCTTCTTCGCCGTCGCCGCCGGCGGCTCCTGCAGCCAGGCGGCCTTGCCGTCGAGCCAGCGCCTCAGCCGCGTCACCACGATGTGGCGGTTGATGTCGTAGCGCGGGTCGCGGCTGCGCGAAAAGCGCGCCTGGCGCCCGATCTCCCGCTCGACGCGCTGCACGACCGCGTCCCGTTCGGCCGGGTCCAGCCTGGCCGCATCGTCGAGGCGCACGGCCTCCGCGACGGACGGACCATGCGCGCCATAGCGGCGAAGCGCCGCATGGAGTTCGAGGCCCCGCACCGCGACCCGGTCGCTCGCGCGCTTCGCCTCCACCTGACGGCGAATCCGGGCGGCGAGGATTTCGATGAGAGGGGCGAGGTCGTCGGTGGCTTGCATGGCGTTGCTCCGGACAGGAAGGGTCCGTCAGCATCGGATGCGACGTCAGGGGTGGGGATATCTTCCTTTTTAGATCGCACAGCCTCTTGGCGCTGAATCGCTTTCGGGGCATGTTTTATGGCGTGGTTTGGCGCATTTGAGGAGGGAAGGCAGAAATAGGAAGATATTCACATTACCCGATGCCTGGCTTATAAACGGTTGCAACCGCAGCCAGGAGACGCAGCCGATGTCGTTTGCAATGTCGCGAGACGGGATGTTTTCAACCGGGGAGCGTGGCGACGAGCCGCGGGAGCGCAGGGAGGGGGCAACCTCCGGCGCTCGTCGCTCGGACGGCTGCGAGCGCTGCGGCGACCGGCGCGACCGGATGGCCGCGGCCGCCTGCCGCCTCGCCCAGGAGATCGCCGGTCTCGGCTTCGACGTTCCCGTGTCCGAGATCCGCCGGCCCAGCCGGGCCGCCAGCCGGTCCTGCGACGCCCGGCACGTCGCCATGTATCTCGCGCACACGACCTTCCAGATCTCGCTGACCGGGATGGCGCTCGCCTTCGGCCGCGAACGCACCAGCATTGCCCATGCGGTCCGCCGGATCGAGGACTGGCGCGACGACGAAGCCTTCGACCGGATGCTGGAGCGGCTGGAGGGCCTGGCAGTAGCCGCCTGCGCCGTCATCGACACGGGCCTTGGCGCCGATGTCGCGTCGGAGGACCGTCGATGAGCGGGCGGCCGGGCTTCAACGAGGAGGAGACGCCGCTGACGCGGCTGGCGACGCGGCGCGGGCGCGGCGGCGAACCGTTTCTCTCGGCGGGGGAGGCGATGGCCGGCGAGCGCATCCGCGCCGACTTCACCCGCGCCCAGATGACGCCGTCGATCGGCCAGCGCTGGGACGCGATGCCGCGGGCGCCCCGCCATGGCGGCTCCCTCGATCTCTCCGATACGGCGATCGACGCGAAGCGGCGGGTCTCGGAGGCATGCACGGCCATCGGGCCGGAGTTGTCCGGCCTCGTCCTCGACGTCTGCTGCTTCCTGAAGGGCCTCGAGACGGTGGAGCGGGAGCGCCAATGGCCCGCGCGCTCGGCCAAGCTCCTCCTGAAGACGGGGCTGGCGATCCTGGCGCGGCACTACGGCTTCGACCGGGACGACGCGAACCGGGAGGGCCGCATTCGGCGCTGGCGGGCGCCGAAGGACGAGGCCGGGGAGGATGGCGGCAGGGACTGAGCACAGCCCTGTCGCTCACGACATCATGAGGCCGGCGCGGCGGGGCGCTTGCGAAGCGGCCGGCGTCAGGCGGCGGCGGCCTCGCGGGCGTCGTGCTTGATCCGTGCCACCATGGACCGGAGGCCGTTGGAGCGTTGCGGCGTCAGATGGTCCTGGAGCCCGAGCCGCCCGAACAGCGCTTCGGCGTCGGTCGCTTCGATCTCGGCCGGAGTGCGGCCGGAAAACAAAGCGAGGGCGATGGCGACGAGGCCCTTGACGATGTGTGCGTCGGAATCGCCGCGGAAGGACAGGTGGGGCGGCCGGGCGTCGTCGCTTTCGCTGATCAGCCACACCTGGCTGACGCAGCCGCGCACCTTGGTCGCCTCGGTCATCTCGTCGGGGCCGAGATCGGGCAGCGCCCGGCCGAGCTCGATCAGGTAGCGGTAGCGGTCTTCCCAATCGTCGAGTAGCTCGAAATCCGCGATGATCTCGTCGATCGTCTGCATGGCCGGTCTCCGGGACATCGTTCACTCTGGCGGCAGCGGTTCCGGCGCTTCGTCCGTCCCGTTCCCGTCGCCGCATCCATGGCCGCGCACAGGGCGCCGCCGACGGCTCGGCGGACATATAGGTGATGCGATCGCGCCTGTCAGCCGCGGGGAGCGGGCGCCGGGACCGGCACGGTCGCGACCATGCGGCGCGAGGTCACCGGAGCCGCCGGCAGCGGCCGAGCCCCGGCGGTCGGCAGCGTGGCGGCAGCGGGCGTTACGGGCGAACGGGGCCGGACGACCAGCGTATCCTGGGCACGGTCGGCGGGGATCGCGACGGCCTGAGGCGCGGGACCGGCAACGACCGGCCGACCGAGCGGGATCGCCGCGGTGGTGATCGCGTCGGCGCGTGCCGCCGCCGCCTCGTCCCGGGCCTTCGCAGCCGGCACCGGAGCCTGCGGCAGGGATTGCGGGGAGGCGTCCTTCGAGGCCATGGCCCGCGCCGCCTCCGGCTCGTCCCGGCGCCGTTTCGACACGGCGTCGTCGACGAAATCGTAGGCGAGGGCGAGGCCGTCGCTGACCCGCTCGCCGGCAAAGCGCGCGACATCGCCACCGGCGGCGCAGGCCGACGGCGCCCGCTCGCAGAAATTTGACAGATCCGACATCGCCGCCTGCGCCCCGTAGAGTACCGCGAAGAGGTTGATCTCCGGCTCGCCGTCGCGGCTCGTGCCACCCGGCACCAGCATGGCGATGAGGCCCAGAAAGAAGGCCATCTTGATGACGAAGCGAATCATCGCTCTATCCCCGTCCCGTTCGCTCGCGCCGCGATCCACCTCATTGGGGGCGCGGCTTCATTGATGGTCATACTGGCAGACGGCCTGGAACATCACGTTGAAACTGCGATGAAAATTTTAGCGAAATTGGATCGATTCGCCGCATTGCGGTGGGGACCGGCTTCGGGATCCGCCGATCGGCCGTATGGTTGCTCTTCGTTAACCATGTTCGCAGCCGCCGATCATATGAAAGCGGTAGTTTTCTGGGGATGGCAGGCCTCGCACCAGCTGCCGGGCGATTGGTTTATGGCTTCCTTAATGCGGCCCCGGCATGATCCTGACAGTCGGTTCGGAGGCGTTCGAGAAGAACCTCCCCGCCCGGCGTGACAGATGATCTGCCAGGGTGAGTGATCAAGCATGAGGCAAGCGTCGAAGCGTCCCAAGGACACCGGTTTGCGTGTTCCCCAGGGCGCCGCCCGCTTCCTGAACCTGCGGCTCGAAGAATTCGTCGCTCCCTCGGTCACGGGAGGCGGCGAACGCCGCTTTCAGGCTTTTCTGCTGCGCATCCTGCTGGTCTGTGCCCTCGGCGCGGCCCTGTGCTTCCCCTTGCTCCTCGTCGTCGGCTCGTCGGCCCCGGTCAGCGCTTTCCCGCTGATCCTCGCCGCCGTCGCTCTGGCCTCGGCGGCCTGGCTGTCGATCGCCGGCGGCGCCGACGTCGTGCTCTGGCTCTGGGGCGCGATCGTTTCCATCGCCTTGACGACCGTCTCTCTGCAGGCGGCCGGCATCAGCGAACTCGTCCTCTGCGCCCTCGTCCTGATCCCCCTCGAAGCCGCAGTCGCCGGGCGCATGCGCCTCGCCGGCGGCCTCGCGGCGGTCTCGCTCGCCTGCGGCTTGCTCCTCGCCTTGACTGCGGCCGGGGCGCCCGGAATCACGGCGGGCGATGTCGCGCTCGGTCTCCTCGCCGTGTTCTACGGATTGCGGCTCGCGGGCCGCATGCGCGAGACCACCGGCGCCGGCGCGGCCGACATGGACAGGGATGCGGCATGGGACGAGCGGCAGGTGCGCCGACGGGCGGCAGAGGATTTCCGCACCCTGACCTTCGAGATCGCCCATACCGGACGGATCGCCTACACTTCCAGCCGGGCCGCCGACGAGATCGCCGGTTCCGACGGCGACTGCGTCGGGCGCCTGTTCGGCGAACTCTGCCACGTCGCCGACCGTCTTGCCGTCATGCAGGCGATCGATGCCGCCCGCACCAATGAGGAGCCCGCCGCGTTCGAGGCCCGGCTGAAGGTCGCCGACGGCAGCTTCGGCAGTTTCCGCCTGACGGTCCGCCACCTGCGGCCGCTGGACGATGGCGGCGACCGCGACGTCTGCGTCGTCGCCGAACCTTTGTCCGCGGCGGTCTTCGGCGAGAGCTGCACGGCCGAGGATCTCGAGGCGGCACGCGAGGCATCGGCCGCCAAGAGCCGGTTCCTGGCGACGGTCAGCCATGAGCTGCGCACTCCGCTCAATGCCATCATCGGCTTCTCCGACGTGCTCGACCAGGAGTATTTCGGCGGCTTCGAGAGCACCAAGCAGAAGGAATATGTCGGGCTGATCCGCCAGTCGGGCAGCCACCTCCTGTCGATCGTCAATACGTTGCTCGACGTGTCGAAGATCGAGGCCGGCCGCTACGAGCTCGACCCGGAGACCTTCGACGTCTCGACGCTGATGGTCGAGATCGGCGGGCTGATGCGCGAGGAGGCGCGGCGCAAGGGCCTGCGCGTCGACGTGAGGCCGGCCGCCGGGCTCGAACTCGTCGCCGATCGCCAGGCCTGCCACCAGATCCTGCTCAATCTCGTCGCCAATGCGGTGAAATTCACCGAGACCGGCGCCGTGACACTGGAGAGCCGGGTGCGCGACGGGTTCTGCGAACTCCTCGTCAGCGACACCGGCATCGGCATCGCCGAAGCCGACCTCGGCCGGCTCGGCATGCCCTTCGTCCAGCTTTCGTCGGGCCTGTCCCGGCGCTATCACGGCACCGGCCTCGGCCTGTCCCTGGTCAAGGGTCTTGCCGAACTGCATGGCGGCGCCATGACCGTCGAGAGCCAGCCGGGGATCGGCACCCTGGTGACGATCCGCCTGCCGGTGGATGGTCCCGCCGCCGCTCCCGCCACTTCCGATGACACTCCCGAAAACATTGTCGCGTTGAGAGATGCCCGCAGCAAAACGAACCCCCAAGCGCAAGACCGCGAAACGAGACGCTCCGCCTGAGGGCTTTCTCGATGCGGTGGCTGCGATGTCGACGCGCGGAGCCAAGAGCTTCCTGCGCCTCGTCGCGCGCCATCCGGCGTTGTCGGCGGGGATCGCCGCCTTCGGCGTGATCGTCATCAGCGTGTCGGTCAACGGCCTCTACGAGCAGCAGGGCCGTCATCCCAATCCGATGCTGGTGACGCGCGCCATGCCCGTCGCCGGCGCGCAGGCGCTGACGGCCGGCCGGTCGCAGGCGCCGGATCCGGCGCGCTTTGCCAAGTTGGACGGCCCCGCCGTGCCAAGCCCGGCCGAGCCGGCGGCGTCCGGCCTGGACGATGCGGGCGCTTCGGCCGAGATCGGGAACATTCCGGCCCCCGCGCCGCGTCCGCTGGAGCGGCCGGATCCGGAACAGACCGCCTCGATCGAGACCGGTGGCCGCGTCGCGGCGGTGCCGCTGCCGGCGGCGCCCCGCAACGCTGCGGGCGAGGCGCGGTTTGCCGCCCTGAGCGAGGCGGAGCGGGTCAAGAAGATCCAGGCGGCGCTGGCCTCGGCCCAGGTCGCCGAACTCAGTGTCGACGGTGTCCTCGGCGAGAAGACCCGGGCTGCGATCCACACCTTCGAGGCGCTGGAGGGCATGGATGTCACCGGCACGCCGAATGAGAAGGTCCTGAAACGTCTTGCCGCGATCGGTCTGGTGAACTAGTCCCTGCCAGGTGCGGATCACCAGCGACCTCTTCGTCTCCCAGCTCTCGCGCCGGCTGTTCATCGCCGGCGCCTTTGCGGCTGTCGTGCGCCGCGGCGCCGACGCGGCGGGAGCCGTCTTCGTCGTCGCACGCTCGCGCGACGGAGCCCTGCGGCTGTTCGGGCCGGCCGTCCAGAGCCTGTCCGGCGAGAGCGGCGCGCGGCGCTTCATGGAAGAGGCGGCCAGTGACGAGGCGGCCCTCGATGCAAGGTTTCAGAGGGAAGCGCGCTTCGATCCCGACTTCTGGGTGATCGAGATCGAGACCGACACCCCGGAGGACTTCATCGACATCGTCGAGGGGTGAGGGTGCCGAGACCGGAGGCGAGGAGCGCGTCATCGCGAGCTTCGAGCCGCGTGGCTGGGGACATTTCGTCGAAGGCCTTCTGGACCATCGTCGCTGGAGCCAACGGATCCGGCAAGCCCACGATCGATCGCCTGCTCGCGCCGATCGGCGAGTTCATGAACGTCGACCTCGTGGCCCGACGGCTATATCCCCAGAAGCCGGCGCCCGTCTCGATGCCTGCGGGCCGGCAGCGACGGGCGCGGCGCCGCCGGCGGTCGTTCTAGCCACCACACCTCGGCGAGTCTCATGCGCTTCGCGCTGCGGCTGCGTCGGCGCCGATGCCGCGGAGCATCGTGGCGAGTTGGCCGTCGATCGCCCGCGGCACGTCCTCTGCCGGCAGCGGATGGGCGAACAGGTAGCCCTGCACCTCGTCGCAGCTGCGGTTGGAGAGGATCGCCAGTTGCTCGACCGTCTCGACGCCCTCCGCGACGATCGAGAGATTCAGGGCCCGGCCGAGATTCATGACCGCGTCGGCGATCGCCAGCGAGCTGTTGTCGTGGCTGAGATTCATGATGAAGCTGCGGTCGATCTTGATGGTATCGAAGGGAAAGGCCCGCAGGTAGCTGAGCGAGGAATAGCCGGTGCCGAAATCGTCGAGGGCGAGGCGGATGCCGCGCCGCTTCAGCGCCTTGAGGATCGCGAGCGCCCGCTGCCGGTCCTCGACCAAGATGCTCTCGGTCAGCTCGATCTCGAAGCGCTCCGGCGGAAAGCCGGCTTCCTCGATGATGGCGAGGACATTCTCGACGAAGCCGCGGCAGCGCAGCTGGTGGCCGCTGACATTGACGCTGATCGGGGCGCCGTCGAGGAGCGCCAGGCTCTGCCGGCACGCCTCGCGGATGACCCAGTTGCCGATCTCGTCGATCTTGCCGGACTGTTCGGCGATCGGGATGAACAGGCCGGGCCGCACGAGCCCGCGCTCGGGATGGTTCCAGCGCACCAGCGCCTCGTAGCTGACGATGCCGCCGCTCTTCATCCCGACCCGCGGCTGGAAGCATAGGCTGAGCTCATTCCGCTCCACCGCCCGGGCGAGGTCGGCCTCGAGCTCGCGCCGTGTCTTCAGGTCGGTGTCCATGCCGGGCTCGAAGCCGGCGAAGGTGTTCCGGCCGTTGCGCTTGGCATGATAGAGCGCAACGTCGGCCCGCGAGATCAGGGCCTCCTGCTCGACCGCATCGTCGGGTGTGAGGGCGAAGCCGACGCTGGCGCCCGGTCGGATCTGGATGCCGTTGCCGACGTCCGGCGGTTCGCTGACCGCCCGTACGATCCTAAAGGCGAGATCGGCCACCTGGTTTCGGAAGGGCTGGTTGGCCAGGATGATGGCGAACTCGTCGCCGCCCAGCCGGGCGACGATCCCGGCCGGCCCGGCGATCGTCGACAGGCGCTCGGCGGTGGCGCGCAGGACGGCGTCTCCCGCCGGATGGCCGTAAAGGTCGTTGATGTCCTTGAAGTGGTCGAGGTCGACGCTGATCAGGGCGGCGCTGTGGCGGGTCTCCCTCGCCCGGGTGATGACCGCTTCGAGCTGGCTGGCGAAGAGGGCGCGGTTGGGCAGCCCCGTCAGCGTGTCGTGATGGGCGGTGAAGCGGAGCGCTTCTTCGGCCGCCTTGCGTTCGCTGACGTCGGCGAAGGCGACGACGCGGGCGGCGACGCCGCGCATGACGATCGCCCGCGAGCGCGCCTCCACCGGGATCAGCCCGCCGCAGCTGCGCTTCAGGACGATCTCGTAGGCGCGCGTTTCGTCGCCGCCCAGCAGTTCGGCGAGGGTCGCCGTGTTGCCGCCGTCGACGAGATTGGCGATCGGCGTCTCGCGCAGCTTGGCCGCCGGCTCGTCGACCAGGCGGGCGAAGGCGGCGTTCATGTCGACCACCCGCCCGTCGACGACGACCGCGAGCCCCTCGAAGGCGGCATCGCCGATGGCGGTGAGACGTTCGGCCTCCTGGGTGGTCCGGCGCAGGGTCTCGTTGTCGCGCCGCGCCATTTCGGAATTCTCGATCTCGTCGAGAAAGGCGTTGAACAGCCGGGTGACGCGCTCGGCCTCGTCGCCGGTCTCGACCGGCAGCCGGTGGTCGAGATCGATGCGGCCGGAGATATAGGCCGACAGCGCGGTCTCGAGGCCGCCCGTGCCGAGGGAGGCGCCATGCTCCGACTGATTGAGGCCGCGTTCCTCCTCGGCCGCGCTGACGCGGATCGGCTCGAGGCGATCGGCCAGCTTGAAGAAGCCGTAGGCGATCGGGAAGGTCCACAGGAAGTTCACGCCGGCGCCGGCGGCCTGGATGCCGAACTGGGTGAGGCGGTCGCCGTCCACCAGCGTGTCGGCCGGTGCGAGAAGGGCGAGCCCGAGCGTGCCGGCGATACCGGCGAAGCCGTGGCAGCCGATGGCGCCGACCGCGTCGTCGACGCGGCAGCGCGCGACGATGTCGTTGCCGACGATGGCGATGAGACCGCCGACGACGCCGAGCGTCATGGCGCCGAGACCATCCAGGATGTGGCAGCCGGCGGTGACGGCGACGAGCCCGCCGATCAGGCCGCAGATCGGCATTTCGGGGCGGGTGACGCCGTCGTCCTTCCACATCCCGTAGACATAGCCGGCGGTGCCGCCGCAGCCGGCGGCGAGCACCGTGTTGGCGATGATGGCGGCGATCGCCGGCGTCGCCTCGATCGTCGAGCCGCCGTTGAAGCCGATCCAGCCGACGAAGATGATCATCGCGCCGGCCGTCGCCAAGACGGCGCTGTGGCCCTGGATGCGCTGGGGCGTGCCGTCGGGCCGGAAGCGGCCGATGCGGGGGCCGAGGACGATGCAGGCGGCGAGCGAGATCCAGGCGCCGGTGGAATGGACGACCGTCGAGCCGGCGAAGTCGATGAAGCCGAGATTGGCGAGGAAGGCCGAATCGCTTGGATGCAGCGCGTTGCCCCAGGCCCAGTGGGTGAAGATCGGATAGATGAAGGCGGCGATGAGCAGCGAGACCATGCCGTAGACCGCCAGCCGCAGGCGTTCGGCCGCGGCGCCGGAGACGATCGTCGCCGCCGTGCCGCAGAACATCACCTGGAAGGCGAAGAAGGCGTGCTCGGACGGGGTCAGGTCGCGGAGGAAGGCGAAGCGCTCCTCATGGCCGAAGCCGTAGCCGGAGTCCCTGCCGAAGGCGAACATGAAGCCCACGGCAGCGAAGGCGACGATGGACAGGAGCAGGTCGAGGAGGTTCTTCTGGGCGACATTGATGGAGTTCTTGGACCGCACGAGCCCGGCTTCGAGCAACAGGAAGCCGATCTGCATGAACAGGACGAGGCCCGCCGAGATCAGGACCCAGACATAGACGTCGCCCCCGGCAACGGAAAACGAGGCATTGGCCGCGGTGGCGAATGCCGGCGCGACGCCGCTGGCAAGGAAGAGGAGGAAGACAAGAATCGAGACGATACGTCGCATGATCAATCCGGTCCGATTGGGACAGACCCGATGAGAGTCAGAGATTCATTAAGTTAAGCTGAAAATTGGTCGCAACCGTAAGGCGATGCTGCACTTGCGTAGGAAGAAACCGCGTCCCGCGCTGCCGCAGGCCTGCCAGCTATTGCGTTCGGGCGGTAGCCGCGGGGTGATCGAGCACCTCCCGCATCGCCGCGACATGGGCCGGTGTTGCGCCGCAACAGGCGCCGACGATGCTGGCGCCGGCCGCCAGCGCGGCCTGGGCGTGGCGGCCCATTGCGGGCGGCCCGACAGGGTGTTCGAACGCGCCGGACCGAAGCTCCGGCAGACCGCAATTCGGCTTTACCGCCAAAGCGATGCCGTCCGCCCGCGGCATGGCCATGGCGGCGGCGAGCGCCGCGGCGGGCCCCTCGCAGCAATTGGCGCCGATCGCCAGCGGCGGGACCGGCAGGCCGTCGAAGGCGGCGGCGAAGTCCAGAGGCGGTTCGCCTGTCGGCGTCAGGCCGCCCGCGCCGAAGCTCGCCGTCGCGACATAGGAAAGCCCCGCCGCGATCGCCGCCCTGGCGCCGGCGCGGGCCTCGCGCGCCGAAACCATCGTTTCCAGCCAGACGAGATCGACGCCGCCGGCCTTCAGGCCGGCGATCTGTTCGGCGAAGATGTCTTCGGCTTCTTGTTCGTCGCGCGAGGGAGTATCGCCGGGGGGCGGGACCGGGGCTATGCCGGGCCGCCGCCATGTCGGCCCGATCGATCCCGCCACGAGAACGGGCCGGGTCGCCGTCGCTGCCGCGTCGTGGGCGAGTTCGGCGGCGCGGCGATTGAGATCGACGCATCGCGGCGCGGCGTTCCAGAGCGCCAGCCGCGGCCGGTTGGCACCGAAGGAGCTGGTGAGAAGGATGTCCGCCCCTGCCGCGAGAAACGCCCGGTGGAGGGCGCCGATCGCGTCCGGCCGCTCCTCCAGCCAGGTTTCCGGTGCCCTGGAAACGTCAAGGCCGGCGGCAAAGAGGTTTGTTCCCATGGCACCGTCGGCCAGGAGAGCGCGGCCGGTGCGCAGGCGATGGGCGAGGGACGGGGTCATCGCTGCCACCCCGGCGGCGGCGTGCAAGCAATTGGAATTGCCATGGTTTGATGATCTTCGGCAGGGCTTGCCACCAGTTTCGCGCCAGTCACGGATGGTCATCTCGGTTCGCGGGCTTCGAACAGTGATCCCGCGTCAGGCCAGGGCCGAAGCACGATCCGCCGACCGGCGGCGCGGGCTGCCGAGCCAGCCTTCTCAAGGATCGACACCCGTGTATGAGCGCCCCGTCAAGCGTCTGGAAGACCCGGAAATCATCAGCGCCCTCGTCTCTGCGCTTCACAAGGCCGGCTATCGGCGCGAGACCATCGAAAGCGCGCTGATCCGCCAGGCGCCGATCGACCTCGACATCCTCGCAGATTGCTATCGCCGGCTGACCGAGGCAAGCGCCGCGATGCACGGCGAAGCGGGCACGCCCCCGGCCGCCGGCGCAAGGCGCGCCGCCTGACGGCCTGCGACGCCGCGACCATCGGCATTCGACGGCAAGATCACGTCGCGGAGGCTCCTGCCGCGGCAGCGCGCCTGTCGCCGACTTCAGCCGACACCATTCACCTCGCAGACATCTCAGCGCTCGCCGGTTTGAACCCGCCGCGCGCCGTCATGCATGGTCCGCTCGTCCGGCGCTGCTTGCCGAGCAATTTTCGGAGAATTCATCGCGCTGGCCGGCGAGTAAAGAGAACGGTAACCGCGTTTCGGTAGAACTGATTCCGACACCGGATGCCGCCGGCTCCGAAGTTGGTTTCGCGTATCGGGGCGCGCATCCGGTGTTTACATTCTCCCTCATCTGTCGGCCGCCTCACGCTTTTCCATCCCTCTTGCATGGGATCGGCTAGGCGAAGGCGTGAAGCCGGGCGGGTCGGCGCAAACTACCGCCGCCCACCTTCGACCAGCCGCGCCGCCTCGGCCTCGCCGAGGGGCTCCGGTCGCTCGCAACGCTGGGCGATCGTCACGCTCTTGCGCGTCGTCGCCGCCTCGATGACACCGTCGACCACGGCGAGGACATGCAGCGCCACGTCGCCATTCGCCCGGTGCGGCCTGCCGGCCTCGATCGCCGACGCCATCTCGGCGAGGCCGAGGCCGCGATAGTTGGCAAAGCGCGGCTCGGCCTGAGGCCAGTTGGCGCCGCCGAAGGTCCGGTCGGACGTGTCGGAGGTCTCCCAGTCGCCCTGGCCGATGGCGATCTCGATGTCGCCGCCGAACCAGTTCGGATCGGGAACGCGCATCGAGCCCTCGGTTCCATGGATCTCCAGCGGGCGCAGCCCGTGGCGCCAGACGTCCCAGCTGGCGAGGAAGGTGATCTCGGCGCCGCTCTCGAAGGACAACAGCGCCTGCACCGAGGTCAGCACCTCGACGGGGATGTCGCGCCCCCTGATCGGCGAATGGGGTGTCGTCACCCTCCGGGTCTCGAAGGCGATCTGGCCGGTCGCCTGGACGCTTCTCACCGGCCCGAGCAGGTTGACCAGCGCCGAGAGGTAATAGGGGCCCATGTCGAAGACCGGGCCGCCGCCGGGCTTGAAGAAGAACGTCGGATCGGGATGCCAGTGCTCCATGCCGTGGGACAGCACCGCGCCCGTGCCGAGCACCGGCCGGCCGATGGTGCCGGCATCGATCTGCTGGCGCGCCGCCTGGATCGCAGCGCCGAGAACCGTGTCCGGGGCGCTGCCGACCCTGAGGTCGCGTGCCCTGGCGGCCTCGACGATGGCGATGCCGTCGGCGAGCGTGCTGGCCAGCGGCTTTTCCGAATAGACATGCTTGCCGCTCTCGAGGGCGGCAAGGGAGATCTCGGCATGGGCGGCGGGGATCGTCAGGTTGAGGACGACGTCGATGTCGCCCCGGGCGAGGAGTTCGGAGACGCCGACCGCCTCGATGCCGTAGGTCTCCGCCTGGCGACGGGCCGCCTCGGGCTTCAGGTCGGCGCAGGCGACGAAGCGGACCGCGGGAAAGCGCGGGGCGTTGATCAGATAGATGTCGGAGATGTTGCCGCAGCCGACGAGGCCGATGCGAAGGGTCATGGGAGTGTCTTTCGAGGTCGGGCCGGATCAGGCGAGGTCAGGCGTGTGCGGCGGCGAGTTTGCGCATCTTGTCGGCGCTCACCGTCGCGAAGCGGGCGAAGTCCGACGGCTTGTCGTGTTCGGCGATCATCAGGCTGGCGCCGGCGCGCACGGCGATCGGCCAGAGCGCCGCCCAGTCGACGGTGCCGGTGCCGACATCGGCCCAGCCGTCCTCGTCGAGGTTTTCGCCCGCTGGCGCGATGTCCTTGACGTGGACCGAAACGAGCTTCGCGCCGTAGCGTTCGAGCCATTCGGCCGGATCCGCCCCGGCGCGCGCGATCCAGGCCAGATCGGCCTCCCACAGGACGCCCTCGGTCAGGATGTGCTCGATCGGATAGGAGCCGTCGGCCAGGGCGAGGAACTCGAAGTCGTGATTGTGCCAAGCGAGCCTCAGGCCCTCGTCGGCGCATTCGGCGGCGAGCTCGGCCAGCCGCTGGCCGATCTCGCGCCATCCGGCCGCGTCCTGCGGCCTGACCTCCGGCAGGAGATAGGGGATCACCACCGTCTCGATGCCGAGGATGCGGCAGAGCTCGACGACGCGGGCGAAATTCTCCTCGGCGAGGGCGAGGTCGAAATGGCCGCTCCGGGCGGTGAGGCCGGCCGCGTCGAGGGCTTTGCGGAAGCCTTCGGCGTCCTCGTAGTTCGGCCGGTAGGTCTCGACATTGGTGTAGCCGGCCTCGGCCAGCGTCTTCAGGACGTCGGTGCCGGCAGGGGCGTTGCGGGCCGAATAGAGCTGGAAGGAGATGGGGGCGGTGAGTGCCATGGGGGCGTGTCCTCGATGGAAGGAAAGTGTCAGAGAAGGGAGAAGAGCATCAGAGGCGCAGATCGCTTCCGGCGTCGAAGACGCACGCGCTGGCCGGGTCGAAGCCGAAGCGGATCGTCTCGCCGGGGCGGATCTCGGTCTCGCCGTCGGTGCGGATGGTCAGCGGTACGCCGGCAAGGCTCGTCCAGACGATGGTGTCGGCGCCCATCGCCTCGACGAGATCGACCTTCCCTTCGGCGCTGAAATGGCCGTCCGGCTGGTCGCCGAGGGCGATGTGCTCCGGCCGGATGCCGAAGACGGCGGCGCGGCTCTGCGCTGGGGCCCGTTCGATGAAGTCGTAGCGGGCAAGGGGGACGCTAGAGGCCGCGCCGGAGCCGCCGAGTTGGAAGACGGGACCAGCAGGAAGACGGCCGGCCGAAGCCTCGGCGCTGCCGCGAAGCTCGCCGTCGAAGAAGTTCATCGACGGCGAGCCGATGAAGCTGGCGACGAAGCGGTTGACCGGCTTGCGGTAGATCTCCTTCGGGGCCCCGAGCTGCTGGATCACGCCGCCGCGCATGACGGCGATCCGGTCGGCCAGCGTCATCGCCTCGATCTGGTCGTGGGTGACGTAGATCATCGTGTTGCCGAGCCGCTGGTGCAGCTTCTTGATCTCGACCCGCAGCTCGTTGCGCAGCTTGGCGTCGAGGTTCGACAGGGGTTCGTCGAACAGGAAGACGTCGACGTTCCTCACCAGCGCCCGGCCGATGGCGACGCGCTGGCGCTGGCCGCCGGAGAGTTCGGACGGCCGGCGCTTCAACAGGCCGTCCAGCTGCAGGAGCTCGGCGACCCGTGCCACCCGGCCGTCGATCTCGGCCTTCGGGAGTTTCGAGATCCTGAGGCCGAAGGACAGGTTCTTCTCGACGCTCATGCGCGGATAGAGCGCGTAGGACTGGAACACCATGCCGATGCCGCGGTCCTTCGGCTCGGCCCAGGTGACGTTCTTGCCGTCGATCCAGATCTCGCCGTCGGAAATGTCGAGCAGCCCAGCGATGGCGTTGAGGAGTGTGGATTTGCCGCAGCCGGACGGGCCGAGCAGAACGATGAACTCCCCCGGCGACACGTCGAGATCGAGGCCGGAGATCACCTTGTGGGCGCCGAATGCGATGTCGAGCTCGCGCACCGAGACCGACGGCTCGGCGATCCCTGCAGTCTCTCCGGCCGGGCGGCCCGGCGGCGTGTGGCCGGCGCCCTGGCGCTCGTTCATGCGGCTGGCCCTCTGGTGGCTGGGCCTCTTGTCGACGGTGGCGGATTGCTGGCTCATCCCTTGACGGCTCCCGCTGCGATGCCGCGGACGAACCAGCGGCCGGATACGAAATAGACGAGCAGCGGAACCGCGGCGGTGAGGATCGTCGCCGCCATGTTGAGGTTGTATTCCCGCTCGCCATAGGTGGAGTTGACGACGTTGTTGAGCTGCACGGTCATCGGCAGGTTCTCCCGGCCGGCGAAGACCAGGCCGAGAATGAAGTCGTTCCAGATGTTGGTGATCTGCAGGATCGCCGCGACGATGAGGATCGGCGTCGACATCGGCAGCATGACGTTCCAGAAGATCCGGAAGAAGCCGCCGCCGTCGACCCGCGCCGCATTGAACAGCTCCACCGGCAGGCCGGCATAGAAGTTGCGGAAGATCAGCGTCATGATCGGCAGGCCGAAGATGACGTGGACGATGACGATGCAGAAAAGCGTGTTGTAGAGCCCGACCATCGAAAAGGCCCGGACCATCGGATAGAGGAAGATCTGGTAGGGCAGGAAGGCGCCGAGGAGGAGGACGGCGAACAGGATGTCGGCGCCCTTCACCCGCCAGAAGGAGAGGGCGTAGCCGAGGGTGGCGCCGGCGGCGATCGACAGGATGGTGCTCGGCACGGTGATCAGGACCGAGTTCCAGAAGCCGACGCGGATGCCGTCGCAGTCGAGGCCGGTGCAGGCGCTCGACCAGGCTTTGATCCATGCCGTCAGGTCGAAGCTCTCCGGTAACGCGAAGATCGAGCCCTCGCGGATTTCCGGCATGGTCTTCAGCGAGGTGAGGATCATCACCACCGCCGGCAGGATGAAGAAGGCGGCGGCGATGGCGACGAAGCCGTAGAGGCCGATCCGCCCGATGGTGAGATGCCTCGGTTTTCGCCCGCGCGTCGGGGATCGTTCGTGCGCTGCCGCAGATCCGGCTGCGCGTCCCGGCTCCGTCGCCCGGAAGGCGAGGGCGGCACTTTCGCCATGCGGCCCGCGGGGCCGTGCCGTCTCGAGGCTCATGCCGCCGCTCCCTTTCTCGTCTTGCGGAAATATTCGGCGTAGATCCACGGCACCAGCACGGCGGCGACGGTGATCAGCATGACGGTCGCGGCCGCCGTGGCGAGGCCGATGTTCTGGCGGGTGAAGAGGTTGTCCATGACGAACTTCGCCGGCATGTCGGAGGAGATCCCGGGCCCGCCATTGGTCAGCGCCACCACCAGGTCGAAGGCCTTGACGACGCTGATCGACAGGAGGACGACGGCGGTCACGATCAGCGGCCGCAGCATCGGCACGACGACGAAGAGATAGACCCGCCAGGCGGGGATGCCGTCGATGCGCGAGGCCTTCCAGATTTCCTCGTCGACGCCGCGCAGGCCCGCCAGCATCAGCGCCATGACGAGGCCGGAGGCCTGCCACAGACCGGCGAGGACGAGGGCATAGAGCGCCATGTCGCGGTCGACCGCCCAGGCGAAGGAGAAGCTCTCAAAGCCCCAGTCACGCACGGTCTTCTGGATGCCGAGGCCCGGATTCATCAGCCACTGCCAGATCAGCCCGGTGACGATGAAGGACATGGCATAGGGATAGAGGAAGATCGTCCTGAGGGTGTTCTCGAAGCGCACCCGCTGGTCGAGGACCACCGCCAGGAGGAAGCCGAGGACCAGGGCTCCGGTGATGAACAGGACGCCGAAGATCACGGCGTTCTGCATGGAGACGATCCAGCGGGTCGAGGAGAACAGCCGCTCGTACTGGGCGAAGCCGACATAGTCGTCGACCGGGAGCAGCTTGGAGGCCGTGAAGGAGATCTGCACGGTCCAGAGCATCGTGCCGATATAGGCGGCGATCACCACCGCCCAGAACGGCAGGAGCACCAGGGTTGCCGTCGAAAGACGCTTGCGGGGCGCCGTCATGAAGGCTCCTCTCATCGCAACAAGGGTCGAAGAAACGCAACGGATGTGGGCCGGACGCGGGTGGTTCGGCAAAGATGGGGCGAGCTGCTTCCCGCAGGCGCCGCGGCGCCCGCCATGTGCGACTGCTCGTCCCGGCCCCGCCGGGCGAGGCGGCGTCGTGACAGCCGCCTCACGGTTCCGGCAGACGCTTGGGGCCCGTTTTCAGCCCACAGCCTCAGCCCTCGATTTCGAAGGCGTTGACGAAGCCTTCGACCATGTCGTCGGGCTCGGCCGAGGGGTTGTTCCAGAACTGCGTGACGACGTCGTCGACCGAGCCGGCGAGGCTGGCGCTCACCAGGATCTCGAACACCGGTGCCTGCCCCTCTTCGCTCTGCAGCAGCTTCAGGCCCTTCTGGGCGCAGGCGTCGAAGCTCGTCGTGTCGACGTCCTTGCGGACCGGCATCGAGCCCTTGGCGAGGTTGAAGGCGATCTGCGCATCCTTGGAGATCATCGTCTCGACGAGGAGATCCTGAGCCGCCTTCTTGGCGGGCTCGTCGGTCTTGGGAAAGACGAAGACGTCGCCGCCGACCATCAGCATCGTGTCGTCGAGGCCGATGGTGCAGCCATAGTCCTCGCCCGGCTTCTCGCCGGCATTGGTGAACTCGCCCTTCACCCAGTCGCCCATCACCTGGATGGCCGCCTGGTCCCGAAGGAGGAGGGAGGTGGAATCGTTCCAGCTGCGGCCGGGCGAGCCGGCGTCGACCATGCCGCGCAAGGCGCCGTAGGTCTCGACCGCCTTGCGGAAGCCCTCCGAGCGCACGGCCTCCTCGTCCTTGTCCTGGTAGACCTTCATGTAGAGGTCCTTGCCGCCCTGCTGCAGAAGGATCGCGTTGAACAAAGCGCGCTCCTGCCAGGGCTGGCCGCCGAGGGCGAGGGGTGTGAAGCCGGCGTCCTTGATCTTCTGCAGCGCCGGGATCATCGCCTCCCAGGTCGAGGGCAACTCGCTGACGCCGGATTTTTCGAGAACGTCCTTGGAATAGAACGTCCAGTTCTGGCCGTGGACGTTGATCGGCAGCGCGTAGAGCTCGCCGTCGCGACTGGCGGCGGCGACCAGCGAGGCGGGCATCGCCGCTTTCCAGCCGCCCGCTTGCGCCAGGTCCTCGATGGGCCGGATCAACCCTTGCGAGACCAGGTCGTCGAACTGGCGGCCGGTGTTGAACTGCGCCGCCGTCGGCGGCTGGCCGCCGACCATGCGGTTGATCGTCGCCGCGCGGGAATTCTCGCCGCCGGCCGTCGCGGAATCCACCCATTCGCCGCCGGCCTTGGCATAGGCGTCGGCGAAGGTCTTGATGGCGGCGGATTCCCCGCCGGAGGTCCACCAGTGCATGACCTCCGCCCGCGGCTTCTCCTGAGCGCCCGCGGGCATGGCCGCAAGGCTGAACGCCGCGCCGACGAGCATCGAACGAACCAGTTCCTTCATTGCATTTCCTCCCGAAATCGGACCTTGTGGTCTCTGCGATTACCGTTTCTGTAATCGATTACATCAATGGTAAGACGAAAATTCCTCCATTACAAGCAGATGATTTTGAAAATGAGAGACGGTGGAAAAACCCCCGGGGAAGCGCGGCGCGTGCCGCGGATCGGCGACGTTGCGGCGGCCGCCGGAGTGTCGGTCGCGACCGTTTCGCGCGCGCTCTCGGCGCCCGACAAGCTGAAGTCCGAGACCCGCGACAAGGTGCTCGAGGCGGTCGCCGCCCTTGGCTACACGCCCAACTCAGTCGCCCGGCAGCTGCGGGCGGGCCATTCGCGGCTCGTCCTGGTGATCGTCCCGCGGCGCACCAATCCGCCCTTCTTCGCCGAGGTGCTGCATGGGATCGACGTGCGGCTCGCCGAGGCGGGCTACGTGCTGATCACCGGCTACATGGAGGCCGACGATCACGACCTGCGGCTGATCGAACTGGCCGCCTCCGGCCATGTCGCGGGGCTCCTGACGATTTCCGGCGATCTGCCGAAGGTCGCGGGACGCTCGATCCTCGATGCCGGGCTGCCGGCGGTTGCGATCTGCGCCGATCCACGGGTCGAGGGCCTGCCGGCGGTTCTCCTCGACGACGAGCAGGCGGCGGCGATGCAGGTCGAGCACATGATCGGTCTCGGCCATCGGCGGCTGTTCTATGTCTCTGGCCCGCCCGGCAACTACAACGAGGTGACGCGCCACCGCGGCGTCCTCGCGGCGCTGGCGAAGGCCGGGCTCGGCCCCGACGCCCTGATCGAGCATCCGGGCAATTATGCCTTTTCCGGCGGCATCGCCGGGGCCAACGCCTATCTGGCCCTGCCGGACCGGCCGAGCGGCGTGGTCTGCGGCAACGACGAGACCGCCATCGCCTTCGTCAAGACCGTGCATGCCGCCGGGCTGAGGGTTCCGGACGACGTCTCGGTGATCGGCTTCGACGGCATCGAGCTCGCCGACTTCTGCGAGCCGACGCTGTCGACCATCGCCCAGCCGCGCTTCGAGCTGGGAGCCGTCGGGGCGCAGCTGCTGATCGACCGTCTCGCTGGCGCCGATCCGGCGGACATGCTGCCGCCGGGTGGCAAGATTCTGATGCAGGGCCGGCTGCTGGCCCGCGACAGCACGCGGCCGCTCGGGGAATAGTCGGCGATCAGCCCGGCCGGCGGGCGAGGGAGAGGCCCGCTCCCGATCCGAGCAGCGCGGCGAAGTAGACGGCGATGCCGGGGATCTGCACCGGAAAGTCCACCGCCGAATGCGCCAGCATCAGGCCGAGCGCCGCCAGGCAGACGATCGGGATCGGCCGCAGGCGTCGCCGCTCGCGCAGCCCCGTGGCGAGGATCGAGACCAGCACGGCCAGCGTCGCGGCGAGGAGCAGGAGGAACGGCAGGCCCAGCCCGAGAGTGCCCTCGAGATAGGAATTGTGCGCCTGCTCGGGAATGCCGTGGATGGTGCATCCCGCGTTGCGATAGGCGGGAAAGACGTCCCCGAACGTCCCGAAGCCCGTCCCCCACACCCAGTTGTCGCGGATCGCGGCGATGGTCTGGCGGTAGAGGCAGAACCGGTCGTCGGAAAGTCCGCCGAGTTCGGCCCGCAGGATCGCCCTTTGCGCCAGTATGGCGAGCCCGGCCAGCCCCACCAGCCAGATGCCTGCGACTGCGATCGCGGGCGGCCTTGGCCAGATCCCGCGCCGGACCCGGTCGCGGGCGATGAAGGCGGCGGCGGCGACGAGGCTCGCCAGCGAGATCGCGATCCCGGCCCGCGACCGCGTCAGCAGGAGCGCGACGATGGTCGCGAACAGCGCGAGCCCGGTGAGGATCGGCCCGGCGTGACGCATGGCGAAGGATCTGCCCGGCGCGGCGAGGCGGCTCGTCGAAGGCGTGCCGTCGAGACGTGCGGTCTGCCAGGCCAGCCAGCCGAGGGATGCAAGGCTCGACAGGCCGAGGAAGGTCGCCGCGTTGTTCCGGTTGACGAAGAACGAGGTGAGGGCGCCCCGGTCGAGGAAGGTCTGGCCGAACAGCCGGATCTCGGGAAAGGCGAGGTAGCGGACGAGGCCGAAGAGCGAGACGGCGATGCCAAGAAGGGCAAGGCCGCGCCATGTCCGCCATCCGCCGGCGTCGTCCCGGGACAGGAGCGCCGCCGATCCGAACGCCAGGAACGGCATGACGAGCGCCGGAATGCTGCCCAGCGTCGCGTCGGGCGCCACCGAGATCGCGCCGCGGGAGAGGCCGAGATCTTCCGCTACCGCCGCCCAGACCGGGTTGGCGAAGGGATTGCCGGAGAACCACGCCGCCTGGAGAGCGAGATAGGCGATTGCCGAAGCGGCGACCAGCAGCACTGGACGGAGGATCCGCGTCGCTTGACGCGCATCGCGAACTGCCGCGATGGTCAGGATGAAGACGAGGGCATGTGTCGCAGACGAAACATGGAGTTGCACCGGGGTCGTCGATCCCAGTGGAACGACCGTCAACGCGACAGCGAAAAGGAACGCAAGTCGAATTGCACCGATTGTCCCGTCGCATGTCGAGACGAAAACCGGGTCGGTGCGCATCATCGTCCTGCGCGACATCGCGGAAACGGATCAAGCCGTAGAAGATTCATGCGGCGGTTGCGCGTTCGATGACGCGTACTCCTAATTTCAGCAAAGAAAACGTCGGTCGATGAGGTACGATAGCAAACTGATGATGTTTGATCTCAAAAAATACATCAAGTTTATATATAGATAAGTGACTTTTCATGACATTGACTCGCATGGCGACGAACAAGGCGGAATTATACGGATCGTTGGGGGCCGAGAGAGTCCACGATATTTCGGCGAATTAACTAAGGTTGGATTAACGACTTGGAATTGTGAATTGGTAATGTTAACGAAGCATCCACCCTGACAAGCAATCCGAGGCTCGTTCCGTGTACCGCTCCGCCGTCTTCGCGATCGATCTGCTGCTGGTCTTCGTCGCGTCGCTGCTGGCGGTGGCGCTGCGGGGTGCTTCGCTCGAGATGGTCCTCGACACGCACTACCATCTCCTCTTCGCCGGCGTCGCCGCGACGAGCGCGCTGGTCTTCTGGCCGCTGGCCGGGCTGCTCCGGCGGCCATGGCGGTACTTCGCCGCGTCCGACGCCCTTCATCTGGTCGCCGCCGTCACCGGCGTCGTGCTGGTCACGCTGTTCGTCATGTTCACCGTCAATCGCTCGGATTCCGTCGCGCGATCCGTCCCGCTTCTCCAGTGGGGCCTCTGCCTGACGCTGCTGGTTCTGGCGCGGCTCTCCGTGCGGCTCGTTCCGCCGCTGCGCTCCGGCGGGGACGAGCCGTCGCCGGCGCGCCGCGAATACGTCCTGCTCGTCGGCTTCAATCGCCGCGCCGAGGTCTATCTCCAGTGCGTCGAGGCGCTCTATGCCGGCCGCGTCTCGGTCGTCGGCATCCTCGACGAGGATCTGTCGGTGAAGGGCCTGATGCTGAAGGGCAAGCCGGTGATCGGCCGCCCGGCCAACCTTCTGGCGGCGATCCGGCGACTGCGCAATCACGGCGTCGAGATCACCCGCGTCGTGGTGACGGCGCCGAGGCGCGAATTGTCGCCGGAGTTCCACGCCGCCTGTCAGGCCTTGCAGGTGGAGGCGGAAATCGGGCTCGATCATTTCGAGGGATTGTTCGCCGCCTCCGAGCCGAGGCCGGCCTCCCCCCTGTCCGGCAACGCCGAGGAGAGGGGGGCCGCGGTCGCCGACTTCGGGCTGCTGAAGTCCGGCCGGGGGCGCTATCTCGTCGCCAAGCGCATCATCGACTTCAGCGTCGCCTTAGCGCTGATCCTGCTTCTCGCGCCGCTCTATCTGATGCTCGCGGCGCTCGTCGCCGTCGATCTGGGGCGGCCGGTGACCTTCTGGCAGGAGCGGCCCGGCCGCCACAGGCAGCCCTTCCGCGTCTACAAGTTCCGAACCATGCGCGACGCCTACGACCTCCACGGCAACGAGGTTCCGGAAGGGCTGCGCCTGTCGCCGATCGGCGCGGCGCTCCGGCGGCTGCGCCTCGACGAGCTGCCGCAGCTCTTCAACATCCTTGTCGGCAACATGTCCTTCGTCGGCCCGCGGCCGCTGCTGCCGGTCGATCAGCCGGCGCGGCCCGAGATGCGGCTGTCGATGCGGCCGGGCCTCACCGGCTGGGCGCAGGTGAATGGCGGGCGCGATCTCTCCATCGCCGACAAGGGTGCCCTCGATGCCTGGTACGTCGAACATGCGAGCCTTTGGGTCGACGCCAGGATCATCCTCCTGACGCTTCGCTTCGTGGCGACGGGCGAGAAGCCGCCGCGCCAGACGGTGCTCGATCAGGCCCACGGCCTGCGCGAGGGGCAGCGTGCGTAGCGGGCCCCTGCCTCCCGGACGTGCGCACGAACCTTCCCGGCTTCATCCGGCAGCAACCACCGAGCGGCCGACAAAGACCGCATGTGACGACAACCCCAGGGACCACGGACCATGAAATACGCACTCGTATGCGGCGCGGGCGGCTTCATCGGCCATCATCTGGTACGCCGGCTGAAGGCCGAGGGCTTCTGGGTGCGCGGCGTCGACCTCAGGTTTCCGCGCTTCGGCGCGTCGGAGGCGGATGATTTCGTCGTCGGCGACCTGCGCCAGCAGGGCTTCGTCGCCTCGGTCGTCGATCGCCACTTCGACGAGATCTATCAGCTCGCGGCCGACATGGGCGGCGCCGGCTACATCTTCACCGGCGAGCACGACGCCGACGTGATGCACAACTCGGCGACGATCAACCTCAACGTCCTCGACGCCGCCTATCGCCGCAACTGCCGGCGGATCTTCTATTCCTCGTCGGCCTGCATGTATCCCGAATACAACCAGCTCGATCCGGACAATCCGAAATGCTCCGAGGACAGCGCCTATCCGGCCGCGCCCGACAGCGAATATGGCTGGGAGAAACTGTTCAGCGAGCGGCTCTACCTCGCCTATGCCCGCAATCACGGCATGCAGGTGCGGATCGCGCGCTATCACAACATCTTCGGCCCGCAAGGCAGCTGGAACGACGGAAAGGAAAAGGCGCCCGCCGCGATCTGCCGCAAGATCGCCGAGGCCTTCGACGGCGACGCGATCGAGATCTGGGGCGACGGCAGGCAGACCCGCTCGTTCCTGTTCATCGACGAATGCCTCGAGGCGACCCTGCGGCTCACCCGCTCGAACTGGACGGGCCCGGTCAATATCGGATCGGAAGAGATGGTCACGATCGACCAGCTGGTCGACATCGTCGCGGACATCGCCGGCAAGACCGTCGGCAAGCGCCACATTGCCGGGCCGACAGGAGTGCGTGGCCGCAACTCCGACAACCGGCTGATCCGCGAGCGGCTCGGCTGGGCGCCCTCCGCGCCGCTGCGGGAGGGGCTCGCCTCCACATATGCGTGGATCAGCCGGCAGGTCGAGGGCCAACACTACAGCGTCGCGGCGGAATGACCATGCCGGCGACCCTGCCCCTCGAAAGCCTGCCCGCGGCGACGATCCTCGGCGCGAGGGTGCACGGGCCGAGCCTCGACGAGGCCCTCGCCATCCTCTCCGGCTGGATGGCCCGGCGGGACGGGCGCTGCCGAAGCGTCGTCGCTACCGGCTTTCATGGCCTGTGGGTCGGCCACCAGGATGCGGAGTTTCGCGCCATGCTCAACGCCGCCGACTTGTTCTGCCCCGACGGCATCGCCCCCGTCTGGCTGTCGCGGCTGCAGGGCAGGCCGCTGCCGGGGCGTGTGACGGGCGGCGACCTCATGGCGGCGTTTCTGCGTCAGGCGCAGGCGGCGGGCCATCGCAGCTTCTTCTACGGCGATACCGAGGAAACGCTGGCCGCGCTCTGCCGGGCCGTCGTGGCGAAATTCCCCGGCGCCTCTGTCGCCGGCACGCTGTCGCCGCCCTTCCGCGCCCTCGACGAGGCGGAGGAGACGGTCCATGTCGAGGCGATCAACGCTTCGGGGGCGGACATCCTCTGGGTCGGCCTCGGCTGTCCGAAGCAGGAGCGCTGGATCGCCCGCAACCGGCACCGCCTGACCGTGCCCGTCGCCATCGGCGTCGGCGCGGCGTTCCGCTTCGAGGCCGGTCTCGTCAAAAGGGCGCCGAGCTGGGTCGGGGAGGCGGGCTTCGAATGGCTCTGGCGCCTCGCGGCCGAGCCGAAGAAGATGTGGCGGCGGGATCTCACCGACGGGCCGCGCTTCGTCGCGGCCGCGCTCGCCGATGCCTGGCGGGCGCGCAGCCGGATGGCCGGGCGATGAGCGCCCGGCGTGATCCCCGGCCGGCCGCTGCGCTGGTGGCTGGGCAGGTGTCTGCGCCGGTGTCTGGCACGGTTCGGCCGGCTCCTTCCGCCGGACGAACCGCTTCCGTCGTCATGCGCCTGTGGCGGGCGCTGTCGGCGCGCCGCCGCCGCCAGTTCTTCCAGGTGATCGCGCTGATGCTGGCGGGCGCCGTCGCCGAGGTGCTGACGCTCGGCGCGGTCATCCCGTTCCTGACGGTTCTCGCCGATCCGGCCGGCGTGATGGACAACCCCGCGGGATCGCGCGCGATGGAACTCCTGGGGCTGTCGGGTCGCGGCGACCTCCTCGTCCTCCTGACGATGCTGTTCGCGCTCACGGCGATCGTCGCCGCGCTCGTCCGGCTGGCGCTCCTGCGCGCCACCAACGGCTACGTCTTCCGGGTCGGCTACGATCTCGGCACCCGGCTCTACGAGCGCATCCTCCACCAGCCCTATGCCTATCACGCGTCGGCGAACACCAGCGAGGTCGTGGCCTCGCTGCAGAAGGTGCAGCTGGTGACGTTCAACGTGCTGCTGCCGCTGATGCAGGGGATCAGCGCGGTGGCGATCGCCGGCTTCATCCTGGCGGCGCTTCTCGCCATCGATCCGATCATCTCGGCGGCGACCTTCGCCGGCTTCGGCCTGATCTACGGCGCCGTCTGGCTGTTCAGCCGGCGCCGGCTCAGGGCGAATGGCGAGATCATCGCCCGGGCGCAGGCGGCCCGCGTCCAGACGGTGCAGGAGGGTCTCGGCGGCATCCGCGACGTGCTCCTCGACGCCAGCCAACAGGTCTTCGTCGAACGTTTCAGCCGCCTCGACGGAGCGTTCCGCGACGCCCAGGCGGCGAACAACGTGATCGCCGCGGCGCCGCGCTTCGTCGTCGAGGCGAGCGGCATGGTGCTGATCGCCTGCCTCGCTCTGGTCCTCTCGCGCGGCGGCGGCGGTCTTGCCGAGACACTGCCGGTCCTCGGAGCGCTGGCGCTCGGGGCGCAGCGGCTGGTGCCGCTGATGCAGCAGGTCTATGGCGGATCGAGCGCCATCGCCGCCTATTCTGCGACGGCCGAGGACGTGCTCGCCATGGTGGAGGCGCCGATGCCTGCGGCGTCGGACCTGCCGCGGCACGTGGCGCTGCCGTTTGGCGAGGCGATCGTCTTTTCCGGCGTCGGCTTCAGCCACGCCGCGGAGCGGCGCCCGGCCATCCGCGATCTCGACATCCGGATCGACAAGGGCAGCCGCGTCGGTGTCGTCGGCAGGACGGGAAGCGGAAAAAGCACCTTCATCGATTTGCTGATGGGCCTCCTCGAGCCGACCTCGGGGGAAATCGCCATCGACGGCCGGCGGCTCGACGCCGGCACCCGGCGGGCCTGGCAGGCACGGATCGCCCACGTCCCCCAGGCGATCTTCCTGTCGGACGCCTCGATCGCGGAGAACATCGCCTTCGGCGTCGCGCCGGACAGGATCGATCGTGGCAAGGTGGCGGCGGCGGCCCGGCAGGCCGAGATCGCGGCCTTCGTCGAGGGACTGCCGGAGGGCTATGACAGCCGGGTCGGCGAGCGCGGCATCATGTTGTCGGGCGGCCAGCGCCAGCGGATCGGCATCGCCCGCGCGCTCTACAAGGGCGCCGACGTCCTCGTCCTCGACGAGGCGACCAGCGCCCTCGACCAGGAGACCGAGGCGGCGGTGATGGACAGCGTGCGCCGGCTGTCGGACGACCTGACGCTGGTCATCGTCGCCCACCGCCTCTCGACGCTGGACTTCTGCGACCGCAGGATCCGCCTGGAAGAGGGCCGGCTGGTGGAGGGCGGGACTGCCGAGAGCCGCGTCCCGGCGGAGCGCGCCTCGCGAGCACCGGTGACGCAAGTCGCGGGAGGCCTCCATGCGTGAGGAACCGGGTCGCGGCATTGCCATGGGCGAAGACGGGCGCGTCGGCGCAAGCGCCGCGCCGCTCGCGGTCCTCGCTCGAAAGGCCCGCTCGGCCGCCCACCATGCACATCGTTATGCCCGCTACGGCGAATGGCGCCTGCGCCGCCGGCCGCTGGCGGGCGGGATGCCGCACGGCCTTGGCCGCCCCCTGATCGTCACGCTCACCTCCTATCCGCCGCGCTTCGCGCTGCTGGCTCTGACGCTGAAATGCCTGCTCTCCCAGTCGGTCCGGCCCGACGCCGTCATCCTGTGGATCGCCCACGACGACCGGGGGTCGCTGACGCGGGAGATCCTGCGGCTCCAAGAATTCGGCCTGACCATCCGCTTCTCGAAGGATCTGCGCTCCTACAAGAAGATCGTTCCGGCCCTTCGCGAGCATCCGGACAGCTATCTCGTCACCGCCGACGACGACGCCTATTTCGGCCGGGACTGGCTGAAGAGCCTGGTTTCGGCCTGGCGAAGCGACGACGAGGTGCTCTGCCGGCGGGCGCATCTGATCCGGACCGGCGACGACGGCCTGCCGCTCGCCTACGACGTCTGGCGCCGGGAGATCGGCGCCGGCGATCCTTCGCCGCTGGTCTTCCCGACGAGCGGCGGCGGCGTGCTCTATCCGCCGGGGGTCCTCGTCCCCGAGGTCGATCGTGAAGAGCGGTTCATGGCGCTCTGCCCGACGGCGGACGACGTCTGGCTCTATTTCATGATGCGCCGGACCGGCGCTCTCGCGCGCCGGGTCGGGGCCGGGCGGGCCTTCGTCGACTGGCCCGCCGGCCGCGTCGCGTCGCTCTCCCACGGCAATGTCGGCCCAGGCGGCGGCAACGACCGGCAGATCGGCCGGATGATCGCCGAATTCGGCTTTCCCCCCGTGACGAAGGAACGACCATGAGAACGGCAGAGGACGTCCTGCGGGTGGCGAGGCGCTTTTTGCGCACCGGGCGGCTGCGGGCGGAATTTCCGGGATCTGCCACCTATTGGGAGGAGCGCTATGCCAAGGGCGGCACCTCCGGGCCGGGCTCCCACGGCCGCCTCGCCACGTTCAAGGCCGAGGTGCTGAACGCCTTCGTCGAGGAGCATCGGATCGCCGACGTCACCGAGTTCGGATGCGGCGACGGCAGCCAGCTCGCCCGCTTCGAGTTCCCCGACTATCTCGGCATCGACGTCTCGGCCACCGCCGTCGAGGCATGCCGGCGGCGCTTCCGCGGCGACGGGCGCAAGCGCTTTTGCCTCATGGCCGACTATGCCGGCGCGACGGCCGAGATGACCCTGTCGCTCGACGTCGTCTACCATCTCGTCGAGGACGCCGTCTTCGAGCGCTACATGCAGACGCTGTTCGGCGCCGCGACGCGGTTCGTCGTCGTCTATGCCTCCGATCACGACGCGCCGGGGCCCTCGGTCCATGTGCGCCATCGCAAGTTTACCGACTGGATCGCCGCCAACCGACCCGACTGGTCGGCTTGCGAGGTCGTCCGGAACAGGTACCCCTTCGCGCAGGACACCAGCGCCGAGAGCTTTGCCGACTTTCATTTCTTCGAGCGGGCGACGCCGGCATCCGGCAGCGCGCAAGGCGACATAAGCGAGAGGTCCGGGGAGGCGGGGCAGCAGCGATGCGCATCCTGATCGTCCATCCGGGGCTTGGCGCGGGCGGTTCCGAGGCCCGCGCGCTGGTGCTGATCGAGGCACTCGCCGCGGACCATGCGGTGACGCTTTTGACCGGTACGGTGCCCGAGTGGCAGCGGCTCAACGCAGCCTACGACACCGCGATCGATCCCGGCTGCCTGACCCTCGCCGTCGCGCCGATGCCCGCCCGTCTTCGGACCGCCCATGGCGGCGACGCGTTACGGGGCGCCTTCGTCGACCGCGCGGCACGGCGGATGGCCGGCGCCTTCGAACTCTGCATCGGTACCTACAACTTCACCGGCTTCGGGCGCCCGGCGATCCAGTTCGTCGCCGACTTCTCCTTCGACGACGCGGTGCGGCGGCGCTTCGACGGCACCTCGCCCGGCCTGCGCGGCGCCCTGCAGGCAGCCGGGCCGGCGCGGGCGGCTTATCTCTCGCTTTGCCGGATGGTCGCGGGCCGGCCCGTTGCCGGCCATCGCCCTGCCGGCAGGCGCACCGCGCCGCGGCTCGGCAACGGCGACCGCGTCGTCGCCAATTCCCGCTGGACCGCCGCTCTTCTCGAGGCCCGGCACGGCATCACGAGCGACGTCGTCTACCCGCCCGTCCACGGCCCGCTGTTCCGCCCTGTCGAACGCAGCGGCGACTTCGTGATGCTCGGGCGGATCGCGCCGGACAAGCGCGTCGTCGAGGCGATCGACCTCCTGTCGCGGGTGCGCCGGCGCGGCCATGGCTTCGCCCTCCACATCGTCGGGGACGTGCGGGACGACGCCTATGGGCGCGAGGTCCGGCGAAGGGCGCTTGAAGCCGGCGACTGGGTGCGCCTGACCGGCGGGCTGCACGGGGCGGCGAAATTCGCCTTCCTCAACCGGCACGGCTTCGCGCTCCACATGCGCCGGCGCGAGGCCTTCGGCATCGCCGTGGCCGAGATGGTGAAGATGGGGCTCGTGCCCTTCGTGCCGGGCGACAGCGCCCCGGCGGAGATCGTCGGCGACGACCGCCTGACCTTCGAGGGCGCAGACGACGCCGTCGAGCGGATCGACGCGTTGCTGCGCCGGCCGCAGGAGCTTGCGGCGATCCGGGCGGGCCTCGCCGGGCGTGGCAGGGCGTTCTCGGTCGAGGCCTTCCGCAATGCGGCGCTGGCGATCTTTGAGGCGGAGCTTCGCCAGCTTGGGCCGATCTGCCGCCAGAAGGCCGGTCAATGAGTCTCGCCATCGTCGTCCCGACCCGCAACCGACCGGCTGAGCTGGCAGGGCTCCTCGCCAACCTTATCGGCCAGACGCGCCGACCCGACCGGATCGTCGTCGTCGACAGCTCGGACGGCGGGCTTGCCGGCGAGATCCGCGCCATCGTCGCGGCGTCGCCGCTGGCCTGCCGCTATCTGCATCACGCGCCGCCCTCGGCCGCCGCCCAGCGCAATGCCGGGCTCGACGTCGTCCTTTCCGACAGCGATCTCGTCGCCCTGATCGACGACGACGTCACCCTCGATCCCGATGCCCTGGCGATCGTCTGCCGGCAGGCGGCGGCCCTCGATCCGGCGATCATCGGCTTCGGCCTTAACCCCCAGGACGAGGACGCCGGCCGCGGCCATGGCCGCATCCGATCGTCCCTGCTGGCGGAGACACTCGGCCTCTATTCGAGCCGCAATGCCGCCGTCGCACCCTCCGGCTGGCACACCCGCACCCTGCGCGTCGGCGCGACGAGTGAGGCGGAATGGCTGACGTCCTGCGCCGTCGTCTGGCGCGCCGAAGCGATCCGCGACCTGCGCTTCGACGAGTATTTCGAGGCCTACAGCTATCTGGAGGACCTCGATTTCAGCCTGCAGGCCCGCCATCGCGGCCGCTTCGTCATCCTGTCCGATGCCGCCTACCTGCACGCGCCGGCGAAGGGCGGGCGAAAGTCGCGCTTCTGGTTCGGCCGGATCGAGATCCGCAACCGTCACTACATCGTCTGCAAGCACGGCCTGTCCCGCTGGCGGTTCTGGCTGGGAGCGGCGATCCGGGCCGGGATGACGGGCGCCGAGGCGGCGACGGGCCAGCGGCAGGAGTTCGGCCGGCTGATGGGCAACGCCGCGGAGATCGCGGCGGTCGTCGGCCGGCGCGGCGCGCCCCGCGCCCCTGGCGGCGGCGGGACATGACCATGGATGCCGGTTCGGATCATTCGAGCTTCGCGATGCCTGACCGCTCCGGGCCGGCCGGGCCTTTCTCGACGGCGCCGACGCGGCCGGCCCATGTCCTCGTCGCGGCCTATGCCTGCAACCCGTTCCTCGGCTCGGAAGAGGCGGTCGGCTGGGACTGGGCGCGCTCGATCGCCGCCATCGCCGGCAAGGTCACGGTCATCACCGCGGACTTCCACCGGGCGGACATCGCGGCAGCCCAGGAGGCCGTCCGGGAGGCGGCGACCGGAGCCATGGCGCGCCAGAGCAATCTGCGCTTCGTCCACGTCCCGCACCGCCCGTTCCACTACCGGCCGACGCCGCTGTGGAAGCGCATCGAGAACTCCCTCGCCAAGCCGGTGATGAACCTTGCCTATGCGCAGTGGCAGCGCGACGCCTACCGGGTCGCCCGGGCCCTTGCGGCCGAGGAACGCTTCGACCTCGTCCACCAGCTGACCTATGTCGGCTTCCGCTTTCCCGGCCATCTCTGGCGGCTGGGGCTGCCCTTCGTCTGGGGACCGATCGGCGGCCTCGAAAACACCCCCTGGCGGTTGCTGCCGGCGATGGGGCGGGCGGGCGCCATCTATTATGGCGGCCGCAACATCGTCAATTCGGCCCAGCGTCGCTGGCTGCGGTCGCCGCGGCGGGCGGTAGCGGCGGCTGGCCCCGGCCTGATCGCCGCCACCGGCAGCATCCGGGGCGAGATCGCGGCGCTCTATGGCGCGGCCAGCACGGTGATCTCGGAGGTGGTGGCGCCCGTCGAAATCAGCGCGGCCTCGCCCCGGCAGCGCCAGCCGGATGAGCCGCTGCGGATCGTCTGGAGCGGCCTGCATCTGCCCGGCAAGGCGCTCAACCTCCTGATCGAGGCCCTGGCGCCGATCCGCGGCAACGTCGCCTTCGAGCTGCACATTCTCGGCGACGGACCGAAGCGGGCCGAATGGCAGCGGTTGGCGGAGCAGCGCGGTCTGGCCGATCGCTGCGTCTGGCACGGCATGCTGCCCCGCGACCGTGCGCTCTCGGTGATGCAGGCGGGCCATCTCCTGGCGATCACCAGCCTGAAAGACCTGACCTCGACGGTGCTGCTTGAGGGCCTAGCCCTCGGCCTGCCGGTGGTCTGTCCCGATCACTGCGGCTTCGCCGAGGTCGTCACCCCGCACTGCGGCATCAAGGTCCCGACCGCCAGCCTCGACGGCCTCGTCGCCGGCCTGCGCGACGCGGTGACGGATCTCGGCCGCGACGAGGATTGGCGCCAGGCGCTGGCGGAGGGGGCCATCGCGCGGGGCCAAGCCTACGGCCTGGCGGCGAACCGTCGGAGGCTCGCGGAGGTCTATGCCGCGGTTCTCGCCGAAGCGCACGCCGCGAGGCCGCGATGAGCCGGGCGGCCGCACCCTTCGTCGCCGTGCCCGCAAAGCCGTTCGTCCCGCAGGGCGCCCGCCCGGCCGGCGCGTCCTGGAGAAGCCTGCGGGCCTGGCTGAGCTTTCCGTTGATGCTCTGGCTGGCGCTCTGGCTGTCGATCAATGCCGGGCCGTGGAACTTCGCCGGTTTCGGCTCGGGGCTTGCCGCCAGCGTCAACGCGCTCAGGGCCTCGTTCCCGCTCGTCGTCCTGGTCCTGGCGCTGCTCGGCCTTCTCGCCGGCCGACGGCGGGTGCCGCGGAGCCTCGTCGAATCCGGCTTCTGGCTCTACGGGCTGGTGATGCTGCTGGCCGCGACCGGATCGGCCAACTGGTTCGGCCAGGCCTATTGGGGGTTCGCCTTCATCGCCGCGCTGGCGGTCGTCGAAGCCGGGCTGCGTAGCCCCGATCCGCTCGGCTTTGCCCGCCGGCTCAACTGGCTGTCATGGATCACCACCGTCGCCGTCCTCGTCGCGCTGCTTTTCCTCGCGCGCGACGTGCTTCTCGATGCCCGCGGCTCGGCCTATGGCGCGGTCGTCCGGTTCCAGGAAGAGCATGGCTACACCATCTCCCGGTCGACGGGGATGGCCCGCATGGCCGCGGTTCCGGCGATCGTCGGGCTGGTCTTTCTCGTCACCCGGCGATCGTGGCAACGCGCCGCGAGCCTCGCCTTGCTCGCGGCATCCCTCGCGGTCCTGTGGATCATGCAGGCGCGCGGGTCGATCTTCGCTCTCGCCGGCGCCATGGCCTTCGTCCTGTCCTTCGGCCCGAAGAAGCTGCAGAAGATCCTGCTGGCGCTGGCTGCGGCGGCGATCGTCGCGGCGGTCCTCGCATCGCGCCCGGACGGTGTCTCCGAGGTCTGGATGCATGTCACCCGCGGCGAGGGCGCCGAGGGCTTCTCTACCATGAGCGGGCGCGACGTCATCTTCGAGAACGGCCTCGACCGCTGGCTGGAAGCGCCGCTCTTCGGCTACGGGCCCCAGGCGGACCGGCTGTTTTCCGAGGTCGGCAACGCCCAGAACGCGCTCCTCTACGCGCTTTTGTGCAGTGGCCTCGTCGGCGCCGCCGGCTTCGTCCTGGCGATGCTGGCGGCCTGGGGCAAGCTCTTCCTAGCGAACCTTCGACATGCCGGCCTTGCCCCCCGCGACCGCGAGATGCTGATGATCGCCAGCGGCATCCTGGTGTTCTCGACGCTGCGGAGTGTGCCGGAGAACCAGGCGGCGGTCTTCAGCATCGACCTGTTCCTGCAATATCCGGCGATGATCTACCTCGCGCTCCTGGCATCACGCCGGCCGGCCGGGCCGGTGCGGTTGCCGGATCGGGCGTTGCGCCCGGTCGTGCCCATGGCGGGTGCTGGGCCGGCCATCGCCTTCGCACACGAAACTTATTCTCTGACGTCAAGGAGCTGAAAGCCATGAAATGGGTCCATTGTCCGGCCGTCTTCGGCTCGTTCCTGTTCGCCTCCGCCGTCGCCGTTCCGGCAGCGCCGGCCCAGGAACCGGTGCAGCAGATCCCCGCCGCTCCGGCGGAGACGGACGCGGAGCAGGACGCAGATCGGGGCGGTCCGGCTAAGGCTCAGCCTTCCTCCCCGCAATCCGCGGCGCCGGCGGCCGCAAATTCCGGCACCGCTGCGACTGCTCCCGAAGCCGCCGCGTCCGCCGTTGCCGATGCCGATGCCGTTGCCGGAACGGTCGAGCGGTTCCTGGCGCGCCCGGCGGGGCTGCTGGAGCAACACCCGCAAGGCGGCCCGGCGCTCACCGAGGCCGTCCGCCGCCTGACCGTGGCCGACGAGCGGACTGTGGGTGAGATCGTCGCCATGGCGAAGGAGGCGCCGCCACGGCTGCAGGCGGCGATGGGGCGAGGCCTTGCCAAGGCTGCGCTCGAACTCGTCGCGACCCAGCCGGAACGGGCGGCGCAGCTCCAGGAGGTCGTCGCCGCCTCCGGCCTCGACACGCTGCAGATCGCCTTCCGCGTCGAGCAGAACGACATCGATACCGCGACCCTGAGCCGCCTGCCGGGTGACGTCGGTCCGCCGCCACCCGCCAGCGCGCCGGCGGCGATCATCCGCGCCGCCGACGGCCCCGCGATATCCGGGAGCGGCTCTGCCGGAGCCGAAGGGGCCTCGGGCCCGGCGGCCGCCGCACCGGGCGCGGCAGCGGGCGAGGCGCTCGGCGCCGGCTCGTCGGGCTTCCTGGCGGGGCTCGCAGCCGACGCGGCGGCGACCGAGGACGACACTGCACCGACCAGCCCGACCCGCTGACTTTTCCGGCGCGCGCCGTGCGGCCGAGACTTCGCCTATCCGGCCGGGCCAGATCCCGGCCGACAAGCCGCCTCGACGCCTTCCCGTGTTCATGGATTTGCTGCGATGCTCCAGACCCACCACAATCTGACGATGGCGGAATACGGGCCGCAGCCCGTCGATGACGGCCCCAATCTCGAGGCGATCCTTGCGGCGGTGCGCCGCCGCGCCTGGCTCGTCGTCCTCTGCGCCATCGCGGGCGGGCTCTTCGGCCTCGCCTATCTCGTCGCGGCCGTTCCCTTCTACACCTCCTCGACGCAGCTCCTGATCGACACCCGCGACACCCAGAGCGCCCAGGAGGCGGCGGTGATGCCCGACGTCGTCTTCGACGACGCGACGGTGGACAGCCAGGTTGTCATCCTCCGCTCGGAGCGGATCGCCGAGGCGGTGATCGACCGGCTGGCCCTGATGGAGGACCCGCTGTTCGACAATGCGGGCGGCAACGTCCTGACATTGGCGGCGAACGCCGTCGGCGCGCTGGTCGACTATGCCGGAGGGGCGGTGGGGGCCGGCGGGGAGCCTGTGGCCGTGCCGGGAGCGATTGGCGCCGATCCCGTCGCGCCGATCCGCGGCGACAGGGCTGGCGATGGGGGCGGCGAAGCCGGGCGCCGCGCCGCCGTGGCGAAGCTGCGGGCCAATCTGGCGGTCGCGCGGGTCGGCCACACCCATGTCCTCGACATCGTCTTCACCTCGGTCGATCCGGGCCTCTCGGCGCGGATCGCCAACGCCTATGCCGAGGCCTATATCGACGACAAGCTGAACGCCAAATACGACGCGACGCGGCGGGCGGGCGTCTGGCTGCAGGAGCGCATCGCCGACACCGAAGAGCGGGCACGGGCCGCCGAACTCGCGGTTCAGAAATTCCGCGGCGAACACGACCTGATGTCGGCCAATGGCGAACTGCTCTCCGACCAGCAGCTCACGGGCCTCAACGGCCAGCTGATCGCCGCGCGGGCGAATGTCGGCGAGGCCGAGGCGCGCTATCGCCGCATCAAGGAGATCATCGACGGCAAGGAGACCGATGCCGCCGTCAACGAGTCGCTGAACAGCGCGATCATCTCCGACCTGCGCTCGCGCTATCTCGAGGCCTCCAAGCAGTATCAGGATCTCGTCTCGCGCGTCGGCCGCCAGCACACCCAGGCGATCAAGCTTTCCGGCGACATGGGCCAGTACGAACGCCTCATCTTCGACGAGCTGAAGCGGATCGCCGAGGTCTATCGCAGCAATGTCGAGGTCGCCCGGAACCGCGTCGCCTCGCTGGAGACGGACGTCCGGACGCTGGCGGGGACGACGGCGACGGCGACCCAGAGCCAGGACCAGCTGCGCGAACTGGAGCGGCAGGCGACGATCTTCCGCACGCTCCACGACCAGCTGGTGTCGCGCTACGAGGAGACCTCCCAGCGCAACTCCTTCCCGATCACCGAGGCTCGCGTCCTGACGGCGGCGGCGCCCGGCACCAAGAGCCATCCGACGGCGACGCTCGTCCTGTCCGTCGCGGTGTTCTTCGGCGCGGCCTGCGGCGGCGGGCTGGGAGCGCTCGCCGAAATCCGCGACCGGGTGTTCCGCACCGGGGATCAGGTGCGCGACGAGCTGGGGGTGGAGTTCATCGGCATGCTGCATCTCCTGCCGGTGAAGCGGGCGCGAGCCCGGTCGACCCGAAGGGACGGCGGCAGTGACGAGGCGCCGGTGGTGGAGGTGCGCCAGCCGATGCTGCGCCAGACGGTCGAAGCGCCGCTGTCGGGCTTTGCCGAGACGCTGCGCACCACCAAGATCGCCTGCGACCTCGTCATCGGCGGCAAGCAGCCGAAGGTGGTGGGCCTGGTCTCGATCCTGCCGGACGAGGGCAAGACCACCGTCTCCAAGAACCTCGCCTCGCTCGTCGCCAGCAGCGGATCAAAGGTGCTGCTGATCGATGCGGACCTGCGCAATCCAGGCCTGACGCGGGGGGCGGTGAGGGGCATCGGCACCGGCCTCGTCGACGTGCTCCATGGCCGCGCCGAGTGGCGGAGCGCGGTGGTCACGGAAGCCGAGACCGGCCTCGACATTCTGGCAAGCTATCCGTCGCGCTCGGTCACCCACAGCGGCGATCTCGTCTCATCGCCGCGCATGCGGGCGATCCTGGCGGAGGCGGGGACGCGCTACGACTACATCTTCGTCGACCTGCCGCCGATCGGCGCCGTCGTCGATGCGCGGGCGGCGGCGCGGCTGCTGGACGCCCTGGTCTTCGTCGTCGAATGGGGAAAGACCGACCGCAAGCTGCTTCGCGAGGCGTTCAGGAACGATCCGCGTCTCAGCGACATGTGCGTCGGCGTACTCCTGAACAAGGTCGATCCAAAGAAGATCAAGCTCTATGAGAGCCATGGCCACGCCAGCTATTACGGCCAGTCCTATGCGAAATACTATGCCTGACGAGGGGCCGGCGGGGACGCTGCTGCGCACCGGGCTGATCGTGCTGGGGCTGGGGATCTTCTGTCTCAGCGCCTGGCTCCCCCTCGACGCCTTGCGGACGCGGCCGGCGATGCTGGCCGCCGCGAACGTCCTCGGAGACCCTGCCGCCTGGAACGGCGCTGCCGTCACGCTCGACCGGTTCCTCTCCGGCCTCGCGCCGCCGGGACGCTGCGACGGCGCGGCGGAGCGCAGCCTCGTCGTTCTCGAGCTGGCGCGGCTGGATCTGTTGGCGGAGAGCGGAACTGCCAGCCGCGGGCGGTTGCGGGTACTGCAGGCGGGGGCGCTGGACCGGGCGAGGCACGCTTTGGCCTGCGCCCCGCAGGACGGCGCGGGTTGGCTCCATCTCGCCATGCTGCAACAGGTCGGCGGCATGGCGAGAAGCGAGGTGATCCGGGCGCTGCAGCTCTCTGCACGGTTTGCGCCGGCGACCCCCTTCGTCGTCAGGCAGCGGATCCGGTTCGCCGAGCGGCTCCACGACCGGCAGCGGAGAGACGGGAAAGGCGGGCCGCTGGCGGCGCTGCTCGCCGCCGATCGCGCGGGGCTGGCAGATCGGGCCGCGCGGGCCGGTGGGAGCGGACGCTAGAACCTCTCCTGCCGACAACGTCGGCTGGCGACAGGTGTGTCGCCGCGTCAGTGCGAGGGGCGGGAATCGGCGGCGGTGACGTCGTCGGTCCGCCGGGGGCTGAAGATCGCACCGGTCCGGTCGGTCTTGCGGGCAAGGCGCGTCCTCGTCTCGCGCAGGATCGCTGCCACCACCATCGAACCCTGAAACACTACCAGTGCCGCAAAGCCGAAGGCGATCGTGCCGGCGAGCCCGTGGCCGGCGGCGGCGGCGCTCGCCGCGCCGGCGGCGAGAACGGAAAGCGACAGGATGATCGCCCATGGCAGGCCGCCGGACAGCCCGGTGACGACGCCGATGGCGAGGGAGGCACTCAGCAGCACTATCATGTCACCCATGCCACTCTCGGTCGCTGCATCCTCTCCCAGTATCGATGCGAAAGGTTCAGATCCGGTTCCCCGGCTTCACGTGAAGCGCGCCGGGCCGTGCCGACGAGGGCAATCGACGACCGAGATGCCCGTTCCTTCCTGGCTGCTGGCTTGGATGCCCGCTTCGATGCGGCTGCCGATGCCGGTCCGGCCGCCGAGGCCCCGGCGCGGCGCGCTGGCGACTTCACGAGACCTGGCGCGGCATCCCGCCGCTCAGCGCACGGCATACCAGATCCGGGGATTTTCGCTGGAGGCGATCTTCATCAGGGCGAGGTCCGTCCGGTGCCACTCGCGCTGCAGGTCGGTGCGGTTGTCGAGGACGAAGTCGCCGGCGCTGGTGCGTGCCACCAGCACGGCGTGGCCTTCGCCGAACCGCGTGCGGGCGACGGCGATCGACAGGGCCGAGGCCGGGAAGCCGGCGCGGATCAGCGCCCGGCGCTTGGTCAGGGCGTAATCCTCGCAGTCGCCGCTGGCGGGATCGGCGAGCCAGACGTCGGCCGGGTCGTGGCGCGGTGCGATGGCGGCGTTCACCTGGCGATTGACCCCGTCGATCAGGCGCCGGGCGTGCGGAGTCATGGCGATGAAGGCGCTCGCGCCGCCCCGGCAGTCGGCCGGGTTCTCATGGCAGAACCTGGCGTAGGCGAAGGGCGCCAGCGTCGGCTGCAGCAACGCGATGCGCGGGGCGGCGATGGGTTCGACGAGGTCGACGCCTTCGAGCCAGCGGGCGAGGCCGCCGATGCCGGCCGCATGGGCGTCGGCGAGCGTCAGCACCACCAGCGCTAATGCGGCGCAGAGCCTTGCGAGGGTCGTCAGCGTCCGCATGGCCGCCTCCTGTTGCGTTTGCAGCAGGAGTGCCGGCGGCGGCTTTTGATCCGTTTGCCGAATTGTCTCCAATTGGACGGATCGGCGGACTTCGCCATCGCCAGCGGGAACTGGTTACCGGCAGGGTGAACCGTTCCTTGCCGGCAAGGCCATGACTCCCGGGGGCGGCACACGGTTCAGTACGGCGATCACGCTGCGAGGATGGATCGAGCCCGATTGGGTGATGCCGCCGCGCTTCAGCCGCCCCAGGCGTGGCTCTGGAGGGCGCTGGCCATGACCATCAGTTCGGCCCGCAGCCTGTCACGGGTGATCTGGCCGCCGAGGCAGACCCGGACGGCCTCCTCGGGCGGCCCCGTGACGGTGAAGGCATCGGAGGGCATGATGCCGACATGCCGCCCCGCCATCCGCCCCATCAGGTCGGCGCGGGAAAACCCCGTCGGCAGGCGCAGCCAGATGTTGAACGCATACTGGTTGGTGTCGAAATCGAAGCCGTCGAGCACCTGCGCGGCGATCTCCTGGCGGGCTTCGCTCTCGGCGCGGATGAAGCGGCGGATGCCGTCGGCCGTGCCGTCCTCGATCCACTGGGTGGCGAGCGCCATGGAGATCGGCGAGGCCATGCCGCTGATCGCCTTCAGCGCCTGGGTCAGCTGCAGGGAGTCCTTGCCGCTCGGCGCCACGGTATAGGCGAGGCGCAGCCCCGAGCCGATGCATTTGGCAAGCCCGCCGATGTGCCAGATCAGATCCGGCGCGCTGACGGCGAGGGGCGCCGGGGCCTTTTGCGGAATGAAGCCATAGGCGTCGTCCTCGATCGCCGGCAGGCCGTGCCGGGTTAGGACCTCGGCAACGGCGAGCCGCCGCTCGGTCGGCATCGTCACCGTCGTCGGGTTCTGCAGCGTCGGATTGAGGTAGAGCGCCCGCGGCGCATGGGCGCGGATCGCCGCCTCGAGGGCATCGGGCAGGATGCCCTGCCGGTCCATCGGCAGCCCGACGAGCTCGAGGTTGAGGAGCCGGGCGATCGCCCGCAGCCCCGGATAGGTGATCTCCTCGCACAGGATCGTATCGCCGGGCCTCGCGATGATCGAGAGGATCGCGGTGATCGTCGGATGCGCCCCGGGGGTGACGGCGATGCGTTCGAGCTTCGGGACCATGCCGCGCATCGACAGCCAGGACGAGGCGGCGACCTTGTCCTTCTCGCTGCCGGTGGTCGACTGGTAGCGCAGCAGCGGGACGAGATTGGCGCCGACATAGGCAAGGCCGGCCTGCATCTTGGCGAGGAGCGCCGGATCGCTCGGCTCCGGCGGCATGTTCATCGTCAGGTCCTCGGCCTCGCCGCGCACCGCGTCGGGCCGCCCGCCGGTCGCTTCGGCGGCCTCGACGAAGGTGCCCCGCCCGACATGGCTGTCGACGAGGCCGCGCATGCGCGCTTCGGCATAGGCCCGCGACACGGTGGTGAAGTCGATGGACAGCCGCTTGGCGAGGCGCCGCTGGGGTGGCAGGCGCTCGCCGGGCTTCAGCCGGCCGGCCCGCATGTCCGCCGCGATGGCGTCGGCGATTTCCAGATAGAGCGGCTTGCCGCTCTTCGGCAGCTCCGGAACCCAGTTCATCGGCAAGCATCCTGTTGCGGCGGCCGCGTGAGAACCGCGCGACGGTGTTCGCAGAATTGTATGGACATTGTCGCGAATTGAGGCAAGCGATTACAAGCTTGGTGTTGCATCGTTTTGCGGCAAAAGCCGCTTAAAATGGCGCCATATGATGGATAATCCGCCAGTGTTTCGGTGCAGCCCGGAAATAATTGTATGGAGAATAGAATGGAGATTGACCGGAGATTTTGATCGGCTCCACTCTCGGATCGGGTTCACGCTTCGAAGAGGAGAACACGATGCCGGCAGTCACCCAGGAAGCCCACAAGGACGGCGACTATTTCGTCGACTACGAACAGAAGGTCTTCGAGGACGTCAAGGCGGCGCCCGGCGAGAAGGCCCTCGTCACCTTCCACACGGTCGCCTTCGAGGGCTCGATCGGCCTCGTCAACATCCTCAACGCCATCCGCCTCAACCGCAAGGGCTACGAGACCTCGATCCTGCTCTACGGCCCCGGCGTGACGCTCGGCATCCAGCGCGGCTTTCCCAAGCTCGGCGACGAGGCGTTTCCCGGTCACCAAAACTTCGCGGTGAACCTGAACAAGTTCATGGGCGAGGGCGGCAAGGTCTATGCCTGCCGCTTCGCGCTGCAGGCGCTCTATGGCCATGGCGAGCCGTCGCTGCTGCCGGGCATCACGCCCATCGCGCCCCAGGACGTGCTCGACTGCATCCTTCTCCACAAGAAGGCCAATGCCGTCATCCTCGACACCTGGACGGTCTGACCGGGCCCGTTCCGTCGATGACAGAGGGGCGCCGGGTCTCCGGCGCCTCACCCCGAACGGGATCCTGGCCTGAAAGGGATCTTGCCCCGAACGCAGATCCTGCGAACCACCGGAGACGAGGATGCGAACCGATATCGTGCGGGCCGCCGCCGTGCAGATCGCGCCGGACCTGTCCGGCCGCGCCGGGACGATGCAGCGGGTGCTGAACGCCGTTACCGACGCGTCGGACAAGGGCGCCGAGCTGATCGTCTTTCCCGAGACCTTCGTCCCCTACTACCCCTATTTCTCCTTCGTCCTGCCGCCGGTCCAGCAGGGCGCGCCGCATCTGAAGCTCTATGAGGAGGCCGTCGTCGTGCCCTCGGCCGAGACCGCGGCGGTAGCGGATGTCGCCCGGCGGCGCGGCATCGTCGTCGTCCTCGGCGTCAACGAGCGCGACCATGGCTCGCTCTACAACACCCAGCTCGTCTTCGACGCCGACGGGACCCTCGTCCTGAAGCGCCGCAAGATCACGCCGACCTATCACGAGCGGATGATCTGGGGACAGGGCGACGGCTCCGGCCTGAAGGTCGTGGACACCGCCGTCGGCCGAATCGGCGCGCTGGCCTGCTGGGAGCACTACAATCCGCTCGCCCGCTACGCGCTGATGACCCAGCACGAGGAGATCCATGCCAGCCATTTTCCCGGCAGCCTCGTCGGGCCGGTGTTCGGCGAGCAGATCGAGGTGACGATGCGCCACCACGCGCTGGAGTCCGGCTGCTTCGTCGTCAATGCCACGGGCTGGCTGAGCGAAGAACAGATCACCGAGATCCACCCCGATCCGAAGCTGCAGAAGGGGCTCCGGGATGGTTGCATGACCTGCATCGTCTCGCCGGAGGGCCGCCATCTCGTGCCACCGCTGACGGAGGGCGAGGGCATCCTGGTCGCCGACCTCGACATGCGGCTGATCACCAAGCGCAAGCGGATGATGGACTCGGTCGGCCACTATGCCCGGCCGGAGCTTCTCTCCCTCGTCCACGACGTGCAGTCGGCAAAGCCGCGGCATCAGATCGGTGCCCCCGCCCTGCCGATGCCAGCTGCGCCAATGTCCGGGCCTGCCGGACCGATCCCCGCCGAGGAGGCCGACCATGTCTGACGCCGAACTCATCAACGACCTGCAGACCCGCGGCATGCGGCTGGTCGATCCGCGCGCCGGCAACGACAGCCGCCGCGGCGGCGCCGGGCCGTCCGACCACAAGGCGGTGACGATCGGGGCGACCACGGTGATGGTGCCGGTGCACACCGCGCCGGCCTTCGACAGCCCCTATCAGGTCGACGCGCCGGATGCCGCCGGCCTGTCGCGGGTGACGCGGGACCGCGTCGAGGTCGCCAAGGTGCGCTTCCCCTCGCGGCCGCGCTTCTACGACCTCACCACCGCGGACGGCATTCCCTACAACAAGATCGCCGTCCTGCATTCCCGCGACGTTTTGGCGACGACGGTGCTGCAGACCTGCATTCGTTACGAAAGCCGCAAGAAGACCTGCCAGTTCTGCTCCATTGGCCAGTCGCTGGCCGCCGGGCGCACCATCGCCCACAAGACCCCTGCGCAGCTCGCCGAGGTGGCCAAGGCGGCGGTGGAGCTGGACGGCGTCAAACACATGGTGATGACGACGGGCACGCCGCCGGGCAAGGATCGCGGCGCGGCGATCCTCGCCGACAGCGCGCGCGCCGTGAAGGCGGCCGTCGACCTGCCGATCCAGGCGCAGTGCGAGCCGCCGGAGGACGATGCCTGGCACCAGAGGATGCGCGATGCCGGCGTCGACGCCCTCGGCATGCATCTCGAAGCGGTGACGCCTGAGGTGCGCCAGGCGATCATGCCGGGCAAGGCGTCGGTCCCGCTGGAGAAGTACTTCTCCAGCTTCGAGGCGGCGGTGAAGGTGTTCGGCCGGGGTCAGGTCTCGACCTACATTCTCGCCGGGCTCGGCGACACGGCTGAGGCGATCCTTGCCATGTCCGAGAAGCTCTGCACCATCGGCGTTTATCCGTTCGTCGTGCCCTTCGTGCCTATTTCCGGCACGCCGCTGGAGAGCCACGCCGCACCGAACGCGGACTTCATGGCGAGCGTGCTTGCGCCGCTGGCCGGGATGATCCGAGCGGCCGGCATGTCGTCGGAAGAGATCAAAGCCGGCTGCGGCCGCTGCGGCGCCTGCTCGGCGCTCTCCACCTACGAAAAGCTCGCCCCGGTTCCTAAGGTGGCCTCGGCCGGCACATTCGCCGCGGCTGGGGATCCGGCCCGCCGGCAAGATCCGGCCATGGCCGCCATTCTGGCGGCGCCCGAACAACGGAGGGCCTGATGAACGCGATCGATCCATCCGTCTTCCACTCGCCGGGCTACTTCATCCGCGCGGCGATGGCGTCGTGGGAAAAGGCCGGCGCCGCCACGCTGCGACATCGGGTGTTCGTGGAGGAGCAGAAGCTCTTTCCCGTCCATGACCGCGATGGCATCGACCGCGACTGCACGTCGCTGGTGGCGCTCTCGACCTATGCCCACGAGGCCGACGAGGTGGTCGGCACGGTGCGCATCCACGAGGAACGACCGGGCCTTTGGTGGGGCTCGCGCCTCGCCGTCGACAGCCGCTTCCGCCATGTCGGCCGGCTCGGCCGGGAGCTGATCCGGCTGGCCGTCTCCACCGCCAACGGCCGCGGCTGCCACACCTTCCTTGCCCATGTGCAGGCGCAGAATGTCGAGATGTTTCGGCATCTCTCCTGGGACGTGGAGGGCGAAGTCGTCCTCCACGGCATGGTCCACGCCCGCATGCGCGCCGACCTGTCCGCCTATCCGCCGATCGCCGATCCGCAGGCCGGTTTCCTGGCTTTGGCCAAGCGCAGCGCGCCGCCGCCGGCGATCGCCTGGTGACACGGCGATGAGCATCGATTGCCAAGCGCTCGCCGAGAGCCTCTCCCGGCACCCGTCGATCCTCGGGAAGCTCGCCATCGGCCAACTTGCCGGCGCGCTCGGCCTCGATCCGAACGGCATCGGCCGGCCGGGCGACGACGCGGCGATCCTCGACAATGCCGCGGGCGGGTTCGATCTTCTGGCCGGCGAAGGCTTCATTCCGGCCTTCGTTGCCGACGATCCCTGGTTCGCCGGCTGGTGCGGCGTGATGGTCAACCTCTCCGACATCGCCGCGATGGGCGGATCGGCCGTCGCCCTCGTCGATCAGGTCTGGGCGCCGTCGCCCGATGCCGCGGCGCCGCTGCTCGCCGGGCTGCGGGCCGCGTCGCAGGCCTATGGCGTGCCGATCGTCGGCGGCCACACGAATTTCGGCGCCAGCGAACTCGGTCTCGCCGTCACGGTCCTCGGCCGCTCGCGCGGGCTGGTGACGAGCTTCGACGCCAAGCCCGGCGACACCCTAGTCGTCGTCATCGACATGCACGGCGCGTATCGCCCGAGCTTCGACAATTTCTGCGCCGCCCTCGACAAGCCGCACGAGCGCCTGCGCGGCGACCTCGCCCTCGTCTCCTACCTCGCCGAGCGCCGCATCTTCAAGGCAGGCAAGGACATCAGCCAGGGCGGCATCGCGGGGACCGCGCTGATGCTCGCCGAAGCGTCCGGCGTCGGCATTGATCTTCATCTCGACCGGGTCATCACGCCGGAGGGCGTCCCGCTCGAACGCTGGCTGCGGACCTTCCCGAGCTTCGGGTTCCTGATGACCATGCCGGCCAGGAAGGTCATGCGGTTCGCCGAGGCCTTCTGGGAGCGGGGCATCCATGCCGGCCCCATTGGCGAGGTGACCCGGTCGACAGAGGTGACATTCCACTCGCGCGGTCATTCCGCACCATTCTGGGACTGGCGCGCTAGGCCCTATCTTCGTCCCGCTCCCGCATCTTCGGAGGGCTCTGATGCCTGAGGTTCATTTTACCATCCGCTGGCCGGACGGCGAGGAGCAGCGCTGCTATTCGCCCTCGACCGCCATCACCCGCTATTTCGCTGCCGGCGAGACCTATCCCCTCGGCGACTTCCTCGCCCGGGCGCGGGACGGCCTCAACGCCGCCTCGGACCGGGTCGCCGCGAAATACGGCTTCGCCTGCACCTCGGCCATGGCCGAACTCGCCGACATCGAGGCGAGGGCCAAGCCCTTTCTCGGCCGCCCGGAGGCAAGCGTCGCCTGCCTGTCCGTCGAGGATCGCGGAAGGACGCAACGATGACCGGTCCCCATGCGCGCAACCATGCTCCGGTGGTGATCGTCGGTGGCGGACAGGCCGGCCTGTCGGTCAGCCGGCACCTCGTCACACGCGGCATCGAGCACGTCGTCTTCGAGCGCCATCGCCGGTTCCATTCCTGGCGGGTCAACCGCTGGGATACGTTCTGCCTCGTCACGCCGAACTGGCAGTGCCTCTTGCCGGGTTTTCCCTATGACGGGGACGATCCCGACGGCTTCATGGTGAAGGACGAGATCGTCGACTATCTCGACCGCTTCGCCGCGAGCTTTACGCCGCCGCTGCGCGAGGGCGTCGCCGTCACCCGCATCGGCCGGCGCGGCGGCGGCTATGTCGTCGAGACGTCGGCAGGCGTCTGGACGGCCGACCAGGTGGTGATCGCGTCTGGCGGCTACGACACGCCCATCGTTCCGCCTTACGCGGAGGCGCTCGATCCTGCGATCGTGCAGATCCATTCGCGGGACTATCGCCGGCCCTCGCAGCTGCCGGATGGGGCGACGCTCGTCGTCGGCACCGGCCAGTCCGGCGTCCAGATCATGGAGGATCTGGTGCGCGCCGGGCGCAAGGTGCATCTGGCGGTCGGCCCCGCGCCTCGGAGCCCGCGGAAATATCGCGGGCGGGACGCCACCGACTGGCTCCACGACGCCGGCCACTATGCGATGACCATCCGCGAGCATCCGGATCCGGTGAAGGCGGTCAGCCAGACCAACCACTACATGTCCGGCCGGGACGGCGGCCACGAGATCGACCTGCGCCGCTTCGCGCTGGAGGACGGCGTGTCGCTCTACGGCTCGGTCGACGCCATCGAGGGAACGCGGATCCGCTTCCAGCCGGACCTCGAGAAGAACCTCAACGACGCCGACCGCAGCTATGTCGGCATCCGCGAGGCCATCGACGCCCATATCGCCCGCAACGGCATCGACGCGCCGGAAGAGCCGCCCTTCGAGAAGGTCTGGCGGCCGGAGCGCGAGATCACCGAGATCGATGCTCCGGCCGAGACGATCACCTCGGTGGTCTGGTCGATCGGCTTCCGGCCGGACTATTCGTGGATCGAGGTCCCGGTCTTTGACCCCCATGGCAAGCCGGCCTTCGATCGCGGCGTCACCGCCGTGCCGGGCTTCTACTTCGTCGGCCTCGGCTGGCTGAACACCTGGGGCTCGGGCCGGTTCCTGGCCATCGACGAGGACAGCGCCCATCTCGCGGAGGCGATCGCGAAGGTGGAGGCGGGACGGGTCCTCGAGCGGGCATAAGGCGCTGCGCCCGAGCGGCGTCCGCCGCCGGTCACCGCGGGCTTTAGCCGTGGCCATCCGGCGCAGCCTGGCGTCGCGCCGGCCTTCGGTGGATGGATGGCGAAAATGCAACGGTTGCCTTCCATTCGTTACCCGCCTGGCAATGCGGCCCTGCCAAAACTGAACGACATCGTCTAGTTCCCTTCGGGAGGGGCGGCGTATCGCCTCGCTCGGAAGGACGATGACGTTGCCGAAACAGGTTGTTGCGCAGACGGACGCCGGGCGTCCGGGACATGTGAAGGGCGGCCGGCCGACCCGGGAAGAGGGTCTCCGCCGCCAGCGCAACATCATGGAGGCCGCGACGCGGCTGTTCCTCGCCAAGGGCTTCGACGGGACGTCGCTGGAGGCGGTGGCGGAGGAGGCCGGTGTCAGCAAGGCGACGGTCTATGCCCGCTTCATCGACAAGCGCCGGCTCTTCGCCGAAGTCCTGCGCGAGCGGATCGCCCACTGGCTGGAGCCTCTGTCGAAGGCGGCGGAGGACCAGTCCTGCGATGGCTGCTGCAAGGATCTGCCGGGCAAGCTGCATGCGCTCAGCCGCTACATGGTCGAGGTGCTGCGCAAGCCGGAGACGATTTCGCTCCAGCGCGGGGTGATGGCGAGCGCCACGGAATTTCCCGAGATCGCGGCACTGGCGGACGAGGAGGGCCGGCAGCGCTCGATGCGGGCGGTTGCGATGCTGCTCGACCACCACGCGCGCCTCGGCGAGATCGCCGTGCCGGATGCCTCGCTCTCGGCAGACCTGTTCCTCAGCCTCGTCACTGCCCCCTATGTCTCGATGCCGCAGCGTCTCGTCGATTGCGCGGCCGATACCGAGCAAAGGCGACAGGCGGCCGTGGAGCTGTTCCTTCGCGGCGTCGGCTACCGCGGCCCTGTTTCCGAGGGCGCCTCGGAGAGCAATGTCAAAGCCACGCCCGGTGCGGCGTCCAGGCCCTTCCGGCGATCATGAGCACGCCCGCCGTCTCGCCGACGCCCAGGCGCCGTCTTGTGGGCCTCGCCCCGTCGAAGCCGCTGGCTCTCGTCGTACTCGCGGCGTCGGTGTCGGTTTCCGGCTGCGCCGGCGTGCCGCGCACGACCCTCGAGCCGGTGAAGGAGCGCGTCGCCGGAACCCGTCTCGTCGACATGCTGGTGGCGACGACGCGGGCGCCCTCGAAGGTGCCGGGCGAAGTCTTCGACGGTCGCCGCGGCGGCGAGGTGTCGTTCGACAACGTCGTCGTGTCCGTCCCGCCGGACAGCGTCCGCAAACCGGGCGAGGTAATCTACCCGCCGCAGAACCCCGGCGATCCGGCAAGACAGTTCGTGGCGCACAAGATCGAGCCGCTCGGCCTCAAGGGCGCCATCGCCTGGTACGACCGCGTCGCCGGCCCGAAGAAGCGGGTGCTGATCTTCGTCCACGGCTTCAACAACACCTATGAGGACGCCATCCTGCGCTTCGCGCAGATCAGCACCGACCTTCCGATCGAGGCTGCTCCGGTTCTCTTCACCTGGCCGTCGGGCGGCTCGGTCTTCGACTATCTCTACGATCGCGACAGCGCCAATTACTCCCGGGACGCGCTGGAAACGATGATCCAGCAGATCACCGACAGCCCGGACGTCGAGGAGGTCACGCTGCTCGCGCACTCCATGGGCGGTTGGCTGGCGATGGAGGCGGTGCGTCAGCTCGCCATCCGCAATGGCGGGCACGTGCCGAAGAAGCTCTCCAACATCATCCTCGCTTCGCCGGATATCGACGTCGACGTCTTCGTCACCCAGCTGAACCAGATCGGCGAGGCGTCGCGCCGGATCACCATCTTCACCGCCACCGACGACGTGGCGCTCGACGTCTCCCGGCGGATCGCGGGAAGCGACCAGCGGCTCGGCTCGATCGACATCACCCGACCCTTCGTGCGCAAGGCCCTGCTGCAGCGGGGCATCGCGGCCATCGACCTGAGCGCGGCGACGAGTTCCGACGGTCTCAACCACATCAACTTCGCGGACAGCCCGGAGATGGTGACGGCGATCGGCGAAAGGCTCGCCGCGGGCGATGACATTTCCGGATCGCATCCGGGGCTCGCTGAAACCGTCGGAGCCACCGCACTGGGGGCTGCGCAGGGCGTCGGCTCGGCGATCGGGGCCGGTTTGACCGCGCCGGTGGCCGTCATCGACCCCGAGGCCCGGCGCCGGCTGGGCCGGCAGTTTTCCCGCAGCGGCCAGGCCTTCGCCGGTTCGCTCAGGACGGCGACCGGGCGCTGAATCCGGCGGCCCGCAGCAAACCGGCCTGTGGGAAGAAGGCCGCTGGGAAGACGCTTCGTGCGAAGGATGCCAATGTCAGCTTGCAGCGAATCGGCGGGAGGCGCCGAGGCTGCGGCTGGCCGGGAAGGATTCAGGTACGATGCGCAATGGTGGACAGCTCCTCGTCGAATGCCTGATGGCGCTCGGCGCCACGAAGAGCTTCGGCGTGCCGGGCGAGAGCTATCTCGCCGTGCTGGACGCGCTGCACGACACGAAAGGCCGGCTCGACTACGTGCTCTGCCGGCAGGAGGGCGGGGCCGCCTTCATGGCGGCCGCCTATGGAAAGTTGACCAGTACGCCGGGGATCGCCTTCGTCACGCGGGGTCCCGGCGCCACCAACGCTTCGATCGGCGTCCACACGGCGATGCAGGATTCGGCGCCGATGCTGCTCTTCGTTGGTCAGGTCGGGACCGACATGAAGGGCCGCGAGGCCTTTCAGGAGCTCGACTACCGGGCCGTGTTCGGCACCATGGCGAAATGGGCCACCGAGATCGACCAGGTCGAGCGCATCCCGGAGATCGTCGCGCGGGCCTGGACGCTGGCGGTGACCGGCCGCCCCGGGCCGGTGGTGATCGCGCTGCCCGAGGACATGCTGACGAGCCTCACCGACGCCGCGCCGCTCGCCGGTCCGGCCGAGATCTTCGAGCCGGCGCCGCAGGCCGGTGCCATGGCCCGGCTGCGCGAGATGCTGGCGGCCGCAAAACGCCCGCTGATCCTCTATGGCGGCTGCAACTGGCGGGCCGGGGCGATGGCCGCGATCCAGACCTTCGCGGAAGCCTCGGACATCCCGGTCGTCTCGGTGTTCCGCTACCAGGACCAGTACGACAACCATTCGCCGACCTTCTGCGGCGAGGCCGGCGTCGGCATGGTGGCGTCGGTGAAGGGGCTGATCCGCGAGGCCGACGTGATCCTCGCCATCAACAACCGGTTCGGCGAGAACTCCACCGACGGCTACACGCTGTTCGACATCCCGCAGGCGAGGCAGGCGATCATCCACGTCCACGGTTCCGACCGCGAGATCGGCAAGGTCCTCAGCCCGGCACTCGGCATCCATGCCGGTCCCAATGCCTTCGCCGCGGCGCTCGGCGAGATGGAGCCGGTCACCGGCGGCTGGCACGAGTGGCGGGCGAAGGGCCGGGCCGCCTACGATGCCGGCTTCGACCTGCCGGACCTGCCGTCGCCGGTGGACATGGGCAAGGTGACGGCGCATCTGCGCGAGGTGCTGCCCGACAACGTCATCCTGACCAACGGCGCCGGCAATTTCGCGGTCTGGCCGAACAAGTTCTTCCGGTTCGGACCGGAGGCACGGCTTCTGGCGCCGCAGTCCGGCGCCATGGGCTACGGCGTGCCGGCGGCGATCGCCGCCAAGGTGGCGGACCCGCAGCGCTGCGTCGTCTGCTTTGCCGGCGACGGCGACTTCCAGATGACCTGCCAAGAACTCGCGACGGCGGCGCAGGCGGGTGCCCAGCCGATCATCCTCATCCTCAACAACGGCATCTACGGCACCATCCGTGCCCATCAGGAGCGCCATTATCCGGAGCGGGTCCTAGGCACCGACATGGCGAGCCCGGACTTTTCGATGCTGGCGGCGGCCTACGGCTTCCACGGCGAGCGGGTGGAGCGGACGGCGGACTTTCCCGCCGCCTTCGAGCGGGCGCGCGCCTCCAAGACCGGCGCGGTGCTCGACCTCGTGATCTCGCCGGAAGCGCTCACCCCTCGCCAGACCCTCACTCAGATGCGCGAGGCGGCGCTCGCTTCGAAGGCGTAGACCGTCGCCGGTCCTGCCGGGACGGCCTGCCCGCGGAGGCCCGTCCCGGCTGATTTCGGCGACAACTCGTCAGTGGCTGATCATCCAGGGCCGCTTGCCGGGAAAGGTCTTGGCCGCCCCGGCTGCAAGGGCCGCTCCCGCCTTCGGGCGCGATGGCGAGCAGCAGACGCAGCCCGCACCGTGGCCATGGCCCTGCGAGGCGAGCTTCGGCGCGTTGGCGCTGCGCTCGTTGGTGGCGAAGGCCGAGCGGCGCCCGGCATCCATCGTCGCGAGGCGCGGCGCGGTGAGGATCACCCGGCGGGCGCTCTCGCCGCATTGCGGGCAGGCACACGGGTCCGCCGCCTGCGCCATCGGGCGCAGGCTCGTGAAGGTGCCGCAGTCGGCACAGGCATAGTCGTAGAAGGGCATGGCCTCAGAGATCCTCGGCGATCGGCATGTCGACCGATCCGTCGAGGAACTTCGTCGGACCGTCATTGCCGGGCATGATGTCGAATTCGAAGACGTCGGTCGGCAGCCACAGCGTGGCACAGGCATTCGGCACGTCGACGACGCCGGAGATGTGGCCCTGCACCGGGGCGGTGCCGAGGATCGAATAGGCCTGGGCGCCGGAATAGCCGAACTTCTTCAGATACTCGATGGCGTTGAGGCAGGCCTGGCGGTAGGCGACATGAACGTCGAGGAAGTGCTGCTTGCCGGCCTCGTCGACCGAGATGCCCTCGAAGATCAGGTAGTCGTCGTATTTCGGCGCGATGGGGGAGGGCCGGAAGATCGGGTTCTTGATGCCGTATTTCGCCATGCCGTCCTTGATCAGCGAGACCTTGATGTGCAGCCAGCCGGCCATCTCGATGGCGCCGCAGAAGGTGATCTCGCCGTCGCCCTGGCTGAAATGCAGGTCGCCCATGGAAAGGCCGGCGCCGTCCACATAGACCGGGAAATAGACCTTGGAGCCGCGCGACAGGTCCTTGATGTCGCAGTTGCCGCCATGTTCCCGGGGCGGCACGGTGCGGGCGCCCTCGGCCGCCGCCTTCATCTTCTCCTCGCCCTTCAGCTTGCCCATGTGGGCCGACTGGGTGTTGGGCAGCGCCGCCAGCGTCGGCACGCGCTCGGGATCAGTGTCGAACAGCGCCTTCTCGCGGGTGTTCCACGCATCCAGCATCTTGCGATCCGGCAGGCAGCCGATCAGGCCGGGATGGATCAGCCCGGCGTAGCGCACGCCCGGCACGTGGCGGGACTTGGTGAACATGCCCTCGAAGTCCCAGATCGACTTCTGCGCCGACGGAAAATGCTGGTCGAGGAAGCCGCCGCCGTTCTTCAGCGAGAAGAAGCCGTTGAAGCCCCAGAGGCTCTCCTCGAAGGCGCCGATGTCGAGGATGTCGACGACCAGGAGATCGCCGGGCTCGGCGCCCTTCACGCCGATCGGGCCGGAGAGGTAGTGGACCTGCTCGAGCTCGACGTCGCGCACGTCTGAGGCGTCGTCGTCGTTCTTGATCTGGCCGCCGGTCCAGTCGTGGGTCTCGACCTTGAAGTCGTCGCCGGGATTGACCCAGCAGGCCATGGGAATGTCAGGGTGCCAGCGATTGTGAACCATCTCGTTGGCGTGGGGGGACTGCGAGAGGTCGACCTTGATCAGCGTATCGGTCATGCCGTTTCACTCCTTCGGCTGGGCTTCCTGGATGGGTGTCGAGCCTTTGTCGTTCCGTTCGGCTCGTTGATTGGCCGGGCTGAGGAGGGCTCAGACCGACAGGAACTTCGCGACCCTCGCCTCGTCCACATCGGCGATCGGCTCGTCATGGACGAGGTCGCCATTCTCGAGGACGAGAACCCGGTCGGCGATGTCGAGGGCGAAGGACAGGACCTGTTCCGAGACGACGATGGACAGGCCCTTCTCGTCGCGGATCTTCTTCAGGGTGCGGGCCATGTCCCGGATGATCGAGGGCTGGATGCCCTCGGTCGGCTCGTCGAGCAGCAGCACCTTCGGCCGCGAGGCGAGGGCCCTTGCAACCGCGAGCTGCTGCTGCTGGCCGCCGGAGAGGTTGCCGCCACGCCGCTTCTTCATTTCGAGAAGGACGGGGAACAGCTCGTAGATGTCGCCAGGCACCGACGTTTCGCCGGTGACGGTGAGCCCGGTCTCGATGTTCTCGCGCACCGTCATGGTCGAGAAGATCATCCGCCCTTGCGGCACGTAGCCGACGCCACCCTTCACCCGCTCGTGGCTCTTGGCGCCGGTGATGTCGGCGCCGTCGACGGTGACCTTGCCCGACTTCGTCGGCACCAGACCCATCAGCGACTTCATCAGCGTGGTCTTGCCCATGCCGTTGCGGCCCATGATGGCGACGATCTCGCCGGGTGCGACGGTGAAGTTCAGCCCGTGCAGGACCTCGCTCGAGCCATAGGCGACGTGGAGACCGGAAACGTTCAGCATCACCTGCTCCTCAATGACCGAGATAGACTTCGACGACCTTCGGGTCGGCCTGAACGTGAGCCATTGGCCCCTCGGAGATCACCTTGCCCTGGTGCAGCACCGTGACCTTGTGGGCGATGTCCTCGACGAACTTCATGTCGTGCTCGATCACGATGACCGAGCGGCCCTCGATGATCCGGTGGAGGAGTTCGGCGGTCTTGATGCGCTCCGAAACGCTCATGCCGGCGACGGGCTCGTCGAGCATCAGGAGTTCGGGGTCCTGGATCAGCAGCATGCCGATCTCCAGCCACTGCTTCTGGCCGTGGCTGAGATATTCTGCCCGCTCGTCCAGATGATTTTCGAGGAAGATCATCTCGGCGATTTCGGCGATCCTCTCGCGGACCTCGGCGTCGCGCTTGAAGGCCAGCGCCCCGAAGACGCTGCGGCCGCGCGGGAAGGAGACTTCGAGGTTCTCGAAGACCGACAGGTCCTCGTAGATCGTCGGGTTCTGGAATTTCCGCCCCACCCCCGCATGGACGATCTGGTGCTCCTTCATCTCCGTCAGTTCCTTGCCGCGGAACTTGATCGAGCCGGAAGTGGCTCTGGTCTTGCCGCAGATCAGGTCGAGGGCGGTGGTCTTGCCGGCGCCGTTCGGGCCGATGATCACCCGGATCTCGCCGGGATCGACGTAGAAGGAGAGGTCGTCCACCGCCTTGAACCCGTCGAAGGAGACGGTCAGGGCTTCGACGGCGAGGAGGAAGTCGGTCGGCGTGCTCATGGTCGTGTCCTCACTCGGCAATCGGGGCGGGGGCCTCGGCGGAGCCGACGCGGCGCTCGCCGGCCTTGGCAAAAAAGCGCTCCAGCAGGGGCTCGGCATGGGACTTGTAGAGACCGGCAAGTCCGTTCGGGAACGCCATGACGACGGCGATGAACAGCCCGCCCATGGCGAACAGCCAGAGTTCCGGGAAGCTCTCGGAAAAGGTGGTCTTGCCGAAATTGACCAGCAGCGTGCCGTAGACCGCGCCGATCAGCGAATGCCGGCCGCCGACGGCGCAGAAGATCACCATCTCGATCGACGGCACGATGCCGACGAAGGTGGGGGACATGAAGCCGACCTGGAGGGTGAACATCGCCCCGCCGATGCCGGAGATCGCCGCGGCGAAGCAGAAGACGAAGATCTTGAAGGCGGCGACGTCGTAGCCGGAGAAGCGGACGCGGTCCTCCTTGTCGCGCAGCGCGACGAGGATGCGGCCGAGCTTGGAGGAGCGCACCGCCATCGACAGACCGATGACGCCGAGGAGGAGGGCGGCGTTGACGAAATAGAGGATCGTCTTGGCGCTATCCGTGCGGATGTCCCAGCCGTTGAGGGTGCGAAGGTCGGTGATGCCGTTGACGCCGCCGGTATAGCCCTGCTGGCCGATGATGAGGATCGTCAGGATCGCGGCGATCGCCTGGGTGATGATGGCGAAATAGACGCCGCCGACCCGCCGGGTGAACATCGCAAAGCCGATGACGAAGGCGAGGATCGCGGGGACTGCGACCACGGCGAGAATCGTGAAGGCGAAGGAGTGGAACGGCTCCCAGAAGGCCGGCAGGGCGGTGATCTGGTTCCAGTCCATGAAGTCCGGGATGCCGGGCGTCGACTGGATGCTGGTGGCCTCCGGCGTCGAGGCCTCGAGCTTCAGGAACATCGCCATGCAGTAGCCGCCGAGGCCGAAGAAAATGCCCTGGCCGAGGGAGAGGATGCCGGCCGAGCCCCAGCACAGGACGAGGCCGACGGCGACGAAGGCATAGGTCAGGTATTTCCCGACCATGTTCAGCCGGAAGGCGTCGGTGATCCCCGGCAGCACCAGCAGGATGACCGCGGCGAGGAGGACGAAGCCGATCAGCTCGGTCTTTTTCGGGGAGTTGAGAAAGGCTGTCATGACGGCTCCTCAGCGACGGACTTTGAGGACGAAGAGGCCCTGCGGGCGCAGCATCAGGATGCCGACCACAGTCAGGAGCGTGAGCACCTTGGCCATCGAACCGGAGAGGAAGAACTCCATCGTCGACTGGGCCTGGGAGATGGTGAAGGCCGAGGCGACCGTGCCGATCAGGCTGGTCGCGCCGCCGAAGACGACGACGAGGAAGGTGTCGACGATGTAGAGCTGGCCGGAGCTCGGCCCGGTCGAGCCGATCATGGTGAAGGCTGAGCCGGCGATCCCGGCAATGCCGCAGCCGAGGCCGAAGGTCAGGCGGTCGACCCGCTCGGTGTCGATGCCGACGGCGCCGGCCATCGCCCGGTTCTGCACCACGGCGCGGACCTGCGCCCCGAAGCGCGAGCGGAACATGATGAAGGCGACGGCGAGGGTGATCGCCAGGGTGATCGCCATGACGATCAGGCCGTTGATCGGGATCTCGATGATGTCGGTGAGGGGCAGCGAGCCCATCATCCAGTCGGGTAGCGTCACGCCCACCTCGCGGGCGCCGAAGATCGTCCGGTAGGTCTGCTGCAGGATCAGCGACAGGCCCCAGGTGGCGAGCAGCGTGTCGAGCGGGCGTTTGTAGAGGAACCGGATCATGCCCATCTCGACCAGCATGCCGAGCGCGCCGGCGGCGAAGAAGGCGAGGACCATGGCGACGAAGAAGGAGACCGGCATCAGGCCCGGCACGACGGCCTCGACGACGTTGGTCGTCAGATACGTCACATAGGCGCCGAGGATCATGAACTCGCCATGGGCCATGTTGATGACGCCCATCTGGCCGAAGATGATCGCCAGGCCGAGCGCCATCAGGACGAAGACCGAGAACAGCACCAGGCCGGCAAAGCCCTGCATGGCGAAGATCGATCCGAGCTCGCTCCAGGAATAGTCCGCGAACATGTCGGGCTCCCAAACGGATGAGGGGGGACGGGAAAGCCGGGAAGGAGACGCTTCGCCTCCGCCCGATGCCCGGCCGCCGGCGGAGACCGCGGCGGCCGGATCGCCGGAACTTATTGATAGCCCTCGGGGAACGGGTTCGGCTCGACGAGATCCTTCGTCTCGTAAACCACCTCGTACTGGCCGTCGGTCTGGGCGTGGCCGATGCGGGTCTTCGACCAGAGGTGATGGTTCTCGTGGATCTTCACGTAGCCTTCGGGCGCCGTGGTCAATTCGATGCCGGGCGAGGCCTCGCGCACCTTGTCGATGTCGAACGAGCCGGCCTTCTCGACCGCCGCCTTCCACAGCCAGGGCCCTTCATAGGCGGCCTGGGTGACGTCGCCGATGACGCTGTCCTCGCCGTATTTCGCCTTGAAGGCGGCGACGAATTTCTCGTTGTTCTCGTTCTTCAGGCTCTCGAAATACTTCATCGCCGCATAGGCGCCGACGATGTTCTCGCCGCCGATGCCGCGGATCTCGTCCTCGGTGACCGAGATGGTGAGAAGCAGCGGCTTCTCCTTGGTCATGTCGATGCCGGCCGCCTTCAGCTGCTTGTAGAAGGCGACGTTCGAGCCGCCGACGATGATCGCGTAGATCACGTCCGGCTTCTTCAGCTTGATCTTGTTGATCACCGAGTTGAAGCCGGTGGCGCCCAGCGGGAAGTAGTCCTCACCGACGACCTTGCTGCCGAGATGGTCCTCGATGTGCTTGCGGGCGATCTTGTTGGAGGTGCGCGGCCAGATGTAGTCGGAGCCGAGCAGGTAGAAGCTCTTTGCGCCCTTTTCCTTGCTGACCCAGTCGAGGCCGGCGATGATCTGCTGCGTGGCTTCCTGGCCGGTGTAGATGACGTTCGGCGACTGCTCGAGGCCCTCGTAGAAGGTCGGGTAGTAGAGCATGCCGTTATACTGCTCGAACACCGGCAGAACGGCCTTGCGCGAGGCCGAGGTCCAGCAGCCGAAGACCGCCGCCACCTTGTCCTCGACGAGGAGCTTCTTGGCCTTCTCGGCGAAGGTCGGCCAGTCCGAGGCGCCGTCCTCCTGGATGAACTCGATCTTGCGGCCGAGGACGCCGCCCATCTCGTTGATCTGGTCGATAGCGAGCTTCTCGGCCTCCACCGAACCGGTTTCCGAGATCGCCATCGTGCCGGTGACGGAGTGGAGGATGCCGACCTTCACCGTGTCGTCGGTGACGGCGAGGTCGGTGGTGTTGACCTCGCTCGTCGGCGGCGTCTGGGCGAGGCCGAGCTTCGGGGCCGCGGCGAGGCCGAGTGCGAGAGCGGCGGCGCCGATCATCAGTTTGCGACGCAGCATGGAGCGCGGGGCCGCGCCCTTCTTGTCGGTTTGCATGGGAAACCCCCTGTCGAATTAGAGTGCCGGGACGGGTGCCGGCCGAGCGACGCCCGGCGATTGACAGGAGCGAGCATGGGGGCGGATGCTGCAGGGCAACAATACGTCAAAATGCGTATGTTCCCGCGACGGGATTGCGGCGACACTCGCGCCAACGCACGGAAAGGTGCGGCGACCGTGCAGGCGCGGCATCGCCGGCTGTCGCTGTGTGCGGCGGCGTCGCCGCGGATGTCATCAGGTAGGGGTCGTTGACGGAAGCTTGCGGTTCACCGAACGTCTCGAGATCGCATCTCAGCGCCATGCCGGCGCGGGAGAGGCGGTCGTGACCGCGCCGCAGCGCACCCTGCGGGTGAGGCGCAACTACAACCAGTGGGTCGCCGACGAGACGCTGGAGGATTTCGCGCTGCGCTTCACAGCCAAGCGCGCGAGGCGTTTCACCCCTTTCCAGATCGCGTCCACCGCGCTCGGCGGCATCTCCTTCCTGGCGCTGGAGGCGATCGGCGGCTCGCTCGTCCTCGGCGTCGGCTTCACCAACATGGCGGCGGCGCTGCTCGTCCCCGGACTGCTGATCTTCGGCGCGGCGCTGCCGATCTGCTTCAACGCCGCGAAATACGGCGTCGACATCGACCTTCTGACCCGCGGCGCCGGCTTCGGCTATCTCGGCTCGACGGTCACCTCGCTGATCTACGCCTGCTTCACCTTCATCTTCCTCGCCATCGAGGCGGCGATCATGGCGATGGCGCTGAAGATGCTGTTCAGCCTGCCGCTGTGGATCGGCTACATCGTCTCGGCCGTCGTGGTCATCCCGATCGTCACCCTCGGCATCGGCATGATCAGCCGTTTCCAGACATGGACCCAGCCCCTGTGGCTGGCGCTGAACTTTCTGCCCTTCGTCGTCCTCGGCTGGCGGGGCGAGCTGCCGCTGGAGGAATGGACCAGCCATGTCGGCAGTCGGGGCGACGGCGGCTTCGACCTCGTCCTCTTCGGCGGAGCCTCGGCGATCCTCTTCGCGCTGATGGCGCAGATCGGCGAGCAGGTGGATTACCTGCGCTTCCTGCCGCGGCGCCGGAAGGGGCACCATGCCGGCTGGTGGGCGGCGCTGATCGCCGGCGGCCCCGGCTGGGTCCTCGTCGGCGCGGTCAAGATCCTCGCCGGCTCGCTGCTCGCGGTACTCCTGATCGGGGCCGGTTTCTCCGCCTTCGACGCGCACCAGCCGACGGTGATGTACGACGCGCTGTACGAGCGGCTGTTCGGCAATCCCGGCGTCGCGGTGGCGATGATGGGGCTGTTCGTCGTCGTCGCCCAGACCAAGATCAACGTCACCAACGCCTATGCCGGCTCGATCGCCTGGTCGAACTTCTTCTCGCGCCTCACCCACAGCCATCCCGGCCGGGTGGTCTGGCTGGTGTTCAACGTCGCGATCGCCGTCCTCCTGATGGAAATGGGCATCCTCCAGGCGCTGGAGCAGATCCTCGGGCTATACGCGATCCTGGCGGTCTCCTGGGTGGCGCCGCTGGTCGCCGATCTCGTCGTCAACAAGCCGCTCGGACTCTCGCCCCGCCACATCGAATTCAAGCGCGCCCATCTCTACGACATCAATCCCGTCGGCTTCGGCGCGATGGGGGCGGGCATCCTCGTCGGCGTCGTCCTGCACACCGGCCTCCTCGGGGAGGTGCCGGCGGCACTGGCCGTCTATGCGGCGCTGGTGACGGCCTTCCTCGCCTCGCCGCTGATCGCGGTCCTGACCGGCGGGCGGTTCTACATCGCCCGGCATCCGCGGCAGGACTGGGCAGGGCTCGAGACCATCGCCTGCGCGATCTGCGAGCACGAGTTCGAGCCCGAGGACATGGCCTTCTGCCCGGCCTATTCGGGGCCGATCTGCTCGCTCTGCTGCTCCCTCGACGCCCGCTGCCACGATCTCTGCAAGACCGGCAGCCGGGTGCGCGAGCAGATCGTCGGCGGCTTGCGCCACACGGTCTCGGAGCGCCTCGCCGGTTTCGTCGATTCGCCGCAGGGACACTACCTGGCGATCTTCTCGATCCTGATCGGGCTGAGCGCGGCAGCACTGTCCGTCATCCACTTCCAGACCCGGCTGTCGGCCAGCGCCGACCCCGGCACCTCCGCCCTCGTCCTCGTCCAGGTCTTCGTCGTCCTCGTCATCCTGATCGGCATCGCCTCCTGGCTGCTCGTCCTCGCCCATGAAAGCCGCCGGGTGGCGCAGGAGGAATCCTCCCGCCAGACCCTCCTCCTCACCCAGGAGATCGAGGCCCACCAGGCGACCGACGCGGAGCTGCAGATGGCCAAGGAGAAGGCCGAGGCGGCGAGCCTTGCCAAGACGCGCTTCGTCGTCGGCATGAGCCACGAGCTGCGCACCCCGCTCAACTCGATCCTCGGATTCGCCCAGATCCTCGAGGACGACCCGACGATGAACGACAAGCGCCGAGAAGGCCTGCGCGTCATCCGCCGCTCGGGCGAGCACCTGGCCGGCCTGATCGACGGCCTCCTCGACATCTCCCGCATCGAGGCCGGCAAGATCGAGATCTACAGCGACGTCTTCGCCTTCGACCAGCTGCTCAACCAGATCGTCGAGATGTTCCGCCTGCAGGCCGGCAATGCCGGGCTCGACTTCGTCTACGAGGCCGAGGGCCTCCTGCCGTCCCATGTGCGCGGCGACGAGAAGCGGGTGCGGCAGATCCTGATCAACCTCCTCTCCAATGCGATCAAGTACACCGGCGAGGGCTTCGTGCGGTTCCGGGTGCGCTACCGCAACCAGATCGCCACCTTCTCGGTGGAGGATACCGGGCCCGGTATCTCGGCGAACAACCTGACGCGCATCTTCGAGCCGTTCGAGCGCCTCGACGTGCGGAGCGCGGCGCCCGGCATGGGCCTCGGCCTGACCATCACCAAGCTCTTCGCCGAGATCCTCGGCGGCGACATCCAGGTCGAGAGCGAGGTCGGCCGGGGATCCACCTTCCACGTTAGGCTGATGCTCGGCTCGGTCAGCGAGGACAAGGTGGCCGAGGAAGTCAGCCGGCGGATCATCGGCTATGAGGGCCGGCGGCTGACCATCCTGTCGGCCGACGACGAGCCGCTGCATCGCCAGCTGATCGAGGAGATCCTGACGCCGCTGGGCTTCAAGGTGCTGACGGCCGACGGCGGCGAGACATGCCTGCGCATGCTGGAACTGTGCGAGCCGGACCTCTGCCTGCTCGACATCAACATGCCCGGGGTGGACGGCTGGGACGTCGCCCGCATCGTGCGGGAGCGCTCGCCGGGGGTGCCGATCCTGATGCTGTCGGCCAGCGCCCGGCCGCCGTCGCGCGATCGTCACCTCTATGACGACTGGGTCGGCAAGCCGCTGTCGATCGCCGCGCTGCTCGACGTCATCGCAAGATCGCTGTCACTGCGCTGGCGGTTCGAGGGGACGGGGCGCGAGGCGCCCTGGTCGCAGGGCTTGGCAGGCCCCGGGCTGTCGCCAACCCAGCGCGACGAACTCGTGACGCTTCTGGACATCGGTTATGTGAGGGGGATCCATGCAAAGCTCAGTGAAATCGCGGCCGAACGGCCGGATGTCGATCCCGTCGTCGAACGGCTTCGCGAGCATCTGCGGCGCTTCGATTTCGACGCGTGCCTGCGCGATCTCGAAAGGGCCGACGATGGAGTCTGAGCGCCCGGACGGCCGGCTCGTCATCCTCGCGGTGGAGGATTCGCCGGAGGCCGCGGCCTTCATCGTCGCCGCGCTCGAGGCCGAGGGCATGACCGTCCTCGTCGCGACGGACAGCGCCCGAGCCCTCGCGATCATCGAGCGGGTGACGCCGGACGTCATCCTGATGGACGCGATGATGCCGGGAACCGACGGCTTCGAGACCTCGCGCCGGATCAAGGCCAGCGGCAATTTTTCCGACATCCCGATCATCTTCATGACCGGCCTCAGCGAGACCGAGCACATCGTCAGGGCGTTTGCCGTGGGAGGGGTCGACTATGTGACGAAGCCCATCCGGCCGGAGGAGCTCGTCGCCAGGATCGGCGTCCACAGCCAGAACGCCCGGATGAGCCGCAGCGCCCGGCTGGCGCTGGAGACGACGGGCCGCTACCTCTTCGCCACCGACGGGGCGGGCGAACTCCTCTGGGCGACGCGCCAGGCGCGCCAGCTGCTGGCGGAGGAGGCGGGCGCCCGCGAGGCGGCGCTGGCGATCCCGGCGGAGCGGCTGCGGATCGGGGCGACGCTGCCTTTGTCGAAGGACCTCTCCCTGACGGTGGTCGGCCGGCTCGGCTCGAAGGAGTTCCTGCTGCGGATCACCCGCGACGGCATGGCCGACGACATCGAGACGCTGCAGCGCCAGCTCCAGATCACCGCGCGCGAGGCGGAGGTGCTGCTCTGGCTGGCCCGCGGCAAGCCCAACCGCGACATCGCCGAGATCCTGAAGCTCAGCCCGCGCACGGTGAACAAGCATCTGGAAGTCGTCTTCCGCAAACTCGGCGTCGAGAATCGCGCCGCCGCCACGGCGATCGCCGTGCGCCAGCTTTCCGACAACGAATGACGGGCCGGCCCAGACGCGGGCCGTCGCCGGTCTAGGCGTCGGCCGGCCATCGCCTCTCGGTCCATCCAGCCCCGGTCGTCCGCCCCGGCCGTCCAGCCCCGGATCGGGCTGCGGAGTGCCCGCGACGCGTCGTCAGCCGGCGCCCCATTTGGAAAGGGATGCGGCCAGCTCCGGATGGTCTTTGGCCTTGGCCTCGAGGCTCTCGCCGGCTTCGGCGGCCTCCCAGGCTTGGCGGATTGCCCGGACGCCGGCAGCGACCCCCATCGGATGACCGTGGATCCCGCCGCCGCCGAGATACATCAGGTCGAGGGTGCGGCCGGTGCGCTCATAGGTCTCGACCGCCTGGCCGCCCCACTGGCCGGAGCAGACGACGGGAAGCGGCCGGTCGGCGTCCGAAAAGATCGGCGTCATCACGTCGTGGAAGGATTTCACGAAGCTCTCGTCCGGCTCCCAGTATTTGGCCTGGATGCCATTGATCTGGAACTGGTCGACGCCGAGCAGCCGCCAGATCTTCTGATAGGCGCGAAACTCCATGCCGAGGCCGGGATGCCTCGTCAGGATGTCCCAGCCGTTGCGATGGGCATGCAGGCAGAGTGCCGAGCGCTTCCTGAGGAAGCTCATGCCGCCATGGCCGATGGAGTTGATGTTGACGACTGCGGCGTTGCCGCCTGCCGCGACCACCTGGTCATGGTTGCGCATCATCACGTCCGGGTCGGCCGAGGAGATGCCGAAGGCATACATCACCCGCTTGCCGGTCTTCTGCTCGTGATCGCGGATCACCGGCATGATGGCCGCGACGCGGCTGTCCAGCGACGAATAGCCGGGGCTCATCAGCTTCTCGTCGTCCTTGATGAAGTCGACGCCGGCCTCGCAAAGCGTCCGGACCACCGCGGCCGTCTCCTCCGGCAGGAGCCCCAGCGAGGGCTTGATGATCGAGGCGATCATCGGGCCCCTGGCGACGCCCATCAGCTGACGTGAGCCGGCGATGCCGAATTGCGGGCCCGGATGGCAGGCGAAGGCAGCCGGGAGGTCGATGTCCATCACCCGGATCCCTGAGAGCCCGCGGGCGGCGTAGACGCCGCCGATGGTGATCGTCATCAGGGCGGCGATGTCGGTGCCGACGGCTTCCAGCGGATAGGAGATGACGGCGTCGGCCCGCCGGAACGGACCCGTCGCGCCCGGCTGCGGGATCGAGGGCGTGGCGAGGTCGGGCAGCGGCGCCACCGCCTCGACCCGTGCCGCGCAGCGGGCCTTCACCGCCGCCGTCTCGCCGGCCAACTCGGTGAAGGTGCCGGTCGACTGGTCGGACGCGATCTTCTGTGCCATCGCCTCGGGGTCGCCGGCGGTCTCGATGCGGTAGGTCACACTGATGCTGTCTCGGCTCACCGACGCGTCTCCGTCATTCGTCATCTGCTGGCTGTGATGCTCATCATACCTGTTGACACAATGCCGGGGCTCCGTCATCCCGACAAGGACGAAAAGGAGCAGTCCATGCCCAAAGGTGCCCTGATCGGCTGCGGTTTCTTCGCCCAGAACCAGCTCCACGCCTGGGGCGAGATCTCAGGTGCCGAGATCGTCGCCCTCTGCGACCGCGACGAGGCCCGGCTGAGCGAGACGGCGGCGCGGTTCGGGATCGCCCGGACCTATCGCGATGTCGGCGAGATGCTGGCGGCCGAGGCGATCGACTTCGTCGACATCGCCACCACCGCTCCGAGCCATCGCCCGCTGGTCGAGATGGCGGCGCGGGCGGGGCGGCACGTCATCTGCCAGAAGCCCTTCGCCGAGACCATGGAGGACGCAAGGGCGATGGTCGCCGCGGTGGAGGAGGCCGGCCGCGTCCTGATGGTGCACGAGAACTTCCGCTGGCAGTCGGCGATCCGCCGGGCGATCGAGACGGTGCGCGGCGGCGCGATCGGCGAACCCTTCTTCGGCCGCATCAGCTTTCGCTCCGGCTACGACGTCTATGCCGGCCAGCCCTATCTCGCTGAGGGCGAGCGCTTCATCATCGAGGATCTCGGCATCCACATCCTCGACATCGCCCGCGCCTTCTTCGGCGACGTGGACCGGCTTGCCTCGACGACGCGGCGGGTCAATCCGCAGATCCACGGCGAGGACGTCGCGACGATGCTGCTTTCGCATGCCGGCGGCGTCACCAGCGTCGTCGACTGCTCCTATGCGACCCGGCGGGAGCCGGAGACCTTCCCCCAGACGCTGATCGAGATCGACGGCACCGACGGCACGCTGCGCCTCGATGCCGGCTACCGCCTGACCGTCCAGAGCGGCGGCAAGGAGAACGTTCGCGACGTCTCGCCGCCGCTGCTCGCCTGGGCGGAGCGTCCGTGGCACAACATCCAGGAGAGCGTGCGGACCATCCAGCAGCATTTCGTCGACTGCCTTGCCGAGGGGCGGCAGCCGGAAACCTCCGGCGCCGACAATCTGAAGACCTTGGCGCTGGTCGAGGCGGCCTATCGGTCGGCGGAGACCGGCCGGACGGTGGAGATCGCCGCGATATGACCGGCGCATCGCGTGAGCCCTGCCGCAACCGCGCGCGGCGCTCGACGAGGAGCCGAGCCGGGCAGGCGAGGGTGCCGGGTGAAGCGCGCGGGCGAGCCTGCAGGGCGGGGATAAGGCATGACGCTGCGAATTGACACCGACGAGGACGGCGACCGGATCGTCCGGCGCAAGCTGTCGGACCAGGTGCTGGACAGGCTGCGCGAGATGATCCGTTCGCGCGAATTGAAGCCCGGCGACGCCCTGCCGTCCGAGCGCGTGCTGATGGAGCGCTTCGGGGTCGGCCGGCCGGCGGTGCGCGAGGCGCTGCAGTCGCTGCACAATTCCGGGCTGATCACCATCACCCATGGCGAGCGCAGCCGGGTCAACGCGATCACCGCCGGGACGGTGCTCGACCAGAGCGACCAGATCGCCCGGCTGCTGCTCGATTCCGTCCCCTCGAACCTCGACCATCTCAAAGAGGCGCGGCAGATGTTCGAGCTCGGCATCGTAGGGGTGGCCGCCGAGAAGGCCAGCGAGGCGGATATCGCCGCGCTGCGCGATCTCGCCGCGCACCAGCGGGCGCTGCTCGGCGGCGACCCGGTTCCCTTCATCAAGGCCGACATGGCGTTTCACGCGCGGATCGCGGAGATCGTCGGCAATCCGATCATTGCGGCGGTGTCGGTGGCGATGCTGCGATGGCTGTTCGAGTACCATACCGCGCTTCTGCACTGGTCGAACAACGAGGAAATCACCCTCACCGAGCACGACCGCATCGTCGATCTGATCGCGGCCCATGACCGGGACGGGGCGACTGCGATGATGCGCGACCATCTGGAGCGCGCCACCAGCCTCTACGCCTTCAACGACGAGACGGCGAACCGCCCCGACCGGTGAGGGGCGCGCGCCGCTGGTACCGCTCCCGCGCGGCGCTTGAACGGTAACCTTCTCGCGCCGGTCGAAGACCGATGACGGATGCCGCGTCAGGACCGGGCCCCGCCGCCATCCCTGATCCAGCCGAAGAAGTCCTCCGAACCCATCTGCCCGCCTTTCAGCGCGATCTGCAGGCCGTCGTGCCGACTTTTTCCATGGGCGCAGCAGAGCGCTGCGCCGGGGATGGTCGGGGCGAGCGCCGTCAGCGCGTCGAGGCCGAGCTGGCGCATGCCATGGCCGGACGTGTCGCCGCCGGAGATCACCGCGCGGCGAAGCCCGGTCTGCTCCAGCACCACCGACAGGATCCGGCCGAGCGCCTCGCCGATCCGCCGGTTGGCCGTCTCCATCGAGAGCCCCGAGGCCGACACGGCCGCCCGGAAGGCGGTGACGGCATCGCCCTCGCCGATGGCCGAATGGACGAGGGGGCTTTTGCCACGCCCGGCGGCCTCGCAGGCAAGCTCGACGACGCGGGCTTCTTCCTTGGCGAGATCGTCCTCGCCGCTGCAGACCGCGGCTGCATCGAAGCCGATCAGTTCGAAGCCGTTGGCGCCCGCCCAGCGCAGCTGCGCCGCCGTCGTCGGCGAGACCGAGCCGGAGATGGCGGCGATCCGGTCCACCCTGCCAGCGCTGCCGGGTGCGGCAGTGGCGTTCAGCCTTCCCGCCTCCTGCCAGTGCCGTACGAGAGCGTATTCAACGCCCTGGCTGCCGACGACGAAGGAAAGCCGGTCGCTGTTCTCCCAGATCAGCCGACCCGCCGCCGCCTCGCTCCTCTCCTCCATCATGTCGAGGGACAGGATTTTCGCACCGGCAGCGAGAGCCTCGTCGAGGCGCGATTGCGGATCGGACCATAGGGCCTCGAGGTCGATCAGAGCGGAGGGCAGGTCCGACTGGGCGGCGAGGTGCCTCAGGAGATCCGCCTCGTCCATCGGCGTCACCGGATGATGCGCCATGACCGGATGGCGATCGAGCCGGAAGACGCCGTCGAGGCTGCCGGCGAAGAGATGGCCGAAAGCCTGCCAGCGGCGCATCTGCGGCGCGGCGACGAGCATCGGCACGCCGTCTGCCGCGCGAATGCGAAGCCCGATCTCGATGGCCTTGCCGATCGAGCCGACATCCGGCGCCGAATCGAAGGTCGAGCAGACCTTGTAGTGGAGGAGCGGCGCGCCGAGGCCGTCCAGGAAGCGCAGCGGCGCTTCGAGATGCTCCTCCATCCAGGCCGGCGAGTGGCTGCGGGCCGTAGAGGCGATGCCGATCGCCTGGCAGCCGGCGAAGCGCTGCAAGAGCTCGGCGTCCGGGATCTGCGTGAACAGGACGCTTGGAACGCCGGCGAAGGCCAGCACCTCCATCACCGCGGCCGACCCGGTGAAATCGTCGCCGAACCAGGTGATCCAGGGCGCCGTGGCGTCGTCCTCTTTCATCGCGATCTCCGCTGCTCCCGCCGGTCGGCGCAATTGACTTTCCGCCTCGATTGTTATCTCATCATACCAGTTGGCGAAAGGCTCTTCGACGAGCGGGAGATGAAGACATGACGACTGTTGCGCTGTTCGGCGCCGGCGGCAAAATGGGCGTGCGGCTGTCGCGCAACCTGGCGAAGACGGACTTTGCGGTCCGCCATGTGGAGCCGAGCGAGCAGGGCCAGGCCCGGCTGAAGGACGCGATCGGGGCCGACTGCATCGACGCCGACGTCGCGATCGACGGGGCCGAGGTGGTGATCCTGGCAATCCCGGACACGGTGATCGGCAAGGTCGCGGCGGCTGTCGTGCCGAAGCTCGCGCCGGGAACCATCGTCGTCGTGCTCGACGCGGCGGCGCCCTTTGCCGGCCATCTGCCGGAGCGGGCCGACATCACCTATTTCGTCACCCATCCCTGCCATCCGCCGATCTTCAACGACGAGGCGACGCCGGAAGGCCGCGCCGACCATTTCGGCGGCATCGCGGCGCAGCAGGGGGTCGTCAGCGCACTGATGCAGGGACCGGACGAGCATTACGAGATCGGCGACAGGGTGGCCCGCGCCATCTATGCCCCGGTCGCCCGGACCTACCGCGTCACCGTCGAGCAGATGGCCTATCTCGAGCCCGGCCTGTCGGAGACGGTCTGCGCCTCGCTCCTCGTCGTCATGCGCGAGGCGATGGACGAGGTGGTCAAGCGCGGCGTGCCGAAGGACGCCGCCCGCGACTTCCTGCTCGGCCACATGAACATCCTCGGTGCGGTGATCTTCGGCGAGGTCGAGGGCGTCTTCTCCGACGCCTGCAACAAGGCGATCGAATTCGGCAAGCCGATGCTGATGCGCGACGACTGGAAGCGGGTGTTCGAGCCCGAGGAGATCGCCGCCAGCATCAAGCGGATCACCTGAGAGACGACGGGGCAGGGCGGCACCGGGCCGCCCTGGCTCCGGTTCGAGCGTTCATCGAAACCGGCGTTGGCCCCGACATCGGCTGGCGCTCACGACTTGGCGCGAAACGCCTTGGCCGCTTCCGGCACCATGGCCTGGCCGAAGTCGTTCTCGGTCAGCCATTCGAGCGCCGCGAACACGCCCCTGGCGACGTCGCGGCGGGTTCCGGTCTCCTCGGCGAGGGGGTTGTAGTAGCCGAGATCCTTGCGGGCATTGGCGTTGGTGAAGCGCATCTGCGCGGTCTCGCCGGCCAGCAGGAATGGCGCCAGGCGCTCCAGCGCCGCGCCGCCGCCGCCGCCCCAGCGCAGGCAATCGACGAAGACGCCGGCATCGATGCCGTTCTCCGCCGCGCAGGCCGCAGCCTCGCTCATCAGCGTCACCGTGCCGAGCGAGACGTAGTTGTGCAGGAGCTTCAGCGTCTGCCCGGCGCCGACCGGCCCGGCATGGAAGCGGTTCTCCGAAAAGGCTGTAAACAACGGCGTCAGCGCCTCGACGGTGTCGCTCTCGCCGCCGATCAGGAGGTTGAGCCGGCCTTCCTCAGCCTCCTTTGGGGTGCGGGTCATGGCGGCGTCGACGAAGGCGCAGCCTTTTTCCGCGACCTGTGCCGCTACGCGCTGGGTGACGCTCGGAATGCCGGTGGAGCAGTCGACCACCGTCATGCCGGGCCGCAGCTGCGGGATCAGACCGTTCGGTCCTGAGAGAATGGCCTCGATCTCCGTCGCGCCGGTGACGCAGAGGAGGAGGACGTCGCTCTCGGCCACGAGTTCCACAGCGTCGTCGAAGCGCCGGGCACCAGCGGCGTCGAGATCGTCGGTCGGCTGGTTGCCCGGATGGTGCAGATAGGCCAGCGGCCATCCCTTGGCGGCGATGTTGCGGGCGATGCCGTGCCCCATCATGCCGACGCCGATCATGCCGATGCGCTGCTTGTCCATGTCTGTCGTCCTTGTCTCGAAATCAGGCGCCGAGCGCCCGCAGGATCGCCGTCGTCATCTCGCTGCAGCGGGCCGAGCCGCCGAGATCGGCCGGCACGTGTTCGCCCGCCGCAAGCACCTCTTCGACCGCCGTCTCGATCCGGCCGGCGGCCTCGTCGAGCGAAGCGTCGCCATGCTTGTCGGCCAGCCAACGCAGCATCATCGCGCCTGAAAGGATCGTCGCGACCGGGCTGGCGACGTCCTGCCCGGCGATGTCGGGCGCGGAGCCATGGGCGCCCTGAAACAGACCATGGCTGTCGCCGATCTCGCCCGAGGGCGAAATGCCCATGCCGCCGACGGTCGCCGCGCCGAGGTCGGAGATGATGTCGCCGAACATGTTCTCCGCGACGATGACGTCGTAGAAATCCGGCCGCTTCAGGAGGTGGACGGTGATCGCGTCGGCATAGGCGTAGTCGATGTCGACGTCGGGAAACTCGCCGTGGACGTCGTCGCAGACGGCGCGGAAGAAGGCGTAGCTGCGCAGGATGTTGGCCTTGTCGCAGACGGTCAGCCGGCGCTTGCCGTCGCGCGGCGCGCCGTTCCGCTTGCGCGACAGTTCGAAGGCGAAGCGGGCGACGCGGCTGGTTCCCTTGCGGGTGATGACGAGGCTGTCGGAGGCAACTTCGCCGCGCAGAAGCACGCCGGCGCCGCGGCTGGCATAGAGCCCCTCGGTGTTCTCGCGCACGATGACATAGTCGATGCCGCCCCCCTCGAAGGCGCGCAGCGGCGAGGTGACGCCTTTCAGAAGCCTGATCGGCCGGACATTGGCGTAGAGATCCAGCGTGAAGCGCAGCCTCAGATGCAGGTCGTTGCCGACCTCGGTGCCGTCCGGATAGACGACGCCCGGCAGCCCCGCCGCGCCGTGCAGGATCGCATCCATTTCGCGGCAGGCGGTCATGGTCTCGTCCGGCAGGACGTCGCCGGTGGCGCGGTAGTGCCCGGCGCCGCCGTTCAGCATGGCGAAGTCGAGCGTGCCCTCGCCGCAGGCGGCGGCAAGCACGGCCATCGCCGCCTGTGTCACCTCGGGGCCGATGCCGTCGCCCTCGATGGTGGCGATCCGGTAGGGGCCGGCAGCCGGTCGTGTCATCGGGTCGTTCCTCTTCTCGAAATTCATCGGGACTTCGGGGTTCATCGCGTGAGCCGCGTTTCGCGCCGGGTCGCTATTCGCCGATCAGGAACAGCGAGATCTGCGGCACATAGGTGATCAGCAGCAGCGCCAGGAAGACCGTCCCGACGGGCAGGAGCAGGGATTTGAACATGTTCTGGACCGGGATTTTCGCGACCGCAGCGGCGGCGAAGAGGTTCACCCCGAGCGGCGGCGTAATCATTCCGAGCGCCAGGTTGACGATCACGACGATGCCGAAATGCACCGGATCGACGCCGTAGCTGATGGCGATCGGCGTCAGGATCGGCGCCAGCACCAGGATCGCTGCCGAAGTCTCGACGAACATGCCGACGAGGAGCAGGAGGATGTTGACGAAGAGCAGGAACGTCACCGCCGAGGAGAAGCTCGCCTCGGCCCATTCGCCGATCACCGTCGGCAGGCCGGAGAGGCTGACAAGGAAGGAGAACAGTCCGGCCGTCCCGATGATCAGCATGATCGCGCCGGTGGAGACCGCCGCCGAGCGGAAGATTGCCGGAAGGTCGGAGATCGTCATTTCGCGATAGACGAAGAGACCAACGAGGAGGGCGTAGACGGCCGCGACCGCGGCGGCTTCGGTCGGCGTGAAGATGCCGCCATAGATGCCGCCGAGGATGATCACCGGCAGCATCAGCGCCCAGACCGCGTCGACGAGGCTTTTCAGGAAATCGACGCGGCCGTCGCCGTCGTTCTTGCCGATGCCCTTCACGCGGCACCAGATCTGGGTCAGCAACACGAGCGCGCCGGCCACCAGCAGGCCCGGGCCGATGCCGGCGACGAAGAGCTTCGTCACCGACGTCTCGGTCGAGACGCCGTAGATGATCATCGGCACCGAGGGCGGGATGATGACGCCGAGCTCGGCCGAACTCGCCTGGATCGTCGCGGCCATCGGCAGCGGATAGCCGTGGCGGGCCATCGCCGGCACCAGGATCGCGCCGATGGCGAAGGTGGTGGCGACGGAGGAGCCGGAGATCGCTGCGAAGATCATGCAGGTGAGGACGCAGGTCGAGGCGAGGCCGCCCTGGACGCCGCCGACCATGGATTTTGCGAAGTCGACCAAGCGCCGGGAGACGCCGCCTTGGGTCATCAGGTTGCCGGCGAGGATGAAGAAGGGGATCGCCAGAAGCGGGAAGGAATCGAGGCTTGTGAAGATCTTCTGCGGCACGACGAGAAGCGGCAGCGGCGAAAAGAAGTAGACGCCGAAGACGGCGGCGAGCCCGATGGCGACGGCAACCGGCACCGACAGCGTGAAGAGGACGAGGAGCGCTGTGACGAGGGCGGCGTTCATTCGACGATATCCTCGCGCGGCGTCTCGATGGGGCGGATGAATTCGAGGATCGCGCCCGGCATCGCCAGGACGGCGCCGACCGGCAGCGCGGCATAGAACCAGGAGATCGGGACGTTCAGCATCGCCACCTGCTGGGTGGAGACGCGGATCGCCATCATCGTGCCGAACCAGGCGATGATCGCGAGGAAGGTCAGGATCAGGCAGAGGACGATGAAGGAGACGACCCGCTGCATCCTGTCGGGCAGGACGGAGCGGACGAATTCGAGCGGGATCATCGCGCTGAGGCGGAAGCCGGCGCCAGCGACCAGGAACACCATCCAGATGACGATGCCGCGGGCCAGAACCTCCGACCAGGCGGCGGCGTCGTTCAGAACGAAGCGCGTGACCACCTGCCAGAAGACCAGGCACATGGCGGCGGCCATCAGCAGGGCGGCGAGATTGTGGGTGAGGGTGGTCAGCCGTTCGCCGGCCGAGATCAGGAAGTTGCGCACGAGACGTGTCCCTTGGCCCGAGGCTTGAGCCTCCGCGGGCCGGCCTTGCACCGGCCCGCGGAGGGGGAGCAATGGAGCGGGCGCTATTCCTGCGCGGCGCGGATGCGCTCGATCATCTCCTTGCCGTACTGGCCGGCATATTTCTCGTAGGTCGGCTGGACGGCATCCTGGAACGCCTTCTTGTCGACGTCGGTGATGACGTCCATGCCGTTCTCGCGCATGGTCTCGACGCCGTTCGCCTCGTTCTCGGCGACGACCTTGCGGGTCGCCTCGACGCCCGCCTTGGCGGCTTCCTTCATCCAGCCCTTCTCCTCTTCGGAAAGCTGGTCCCAATGGATCTTCGACATGGTGATGACCGCCGGCGAATAGACGTGGCCGGTCAGCGTCACGTATTTCTGCATGTCCCACATGTTGTTGGAGACGATGATCGGGATCGGGTTTTCCTGCGCGTCGATGGTGCCCTGCTGCAGCGAGGTCAGCACCTCGGTCCAGCTCATCGGCGTCGGCGAGGCGCCCATCTCCTGGAAGGCGTCGATGTGAACCTGGTTCTCCATGGTCCGAATCTTCAGGCCGGCGAGGTCGGCCGGCGTCTTGATCGGGTGCTTGGAGTTGGTGATGTGGCGGAAGCCGTTCTCCGACCAGGCGAGGCCGATCATGCCCTTGTCCTCGAACTTCGCCAGGAGCTCGTCGCCAATCTCGCCGTCGAGGATCTTATGGGCGCTGTCGTAGTCCTTGAACAGGAATGGGAAGTCGAGGGCGTAGATCTCCGGCACGAAGGAGCCGACCGGGCCGGTGGAGGTCAGCGCCAGCTCGATCGTGCCGATCTGCTCGCCTTCCAGAAGCTCGCGCTCGCCGCCGAGCGAGCCGCCGGACTTCAGGTTTATGGTGATCTCGCCGTTGGAGAGTTCCTCCATCTTTGCGGCAAACGCCTTGGCGCCCTGGCCGTAATGGCCGTCGGCGGGGGTCACGAACGCGAAGTTCATGTCCTTCGCTTCGGCGAGGGTGGCGATGAAGGCGCTCGAAGCCATCAGGGCTCCGACGAGAAGTGGTCTGAACGACATGGTTGGTTCCTCCCGAAATTCAGCAGCTTGTGTCCCGGACCTCTCCAGCGCCTCTGCTCGGACGCTGCCCGTTCGGATGGTTTACAGCCGATATCCGATACGATATTTTGTACTGGTATGATGACCGGCGGTCAAGGATGTCCTCGTGACGGATTGGATCCAGCATTCCAGGGAGCGCCCGCATGGAGGACGACACGATCAGGATTTGTGTTCCCCCAAAAATT
>PACL01000006.1 GCA_002700095.1 Fulvimarina sp. | reverse complement strand
TCGTCTTCGGCCTGTTCACGACGGGTCTCGTGCCGATGCCCTGGCTTGACCGTGACCTGAGGGTCCATGCGAGCCCGAGCAGCGGCGGCCCTTGGGCCGCCTATCTCCTCGGTCTGGCCTTCGCCTTCGGCTGGACCCCGTGCATTGGACCGGTGTTGGGCGCGATCCTGGCGCTGTCGGCCGCTAATGCGACGGCCGGAAGCGGAACGGCCTTGCTGGCCGTTTATTCGCTCGGCTTGGGCCTGCCCTTCATCCTGGCCGCGCTCTTCATGCGCGGGTTCATGGCGAAGATGAAGGCCATGCGTCGAACCGGTCGTGTCCTGAAAATCATGGCAGGCGGGGTGATGGTGTTGATGGGTATCGCCATGATCACGGGTCACCTCACGCTCTTTGCGTTTTGGCTTCTCGCGATCTTCCCCGCCCTCGGCCAGATCGGCTGAGTTGATTATCTAAGGAGCACTTCCGCGGCATGCTCAAGCTCGGCCTTCCTCTCACCCTTCTCAGCTTCCTCTTCGATCAGGCGACGAAGTGGTGGATCCTGAACCACGTCATGGAACCGCCGCGGGTCATCCCCGTCACCGGCTTCTTCAATCTCGTGCTAGGCTTTAACACCGGCGTGAGCTTCGGTTTGTTCGGCGAAGCACCGGCTTGGCTCCTGATGGCGTTCATACTGCCGATGGTAGCGGGGCTCTTGGTTTGGATGACGCGCACCGACAGCCGCCTGACGGCAATCGCCCTCGGCCTCGTCGTGGGCGGTGCGCTTGGTAACCTGCTCGACCGGCTGAGGCATGGCGCGGTGACGGACTTTTTGGACTTCTACGTGGGCGCCTATCACTGGCCCGCATTCAATTTTGCCGACGTGGCGATCGTCAGCGGCGTCGGGTTACTGCTCATCGAGAGTGTCTTGGCACGTGAAGAAACGAAAGCCGCAACGGATGCCTGAAGTCCCTCGCACCAGAATGCCGGATGCCACTCTGGCCCTCATCAATGATCCCTATCGGTTCATCTCGAAGCGGTGCCGAGAGTATGGGTCAGACCTGTTCGAAACGCGGCTGATGCTGCAAAGGGCAACCTGTATGACTGGCCCGGAAGCGGCTCGACTCTTCTACGATGAAAGCCGATTCATCCGGCGTGGCGCCATGGTCGGGCGCATTCAGAAGACATTGCTCGGCAAAGGCGGCGTGCAGGGCCTCGACGATGAGGCCCACAGACACCGCAAGCAGATGTTCATGTCGCTGATGAGCCCAGAGCGGATCGCATCGCTGATAGCGAGAACAGCCGAGGAGTGGGATGCCTGCGCTCGCACCTGGTCGTTGAAGGGCGAGGTGGTTCTCTATGACGAGCTGCACGTCCTTCTGACACGCGCGGCCTGCGCCTGGGCCGGAGTGCCGCTCGCGGAGCCGGAGGTCGAGCAGCGAACGCGGGAGATCACCGCGCTATTCGACTATGCCGGATCTGCCGGACCGAAACACTGGTGGGCTCGCCTAGCGCGCAAGCGGAGCAACCGCTGGATCGAGAGCATCATCGGCGACATTCGCGACGCACGAATTCATCCCCCAGAGCAGTCTGCCGCCCATGTCATCGCATGGCACCGGGATCTTGAGGGCGAGCTGCTGACGCCTCACGTCGCTGCCGTGGAACTCCTCAATGTGATCAGACCGATCGTAGCCGTCGGCGTCTATATCACCTTCGCCGCCCACGCTCTGCATCGCCATCCCGAATGCCGGCGCAAGCTCCAAGCCGATGATAATGCCAGTTACACCGAATCCTTCGTGCAGGAGGTCCGGCGATTTTATCCTTTCTTCCCCGCTGTCGCGGCACGGGTGCGCCGCGAGTTCGAATGGAACGGATATCCATTCCCGAAAGGACGCCGTGTTCTCCTGGACCTGTACGGGACGGACCGTGATGCCCGGTCATGGGAATCGCCCGAGGCGTTTCAGCCCGAGCGGTTTCGCGATTGGGACCGGAGCCCCTTCAGCTTCATTCCTCAAGGTGGCGGCGAATTCCACGTTCACCACCGATGCCCGGGCGAGTGGATCACGATCGAGCTGATGAAACTCGCCTCTAAGACATTGTCCAGGCGCATCCGATACGACGTGCCGGAGCAGAACCTGCGGATCGATTATTCGAGGCTCCCTGCTCTGCCGCGGAGCCGCTTTATCATCAGCAACGTGAGGCCGGATCTGACAGGAGGACCTGCTGCGTCGCTAAGCTGATGGGCGAGAGCGAGCCACACTCGTTTTACTCAGTCTCTGGAGTGCGGATGCCCCCTCAGTGTTGCGCTCGGCGACAGCGCCTCGATGATCTGGCACTCGGCGACCGTGCCGCGGCTGCATTGGCTGAGAAAGCTGTCCAGCTCCCGGCGTAGAGCCTGAAGATCCCGGATCTTGCGCTTCACCTCGGTCAGGTGCTCGCGCGCGATCGCATCGACCGCCTCGCAGGGACGGTCGCGCTGGTCCGACAGCCCGAGAAGGTCACGAACCTGATCGATGGAGAAGCCGAGATCGCGCGCCCGGCGGATGAAACTGAGGCGGCCCAAATGGACGGCCGAGTAGCTGCGGTAGTTGCCAGCCGTGCGCTCCGGCGCCGGCAGGAGCGAGATCCGCTCGTAATAGCGGATCGTCTCCACCTTCGTGGACGTCGCCTTTGCGAGATCCCCGATAGCGAGGTTTTTGCGCGCCATGACCTTGACCCTGTAGTTGCTACAGGGTGCATATACGATCTGACATCGAAGAAGTCGAGGTGACACCATGGCAGCCGAGGCCGCCACCCAACTCAAGTTCCGTGTCGAAGGCATGGATTGCGGAGCCTGCGCTCTGAAGGTCGAAAACGGACTGAAGCGCCTGCCCGGCGTCAGCGACATCAATGTCAATGTCGGGCTGGAACGGCTTTCCCTCGTCTTCGATGAGGACCGCACCTCGCGCAAGGCAATCGAGGAGCGCATCCGTTCCCTCGGCTACGCTCCGCATTCACTCGACGCTCAGACGTCGGCCGACCGTCCCGCTTTTGAAGCTCCATCGACGGTCGCCGATGGAGCTTGGTGGCGGACGCGCAAAGGGCAGCTTGTTCTTGGCACCGGCGCTGTCCTCATCCTGGCCTTCATCGTCGCGGCGGTCGCGCCCGATCTAGCGGAATGGGCCTATGTGGCCGCGGCGCTGCTCGGCCTGGTCCCGATTGCCCGGCGTGCTGTCGCCGGAGCACGCCACGGCACGCCCTTCAGCATCGAAACCCTGATGACCGTCGCCGCGATCGGCGCCATCGCGATCGGCGAGGGCGCGGAGGCGGCGGTTGTTGTCTTCCTCTTCGCCGTGGGCGAGCTGCTTGAGAACGTCGCCGCTGGCCGGGCACGCGCCGGAATCGAGGCGCTGATGAACCTCGTGCCGCGCGTCGCGCGCCTTGAGCAGGGTGGCGCCGTCTCGGAGGTTCCGGTCGAACGGCTCGGCATCGGCGATATCGTCGTGGTGCGGCCCGGTGATCGCGTGCCCTCGGACGGCGAGGTGATCGATGGCATGTCCGAGATGGACGAGGCGCCGGTCACGGGTGAGTCCGTCCCGGTGCTGAAGGAGGCGGGTAGCACCGTTTATGCCGGCAGCATCAACGCCAATGGCGTGCTGCGCGTGCGCATCACCCGCACGGCCGCCGACAACACGATCGCCCGCATCATTCACCTCGTCGAGGAGGCGCAAGGCTCGAAGGCGCCAACGGCCCGCTTCATCGACCGGTTCAGCGCCGTTTACACGCCTGCGGCCATGCTGGTAGCGGCCCTGATCATGGTCGTGCCGCCGCTCCTATTCGGAGCGGAGTGGTCGACCTGGGTCTATCGCGGGCTGGCGACGCTGCTCATCGCCTGCCCCTGCGCTCTTGTAATCTCCACCCCGGCGGCGATCGCCTCCGGCCTTGCCGCCGGGGCCCGGCGCGGGCTCCTGATCAAGGGCGGCGCGGCGCTGGAGACCCTGGGCAAGGTGCGCACCGTCGCATTCGACAAGACGGGCACTCTGACGATTGGACGTCCGCGGATCACGGACGTGATCGCCGTGGAGGGCGACGAGGCCGAAATCCTGGCCAAGGCCGCGGCCGTCGAGCGCGGGTCCAGCCACCCGCTTGGCGCCGCCATCGTAGAGGCGTCCGAGGCGCGCGGCCTCGAACTGCCGAAGGTGTTCGGCGGGGCGATGGCGATCCCCGGTAAGACCGTGACGGCGCGCCTGCGCGAAGGCTTCGTCTCGGTCGGCTCGCCGCGCTATGCCGCCGAGCAGGGCGAGGTGCCCGAGGCGATCCGTGCCCGGCTTGTTTCTTTGGAGGCCGAGGGCAAGACGGCTGTGGTGGTTCTCGGCGGCAAGCGAATCCTTGGCGTCGTCGCCCTGCGCGACGAGCCCCGCGAGGACGCGGCCGCAGGCGTGGCCCGCCTCAATGCGCTTGGCGTCCGCACCGTCATGCTGACCGGCGACAATCGGCGCACCGCCGCCGCGATCGCTGATAGCCTTGGCCTGGAGGCAAAAGCCGAACTGCTGCCGGATGCCAAGCTCGCCGAGATCGGCGTGCTGAAGGCGCAGGGCGGCATCGCAATGGTGGGCGATGGCATCAACGATGCGCCGGCGCTGGCCGCTGCCTCGGTCGGCATTGCCATGGGCGGCGGCACCGACGTTGCGCTGGAAACGGCGGATGCCGCTTTGCTCAAGAACCGCGTCACGGGCGTGGCCGAGCTGGTCGAGCTGTCGCGCGCGACGCTCGGCAACATCTGGCAGAACATCGCACTCGCGCTCGGGCTGAAGGCCATCTTCCTGATAACGACCCTGACCGGCACGACGACGCTCTGGATGGCGATCCTGGCCGACACCGGCGCCACCGTGCTCGTCACGATCAACGCGCTGCGCCTCCTGCGCTTCCATGCCGATCGTCCGGCTGAGCCGCCGGAAGCGCGCTGATGGCGGCCGTGAACACGATGGATGGCAAGGCGCTACACCGGCGTGCGCTGCGCCTCGAGTGGCTCACCGTCGCCTGGAACGTCGTCGAGGCGTTGGTCGCGATCGGGGCCGGGATTATTTCCGGCAGCACGGCCCTGATCGCCTTCGGCATGGACAGCGTCATCGAGGTTGCCTCCGCGATCGGCTTGCTCTGGCGGCTCTACAGCGCCGGTCCCGAGGCGGAAATCGGCGAGCGCGGCAAGGCCGAACGCCGCGCGCTCTATGTGGTGGCGGGCACGTTCTTCGCGCTGGCCGCCTACATCCTCTTCGAGAGCATCCCGGCGCTGCTGGCTCGCGAGGCACCCGACACGTCAATGGTCGGCCTCGTGCTGTCGGTGCTCTCCCTCCTCGTCATGCCGGCTCTCGCCTGGACGAAGCAGCGCACCGGGCGCGAAATGAACAGTAAGGCGCTCCAGGCCGACGCCGCCGAGACCTGGGTGTGCTCCTGGATGTCATTCTCGCTGCTCCTCGGCGTCGGGCTTAACGCCGCCTTCGGCTGGTGGTGGGCGGACTCAGCCGGGGCGCTGCTCATGCTCCCGGTGATCGTCTGGCAGGGCTGGGACGCTCTCGGCGAAGCGCGGGAGCAAGCCGATGAGAGCTGACCCGGCCCGTGCCGTCGCGCTCATATCCGGTGCGGCCGTTGTCCTCGCTTTGGCGGCGACGACGCGCCGCCGGGCGCGCCACGACTATGGGGAGTTGGGGCGCCTTCGGCCGTCCACCTCCGCGTCGGCCTACCTGGCCTATGGCCTTCACGCCGCCCTGCTCGCGGTGGCGGCTTGGCGGAAACCGCGGCCGCTTCCGATCGGCGCGAGGGCAGCCGGTGCTACCGGCCTCATTCTCGCCAGCGCTGGCGCTTCCCTCTATGCCGCCGCGCAAATGACCCTGGCCCCTCCCGAGACGTCCGGCACGCGCATGGGCGAGCTCGCAACCGGCGGAGCCTATCGGGTGAGCCGCAATCCCCAGCTCGTCGGCTGGGGTCTGGTATTGCTCGGCGCCGCGATCGCGGGCCGCTCCGCCGCCGCGCTCGGCCTTTGGGCCGTTTTCGCGGCCTCGCTGCCCGGCACGATCCGCGACGAGTAGCGCACCCTGGAGCGCGTGTACGGGTCGCAATACTGCATCCATCGGCAGATCAAGCCAACTTAAGCGCTACTCGAAATTTTCAGGAGTTTAGCGACAGCCAATTGTTCTAAGCCTCGGCCGATCGATGCTCCTCGCGGGCCGCTTCCCAGACTTCTCGAGCAGCGTCCGCGTTCATCGCGGCGATTCCCAGGCCGACGATCAGGTCGGGCCAGGCGGACGCCCACAGGAAGGCCGTCACCAGTCCCGCCGCGATGATCGCGATGTTGGCAAGAACGTCGTTTCGAGCGGAGAGAAAGGCCGCGCGAGTGAGGCTGCCGCCATGGGTGCGATAGCGGGCGAGCATGTAGGCGCAGGCGAGATTAACCGCGCAGGCCCCGGCCCCCGTCAGGGTTAGCGGTACTGGTTCGGGCGGCGCGGGCATGTTGAACTTCTCCCATGCCATCCAGAGGGTCGCGAGGCCGGGCACGAGCAGGAGGCCCGCCAGCGCCATGCCAACACGAGCGCGCCGCACCACGCACCATCCGAGTGCGATGAGGATCAGGAAGTTGACGGAAGCGTCCTCGAGGAAATCCACGCTGTCGGCGAAGAGCGACACCGAGCCGATGGCAAGGGCGACCGCGAACTCGATGCCGAAATAGGAGAGGTTGAGGACCGCCACGCGGCGAACGATCCTGCGCAGCTCTGAATCCGGCGGCGGGGCTTCCATGTCCTATCCTTTGTAGGCGACGAGGATCGCGCCCCCCGCGATCAGGGCGACGCCGAGCCAATTCGGCAAGGACAGATGCTCCCCGAGAAAGATCACGCCGAACACTGTGACCAGCACGACGCTCAATTTGTCGATCGGTGCGACCCGCGCGGCGTCGCCGAGCTTCAGCGCCCGGAAGTAGCAGATCCAGGAGCCGCCCGTCGCCATCCCTGAGAGCACGAGAAAGAGATAGCTCCGGCTGGAGATCGTGCCGAAGGACTGGAACTGCCTTGTCGCCGCCAGAATGGCGCTGAGAACCGCCAGGATGACGATGGTCCGGATGAAGGTGGCGAAGTCGGAGTTGACGTTCTCGACCCCGACCTTGGCGAAAATCGCGGTGAAGGCCGCGAACGCCGCCGAGAGCAGGGCCCAGAACTGCCAGGATGCGAGAACCGTCTTCATGAGGCTTCCTCAGGTGCTTCGCGTAGATCGGGGTGGGATGCGGTGGGCCTTTCCACCTCGCCCCGCTGTTGGAGCCAGACGGCCGCCACCCAGCACAGGATCGCCCAGGCGGCTCCCACCGCCCATCCGGCGATCACGTCGGTCGGATAGTGGACGCCGAGGTAAAGCCGGCTGAGGCCGACGGCGACGGTGAGGATCACGGCCAGCGCCATAAAGTAAACCTTGATCCGGCGCTCGGCATGCATGCGGGTCAGGAGCGCTCCAAGCGTCAGGAAGGTGACGGCGGAAAGCGTCGCGTGGCCGCTCGGAAAGCTGGCGGTGAAGACGCGGGCGGCATGGGGAACGAGGTCGGGACGGGCGCGATCGATGCCGAGTTTGAGGATCGTGCTGAGGACAGCGCCGCCAAGTACCGCGGCCGTCATGAGGAGGGCGGCGGAGCGCTTGCGGATCAGGACGAGATAGCCCAGTACCGAAAAGAACACGAAGCCGAGGAACGCGTAGCTGCCGAGCGCCGTCACATCCCGCCCCATTTCTTCGAGCCAGGCGGGGCCGATGGGATCGGCCAGATTGCCGCTGGTGCGCATGGCGAGGACCACGGCCTGGTCGAAGCCTGCGGTGTCCCCCTCCAGCACCTCCGTCGCGAGATAGCCGAACGAAAGGACGAGCGCAGCTGCCACCAACAGCGCCGCAAGAGGTCCGATCTCTCGTCGGGCGAGGTCAAGAAATTGAGGTCGGGACAGGTGAGAGGGCATGAAGGCCTCCTATTTCAAGCGAAGTGTCGAATGATAAGAGGCCGGCGAACAGGCCGACGAGCGCCGCCCCGACTGAAAGCGCGACGTAGAGAACGGCGATGCTGATCTCCCCGCGCTCATAAAGCAGCGCCGTGTCGAACGAGAAGGTGGAGAAGGTCGTGAAGCCGCCGAGGACGCCGGTAGTAAGCAACAGCCGCCACGTCTGGCCGGCTTCCGACCTGAGTGCGAAATACCCCGCCAACAGGCCCATCGAAAGCGAGCCCACGACATTGACGGTGAGCGTCCCGAAGGGAAAGCCGGATCCGAAGACGCGCAAGGAGGCGACGTTGACGCCGTGGCGCAGTGCGCCGCCGAATCCGGCTCCGATGAAGACGACGAGATAGGTAAGGCTGCTTTGCATGATGATCCCCGGGCCGGGCGACCGGGATCTGGACAAGACCCTACCGCGCCGGAAACGACGTTCGGTAGGAGTCATCAGCCAACATGGCGGTTATCGGGGGAACTCCATCCCCATCACTACCGATGAATAGTGCAGAATGCGATCCATCGAAAGCTGGATAAGCCTCGCGAAACTTCGGGCAAGAGTCGAAAGCTCTCGGCTCACGTCTTCATCCTCGTATCAAGACGACGTCTACACCCAGATCATCCGCTACGTTCGCCCAGGCGCGATCGGCCGTGACCGCTGGCATGTTCAAAGCCCGGGCGAGAGCGAGGCAGCTTCGATCGCCCAAACTCAACCCGTGAGCCTGGGTATGCTCGATCATCTCAGCGGCGCTTTCCGCCAGCGTCCAAGAGAGATCATGCCCTTCAAGGTTCAAGGATCGAACCGTCAGACGCGCATCGCCCACGCTCATCCCTTTGGAGATCAGTTTCGCCAGAAGCTCCTGCACGTTGACGGTCGACACGATCGCCCGATTTTCAAGCATTCGGCCGACTTCTTCGCCTACAATTTCGCTGCGCAAGAATGCCATGATTGCCGAGGTGTCCAGAACAGAGCCGCTCATTTTTGGATCTGGTCGCTCTGATCGTTGCAAGAGGCCTCATCTTCCAGTTCATGTTGGGCTTCCGCGCGACGATCGGCGATCACCTCGTCCACAAGATTGACGTCCGCAGGTATGTATTGCCTCACCAGATCCTGTGCGCGCTTTAGGGAGCGACGCAGGGTTGTCACCTCCACCTCTCCGTCGTCTTTTTCGACAAAGACGACCTTGCCGCCGCTTTCCAAGTCGAGTTTCGCACGAAGAGCTGAAGGAAGATTCATGCGCCCGTTTCTCGCGACAGGTACAACATGCCGATCAAGCATCATTCATTCCTTTTGAGGAGGCAGTGAGCGTTAACGCCCCAGTCCAAGATAGATACTCGCGGGTGATTTTGGAAGCAGTTTGGGAATGAGCCTATTCTGTCCCGTTTCCTTATGCCCTTGAACGACCAGGTTTGCGCATGTTCAGAAGTCGATAGCGCACGGCTTGCGGCAACTCTGCGCCCACAACGGTCATTCAACGGGGGCCGGCGTGATCCCGAAAGCGGACGCTAGTCACCGTTCAATGAGCTGACGGATTCAAGAAATTCGTAGTCAAATAGAGGGCGCGCAAAGGGTTGATGAACGCAGACCTTCACTGCACGCAATTCGTAGCGGTCGGCTAGAGCCACCAGGCGAAGAGGGCCGTCTGATCCATCGTGCGACGGTCCGTGGATGAGTCTGATCCGGTGCGAACCAGTATCAGGCCTTGTAAGTGGCGGTGAATTGCTCTCACATTCCGTCAGCTTGGCGGCATCCGAACGCGAGGCCGGTCCGGCGCAGGGGGGATGAGTTGACGAGCTTCAGGTTCCTGCACGCAGCCGACATCCACCTCGACAGCCCGCTGCACGGCCTGTCGAGATACGAGGGCTTGCCCGTCGACGAGATCCGCTCGGCGACGCGCGCAGCCTTCGATAACCTCGTGCAGTTCGCGATCGACGAGGCGGTCGACTTCGTCGTGATCGCGGGCGACCTCTTCGACGGCGACTGGCGCGACATGGGCACCGGCCTCTACTTCGCGAAGGCGATGGGGCGGCTCGACCAGGCGGGCATCCCGGCATTCCTGCTGGCCGGCAACCACGACGCGGCCTCGGTGGTCTCGCGCACCGTCCCCTGGCCGCCCAACGTCTATCTGTTTGGTTCGAGGCGGCCCGAGACGCACCGCCTCGCTCACCTCTCCGTCGCGGTCCATGGCCAGAGCTTCTCGACGCCGGCCGTCACCGAGAACCTTGTCCTCGCCTATCCGCCGGCCGAGCCGCACGTCTTCAACATCGGCATGCTCCACACGGCCCTGGCCGGGCGGCAGGGCCATGCGGACTACGCGCCCTGTAGCGTCGAGGACCTGCGGTCGCGCGGCTACAACTACTGGGCGCTCGGTCATGTTCACGAGTTCGAGGTCGTCAGCGACGAGCCCTACGTCGTCTTCCCCGGCAGCGTGCAGGGCCGAACCATCAGAGAGACCGGTGCCAAGGGTGCGGTCCTGGTCGATGTGGCCGACGGCGAGGTCGCGTTGGTGGAGCGGGTCGAGCTTGACGTGATCCGCTGGGCCCGTCTCGACGTGAACTGCGCCGGGGCGGGCATGGACGACGCGGAGGACGTGCTGCGGTCCGCGCTCGTCGGCCTCCACGGCACGAACGCCTCGGGTCGGCCGCTGATCGTGCGCGTGACGCTCGTAGGGGAGACGGCGGAGGCCGGCGCGTTTCGCGACCGTGCCGCGACGCTGCGCGACGACGTGCGCGCGATCGCCACCTCTATCTCCCCGGACCTGTTCGTCGAGAAGGTCCGGGTCGATGTGACCGAACCGGCGCGGACGACGGTCGCGGTCGGCGATGACCTTGGCGCCATGATCGACGGGGCGGCGACCAATCCCGACCTCGTGGCCGCGATCGGTCGCGACCTCGAGCGCTTCATGCTGGCGGCGAGCACTTCGCTCGGCGAGCGCAATGATGGCGAACTGCGGCTGGGGGCTACGCGGGGTGACTGGGCGGGCGTCCTTGCCGCCGCGTCGACCGCGCTACGGTCGCGCCTCACGAGGGAGGGCTGAGCATGCGGTTTTCCCGCCTCTCGCTCGAACGTTACGGGCGTTTCGAGGACTGCGAGCTGGACTTCCGTATCGGCAGTCCCGACCTCCACGTCATCTACGGCGAGAACGAGGCCGGCAAGACGACGTCGCTGGCCGCGGTTTCGGACCTACTCTTCGGCTTTCCCCAGCGATCGCCATACAACTTTCTGTTCGACTACTCGCTGCTCCGCGTCGGCGCGGTGCTGGAGGACGGCGGCATGACGCTTGCCTGCCGCCGGAAGAAGGGGACGGGCGTCACCTTGCTTGGTGCCGACGACGCCGCTATCGATGAGGGGCCGCTCGCCGCGATGTTGCGCGGCCAGACCCGCGACACGTTTGGCCTCTCCTTCAGTCTGGATCAGGCCGCGCTCCGTCTGGGCGGACAAGCCGTAGTCGAGGCGAAGAACGATGTCGGTCGCACGCTATTCGCTGCGGGGTCTGGCCTGACCGGGGTATCCGACGAGCTACGCCGCCTGGAGGCGGAGGCCGACGCGATCTGGGGCCCGACCACCCGTGGTAGCCGCACGTTCACGCAGGCCCAGCGCCAGCTTGCGGAGGCCGCGAGGATCGTGCGCGATGACGCGTTGAAGCCAAAGGCCTGGTCGGACGCCAGGATCGCCACGGAGCGGACGCGCGAGGCACTGGAAGCGGCGCGCCGCGACCGTGACGCGGTCCAAACTGAGTCCAGGTCCGCCGAACGCGTCAGGCGTATCGCACCGCTCGCTCGGCGCCGCGAGGAGCAGAAGGCGGCGCTCGCCGACTACGACGGGGTCGTAGACTTCGGGCGTCAGCGCGAGACCGCCGCCGAGGAGCTGATCCGTGAGGCGGATGAGGCGGTGCGCGCGATGGTAGCGGCCGAGAGCCTGCGCGCGGACGTCGCCGACCGGCGTGCCGCCGTATCGACCGACGCGCAAGTGCTCGGGGAGGCGGAAGAGGTCGATCGCCTTGTCGCTGAGGCGGGCGCCGAGATCAAGGCGAAGCGCGACCTGGTCGGCCTCGAGGCGGAGCACGCCGAGGCGGCGGCGGCGGTCCGCCGACTCCGCGCCGAGGCTGGCCCGAACGCCGATGCGGCGCCGCCGCGTGAACTCGCGGCGCGCTTGCGGGAGCTCTCCCGTATCGACGGCGAGCAGCGCCTGGCGGCGCGCCAGCTCCAGGAAGAGCGGCAACGCATCGATGAGCGGCGGGGTCGTGCAGAGGCGGCCCTTGCCGCCAACATAATCGGCGACGCCGACGAAGCGTTGCAGTCAGCCGTCGACGAGGCGCGGGCGCTGGGCGCCGACGCCGACTCCCGCTGCGACGCCGCGCGCGGCAAGTTGGACGTCGCCAGGCGCGGGGCCGCCGACGCGCTTGCCCGGCTCGCGCCGTGGACGGGTGATGCAGATTTGCTCGCCCGCCTGCCCAGGGTGGACGCCACCGAGATCCAGGAGGCGCGCGAAGCCCTGGCGGCCTTGGTCGCGGACATCCGCCGCGAGGAGGAGGCCGCCCAGCGCGCGTCGGACCAGTCTTCGGCAGCGGCGCTCGAGATCTCGCAGCTGGCGACCGGGACTGCCGTGTCGGCCGAAAACATCCTGGAGGTGCGAGCCGAGCGTGACCGTCTGTGGCGGCCGCTCCGCGACCACCTCGTGGATGGCGCGTCCCTCGCGTCTCCGGCAGACGCGGTCGCGGCTTTCGAGACTGGCGTCGCGGCGGCGGACGGGCGGGCGGACGCACGCTACGCGGCCGCCGACGCATCGAGCCGGTTGTCCCTACTGGAGCGAACGCGGGCGTCGCACGACCTCGGGGGCGAGCAGGCTACGGCCCGCGCGCGGTCGGCGCGCGACCGTCACGACCAGGTCCTTGCCACCTGGCGGCGCCGGCTGGGCGATGTCGGCTTGCCTGAACTGGAGCCTGGCAGGTTCAACTCCTGGCAGGCGGACCGCGACGCGTGCGAGGCGGCGCAGACCGAGCTGCGCGGCTTGGTCTCGGAGGCCGAGCGGTCTGAAGCCAAGCGTGATGCGGCGCGATCGGCGCTCGCCGCCGCGCTCGGGACTACGGATGCCGCCGGTCCGCTCGGGCCCGTGCTCGTCAGGGCGGAGGCGCGCCGCGCCGCGTCCGAGGAAGTCTCGCGCAAGCGCCTGCTGGCGCAGGCGGAGCTGGATCAAGTCGGCGCCGAGACCACTGCGCTCGACCGAAGGGCCCGCGCGGCGGAAGGCGCGGCGGCGACGACTGCCGCAGGGTGGGCCGCGGCATTGGCCGAGGCGCGTCTGGACGTCGACGTGACCGCCTGCGGAGCCGTGCTCGATCTTCTCGACGAGCTTCGCGAGGCGTCTTCGTCCGAAGCGCTCCTTCGTCGCCGCATTGATGGCATCGCGCGCGACACCCGGGATCACGCGGCGGCGGTGGGACGGCTCGCCGACACGCTCGGCATCGCCGCGGGCGGGGTGCCCGAGCGTCTCCGCTCGATGCGGGACCGGCTCGCAGCGGCGCGGATCGCGGAGACGCTTCACGGTTCGCTGGACGAGGAGGACCGTCGCCGCCAGGGCGAGCTGCAGGAGGCGCAGGCCAAGCTGACGGCGACCGACGAGGCCCTCGCGCCATTCCTGGCGGAAACCGGCGCGGCGGATAGGACTGCGCTCTCCGCGGCGATCGAACGCTCAAGAGCCAGGCGCGCGTTGTTCGATGGGGTGGCCGCGACCGAGGGTGCGATCACCGAGGCCGGCGACGGTCTCGGACTCGACGCACTGGTCGCCGCGGTTCAGGCGACAGACCCAGATCAGGTCGCGTCGCAGCTGGCGACGCTGGGAGCCCGTCTCGATGACTTAAACGCGGCGGTGGACGCGGCGGCAACTGCGCACGGCGACGCCCGTGCCACCTTCGCGGCGCTCGACACAGGCGGCACCGCCGCCGTCGACGCAGCGGCCGATGCCGAGCAGGCCCGTTCGGAGCTGGAGGTCCTCGCCGAGGACTACATCCTGAAGCGGACGCAGGCGGTTACGCTAAAGTGGGCTATCGAGAGGTATCGCGAGCGGCATCAGGACCCGTTGCTGCTGCGCGCGGGCGAACTTTTCTCTACCCTGACCACGGGACGCTACGCGACGCTCAAGGTGGACACCGACGGCTCCAGCCCCCGGCTCCGGGGCGTGCGCGACGACATGCGGACGATGGTCGACGTCGACGCGATGAGCGAGGGCACCACCGACCAGTTGTTCCTCGCGCTGCGCCTCGCCGCGCTCGAGCAGTCGGTCGCGGCCGGGGTCGCCCTGCCGTTCCTCGCCGACGACCTATTTGTGAACTTCGACGACCGCCGGGCGGAGGCGGGCTTTCGGGTCTTGGTCGAGGTGGCCCGGAGCACCCAGGTGCTGTTCTTCACCCATCACCCGCACCTCGTCGTGATCGCAAAATCTGTGGTCGGCGCCGAGCTCCATTCCGAATGCACGCTGTCGTGATCGGACGGGTGAACTTTTTTCCCAATTTTCCGCGTCAGCCTTCGCCCTTGTCTCCGAGATCCAGATATGGAGGAGATACTGATGGGTGACGCGGACGATGAGCCTCCGCTGCCGGGTGACCACCAAAGCTGGCGCCTGGTCGTCGAGCATGGCCAGCTGTCCGGCTTCCCGGAAGGGGTGATCGTCGGGGCGATCAGGGCTAATTACCGCCGCGCGGGCGTCGACCAGCACTTCGTGCGCGAGATGATCCGCTTCATCTCCCGTCGCATGCTGGAGGTGATCCGCGGCGAGATCTCTTCGACGGCGTTCCCCAACCAGGGCCGCGACATCGTCGAGGACGTGCACGCCGCTATGGTGGATGCGCTACTGTCGCCGACCGCCGCCGATGGCGAGGGTCTGCGGAAGTGGTTCAAGTCCACGCTCCGCAAGCGTTCGATCGACCACGCGCGCAAAGCTATCATCGCGATGAAGCGCAGTCCGGACATGGTCGACGACCCCGGCGGCATGGTGGATCCGAAGACCGAGCTGTTCTCTTATGCGGAGCAGGAGGTCTACGTGCAGCGCATCCTGGACAGCATCCGGGACAAGGACAAGCGCGCGGCCTTCGTGCTCCACATGCAGGGGTTCCCCTGCAGCAGCAAGAACGGTCCCTCGATCGCCAGCATCCTCGGAATCAGCCCAGACACCGCCGCTTCCAGGGTCGCGGCCGTCCAGAAGCAACTAGCCAAGAAGATCGGAAATTCGTGATGGAAGACAATCAGCAGGAAAGGGATGAAGTGCTGATCGCATTCCACGAGGGATGCGACATTCCAACCCGCGCCGACGTGGAGCGCTGGGCGGATCTTCATCCGAAGTTAGCGCATGACATCCGCGAGCATGCAGCCGTCCGTCTGGCCATGCTGGCCGACACCATTGAGGCGGCCGCCGAGCTGGATAACGACATGATTGCCCGGGCCGGGAGCCGCGTGCAGGCCGCCATGTTCGCGGCGGAGGCGGACGATCGCGCCGCGGAGGCGGTTGCCGCTCCGGTGCCGACGCTCAACGAGATGCTCAAGCGGTCCGGACTGTCCCAGCCGCAGCTGGCGCGGAGGTTGCCTATAGAGCGCGTGGTTGTGGCGGATCTGTTCGCCGGGCGAATGTCCGATACGCGGCCTCGCTTCTCCATCGCGATATCGCGCGAGCTCGGCGTATCCCTCGAGGCGTTCAACGTGGCGCATGCGCGCGTCGCAATGGCTCCCTCGCTCGGGGGGCGCGCTAAGGCCGTCGGCCAGCCGGTCGCGAACCAGCGCACCTTCGAGGAGATCGTAAGGTCGTCCGGCATGAGCCAGGAGGAGATCGACTACTGGCTGGCTGATCTCTGATGGACGCCTGGAGCGACATCCGGCTCGCCGCGCGAGACTGCCGCGCCGCCGCGTTGGCGAAGACGAACGCCGCGCCGACCGCGCGCAACCTGATCGACGCCATGATCGAGCTGCACGACCTGCAGATCGTCAAGTTCGATCCAGGCACGCGCGCGGGCGAGGATGTACTCGGGTTCTTCGAGCGCGGTCCCGGCATCGTCCACGTCGCGCGCGGCCAGGCCGAGGAGGACGAGGTGGTCGTCATCGCCCACGAGTTCGGACACTTCCGACTCCACACCGATCCCGAGAGCGACGTGACCGACGTGTCGATGCGGCTCTCCGGCGAACCGGTGGAGAGCGGCGGGGCGCGCGTCGACGGATACTCCTCGCGCGAGCGCAAGGAGGTGCAGGCGGACGTCTTCGCGGGCGAGTTCCTTTGTCCCTCCGACTGGCTGAGAGACAGGCTTCTGGCCGGTGCCAGGCCTTCCGGGATCGCGACCGAAGTTGGGTTGCCGCGCAACCTCGTGCTCCAGCAGGCGATCAGGGCTCTTCTGCTGCCGCCTCTCATCCGTCACGATGTCGAGGAGCGCGAGAAGGTCGTCTATGGTCTGGACGATGATCAGCAGGCCGCCGTCGATTGGGACGACGGGCCACTGCTAGTCCACGCCGGTCCGGGCACGGGCAAGACGCGCACTTTGGTTGAACGCATCACGCGCATCCTCAAGGGGGACGCGGCGTCGTCGATCCTCGCGCTCACCTTCTCCAACAAGGCCGCGGAGGAGATGCGCGAGCGCTTGTCGGCGGTCGACGCCGATGCGGCCATCGAGATGTGGGTCGGGACGTTCCACGCCTTCGGCCTGGAGCTGGTCACCCGCTTCGCTGGGCGCATCGGCCGGACCGATAAGGTCAAGATTCTCGACCCGACTGCAAGCCTGGCGCTGCTGGAGGCCAACCTCGAGCAGCTTCCACTCCGGCACTACCAGAACCTGTTCGAGCCGGCCCTTGAACTTGCTTTCGTGGTGAGCGCGATCTCGCGGGCGAAGGACGAACTTATCGGTCCGGTCGAATATCTGGCCGCGGCCGACGCGGATCTGGCTGCGGCGGTCGACGATGCGGGCCGGGAGGCAGCCGAGAAGGCGGTCGAGGTCGGCAAGGTCTATGTCATCTACGAGAGGCTGCTCACCGAGGCGGACGCTGTCGACTTCGGCGACCTCATCGGCCATGCCGTCGCGCTGTTGGCGGACGATGAGGTGCGGGCCGACGTCATTGGGTCCTACCGGCACCTGCTCGTCGACGAGTATCAGGACGTGAATTACGCGAGCTCGATGCTGCTGCGCGCGTTCGCCAGCGAATGCCGCGACATTTGGGTCGTGGCCGACCATCGCCAGTCGATCTATCGGTTCCGAGGTGCGGAGCCATCCAACGTCGAGCGGTTTCCTTCCGAGTTCGGCGGAAAGCGCCACACCCTCGGGATCAACTACCGGTCTGGAACGCCAGTCGTCAGAGCCTTCGCTGCCTTCACCGGCGGAATGACCGGCGGCCGGCAATCGCAGTGGCAGGCCAACCGCGGCGCCGTCGGCGAGGTCACGCTGGAGGTGTGTGGGACGTTGGAGGACGAGGCCTGCGCGATACGCGACCGGATCGAGGGGCTGAGAGCCGCCGGCGTCCCGTATCGCGATCAGGCCATACTCGCTCGCAGCCACCTTACGCTTGGCCGCCTGACGTCCCTGCTCGAGCGGCTGAACGTGCCACTTCTGTATCTGGGCGACCTGTTCGAGCGCGGCGAGATCCGGGACCTGCTGTCGTTGGTCGCCCTCGACGCCGAGTTCGGCGGGCTTGGTCTGGTCCGGGTGGGCCAGTTGCCGGCGTATGGCGCGACGGAGCAGGACACTTTGAAGGTGATAAGTTGGGCCCGCGAGCAGAAGCGGCCGGTGATAACCGCGCTGTCGAGCGTCGCCGAGATTGAAGGTCTGTCGGACGGCGGACGCTTCGGCCTCGCCCGGCTCGGCGGCGAGCTAGCGTTCGTTGGCGCCACGACGACGCCCTGGACGATGCTGACGGGGTGGCTGTTCGAGACCGGCGGCTACCTCGACCCGCTCGTACGGAGCTCGGACCCCGCCGACCGGCAGAAGCTGATCGCGATCTATCAGCTACTCAAAGTGTGCGGCGAGCATGATGCGGCGGGCGACAGGAGCCGCCGCCGCCTGCTGGCGCGTATTCGGCGCATCGAGCTGCTCAACCAGGACAGCGCCTACCGCGCGATCTCGGCTGAGGCGACCGACATCGACGCCGTCCGGGTGCTGACGATCCACGGCAGCAAGGGCCTTGAGTTCCCCGCGGTGCATCTCCCCGCCCTGGCGACGAAATACATGCCCGCCAGCCGCAAGGGTTCGAGGATGCCCACGCTCGGCAAGTACCCTCAGCTCAACATGGGCAAGGAGGACCATGATGCCGAGGAGGAATGCCTGTTCTTCGTGGGGCTCTCGCGCGCTCGCGACCACCTGTCGCTGACCCGAGCCCAGAAATACACGTCCCAGAACGCCTCCGCGTCCAAGTTCCTAGACTCGGTCTCAGCGATACTGACGCGGACCCGTTTGGCGCCATCGAGCGTGCCACAGCCCCCGGCGAGGCCGCCGGTCGCGGTCGAGAAGCGGACGAACTACTCGGCCACCGAGCTCGACACCTACATCCGCTGCCCGGCGAGGTACCGCTACGAGCAAATGATGGGCCTGCGCGCGGGCACCGACGGGGCCGCCTTCCTCGACTTCCACCGGTGTGTTCGGAGGACCTTGGCGTGGATCGAGCAGCGACGTGGCGAGGGCGTTGCGACGAGCGCGCCGCAGGCTTTGGCGCAGCTAGATGTGGTATGGGCCGAGCGCGGCCCAGTTGGTCACGGCTTCGAGAACTACTACCGCCAGGCCGCAAACCGCATGGTCTTGAACGACGCCGCATACGTCGGAGCCGAGCAGGGAGCCTATCCGGACGGGCCGCTCGAACTGCCGGTCGGCGGTCGCACCTTGACGATCGAGCCCGACCGTCTGGTCGACACCGGCGGCGTGGTCCGCGTGCAACGGATCAGGACGGGGCGACAGACCAAGAGCGAAGGCGACAATCCGATCTACGGCGCGATGCTGCTGGCGGCGCGGCGCAGGTTTCCGGGTCGGGCGATCTCGGTCGAGGCCTATTACCCGGGGGACGGCGTGACGCGCGACTTCCCCGCTAGTAAGGAGGACAAGGCGGTCAAGGCGTTCGGGGATGCGATCGCCGGGATCGAGGCGGGGAATTTTCCCGCCAAGCCAAGCGATCCGCGCTACTGTCCGAATTGCCCGTGCTATTTCATTTGCGGCGTGTGAGCCGCACTGCCTCGCCTTACCGGCACCTCAGCCGCCGGATCACCAGCTTCTCGCCGTAGCACATCCAGCAAATGTCCTTGCGGCGCTCGACGCCATTGGGGCCGGCCAGTTCGCGAGTCTTATGGTTGGCGTGCTGCCGCACGGACAGGCCGAGCCGATCGGCGACGCAGTCGTCGCAACTGCGCCGGAGCAAGGCGGTCGATCAGGGCGCGGACGTCGTCGATCACAATCATACGTCGACAATAGCCGACGCGCCGGCGGCAGGAAATCCTCGCCGCCGGAACAGCTTAGGCCGCCTTGGGGATGTCAACGGGATCAAGGTCGAGGTGTCCATGGGCGTAGGGTTCGGGGGCGCCGGTGAACGCCTCTGTGTCGTCCAGCGCCATCAGCGAACCCGACACCAGCTCCATAGCGCCGCCACCGTGCAAGCGCCGCAGCAGCTCGCCCACCGCAAGGACCGAGGCGGTCAGCCCGACGAAGGGCACGCCGATCGTGCGTGACGCGATCTGGGCGAGGCCGCAGCCGTCGACGCCCTCCATCTTCATCGCTTCGTAGGCGGGCATCCTCGAGACGTCGGGAGCCGTGGCCGACGCCGCAGCGCCGCCCCAGATCACGCTCGCGCGCTTGGGCCCGGGAAAGCTGTGGAGGGAGAAGTTCCGGAACCCCTGCGTTCCCGCGCCCAGACCGGCCTCGACCACCAGGTCGAACCCGGCTTCCTCCAGCGCAGCGCGGGCGGCCGCGTTGTCCACGCCGCACAGCGCCGCGCCGGGCTCGAGATGGTGGCGCCGGGTCCAGGCACCGAAACGCCGCTCTTCGTGCCGCACGTCGAAGCCCCGGCGCTGCAGCCAATCGCCGACCCATCGCGTCTTCATGACGGTCGGCTGCTCGGGCACCGCGAGCAGCGATGTGCTGTCGTTCGACACCGCCATGCTGTCGAAGTCCTGGAGCATCAGCAGGGCATCCGCACCCTCAGGATAGGGCAGCGACGCCAGCGCCCAGGCAAACGCCTGACCGAGGTTTCCCAAGCCGATGAACCAAAGATGCGTGGGAAGGTGCCGCAGGGCCGGCTCGGTCGAATTCGGCTCCATCCATGACTTGCCCGGGTCCCAGATTGAGAGCCCCGAAGCACGCCGCCCCGCCATGTCGTGGTCGCCGGCGTGCCAGGCGAAGACCTCGCCGACGCATGCGGCTGCGGCTAGGGCCGGCGCCAGCGATATGGCGTCGTCCATCATTGCGGTGGGCCAGGTCGACGGGATCACGCCGCCGCGCCAGCCAGCCCACTGCAGGCGCCACGCGGGCGTCGAACCTGTCGGCGCGCCCACGTCGCCAATGATCGCGCGCGGCCAGGCGGCGCGGACCTTCTCGACGCAGGTACCTCCGAGCGCCTCGACCGCCTCGCGCAGGGTGGCCTCGGTCGCCAGCTTGGTGACCACCGCCTGACCTCCGACGCCCTCGACCTCGATGCCGCCGAGCATCGTGCGGCGTGCCGCATTGACTAGGGTGAGCAGCCCGACCTGTCCGTTCACCGTCGTGACGGTCGCCGGGTCCACGCGGATCGCGAGGCCAAAGCGGGAGAGCATGTCAACCGCATCGTCGGCGGTCGCGGCGCGGCCGCTGTCCATGAAGTATTTCGCCGTGCGGTGCAGGTGGTCGGGATCGGTGGTCATAGGAACGTGCTCCAGAAGTCGTTGTGAAGGAAGCGGTGCGCGAGGGCGCCGGAATGGTCGGCCCATTCGTGGTTTCCGCGATATTCGTAGACGCCGATCCGCGCGGTCGCGGGACGGCCGGTGGCGTAGTTCGGCACGATGATCGCGATGTGGCCCTCGCGCGCGACCATTGGGTTGGTGCGGTCCGCCTCGCTCTGAAAGGCGCCGCCCGGGTGGGTGTGCACGTCGCCGACCACGGTTAGGCCGCGCGCGCGGCACATCGACCACAGCGCGGCGAACGCGGGCGCGTGCAGGATGCAGACGCCCGAGCTGTAGGCCTCGGGGTCCAGGTCGTCGTAGAAGATGACGTCTTGGACTTCGCGGAGTTCGCCCTCGCACGTCCCGAGGAGGAAGGCGCCCGCCTCGCGGCGGCGCTCGCCGCGGCGTTCGAGTTCGGCCAGCAGCGCGGTCCAGCGCGAAGGGTCGATGCGGATGCCGCGGCTACGCCGTAGCAGCGCCCGTGTAATCGTCCTGATTAAGAAGATCATGGACTTGCTCCAGATAGCAGATGATGCCGCGCGCAGGCTGCCACAGGCGGTTAGGATGCTGGTTCACCCAGACATCGTGGCCGTTCATCGAGACGCGGTCGCACGGGAGGTAGAGGCAGGTGCCGCCCTGCCACTCGGGCCGGAAGACCGAAGGCAGGATCGTCTTGCCCAGCGGCCACAGGTGCGCGGCGAGCGGAGCGTTGGTGGCGAGGTTCCAGGGCTCCGCGGTGACGGCCTGATGCGGATAGCCGCTGCATTCGAACCGCAGACCGAATTCGGCCGGCGAGTTCGGACGGGGGGCGGCCGACACGGCGGTGACCACGTGGGGCCACGCCTGCGACACGACGCGCCACCGCCCTTCGACCTGGCCGCACCGGAACTCCGGTGCGGCCAGGTCGCGCTCGAGCAGCAGCTGGCTGGGGCTGACGGGCGCGTTCACCTCAGCCCTCGACGCGGACGTCGGGGACGAGGTCGAAGCACAGCTCGTGGCCATCCTTGACGAGCTTGTGCAGCGGCGTGTCGGTCGGCGGGCGGTCGGTGCTGCCGCAGACCTGCAGGACATGCTCCGCGGCGTCGCGCTCGGCCAGCTTGAAGTGGTCGACCGCCCACGCCTTCACGCGGCGGACGCGAGTGCCGGGCGCGAAGCTGTGGCGCTTGGTCTGCTCGAGGTAGTGGATGGTGACGTCGATCTTGCGGCACTTGGCAAGGTGCAGCTTCGCGCCGTGCTTGATGTGGTGCGGGCGCTTGTGGCCGTGCCACTCGATTGGGTCTTTGTCCTCGTCGTGGAAGAGGATGAACCCCTCGTCGATCTCGATGCCGGCCTCCTTGACGGAGGCGTAGATGATCTCGATCGAGGCGTTATCGGGCAGATCGACCTCGACGAGGCGGTCGTGACCCTGGACGGCGATGAAGACGGTGTGGGACATGGGGCTTGGCTCCTGATCAGGCGGCGAACCGGCCGCCCTCAAGAACCCCAGCGAAATTGCCCCCGTGGATTTGGGAACAAATCTTTAGTCTGGGCGAAAAAAGCCTAGACACTGGCGTGAGCCGGTCGATGTCGCCTCGGCGATCGGGATCGTGGATCAATGTCTGCTTCTGAACTTTAGCCGACGGAAAGTTGCATGTCCGCTGTCGGCCCACCTTTTCCGTCTTCAGGCTCTGTATCGCTCGACCCCCGTTAGCCATTCTAGGTGCGGATCGATATCTTGACGGTAGATCTCTTCGCGTAAGAAGTGACACTCGTTGTCGAAGCCCTCTTCGTCAATCTCGGTCCACCAGCTCTTCGGCCGCCCGTCGCTGCCGTCGTTCCAGCGGTAGCCGCGGGCTTTGAGCGCGTCCTTCAGGTCGAACGGGCTGTGTTGCGCCCAGATCCGGCAGCGTCGTTTGGCGGCCGATGCGACGAGGTGAGGGAATGCACATCCGTTTGCTTCGTGTTGGAACGCCAACACCTCGAGCAGGGCATGGCAGTCGTCAATAGCCCGATGGCCGTTGTGGAAGAGTCCGCACTGACCGACGAGGTAGCCGAGCTTCGACCCTTCGAAGCCGAAGGCGCGCCAGTCCACCTCCTGGTTTGAACACGCCCAGGCTTTCAGATCGAAGCCAGATGCAAATGTCTCGCAGAACGGACGGTCAAACCGGGCATTGTGGGCGATAACGAGATCGGCGGGAGCGACGAAATCGGCAACGGCTGCCGGATCGATCGACTGTCCTGCGACCATGTCGTCCGTGATGCCAGTGATGCGAGTGATGTCGGGAGCGATCGGCTCGCCCGGCTCCCGCAATTCGTCGAACACGCCGACCACGTCCCGAATGCCCTCGGCACCATAGGTGAACATCACCATGCCGAGCTCGATGATCTCGTGACGGCGATAATCGAGACCTGTCGTTTCCGTGTCGAGAATGATCCCGATCTTCTCGCCCGGCTGCAGCGACATTGGTGACCAGCCGCCGAGAACCGGCCGTGGCTAGAGCCGCCGCAGAATGCGATAGGCGCCGGTGGATTCGAGATGCCGTGCCATCGCTTCTGGATTGCCCACCGAGGCGAGCAGAGGCGCGGTTGTCTGCCGGTGGCGACGGATGCCCCTCTGAGATCGTTCCTCGCCGTCCTTTGCGGTCGGCTGGCCGAAGAGATCAAACTGGCGTGCGCGTTCGCCCTGCATCATCCGATTGCCTTCGGTTCGTCCTGACGCTGCATGTGATCCATCGATCTATGACGCGCAACGAGATACCGCCAGAAGCACCCGTTCATCGAAACTGCTCAATGCGGATACCGAGATTCTTGGCAACCTTCGACCAAGCCTTGTCGGCGGTGACGACCGGCAGGGCGAGCGCTTGACCCAGGGCAAGACACGCGCGGTCGCCATGGCTGAGGCCAAAGGGTTTGGTCAGCGCGAACATACCGCCAGCCTTGAAGGCTAAAGCAATATCCAGCGGGCGAACATCAAGGCCGAGGGAGCGAACGAGCTCTTCGGCCTCGTCCTGCGTCATTCCCGTCTGGCAGAGTTTCGAGATAGCCTCCTGAACGGTCAGCGCGGACGCTGATGCTCCCGCATCTATGCAGCGCTCGACCTTGGCCGCTCCTTTTTCCGCAAAGGCGTAGGCGAGGATCGCCGAGGTGTCGACGACGCAGGTGCTCACGACCCGGCGACCTCTTTGCCGGGCTCGATGCGGTCAATCTCGCGTTCAGCCTCCGCGCGCTTTTCGGCCAGGAACTCGTCGACGACGCTGACGCCGGGTCGCGCATAGCGCTTGGCTATTTCCTGGGCCCGTTTGCGTCGGAGCCGCGCGGTGGTCAGGGTCACCTGGTCGCCCTCTGCTTCGAGCATGACCTTGTCACCCTTGGCGAGCCCCAGAGCCTTTCGAAGTTCAGCGGGAAGGATGACGCGACCATTCTCCTGCATGGGTAGTTCGTAGAGCTTCATCCCCTGTCCTCCCTTCTAATCGCTGATTTGCAAGACATAGCAAATCCAGAGAATATTGTCTCGCGTCAACAAAACGTCCTGAAGCGCCAGCAAGGGCGGAATCGGTGCCCCAACCGTATATCGCATCATAGATCAGCTTAGAAGAAATAGACACAGGGATGTTATCTTGCATACCTATTCGCATGCGTCACATTACCATCTGATTGTCATGATCCGGTTTTCGGGAATAATTGACGGTCACAGGCTCCGCTCACAATCGACCGTTTGTGGGCATATCGCTGTCGATATGACCGAAAAATAGCTTGCTCGGGTTATGCGCATGCGCAATAACTTCATCCACGTTTTTGATGCTATTTTCCGGGTTCGACGCCATCCATGTCGCGCATTTTCGCCTATGCCCGGGTCTCGACCATCGAGCAGCACACCGAGAACCAGCTCGGCGAGATCCGCGCGGCAGGATTTCAGGTTCAGCCGCGCCGGGTCATCACCGAGACCATCTCTGGAGCGACCGCGGCGTCGGAACGACCGGGCTTTGGCAGGCTTGTTGATCGACTGGAAGACGGCGACATTCTTGTCGTCACCAAACTCGACCGTCTCGGCCGCAACGCCATGGATGTTCGCAAGACCGTCGACCAACTCGACGAGCTCGGCATCAAGGTTCACTGCCTGGCGCTCGGCGGCGTCGACCTGACCAGCCCGGCAGGCCGCATGACCATGGGTGTCATCAATGCCGTCGCCGAGTTTGAGCGCGACCTCCTGATCGAACGCACCCAGGCTGGCTTGATCCGAGCCAAATCCGAGGGCAAGCGGCTCGGCCGTCCGCCACGTCTGACCGAGGATCAGAAGCGGGCCGTTATCACTAAGCTTCAAGATGGTGCGTCAGTCGCACGGCTTGCCCGCGACTATGGCGTCAGCCGGCTGACCATTAGCCGGGCGCGCGACAAATACAAAGAGCAGGGCGCGCTCGATATAATGAAACCGCCAGAGAATGAGGACGCGACCGCCGGGGAGGGGAGCGATGCCGATCCGGCGTGAAGACCGGCACTTCTATCCGATCGACTGGCGTGAACTTTCGGCCGCGATCAGGTTCAATCGAGCCAAGGGACGCTGCGAGCGATGCGGCCGACCCCATGGCCAGCTTGTCTATCACCTGAGCGACGGGCGCTGGTTCGACAACACTGCCGGTCGCTGGCGCGACAACCGCGGACGACTGGTTCGAACAAAGACACCACCCGATCCAAGGGTGTCAGGCGACGAAGGTGGAATTGCGCAGACATTCGTCCGCCTCGCCTGCGCCCATCTCGACCAGAACACGGCCAACAACGCCGACAACAATCTCGCCGCCTTCTGCCAGCGCTGCCACCTCGATCACGACCGCCCTTGGAACATCGAAAAACGCCGTCTGACCGTGCTACTCCGCCGCGCGCTGGGCGACCTCTTCACAGGGCCATATCGGCGGTAGGGAAACGGCGAGATCAGATCCGTAGGCGCCCTGCTTCTTAAAGGCTCGGAACGCCAACGTCCTCAGCGAGGAACAGTGCTCCATTGCTGAGCGCATGTGGCAGCGAATTTCACGCTTGCAGTATATGATATCACCCCCTAACTTGCTTGCATGAACAGCAAGCAGAAGAAGACCTTGGCAGCTGTCTTCAGGGAGCCTGTGCCAGGTACTCTCGAATGGGCGGCCATCGAGGGTCTGCTTGTTGCCGCCGGATGCCGGATCATCGAGGGCAGCGGCTCTCGCGTCCGGTTCGAGAAGGACGGGGAGCTGGAGAGCTTTCATCGTCCGCATCCAGCCAAGGAAGCAGAGCGCTATCAGGTTCGCGCCGCCCGGGCGTTCCTGATCCGACTTGGGATCGAGCCATGACCAACATAATCACCTATAAGGGCTATGCGGCCCGCGTCGAATACGACGACGAAGACGGCATCCTGTTCGGCCAGATCGCCGGCATTCGCGATGGCGTCGGTTTTCATGCCGAGAGCGTTGAGGAACTGCGGACAGCCTTCCACGAGGCCGTGGACGACTATCTCGCGACCTGTGCCACGATCGGTAAGGAGCCGCAGAAGCCTTATTCGGGCAAGATGATGTTCCGGGTCAGCCCAGAGATCCATCGCAAGGCCGCGATCGCGGCGGAACTGGCAGGCAAGAGCCTCAATCAGTGGGCCGAGGAAGCCTTAAGCAAGGCCATCCACTCCTGAGAGCCCGGACAGTGGAGGAGGCTGATGTCGATCTGGTCTGAACACTGAACACCCCCATTTCTACTCGATCACCTGGCGCGAACTCTCCGCCGCCATCCGCTTCGGCCGAGCCGAGGGCTATGTTTCGGCGTGCAAAATTTCCCCGCGATTGACATCCGGCCTATCGTTCATTTTTTAAAATTGCGCAACTTACCGAAATCGCGTCGTTTTTCGCGCTCGCTTCCGACAAAATGCTAATTCCGTTCAAATTGCATTATTGACTCATTACGACGTAATATTTCATACTGTTAATGTAGACAAATTAGAACAGAATTCGCCATGCCGGGATGGCATGACGCTGCGCAAATCTTTATGCTGACCTCCTGTGAACGAAGTGGGAGGTTTGTGTGGCGAAGCTGGAGCCTGGGGGAAGGGTGCTACTCGGCAATGTTGTTCGAGCGTTCTTGGATGCTGGGGGCAAGCTCAAGTACCGCCCCTATAAAGATCGGAATGGTAAAACCAACTGGTTTGTTTTCGGCGTTCGATCTGACGGAAGCGAATCACAGGTCTACATCGCCCGCAACGGCGAGCCCAAACGCTTCCGATCTGCAAATGCCATCCTCTCGTATCACCGGAGCATGTTTCCGCAAGATGAGGGCGTCTTCGTTCCCTGGCTTCGTGGGGACGAAGAGAGCTCTGAAGACGATGAGGAGGACGTCGAAGACACCTCGTGAGTCCGGGGAGCAACCGGGCTCAAACAACGTGATTTCGATCAAAGCCTACAGGGCTCCAATAAGACGCCGCTCCGTCGTTACGACCGCCAAAGCCGCGTCTGGAGTCATCACCTC
>PACL01000056.1 GCA_002700095.1 Fulvimarina sp. | reverse complement strand
GGGTTGTCGGGGGGGCCTGGGTTGTCGGGGGGGCCTGGGTTGTCGGGGGGGCCTGGGTTGTCGGGGCCGGGGTTATCGGGGCAGGGGTTATCGGGGCAGGGGTGGCCGTGGCCGGCACTGTGCCGGCGGGCGTGACGCGAGGGATCGGATCGGCCCGCGTCTCCAGACCCGGCGGGAGAGTGCGGCGGCTCGGCGTCCGGCATGGCGGCGGGATCGCTCGGGCCAGCATCCAGGAACGCGGCAAGGCGAGGCCGCCGCGGCGCTCGCGATCGACGCGAAGGGTGGCCCGCGCAATCGCGGCGGCTGTCACGCCTTCAGTGCGGGAACGCCGCGCAGCCGCTCGGCGGCGAACTCGATGAAGGCGCGCACCTTCGCGGCCGCCCTGCGGCCTTCCACATGGACCAGATGGATCGGCAGCGGCTCCGGCTCGGCATCCTGGAGGACAGTCTGGAGCGTGCCGTCCGCAAGGTCGCGGTCGATCTGGTAGGAGAGGACGCGGCAAAGGCCCCAGCCGCGGCGCGCGATCTCGATGGCCGCTGCGAGGCTGCTGACGGTCAGTTGCGGTTCGACCTTGACGGGGACCTCTCCCTCGCGGCCGAACCGCCAGTCCCGCGAGGGCGTTGCGGGCGCTGCCGAAACGACCCGGTGGTCGGCGAGGTCGCGCGGATGTTCGGGACGGCCGTACCTCGCGAAATAGTCCGGCGATCCGCAGACCACGCGGCGGACCTCTCCGACGCGGACGGCGGTGAGGCCCGACGACGGCATCGGCCCGATGCGCACGGCGATGTCGAAGCCCTCCTCGACGAGGTTCACGACGCGGTCGACCATCAAGACGTCGGCGCTGACACCCGGGAAGCGGTCGAGGAAATCCGTCAGGACGGGCGAGAGGTGGATCCGGCCGAACTCCTGCGGACTGGTGATGCGCAGCCTGCCGGCGGGGCTTCCCGCAGCCCCCGATGCGGCATCGTCGGCATCCTGCAACTGCGCGAGGATCTCCCGGACCTCCTCGAGATAGGCCCGCCCCACATCGGTCAGCCGCACCTGCCGCGTCGTGCGGGTGAAGAGTTGCGCGCCGAGAAACGTCTCCAGCGAATTGATCCCGCGGGTGGCGGAGGCGGCGCTGAGGCCGGCCGCGCGGGCGCCGGCGGCGAAGCTCTCGGCCTCGGCCACCGCGACGAACATCTTCAGGGCCTGCAAGCGGTCCATGTCACCCTCGATTGCTGCGAAATCTGAAATAGTGTTCTTCCGAGGAAGGTCATTATTGCGGATCAGGAAGATCGCTACGTTGCCGGCATGATCGAGCCGTCGCTTCGCCGGCGGATCGGCCAGCCCCCTCTCGCAACGGATCGGATCGTCCCATCATGTCCCACAGCCCCGCCCGCCCCCATGCTCCAGTGCGGCTCTACCGGACCCCGAAGTCGGGTCACTGTCACCGGGTCCAGCTGATGCTCTCGCTGCTCGCCATTCCTTACGAGACCGTCGATCTCGACATGGCGAAGGGCGCCCACAAGGCGCCGGACTATCTGAAGATCAGCCCGCTCGGGCAGGTCCCCGTGATCGACGACGGCGGCTTCACGCTTTCCGACTCCAATGCCATCATCACCTATCTCGCCCAGCGCTATGGCGACGCCGGCCAATGGACGGGCCGTGATCCCTTTGAGAAGGCCGAGGTGCAGCGCTGGCTGTCCATCGCTGCCGGCGAGATTGCGCGGGGCCCTGCGGCGGCCCGCCTCGTCACGCTCTTCGGCGCGTCCCTCGACCACGAGGGGGCGAAGGCGATCGCCAAGACGCTCCTCGGCATGATGGAGGCGCATCTCGGCGGGCGGGAGTGGCTCGCCGCCGGCAGGCCGACGCTCGCCGACATCGCCGCCTACAGCTACGTCGCCCATGCGCCGGAGGGCGGCGTCAGCCTTGCCGACGCTCCCAGCGTGCGGGCCTGGCTCGCCCGCGTCGAGGCCTTGGCGAACTTCGTCGGCATGGCCCGCTCGCCGGACCTCGCCTGAGCCGGGCACCCGCCCGATCATCCGCATGCCGCATCCTCCCGTTTGTCCGCCAGCCCTCTCCGGCATGGCGAAGAAAGGTGGTCTGTCATGACGATTGCATCCCCGACGTTTCATGCCGGCGAGATCGAGGCGCAGCGCCGGGCCGGCGTGGAGGCCATCGCGGCCTCGATCGGCGGTTTCATCCGCGCCGAGATGCCCGAGCAGCACCGGGCGTTCTTTGCCGCGCTCCCCTTCATCGTCGTTGCCGGCGGCGACGAGGCCGGCCGCCCCTGGGTGACGATCATGGAAGGGCCGGGCGGCTTCCTCGCCTCGCCCGATCCGCGCAGCCTGACGGTCGCGGCGCGTCTCGGCGTCGAGGATCCGCTCGCCGCCTCGCTCACCGCCGGCGCCGCCATCGGCATTCTCGGGATCGAGCTGGCGACCCGGCGGCGCAACCGGATGAACGGCGTCCTGCGAGCGGAGGGTGAAGCCTTTGCCGTCGAGGTGCGGCAGAGCTTCGGCAACTGCCCACAATATATCCGCGAACGGCAATGGCGCCGGGTCGAGGCGGGACTTTCGCCGGCGGCCAAGGTCTCGGACAGGCTGGACGCGGATCAGACGCGGCGGATCGCTCGCGCCGATACCTTCTTCATCGGCTCGGGCTTCAGTTCGGGCGAGGGGCGCCGGTCGGACGGCTACGACGCCTCCCATCGCGGTGGCGAGCCCAGCTTCGTCCGGGTGGCCGAGGACGGGACGCTGCACATCCCCGACTATGCGGGCAACAACTTCTTCAACACGATCGGCAATCTCGCCCGCGACTCGCGGGTCGGCCTCCTGTTCGTCGACTTTGCGACCGGGGGAATGCTGCAGATCACCGGGCGTGCCCGGATCGACTGGGCGCCGAGGGAAAGCCATGATCCCGAGGCGCGGCGGATGATCGTGGTCAGCGTCGACAAGGTCGTCGACCGGGCGGCGGCGCTGGCCCTCAGATGGCGCGAGGAGGGCGAGGGCCTTGTGCGGCTGCGGGTCGTCGACAAGGTGGTGGAGAGCCGCGACGTCGTCTCCTTCCATCTGGCCGATGCCGATGGGGATGGCGATGCCGATGATGAAGGGAGTGCGCTGCAGCCTTTCGAGGCCGGCCAGCATCTGCCGATCGAGCTGCAGATCCCCGGCCAGCCGGCGCCGGTCCGGCGGAGCTATTCCCTGTCGGGATCGCCCTTCGCCGAAACCTATCGGATCACGGTCAAGCGCGAGGAGCGGGGGACGGCCTCGCGCTTCCTGCACGACCACGTCGCCGTCGGCGATCTGATCGATGCCCGCTCGCCGTCGGGCGATTTCGTCATGCCCCGGGGCGATGGCCCGCTGGTGCTGGTCAGTGCCGGCGTCGGCATCACGCCGATGCTCGCGATGCTGCATGCGGCGGTCGCCGCGAACACCGATCGCCGGGTCTGTTTCGTCCATGCCACGCGCGACGGGGCGACCCACGGCTTCCGGTCGGAGGTCGACGGGCTGGTGGCGCGCGGCCGGGCAGTCCGGCGCAGGATCTTCTACAGCCTGCCGCGCGACGAGGACCGGATGGCTGCGGCCTTCGACGCGGCGCGCCGGCTGACCGCCGCCGATCTCCTCGCGCTGAAGGCCGGGCCGGATGCCCACTACATGCTGTGCGGCCCAGTCCGCTTCATGGCTGAGATCGGCGCGGGCCTCGAGGCGGGCGGCGTGCCGCAGGGCCAGATCCATGTCGAGACCTTCGGGCCGGGCGCCTCGGCCTGACGCCGGAATGGCGCATCGGCGCCAGCGGCTTTGCTCTCGCCGCCAGGGGCGACCTGTCGCCGGAGAGCCGGGCCGGCGCCGGTTGCCGCGCTGCGCAGCGACCTCAAGGCCTTCTTTGCGGCATCCCGGCGCTTTTTCTTCGACGGCGACCCGCGGCAGGCGGAAGCCGGCCTGCCGGGCAGGGCGCTGGTCCTCCTGGCACGGCGGCTCGCGGCCATCGAACGGGCGGGCGCGTCGTGATCGGTCTGGCCCTCGACAGCCCGCTCTGGCTCTTCGCTCTGCCCCTCGTGGCGCTGCCATTCCTCGCGCCGCTGCTTGCGACGGTCGGCCATCCGCATCGCGCTTTGGCGCCGCTCGATGGCGCGTCGCGGGCCGTCTCGATCCTGTTGCCGGTGCTCGCCGCCCTCGCAATCGCGCTGCTCCTCCTCGGCCTTGCCGGTCTCAATCGGACGGATCAGCGGATCCTGAAGGAAGGGCGGGGCGCCCAGCTGTTGCTGCTGATCGACCGCTCGTCCTCGATGGCCAACAGCTTTGCCGGCCGCCGGCCGGACGGGGCGCCGGACGGGGCGGAAGAATCCAAGGCGACGGCGGCGCGGCGCCTTCTGTCGGACTTCGTCGACCGGCGTCCGCACGACCGCCTCGGCGTCGCGATGGTCTCGACCTCGCCGATGCTCGCCGTGCCCCTGACCGACCACCGGCCGATCGTGAAGGCGGCCATCGCCACGATGGCCTGGCCAGGTCTCGCCCAGACCAATGTCGGCCGCGGCCTCGCCCTGGCGATAGGCGCCTTCGACGGCGCGAGCTTTGAGGCCTCGCGGGCCGTCATCCTTGTCGCCGACGGGGCCGGGGTGATCAGCCGGGAGGTGCAGGCGGAGTTGCGCGATCTCGTCGGGCGCGAGCCGGTCAACCTCTACTGGCTGTTCCCGCGCACCGCGGGCGCCGAGGGCATCTTCGAGGTTCCGCAATCGGGGGGCGCGACACCCCCCAGGCCCGCCCCGAGAGCCATCTGCATCTGTTCCTGCAGAGCCTCGGCGTGCCCTATCGCGCCTTTGAGGCCGACAACCGCCAGGCCGTGGAAGCCGCCATCGGCGAGATCGACAACCTGGAAGCCCGGCCGATCCTCTATGAGGAGCGCGTTCCCCGGCGCGACCTCAGTCATTTCGCCTATGCCGGCGCTGCCCTGGCGATCCTGCTGCTGGTGCTGGCCAAGCTCGGCGAACGGGAACTCCTCGCCTCGGCCCGGATGCTGCCGCCGATGTGGATCGGCCGCTTCTACCGCGCCGATACCGGCAATTTTCCCGCCGAGGACCAGACCGACGAGGTCGCGGTTGCCGCCATGGCGGACCATGTGACGACCGGGCTCGAGGGGATCAAGCGCTATGTCGAAGGTGAAGGCGCGAAGTGAAGCCTAGGCCCGCCGCCGGTCGCGGCCGTTGCCGGTGGCGAGGCCGGCAATCGCGCATGGACCGGGCGATCCTGCCCGGCAGAGCGGAAGCGCTGCGAGGTGGCGCTGCGACGGGCGGCGAGAGAATGCTCCGGACCGAACCATTTCCAGACGAGAGGACGATCCCATGAACGCCGGACCATTCCGGGCTGCGCTCGCCGCCCTTGCCCTCCTTGCGAGTGCCTCGGCCCCGACGGCGCAACCGGTCGGCGGGACGCCGCCGGAGGACATCCATGTCGAGGTGAGCCGGTCGCAGGCCGGCATCGCGCTTTCGACCGCCGCGATCACCCTGCAGAAGGGCGGCTACTACCGCCTGAACCTTGCCTGCCTTTTGGTGAGGGCGGCGATCCCGCCTTCAGCTTCGACGCATCGAGCCTGCTGCGGGACGCGCATCTTCGCATCGTGACCGTCGAAGTCTATCTCCAGGGCCTGTCCTTCCGGCGATCCAGTGCGAGGGGGCGGGCACCGTGGCGTTCAGCTTCTATCCCATGCGGGCCGGCGACTACGCGGTGACGGTCGTCGACCGGACCAATGCGGCAGCGCCCTCGACGCTCCGGGTGACGTTGGAGTGAGGCCGCGCCCTGCGGTTTCCGGCTGAGCGGCGGGGGCATTGCTGCGGATGCGTCGTTGAACGCACGCGCCCACCGGCCGCTTCGAGGATCCGGCTCATGCTCGCAAAGCCCGCGCCCTCATGCCGGGAACCAGGCCCGCGCCGGGCTGGACGACCAACCGGCTAAACGACCAGCGGAACATAGTGCTGCGGCAGGCGCATGAGGACGAGATCCTTGCGCCGCAGCGCGGTGGTCGGATAGGTGCCGCCGTGGCTGCCGGTGTCGATCTCGGCCACCGCCAGATTGCGGTTGCCGGTCACCACCGCCTCCTGACGCGGGAACAGGAACGTGTCCGGCCCAAAGATGCCCGACAGGCCGCAATGCGCCTCGTCGCGCACATTGGCGAAGGCGAAGTGGCAGTTGTTCTCGCCGCCGCGCACCCGGAACTGGTGCCAGTGCAGCGGATCGGCGCCGGTGGGGATCGGTGCGGGCTGGGCGACGGCGGTGCCTTCGTGGCCGAGATGGAAACCGCCTTTCACCGCCGCCGGGCAGGCGATCACGTCGCAGCCCCGGATGGCGAGAACCCGGCCGGCCTCGGGAAAATCGGCGTCGTGGCCGACGAGAAGGCCGAGCCGGGCGAAGGGGAGATCGAACACCGCCCAGTCGTCTCCGGCGCTCGCCCATGCGCGGTCCGCCTCCGAGAGGTGGGTCTGGCGGTAGCTGCCGACGAGCCCGTCGGGGCCGACCAGAATGGCCGAATTATAGACGAGCTCGCTGTCCCGCTCGGCGAGGCCGGCAACGAGAAACAGCCCCGCCTGCCTGGCGATGTCCGTCAGGCCCGCGACGGCCGGGCCGTCGAGGGCGACGGCGCTCCCGGCCGGATCTGCGAGCCCCGTCAGGGCGCGTTCCGGCAGGACCAGCAGTTCCGCGCCCTCGTCCGCGGCTGCCTTGGCAAGGTCGGCGATGGTGGCAAGGTTTTCGGCGACGTCGGCGGAGGGCGAAAACTCGCCGACGGCGATCTTAGCCTGACGCCCCTTCGGCAGTGTCTGATGCCCATAGAGCGAGAAGAAGTCGCTCGGGTTCCAGGCGAAGGTGTTCGACATCAGCTCCTTGTAGAGCTCGGGCCGGCGCTGGCGCAGGACCGCTTCGCCGCGCATCGTTCCTTGCCGGGCGAGGGCTGGGTCGATCGTCGCCGTGGCAATGCCGTCGCCCCCGTCGATCACCGCCAGGATCTCGGCCTCCGGGCCGATGATGCAGCTGCCGCCGGAGAACTGGACGCCGCGCTCCAGCCCCCAGCGATTGCTCTCGATCAGGTAGCAGCCGTTCTCGAAGGCCCGGTTGATCCAGTAGGGCGCGGGCGTGCGCTCGGCGAGCCAGTTGGAGATGTGGCAGATGACGTCCGCCCCGCCGAGGGCGGCCAGCCGCGCCGTCTCGATGAAATGGATGTCCATGCAGATGAGCAGCGCGATCCGGCCGAGCGGCGTCTCGAAGACCTGATGGCCGAGATCGCCGCTCGCCGCCCATTTGGGTTCGGAGATGTAGGGATGGGTCTTGCGGTGGGTGCCGACGACGCCGTCCGGGCCGATGAGGACCGCCGAGTTGTAGTAGAGGTCGGTCGCCGGATCGACCTCCGGCATGCCGATGACAACGAAGACGTTCCGCCTCTTGGCGATCGCGGCGAAGCGTTCGGTGGTCGGGCCGGGGATGGGCTCGACGAAGGAAGCGACCTCCTTGCGATCGTACCAGCAATAGCCGGTCGTCCCCATTTCGGGCGTCACGATCAGCGCGGCGCCGTCCTCGGCGGCCTGTTCGACGAGCTTGGCGAGGGCATCGAGGTTGCGGGTCTTGTCGCCCATCGCCGGTTCGAACTGGACGGCGGCGGCCTTGAACGGCGCGTTCATCGCATGGCCTTTCAGGAAACGAGGCATGACTTGCCGGGCTCCCCGGCCGGCTGGTCGGGGAGGGCGACGTTCTTGCTTTGAAGGTCTGCGGCGCCGGGCTTCGGCGCCTTCAGGCGGCGATGCCGGAGATCGACTTCAGGATCGACGCGCCGACGGTGTATTTCGGGTCCACCATGTTGCCGAGCCGGATGCGGCCGCACTGGGTGAGCAGCATGTAGGCGTCGATCTCGTCGAAGCCGAAGTCCTTCGCCATCCAGCGGATCAGCTCGCGATAGGCGCCGCGGGCGGCGTCCTCCATCGGCCGGGCCGAGCCGATGGTCATGTAGAATTTCTCGTTCTCCAGCCGCGGCGTCTTGATCGTCCAGCCCTTGATGAGATCGATCCTGAGCGTCGTCACCGTCGGATGCTCGATGGCGACGCCGCAGAGTTCGCCGTCACCCTGGGCGGCGTGGCAGTCGCCGACATAGAGATAGGCGCCCTTGGTGTTGACCGGCAGGTAGATCACCGCGCCCGGCGCGACGTCCGGCAGGTCCATGTTGCCGCCGTAGTAGTCGGGCACGAGGGAGGAGATCGCCTCGATTTCCGGTGCCGTGCCGATCGTCCCGATGAAGGGCTCGTAGGGCAGGGTGATCCGGTCGTTCCAGACCGTGCCCTTCTCCTCAGTGATCTCCAGCTTCTTGACCCGCTCGGGCAAGGGCGCGGTCAGCATCGCGGTATCGGCGGTCGGCACGAGACCGCCGAATTCCGGCATGATCACCGTGGTTCCCCGGGGCTGCGGCCCGCGCGGCACGACGCTCTCGATATAGATGGCGAGGCAGTCGCCTTTCTCGGCGCCATTCACCCAGATCGGGCCGTTCTGCGGGTTGAGATAGGGAAAGTTGAGGATCTCGCTCGGCTTGTCGGTCTCGGACTTGATCGCGCCCTCGAAGGCGTCGTGGGTCTCGGCCGAGACGACGGCGCCGGGATCGACGGTCAGCACCGGTTCGACGAAGGCGCCGTAGACATAGTGGTACTGGCCCTGGCTCGCCTCGGTGATCGAATGGGTGGTGAGCGCCTTGCCCTTGGCGACGGCCTTGCGGGCCATGATGGAATCGTCGAACCAGCTCATGGGTCTTTCCTCTTCATGATGATGCTTTCCTTCGCAGTCCTTCGAAGACCACGTGTCTGTCAGACGGCGAGATAGCGCCGAACCGTGTCGCGGTCCTCCAGGGCCTCCTTGCCGATCTCGGCGGTGACCGTGCCCTTGTCCATGACGTAGCAACGCTCGGCCATCTGCCGGATCATGTCGAGGTTCTGCTCGACGAAGACGACGGTGATCCCGGTGTCGCGGTTCAGCTCCACCATGATGCGGGCAATGTCCTGGACGATGTTCGGCTGGATGCCTTCGGAGGGCTCGTCGAGGAGGATCATGGCCGGATCGCCCATCAGGACGCGGCCGATGGCGAGCTGCTGCTGCTGGCCGCCGGACAAGGTGCCGGCCCGCTGGTCGCGGCGCTCCTTCAGGATCGGGAAGTAGCCGTAGATCGCCTCGATCCGCTGGCGGGCGTCGGCCTTGCCCGACCCGTCGATCGACTGGCCGACGAGGAGGTTCTCATAGACGCTCATGCGCGGGAAGACGTCGCGCCCCTGGGGCACGTAGCCGACGCCGAGGCGGGCGCGCTTGTGGGCGGCAAGGCCGTTGACTTCTGAGCCCTTGAACAGGATCGCCCCCTGCTGCGGCGGCAGGAGGCCGATCAGGCTCTTGATCAGCGTCGACTTGCCGACGCCGTTGCGCCCGATCACCGCGACGATCTCGCCCTCGCGGACGGAAAGGTCGACGCCCTGCAGCACCGGCTTGCCGCCATAGCCGGCCCAGAGCTTCATGGTCTCGAGGATGACTTCCTTACGCATGGACTTCACCCAGATAGATCGCGGCCACGCGCTCGTCGGCGACGATCTCATCGATCGTGCCCTGCGCGAAGACCTTGCCGAAATGGAGGACCGTGACCTTCTGGGCGATCTGCCGCACGAAGGCCATGTCGTGCTCGACGGCGAGAACGCTCACCCCTTGCGCATTCAGCGCCTGGACCATCTCGCCGGTGGCGAAGGTCTCGTCCGGGGTCATGCCGGCGGTCGGCTCGTCGAGGAGGAGAAGTTTCGGCTTCAGCGCGATCGCCATGCCGATTTCCAGCCACTGCTTCTGGCCATGGCTGAGCGAGCCGGCGAGCTGGCTTTCGGCGTCCTTCAGCTTGAGGAACTCCAGGAGCCGGTCGATCTCCTCGTTCAGCGAAGAGCCTTCTAGGTGGTGCTGCAGGGCGATCTGCAGGTTCTGGCGAACCTTCAGCGCCTGGAAGATGCCGGGCACCTGGAACTTGACCGAGATGCCGCGGCGGATCCGCTCGAAGGGCTTTGCCTTGGTGATGTCCCTGCCGTCGTAGAAGATCTGCCCGCCCGACGGGGCGTGCTCGCCGAGGACGAGCCGGAAGAAGGTGCTCTTGCCGGCCCCGTTGGGGCCGATCAGGCAATGGATTTCGCCGGTCTCGACGGCGAAGTCGACCGCGTCGGTGACATGCAGGCCGCCGAACCACTTGTCGAGCTTGCGGGTCTCGAGGATCGCCATCAGACGCTCTCCCGCTTCAGGCGCCGTCTGAGGCCCTTGGAAAACAGCGAGCCGACGGTGATGAAGATGCCGCTCGGGGCTGCAAGGATGGTGACGACCAGGAGGACGCCCATGACGACGAGGGCGTACTGGCTGCCGTAGATTGTCAGATACTGGAAGCCGGCGAGGACGAGGAGCGTGCCGAACAGCGTGGTCGTCAGGTCCGAGCGCCCGCCGACCGCCACCCAGACGACGGGAAGGGCTGCCGCCGACATGCCCATCGACGACGGCGTGATGTAGTTGCCCCAGGCGGTGTAGAGCACGCCCGAGAGCCCCGCGAGCCCCGAGCCGATGACGAAGGCGCCGAGCTGGTAGCGGCGGATGTCGTAGCCGAGCATCTCGGCGCGCTGCGGGTTCTCGCGGATGGCGACGAGGACGTTGCCGAAGCGCGAGTTCACCAGGATGCGCAAAGCGAGATAGACGACGACCAGCATCGCCAGCGTCAGGTAGTAGAGGGCGACGTCCGGAAAGAGCACGATGTCGCCGCCCGGCCACGGGATGGTGAGGGACGGCATCCCGCCCATGCCGTTGAAGCCGTTGAGGCGGGCCGAGCCGATCGCCCATTCCGGGCCGGCGGTCTGGGACATGAAGCGCTCCAGCACCAGCGTCACCGACAGGGTGACGATGCCGAGGAACACCCCGCTGATCCGGCCGAAGAACAGGAAGTAGCCGAGGACGCCGGCAAACAGCGCCGACAGGCCGACAGCCGCGATCAGCGAGACGAAGGTCAGGCCATAGGCGTCGCCGAGATTGATGGTGAGGACGCCGTAAGCATAGCCGGCGACGCCGAAGAAGGCCGTCTGGCCGAAGGAGAGCGCGCCGCCATAGCCCCAGATCAGGCTGAGGCCGAGGGCCATGAAGGTCCAGTTGAAGAAGTAGACATTGTTGCCGACGTCATAGCCGTCCGCAAACAGCGGATAGAGGCAGGCGAGGGCGACGATTGTGGTGAAGCCGCCCCAGAAGCCCGGCCCCTTGCCGAGGGTCTGGGGGCCTTCGAGAAGCCGCAAGGCGGCGATCGGAGAGTTGCGCAATGCCACGTCAGGCCCTTTCCCGCAGGATGAAGCCGGTCAGGCCCCGCGGCAGAATGCGGATGACGACGATGACGGCGACGAGGAGGCCGATCTGGCCTGCGAGCTGGCCCTGCCAGGAGGTGAGGCCCGCCTTGACCACCGCGAGAATCGCCGCGGCGGGTGCCGTGCCGAGGAAGATGTCGGCGCCGCCGACGACGACGGTGACGAAGGCCTCGACGACGAAGGCCGCGCCCATTGTCGGAACGAGGGTCATGGTCGGGGCGTAGAGCCCGCCGCAGAGCCCGGCGAGGGCCGCGCCGAGACCGAAGGTGAGGCTGTAGATCAGCGAAGTGTTGACGCCGAGCGCCTCGGCGATGTGCGGCACCTGGATCGTCGCCCTTGCGAGGATGCCGAAGCGCGTGCGGGTGAAGATCAGCCAGAGGACGGCCAGCGTCGCGACCGCCGCCAGCATCAGGACGAGGCGGTAGACGGAATAGCCGTAGTCGCCGACCGTGAAGCTCCCGAAGGGCGTGCCGGTGCCCGGCATGGTCGAGCCGAGGAGGATGAGCGTTCCCTGCGTCGCGATCATCGAGATGCCCCAGGTCACCACGATGGAATCGAGCGGGCGGGAATAAAGATGCCGGATGATCGTGCGTTCCAGAAGCATGCCGACGAGGCCGGCGACGAGGGCGCCGGCGAGGATGGCGATCGGCAGCGGCAGGCCCATCTGCACGGCGCTGGTCGTGACATAGGCGCCGCAGAGGATGAACTCGCCATGGGCGAGGTTGATGATTCCCATCATGCCGAAGATCACCGCCAGCCCGCAGGCCGACAGGACGAGGAAGGCGAAGGCGTCGCCGGTCTGGTAGAGGAACGAGAAGAGGCCGGACAAGACGTCCATGAACGGTCCTTCGATGAGAGGATCCTGGGGGAGGCCGGGCTACGAGCCGCGGATGGCGGCCGGCCGGCCAGCCGAGATGACGCCGGGGCGGAAGGGCGCGGGGGAGCGCCCTTCCGCAGGCGTGGGAGATCAGCCGCCCGACTTCATCGGATTGTCGGAGGGCGTGTACTGGGCTTCCGGGTTTTCCTTGGTCAGGTCGCAGCCGACGTCGCCGAGCCAGTAGGGCTTGATGTCGTCCCAGACCTTCGGGAACGAGATCGAGTGGTCCTCGCCGACCTTGGCCAGATAGATCGTGTGCGACATGTGCTGGCTCTTCGGGTCGATGCAGACCCGGCCTTCCGGAGCGTCCATGCAGACGTCGCCCTCGGCGATCACCTTGCGGATCGCATCGTGATCGGTGGATTTCGCCCGCTCGACCATCTGCTTGTAGAGATAGACGGCGATGTAGGAGTTCTCGGCTTCCTGGTTGATGTAGGGCTCGTCCGGGAACTTCGCGCGCCACTTCTCGACGAAGGCCTTGCTGGCCGGATTGTCGACTTCCTCGATCCAGTTGGTCGTCACGTACATGTTGGCGAGCGACGGCGGCTGGAAGCGCTTGTGCTCGTAGCCCTGGCCGACATTGACCGAGGAGGCCATCGGCAGGCCGACATCGGCCGAGGCGGCCTGCTCGTAATAGGAGGCCTGGGCGGTGCCGACGAGGAGGGTGACGAGGAAGTCGGGCTTGGCCTTCTGGATGTTCTGGATGGTCTGGGAGAACTGCGACACGCCGAGCGGGATGAACTCCTCGCCGGCCATGGTGCCGCCGTTCTCCTTGACGATGTCGCGGACCCATTCGGCCGAGATCTGGCCGAAATTGTAGTCGGCGGCGATCGTGTAGACGTTCTTGCCGTACTTCTCCATCATGTAGGGGATCAGCGTCGAGAACTGCTGCTCGGGCACCGCGCCGGTGACGATCATGTTGGCGTCGCAGACGCCGCCTTCATACTGGTTGTTGTAGAAGGCGAGGCCCTTGAACTGGTCTACGATCGGCCGGTAGGCCTCCCGCGAGGCGGACGAGAAGCCGGCGAAGACGACGTCGACCTTGTCGCGCTGCAGGACGCGGCGCATGAACTCCTGGTAGCGGCGGTTGTCGGACTGGGTGTCGTAGGTGACGAGTTCCAGCGGCCGGCCGGCGATGCCGCCGGCGGCGTTGATCTCCTCGGCCGCCAGCTCGATGCCGTGCACCTTGCCGATGGTGGCGACGGCGAAGTCGCCGGACTGGTCCTCGAGGACGCCCATCTTGATCGGGCCTTCCTGGGCGATGGCCGCCGTCGACAAGGCAAGAAGGGTCCCCAGCGCCGCGAGGACGCTCGTTGTTGGCTTGTGCATGTCTGTCTCCGTGTCGGGAAGTTATTCCGCGAGCCTGAGCCGCATGTCGGGCTCGGAGTCGCTTTCGTTCCGCGTCGCACTTCGTTGGACGACGTACTGGCAGTATTGCTCGATGCTGACCCGCGCGTGCATGCTCTGGTTGCGCAGGTAGACGAAGGCCGCATCGTCGTCGCAGCCGCGCTCCTGCATCACCTTCAACACCGCCTTGATGACGAAGCGGCGCTGGCGCCGGCGTTGCTCGTGGACCTCGAGGGCGCCGCTGAGCTCGGCCTTGCGGGCGTGCTCGTTGACCGCGAGATAGAGCGCCGAATAGACCGAGCCGGCATGGATGGGCTTGGCCAGGAAGGCGGTGGCGCCGATCTGCAGCAGGGTCTTCAGCCGGCTGGGCGCCTCGACGCCGACCAGCCCGACCACCGGCACGAAGGGCCCCGCGTCGCCGGACGCGGCGCGCGGCACCACCGGCATGCGGGGCAGGTCACCGTCGACGAGAATGACGTCGAGGCAGGGATCGAGCTCCGCCGGAGCGAGTTCGATCGGCCCTTCGGCGGTCGCCTTCTGGCAGATCGTCAGCCCGAGGCGCGACAGGATGGGCGACAGCGCCGCGCCGACGCGCAGATCATCGCTGACCAGGATCGCCCGCCGCCGACTGAAGTTCTGGATGTATCGCGGCACGGCCATCAGATCACCCTCAGCTGCGGACGACGGGAGACGGTCTCGATCGGCGGCGCGGCCCTGACGAGATAGGGGGCCGGCCGCACCGGGCAGGCCGCTTCGGCGAGGATGTCGAAATGGCAGTCCGGCCGCGAGCGGCCGATGCGCGGCGTCAGGTAGCTGTGCATCGTCTCCGCATCGATGGTGACGCGGCCCTGGGGCGCCTCGACCGACTGGCCGCGCGTCGCGGAAAGAACGGCGCGGGCCTCTTCGGTTCCAGCCTTCGCCAGCCCGAGCGCCAGGAACAGGACGGCGAGATAGGCCGACTCCGCCTCGGCGGAGACCGCCGGGCCATCGGGGAACATGGCGTTGTAGCGCTCGACGAAGGCGCGGTTCCGCGGCGTGTCGATGGAGGCGAAATAGACCGAGGAGCTGATATGGCCGTCCACGGCCTCGGGGCCGATCTCGTGCAGCTCGGGTTCGGAGAGGTTGCAGCTCGCCACCGGAAACCGGGTCTTCTGGTCGATGCCGCGGGCGACGCAGGCCGCCCGGAACTGCCGGAAGAAGGCATAGGACGACTGGCCGATCAGCGCATTGAAGACGAAGTCCGGAGAGGTCTCGAAGATCGCCTCGATGATCGCCGAGAAATCGGTATCGCCGACGGCGAGGTAGCGCTCCGACAGGACCTTGCCGCCGCGCTGGGTCAGGTCCTCGCGCAGGACGCGGTTGCTCTCCCAGCCCCAGATGTAGTTCGACCCGACGCAGAAGGCGCGCCGGCCGTAGTTCGACACCAGATGGTCGACCATCGGCGCCATGTGGTGGTTCGGCGCCGTGCCGGTGTAGACGACGTTGGTCGAGCTCTCGAAGCCTTCGTAGTGGGTCGGATACCAGAGGATCGCATCGCGCTTCTCGAACAGCGGGATCACGTCCTTGCGGCTCGACGAGGTGTAGCAGCCGACGACGTGGCGGATGCCGCGATCGAGCATCGCTTCGGCCTGCGGCGCATAGGCGACGAGCTGGCTCTGGGGATCGGCGATGACGGGATCGAGGACGACGCCGGAAGCCGCATCTTCGTTCACCGCCCGGCAGGCCATCAGGGCGCCGTTCAGCATCGTCCGCCCGACCGTGCCGTAGGAGCCGGTTGTCGAGAACAGGATGCCGATGGAATAGCGCGTCTTCGTCAACTGCGATCCTCAACGCAAAAGGCCCCGTCAGCACGAGGTGCTGTCAGGGCGACACTGCCGGGATATTTTGGAAACGTCATCGTGCGGCGCATTTTTGAGCAACGCTGCTCTGCGCATATCAATTAGGCTGCCGGGTTTCCGCGGGCTTGTCAAGCGGTGGAACTCGGCCTGCTCGAACTTTTGCCGGATGGCTTGTCAGCCGCCGCGAATCCTGCCCCGATAGGCGCATGCGGGAGGCGCATCCCGCCCCCATGCATCAACACCGGACGCTTTGACAGGAAGGGCGCGACATGGACCTCAAGTTGCAGGGCAGGAAGGCCGTCGTGACAGGCGGCACCAAAGGCATCGGCCGCGCGATCGTGCGCATGCTGGCCGCCGAAGGCGCGTCGGTCGCATTCTGCGCGCGCAGCCAGGACGCGGTTTCGGCCGAGGTCGCCGCGCTGACGGCGGACGGCGCGACGGCCTATGGCGAAGCGGTCGACGTGAGCGATGGAGCAGCGCTCGCGGGCTTCGTCGACAAGGCGGCAGAAGCCCTTGGCGGCATCGACATCGTCGTGGCGAATGTCAGCGCGCTTGCCGTCGGCGGCGACGAGGCAAGCTGGCGGGCCGGATTCGAGACCGACATGATGGGAACCGTCCGCCTCGTCGATGCCGCGATGCCCTATCTGGAGAAGAGCGACGCCGCCTCGATCGTGACCATCTCCAGCGTCTCCGGCCGGGAGATCGATTTCGCCGCCGGCCCCTATGGCGCGTTCAAGGCGGCGATCATTCACTACACGCAAGGGTTGTCGTTCCGGCTGGCCGGCCAGAACATCCGCGCCAACTCGGTCTCGCCGGGCAACACCTATTTCGACGGCGGCGTCTGGAACCAGATCGAGACGGGCAATCCCGGCCTCTACGCCGATTCCCTCGCCCTCAATCCGACCGGCCGCATGGCGACGCCGGAGGAGATCGCCAATGGCGTGGTGTTCCTCGCCAGCCCGGCGGCGAGCTTCATCACAGGGACGAACCTCGTCATCGACGGCGCGCTGACCCGCGGGGTGCAGTTCTGAGGCGGCGCTGAGCGGCGTCGCGGTCGGCTGCGGACGGTCCGGACGGTCGCTGCCCGTCCGCATCGAGGTTTGGCTCGCGCGGCGAGGCGGCGCCGAAAGCCGTTCAGAAAGCTGGCCACGGCGCGACGTGTGGCTAAATGGACCGGGGATCCTCGCCATATTGCCGCATCGGCGAGCCGCCGAATGCGCTCGGCAGCGGGCCGATGCGCGACCGGGCGAAGTCTGCCGACGGAGAATGAGCGATGCTGCGCCTGTCCGCCAATCTCGGCTTCCTGTGGACCGAACTGCCGCTTCCCGAGGCGATCCGCCGCGCCGGGGCGGCCGGCTTCGAGGCGGTCGAGTGCCACTGGCCCTACGAGGTCGACCCGCTCGCCGTCCGGGCGGCGCTGGAGGAGACCGGCCTGCCGATGCTCTCGCTCAACACGCGGCGTGGCCGGCCGGGCATCGACAACGGCCTTGCCGCCATGCCCGGCCGCGAGGCGGAGGCGAGGGCGGCGATCGACGAGGCCTTCGCCTATGGCGCGCGGATCGGGGCGGGCCGGGTCCATGTCATGGCGGGCAATACCTTCGGCATCGACGGCGCGCGGGAGACGTTCGAGGCCAATCTCGCTCATGCCTGCGACGTCGCGGCGCGGAACGCCATGGGCGTCCTCATCGAGCCGCTCAACCACCGCGATGTTCCCGGATACTTCCTGGTCGACCTGGCGCTGGCCGCGGACATCGCCCGGCGCCTCGCCCGGCCGGAACTGTCGCTGATGTTCGACTGCTATCACCTGCAGATCACCGGCGGCGATCTTCTCGAACGCTTCCGGGCCCATCGCGGCATCGTCGGCCACGTCCAGATCGCGGCGGTGCCGTCGCGCGCCGAGCCGGATGGCGGCGAGGTCGCCTATGACCGGCTGCTGCCGATGCTCGAGGCGGCGGGCTATGACGGGTACGTCGGCGCGGAATACCGGCCGGCCACGACGACCGATGCCGGCCTCGGCTGGATGACCCGGTTCAGGAGATGAGAGTGGCGGGCGACCCGCCAAGGCGGCGTCGGTCCAGGATCCGACGCGGCAGCCAGCCGGAGAACCTTGCCCCGCACATCGTCAGCACTCGGGCAGGTTGACCGCGATGCCGCCGGTCGAGGTTTCCTTGTACTTCACGTTCATGTCGCGCCCGGTCTCGAGCATCACCCTGATGCAGTTGTCGAGAGGCATGAAATGCTCCCCGTCGCCGCGCAGCGCCAGGGCGGCGGCCGAGACGGCCTTGATGGCGCCGAGAGCGTTGCGCTCGATGCACGGCACCTGCACCAGGCCGCCGGCCGGATCGCAGGTCATGCCGAGATGGTGTTCGAGGGCGATCTCCGCGGCGTTCTCGATCTGCGCATTGGTCCCGCCAAGGGCCGCGCAGAGGCCGGCCGCCGCCATCGCCGCGGCGCTGCCGACCTCGCCCTGGCAGCCGACTTCGGCGCCGGAGATCGAGGCGTTCGCCTTGATGATCCCGCCGATCGCCGCCGCCGTCAGCAGAAAGTCGCGCCGCAGCCTGTCGGAGCGGCCGCCGCAATGGTCCTGCCAGTAGCGCAGGACGGCGGGCACCGTGCCGGCCGCACCGTTGGTCGGCGCTGTCACGACCTTGCCGCCCGCGGCGTTCTCCTCGTTGACCGCCATGGCGTAGAGGCCCAGCCACTCGTTGCCGATATGCGGCATCTGCTGGTTGGTGAAGCGCTCCGCCTCGAGCTTCTCGTGAAGGTCGCGCGCCCGCCGGCGCACCTTCAGCCCGCCGGGCAGGATGCCGGAGCCGACGAGGCCGCGGTCGATGCAGGCATTCATCGCGTCGGAGATCTCGTCGAGCCTCGTGTCGAGATCCTCCGCGCCGCCGCACCGGGCCTCCTCGTTCGCCCGCTTCATCGCGGCGATGGTGAGTCCGCTGGCCCGTCCCATCTCCAGCATGTCCTTCGAGGAGGTGAAGGGATAGGGCACCCGGGCGGGTTCCTGCGAGGATGCCGCACGGCCGGTCCCGCCCTCGTTCTGCGCGACGCGCTCGGCCTCGCTCATCACGAAGCCGCCGCCGACGGAATAATAGGTGGTGGTGAGCGTCGGATTGCCGCGCCTGTCGAAGGCGCGGAAGATCATGCCGTTGGGATGCAGCGGCAGGGCCGGGCCGTAGTCGAAGACCAGATCCTTGTCGGGATCGAACGCCATGGGCGGGAGACCCGGCAGGTCGAGCCGCCGCGTCTCCCGGAGCGTCGCCAGCATCGCCTCGGCCGTGTCGATGTCGACGGTCTCGGGCAGCTGATCGAGGAGGCCGAGCAGCACCGCCCGGTCGGTGGCGTGTCCCCTGCCGGTAAAGGCGAGCGAGCCGTGCAGCGAGACCCGGATCGAAGCGGGATCGCCGCCGCCGGGGATCCGGTCGGCGCCGCTGCGCAGGTCGCCGAGAAAGCGTGCGGCGGCGACCATGGGACCCATCGTGTGCGACGAGGACGGGCCGATGCCGCGCTTGAAGATTTCGAAGACCGAGATGAACATGATCGAGCCCTGCCTGCAGATCGAGCGATCGCACACGCTGCCGCCCGGCCCTGACCGGGCCTGCGAGCGTTCCTCCGCGAGCGTCGTTCGAGTGCCCTTTCGAGGAGCATAACACCGCGCCGCCGATCCTGCTGGCGGAATCGGGCATGCCCCGCGCCCTTTATAGATGGACCATCGCCGGCTGATGACGACCGGCCTGCGGGCGGTGCGGGTCGGTCGGCCATTGCGCGCGGGGCCGGCAGGTCCCGTTCTTCTCAGGCGAGAGCGGTTCGGCGCTGTTTCAGGATGGTGGCGACCGTCATGCCGATCAGCATCGCCGGCAGGAAGACCAGCGTGCCGGGTGCCGCGAGCGGCAGCGCCGTCCAGGCGGGCCCCGGGCAGAAGCCGCCGATGCCCCAGCCGATGCCGAAGGTCGCCGCGCCGAGGACAAGGTCGGCGTCGATGTCGTGCCGGCTGGGGATCTGGAAGTCGGCGAGAAGCAAGGGCCGCTCCCGCCGCCAGACCAGCCGGTAGCCGATGAAGGTGGTGATCGCCGCGCCGCCCATGACGAAAGCGAGGCTCGGGTCGAACGTCCCGAAGACGTCGAGGAAGTTCAGGACCTTGGCCGGATCGGACATGCCGGCGAGGAGGAGGCCGACGCCGAAGAGGAGGCCGGAGAGGAAGCCGAGGAAGATGCGCATGGGGCGGGCTTTCAGACGAGGTGACGCAGGACTAGGACGGTGAGGAAGGCCGTCGTCATGAAGGTGAGGACGGCGACCAGTGAGCGCGGCGACAGCCGGGCGAGGCCGCAGACCCCATGGCCGGAGGTGCAGCCGGAGCCCATCACGGTGCCGAAGCCGACGAGGAGGCCGGCAATGGCCATGGCGGTGAGGTCGGTCGGAACCGTCTGCCGGACCGGGGTTCCGGTGATGGCCAGGACGAGGAGCGGCGCGGCGATCAGCCCGGCGACGAAGGCGAGGCGCCAGTCCCAGTCGTCGCGGCGCATGGGCAGCGCTCCGGTGGTGATGCCGGATATCCCGGCGATGCGGCCGAACAGCGCCATCACGAGGACGGCGGAAAGGCCGATGAGGACGCCGCCGAGGGTCGAGGCGAGGGGCGTGAAGGGGGTGACGGTATCGAGGGGCATGTCGGACTTTCCGGTGGTGACGCGATGCGCCGCTCAGACGATGGCCGCCGCGCTCTTGTAGAGCATATAGAGGGCGACGACGAAGATGAGGCCGGCGAAGGCGACGTTGAGGGCGCCCTTCCTGCCCGAGAGCCAGCGGGCGACGAGGGTGCCGAACAGCCCGCCGACGATGCCGCCGGCGACGAAGACGATGGCGAGCGGCCAATCGACGAGGCCCGAGAAGGCGTAGTTCAGCGCCGTCGTCATGCCGAAGGCGGCAACGGCGACGAGCGAGGAGCCGATGGCGTTGATCATCGGCATGCCGGTCGAGGCGACGAGGCCGGGGACGATCAGGAAGCCGCCGCCGATGCCGAAGAAGCCGGAGAAGATCCCCGTCAGCCCGCCGAAGCCGAGCACCTTCGGGGCGTTCTCGCGGTTGCATTCGGCGCCGGCATTGCCGAGCTGGCCGCGGTTGCGGAACATCAGGACGCCGACGACGAGCATCAGGAGCGCGAACAGGAACAGGAGCTTCTGCCCGTCGATCGCCTTGCCGAGGGTCGAGCCGAGAAAGGCGCCGAGAATGCCCGCGACGCTGTAGAGGCCGGCGCAGCGCCATTTGACGTTGCCGAGGCGGGCATGGCCGACGAGATTGGTGCCGGCATTCGCCGCCACGGCAAGGGCGCTGGTGCCGATCGCCATATGGGCGTTGGGCACGCCGACGAGATACACCATCAGCGGCACGGCGAGGATCGAGCCGCCGCCGCCGAACAGGCCGAGGGTCAGCCCGACCAGCGAGCCGGAGAAGGCACCGAGAAGATATTGCAGCGGCTCGAGGGTCATGGTCGGGTCCACTCGAGGCAAGCCTCGAGGCGTTGGGGTTAAGATTGCGGTCCACACGACGAGCGAGCGATGCCGCTCGTCATCCAGGCGGCCCGTCAGACCGTCCCCGTCAGGCGGCCGGCGTCTTTTCGCGCTCGGGCTTCGCCATCGGTTCGCGGCCCTTCAGCATCGCCTGCCAGTAGATTGGCGGAAGGATCTTCTCCTTCAGCAGCCAGGCCGTCTTGGAGGGCTTCAGGTCGTCGATGAACCATTTCGGAAAGCTCGGCACGCGCCTGCCGCCATAGGCGAATTCGGCCAGCACCACCTTGCCGCGCTCGACGGTGAGCGGGCAGGAGCCGTAGCCGTCGTAGATCGCCGGGCGCGGCTCCTCGATCAGGCCGAGATCGCGCAGGAGGTTCTCGGCGACGACCGGTGCCTGCTTGCGGGCCGCGGCCGCCGTCTTGGCGTTGGGCGTGCCGATCGCGTCGCCGAGGCCGTAGACGTCGTGGTGGCGCACATGCCGGAGCGTCCACTGGTCGACATCGACCCAGCCGGCCTCGTTGGCAAGCGGCGACACGCGCACGAAGTCCGGCGCAGTCTGCGGCGGCACGACGTGGATCATGTCGAAGCGGCGCTCGACGATCGTCTTGTTGCCCTCGGCATCGGTGGTCTCGAACCAGGCGGTCTTCGCCGGTCCGTCGATCTTCGTCAGGTTGTGGCCGAAGGAGAGGTCGATGCCGTAGCGCTTCACATAGTCCATCAGCGCCGGGACGTAGTCCTTGACGCCGAACAGCACGCCGCCGGCATTTAGGAACTCGACCTTGGTGTCCTTCAGGGTGCCGCGCCGCTCCCACTCGTAACAGGAGAGGTACATCGCCTTCTGCGGCGCGCCGGCGCATTTGATCGGCATCGGCGGCTGGGTGAACAGCGCCGTTCCGCCGGATATGGATTTCACCAGATCCCAGGTGTAGGGCGCCAGATCGTAGCGGTAGTTGGAGGTGACGCCGTTGCGCCCGAGCGTCTGTTCCAGGCCCTCGATGCCGTGCCAGTCGAGCTTCAGGCCGGGAGCGACGATCAGCTTCTTGTACTTCACCACCCGGCAGCCCTCGAGGATCACCGCATTGGCATCGGGCTCGAAGGCCGCGACGGCCGCCCGGATCCACTTGACGCCGTCCGGGATCAGCGACGCCATGTCCCTGCGCGTCTCCTCCGGCTTGAAGACGCCGCCGCCGACCAGCGTCCAGCCGGGCTGGTAGTAGTGGATGTCGGCGGGGTCGATGATGGCGATGTCGAGATTGTCGACGCGGGCGAGGAGGCTGGCGGCGGCCGCGATGCCTCCGGCGCCGGCCCCGACGATGACGATGTCGTGGCTGATCTCCGCCGTGTCGGTCGGCACGTTGCCGCCATTGGCGATGCGGCGGGTGACGCCGGACATGTCGTAGCCGGCGGACTTGGCCCGAGCGAGGATGTCGGGCAGCGGCCGCCGGCCGGCCTGGCTCAGCGCCCAGAGCGTCGTCGAGCGGGTGCCCGAGCGGCAGAAGGCGAGCACCGGCTTCGGCAGTTCCTCCATGGCGGCGGCAAACTTCTCGGCGTCCGCGTCCAGAACCTTGCCGGTCTCGACAGGGATGTAGCGGGCTTCCATGCCGGCGCTTATGGCCGCGCGATCGATCTCCGCAAAGGTCGGCTGGTCGGCGCCTTCGCCGTCCGGCCGGTTGACGATGATCGAGCGGAAGCCGGCGGCCTTGAGGGCCGGGATCTCCTCGGGATGCACCTGATCGCGGACGGCGAGCTGGTCGGTGAGTCTTCTCGGATCCATGTGGGTATCCTCCCTGTTCTGAAGAACCTGCCAGCCGGTCCGGCCGGCCCTCTGGTTTGCGGGCGGCTGGCCGGATCGACCGCCTCCCGCAAATCCTGCTGTCGAGCCCGACGCGCGCCGGACGATCACCGGACGATGTCTGGCTGGCCTGTCTCGGCCCGCACCGCCGGGCCCGGTCGCCGGTGACGGGCGCCCTTGCCGCCATGTGCCTGCCCGCAGCCCTTGCCCGCAGCGCGGGCGGTGTCGGTCAAGAGTCGTCGTTGTCGGCAGCCATGAGGCCGACCTTCGCAAAGACGGCGGCGCCGAGAAACTTGCCGAGGGCGACGGGCCGAGGCGGCTTTGCAGCTCTGACCGGAGGGGGCTGATCGGGACAGAACAGCCCGTGCAGCGTCTCGACCAGCCGTTCGGCCTTTGCATCGGCGAGGCGGTAGACGACGTTCTTGGCCTCGCGCCGCGGCTCGATGATCCCGGCATTGCGCAGCTCGCCGAGCTGCTGGGACAGCGAAGGCTGGCGCAGGCCGAGCTCGTCTTCCATCTCGGCCACCGACATCTCGCCTTCGATCAGCCGACAGACGATGAGGAGCCGGCTCGGATGGCCGAGCCGCTTCAGGAGCGAGACCGCCTCCTCGATCATCTCCGGCTGGGCAAGCGCCGCAGCGCCGGGCCTTTCGGCAGCGCCGCTCATCGAGCGTCCCCCCAGGGCGCGCCGGCGAGCCGGTCGAGCGGGATCTTCAGATAGCGCGTGCCGTTGTCCTCGGGCTCCGGCAACCGCCCGCCGCGGGTGTTCACCTGCAGCGCCGCAAGGATCAGGTTGGGCATCGAAAGCGTCTTGTCGCGGGTCTCGCGCAGGTCGACGAATTCCGCCTCGGTCCTGGCCCGGGTCAGATGGATGTTCGCCCGCTTCTGTTCGCCGATGGTGGATTCCCAGGCTGGCTCGCGGCCGCCCGGCTGATAGTCGTGGCCGGTGAAGACGCGGGTTTCGTCCGGCAAAGCGAGGATCTCCTGGATCGACCGCCACAGCGCCTCGGCGCTGCCGCCGGGAAAGTCGGCGCGGGCCGTGCCGCCATCGGGCTGGAACAGCGTGTCGTGGACGAAGGCCGCGTCGCCGACGACATAGGTGATCGAGGCGAGGGTATGGCCCGGCGAGAACAGGACCTTCGCGTCGATCTCGCCGACCCTGAAGGTCTCGCCTTCGGCAAAGAGCCTGTCCCACTGCGAGCCGTCAGCGGGGAAATCCGGCCAGTTGTAGATGTCCTTCCAGAGCGCCTGGACCCGGGTCACCTTCTCGCCGATCGCCGTCGGCGCGCCGGTCCTCGCCTTCAGATACTGCGCCGCCGAGAAGTGGTCGGCATGGGGGTGGGTGTCGAGGATCCATTCGACCGTCAGACCCTGGCTCTCGACGAAGGCGAGGATCGCGTCGGCCGACAGCGTCGCCGTCGCGCCGGACTTCGGGTCGAAGTCGAGCACCGGGTCGATGATCGCGCAGCGCTTCGTCGCCGGGCAGCTGGCGACATATTGGACGGAGAAGGTGCGCGGATCGTAGAAGCCCGTCACGATGGGAGACGCGGTCATTTCGTCACCTCCAGCGTCCGGGTCCGGTAGAGCCAGTCGGAGACGCCGACGCCGTCCTCGCGCACCATGTCGGCGAAATCGATGATCTCGTCGCCGGGCTGCCAGCCCTCCGGCGTCGCGACGTCGTGGCCGTCGGACAGCTGCAGCGCCTGCACCGTGCGCAAAACCTCGGCGACCGAGCGCCCCGTCGACATCGGATAGAACGACGACATCCGCACGATCCCCTGCGGATCGATGACGAAGAGACCGCGCACGGTCGCGCTCGTCCCCGCCGCGGCATCCAGCATGCCATAGGCCCTGGCGATGGCCATCGACGGGTCCTCGCAGACCGGGAAGGGGATCTTCAGTCCGAACCGCTCCTCGATCGCCCGAACCCAGGCGAGGTGGGAGAACAGGCTGTCGACCGACAGGCCGAGAAGGGCGCATCCGATCGCGTCGAACTCCCCGGCCGCTTCGGCGAAGGCGACGAATTCCGACGTGCAGACGGGGGTGAAGTCCGCCGGATGCGAGAAGAACGCCAGCCAGCGGCCGCGATAGTCCGAAAGCTGCACCTCGCCGCGCGTCGAGCGGCAGGAAAATGCCGGCGCTTCGTCGCCGATCCGCGGCTGGAAGGGGGCAAGGGGGGTGGGATGGCTCATGCTGTCTCCGTCTGCTTCTATTTCAAAATATGAATATCGACGGGGCTTGTCAATATACAAAAACCAGTATTATATCCATTCCGCAATCGCGACTGCTGCAATTCGGCCGCAAATGCCGCAATCCGTGGGCAAAACTATATAGTTTTTCGCATAATCATAAGGCGCTGTTGCGTCCCTCGTGACCGGGTAAGCCTGTGGCTCCCGGGGCGAATGGCCGACGGCCCGTCATCCTGCCGAACCTGCCGCCGCTTCGGCGGCGATCGACACCAGCAAAAGGAAACCGTCCATGTCCCTCAGGATCGGCGACACCGCCCCCGACTTCGAGATCGACACGACGCAGGGCCCCATCCGCTTCCATGACTGGGCGAGGGGCTCCTGGGTGTTCTTCTTCTCCCATCCGGCCGACTTCACGCCGGTCTGCACCACCGAGATGGGCCGCACGGCGCAGCTCGCGCCGGAGTTCGAGGCGCGCAACGTCAAGCCGCTCGGGCTGTCCACCGACAGCGTAAGCGAGCATCTCGCCTGGATCTCGGATGTCGACGCCACCCAGAACACGACGCTCAAGTTTCCGATCGTCGCCGACAAGGACAGGAAGGTCGCGGCCCTCTACGACATGATCCATCCGGGCGAGGACGATACGGCCGCCGTGCGCAGCGTCTTCCTCATCGATCCGGCGATGAAGATCAGGCTGACCATGGCCTATCCGATGACCGTCGGCCGGAACTTCTCCGAGATCCTGCGGGCGATCGACGCCCTGCAACTCACCGACCGCATGAGCGTCGCCTGTCCGGCGGACTGGCAGCCGGGCGACCGGGTGATCATCCGCAATTCGCTGTCCGACGAGAAGGCGCGGGAGGCGTTCCCCCAGGGCTTCGAGACGCTGCGCCCGTATCTGCGGCTGACGCGGCTCGGCGCCTGATCGGCCATCGGCGAAGCGGCCCGCCGTTCCGCCGATGGCCGGCATCCGCACCGTCCCTGCCGGGGACGATGCGAACAAACAAGACGATCCACCACAACCTCAGGAGACCAACATGACAGTCAACATGGGCAAGCTCGACCGCGGCTTTCGGCTGGTGGTCGCCGCCGCACTCTTCACTCTCGCCGCCGCCACGACCGTCGGTGACGGAACCTGGCTCGAATGGGCCTTCTACGGCTTCGGCGCCGTCGCGCTGCTGACCGCCGCCGTCGGCAACTGCCCGCTCTATTCGCTGCTCGGCATCAGGACCTGCCGCGTGAGCTGATACCGACTTCACCCACAAGAGGAGGAACTGCCATGACTTACCCTGTCCATCTCGACGTGAAGCCGGAGGTGAAGGGCTTCTTCGATCCGGCGACCAACACGATCAGCTACGTCGTCAGGGATCCCGCGTCCAAGGCCTGCGCCATCGTCGACAGCGTCATGGACATCGACTATGCGGCGGGCCGCATCAGCTACGACCATGCCGACGCCATCATCGCCCATGTGAAGGCGCATGACCTGACGGTCGAATGGCTGATCGAGACCCATGTCCATGCCGACCACCTGTCGGCGGCGCCCTATCTCCAGCAGCGTCTCGGCGGCAAGCTCGGCATCGGCCGGAGCATCACCGTCGTGCAGGAAACCTTCGGCAAGATCTTCAACGAGGGCACCGAGTTCCAGCGCGACGGCTCGCAATTCGACCGGCTGTTCGACGACGGGGATACCTACAGCGTCGGCCAGATGGAATGCCTCGCGATCCACACCCCCGGCCATACGCCGGCCTGCATGACCCATGTGATGGGCGATGCGGCCTTCGTCGGCGACACGCTGTTCATGCCGGACGGCGGCTCGGCCCGGGCTGACTTCCCCGGCGGCGATGCCGCCACGCTCTACGATTCCATCCAGAAGGTGCTGGCACTGCCCGACGCGACACGGCTCTTCATGTGCCACGACTACGGACCCAACGGCCGCGACATCCGCTGGGAGACCACCGTCGGCGAGGAAAAGGCCCACAACATCCATGTCGGCGGCGGCAGGACGAAGGAGGAGTTCGTCAAGTACCGCACCGAGCGCGATGCCACTCTCGACATGCCGAAGCTGATCATCCCGTCGCTGCAGGTGAACATGAAGGCCGGCGCGTTGCCCGAGCCCGAGAGCGACGGCAAGCGCTATCTGAAGGTGCCGATCGACACGCTGTGAGGGCGACGCGATCGCCGCGGCCGGCTCGCGTCGTTTCAGGACGCATCGCGGGGGCGGCTCGATGCGACGAGATCGGCGAGGCGGCGGCCGATGACGCCGTCGACATCGGCGAGGTCAAGCACGACGGTCATGTGGTTGAGGCCGGCGGCGGCGATGAGTTCGGCGTCCCCGATGTCGGTCCGCAGGCGCCGGCCGAGTTCTGTCGCCTGCCCGCTGAACGGGGCGGTCTCGTCCGTCCCATAGGCGATGATGCGTCGCGGCCCCGCGTGCTGGGTCGAGGCGAGCGGCGACCATGCGGCGGCTTCGGCGTCGGTCATCTGCGCCTCCTGCTTCAGGAAGCTTCCCGGGATGCCGGAGAGGTCGTAGATCCCGCTCAGGAGCAGCAGTCCCCGGATGTCCGGCAGGAGAGGGGCGGCTTCCTCCTGCGGCCCCGTCGCGGCGAGATAGGAGGCGAGATGCGCCCCCGCCGAATGGCCGCTGACCGTGATGCGGGAGGGATCGGCGCCAAATTCGCCGGCATGACCCTCTAGCCAGAGGACCGCGCGGCGGATCTGGTCGACCAGCACCGGCAGCCGTTGCTGCGGCATCAGATCGTATTCGACCAGCGCCGCAATGCCGCCCGCCGCGAGGACCGGCGCCGCGACGAGGCGGTAGTCGGCCTTTTCGCCCGAGCGCCAGTAGCCGCCATGGACGAAGACGTGCAGCGGCGCGTCGGCCGCCGGATCACGGGGAAGGAGGACGTCGATGGTCTCGCGCGGGCGCGGCCCATAGGCGATGTCGGCGAGCACCGTGGTGCTGGCGGTCAACGCGCGACTGCGCGCCGAGAACTCCGCGGCGATGGCCTCGAAATCCGGGACGAAATCGCGGATGCGGTAGAGATCGGTCTCGCTCATGTCTCCCTTAACCTCCTGACGTGACCGTTTTGAAGCGAAGGGCAGGACACTGGACGCGCCCGCCCGTCGCACGCGATCGCGGTCTTCGAGACCGAGCCGGAAGCTCGACGAAGACCGCTCTCCTGAACCGATGGTGGCTTCCCTTGGTATCAGAATTCCAGCGCGTAGTACTTCGCCTCCATGAATTCCAGGATCCCGGTGACGCCGCCCTCGCGGCCGATGCCGCTCTGCTTGACGCCGCCGAAGGGGGCGGCCGGATCCGACATCAGGCCGCGATTGATCCCGACCATGCCGGTTTCGATGCCCTTGCCGACCCTGAGTGCCCGCTTGAGATCGGCGGAATAGACATAGGCGGCCAGGCCGTATTCGGTCGCATTGGCAAGCCGGACGGCCTCCTCCTCGGTCTCGAAGCGATAGATGGCGGCAACCGGCCCGAAGATCTCCTCATGGGCGATCGCCGCATCCACCGGCACGTTTTCGAGGACCGTCGGCGGATAAAAATAGCCGTCTCCCGGCAGCGGCGAGCCGCCGGTGGTCGCCGTCGCGCCGCGCTGCAGCGCGTCCGAGACGAGATGGTCGATCTTCGCGACGGCCCTTTGCGTGATCATCGGCCCGCACTGGGTGGCGGGATCGGAACCCGCACCGACCTTCAGCGCCGCCATGCGGGCCGTCAGGCCCTCCACGAAGGCGTCGTGGATGCCGGCCTGGACATAGAACCGGTTGGCGGCCGTGCAGGCCTCGCCGGCATTGCGCATCTTGGCGATCATGGCGCCGGTGAGCGCCGCGTCGAGATCGGCGTCGTCGAAGACGAGGAAGGGGGCGTTGCCGCCGAGCTCCATCGAACAGTTGACGACCGACCGGGCGGCTTCCGCGAGGAGAACGCGGCCGACGCCGGTGGAGCCTGTGAAGGAGAGCTTGCGCACCCGCGGATCCGCCAGCATGGCGGCGACCACCGGGCCGGGGTCGCGCGTGGTCAGGACATTGACGACACCCGCCGGCAGACCCGCCTCCTCGCCGAGCCGGGCCATCGCATAGGCGGTCAGCGGCGTTTCGGAGGCGGGCTTCAGGATCACCGTGCAGCCCGCCGCAAGCGCCGGGCCGATCTTGCGCGTCGCCATCGCGGCGGGAAAATTCCACGGGGTGATCAGGACTGCGATGCCGATCGGCTCGTGATCCACCAGGATGCCGTGGGAGCCCGACGGCGTATGCCGGAACTCGCCGGGGATCCGCGTCGCCTCCTCGGCATACCAGCGGAAGAACTCCGCCGCATAGGCGACCTCGCCGCGCGCATCGGTGAGCGCCTTGCCGTTTTCGAGAGAAATCAGCCCCGCCAGTACCTCGGCATGCTCGCTCATCAGCTGGAACCAGCGGCGCAGGATTTCCGATCGCTGCCGCGGCGGCGTGGCGCGCCAGCCGGCAGCGGCGGCCTCGGCGGCGTCCACCGCACGCATCGCGTCCCCGATCGAGGCGTCCGGGACTTCGGCGAGCATCCGGCCGGTGGACGGATCGAGCACCGGGATTCCGGCGCCCGGCTCCCACCGGCCGCCGATGAACAGGCCCTGTGCGTGAAGCGCCGGATCGGCATAGCGCGACGTGGTGGTGTGGATGGTCATGATCGTCTCCGTCGGAATCAGTTGAGGGCTGCCCTGTCGCCGGCATAGGCCGCGGCGACGAGGCGGTTCATGTCGTCCCGGTCGAGGGGGCGGGGGTTGTTCTGGATCAGCCGGGCGATGCCGCAGCTCTGCTCGGCGACCCAGTCGAGGCGGTCCTCGGCAAGGCCGAGATCCTTCAGCGTCGCCGGAATGCCGATCCGCTGAAACAGGGCGGCGATGGCCGGGATCACCGCATCGCCGCCTGAAAGGCCCATTGCCGGGGCAATCTCGCCGAGCTCGGCTCGGATGGCCGGCGCGTTCCACTGCATGACGTAGGGCATGAGGCAGGCGACGCCGGCGCCGTGGGGCGTGTGGGTGAGGGCGCCGACGGGATACTGGATGGCATGGGCGGCTGCCGTGCCCGCGACGCCGAAGGCGAGGCCGGCGAGGGTCGCGCCCATCATCACCTTCTCGCGGGCCTCGCGGTCGGCGCCGTCCCGGCAGGCGGCTTCGAGCCCCTGCCAGAGGAGCGCGATGGCGCGAAGCGCGAAGTGGTCGGACAGATGGTTCTTGCCGACGAAGACCCGCTCCTGGGCGATGCCCGGCACCGGCTCGCGGCGGATCGCGGTGAAGGCCTCGATCGCGTGGGTCAGGGCATCGGCCCCGGCGATCGCCGTCAGGCCCGGCGGGCAGGTGGCGGTTAGATCCGGGTCGCAGATCGACGCCGTGGGAACGAGATAGGGGCTGGAGATGCCGACTTTCAGGCTGCGCTCGGCGTCGGACAGGACGGCGACGGGCGTCCCCTCCGAGCCGGTTCCGGCGGTGGTGGGGATGGCAATCAGCGGCAGCACGGGGCCGGGGACCTTGTGCTCGGCGTAATAGTCCTGCGGCCGGCCGCCATGGGCCAGAAGCACCGCGACGCATTTGGCCATGTCGAGGCAGGAGCCGCCGCCGATGCCGATGACGAGATCCGGCCCGAAGGCGCGGGCGGCGTCGGCGCTGGCCTGCGCCAGCTCCACCGGAACGTCGGGCAGGACCGAGCCGTCCACCGCCACCGCGATCCCCTGTCGTTCGAGATCGGCCATCATCGCCACAAAGTCCGGATCGGCCGTCAGGCGTGCGTCGCTGACCACCAGGGCGCGGCGCCCGAGCTTGCCGACGATCCGGCCGAGGCTGTGGCGCTGGCCGCTGCCGAAGACGAGTTCGCGCGGGGCCCTGATCGTGCCGAACAGGTTCATCTCGTGGTTTCCTTTCGATGGTCCGGGGCCGTCGCAAGGCCCTGCGGCTCCTGGAGAAGCGTCGGGCAGGTCGCTGCCCGGCGGCGAAACGGTCCGCCCCGGACCGACATCATCCTCGGCATCGGCGGGGCTTGAGCGCGATGCCGGCGGGCTGGCGAAGAGCAAGTCCGGGCATCTGTCGACCGCCCCGCCAACCTCATATCACGATCCAATATCAAATCGTATATGATAATGTATTTGACATCTGATATTCTCTGGTACAGGCTGATCGCTGTCAATATTGGCCGAGAAGGGGTGATGCAGGTGAGAATGGCGACGGAGCGAGACGGTGCGTCGGCCGCAATTCGTCCCCCCAGCGTGGTGGACGGGGTCTATGACCGCATCTACCACCAGCTGATGTCGCTCGATGTCGCTCCGGGCTCGCGCATTCCGATCGACACCATCGCCCGCGAGTTCGGTGTGTCGCAGACCCCCGTCCGGGAGGCGCTGAGCCGCCTCGAACGCGAGGGGCTGGTGCGCAAGGAGCACCTGATCGGTTACAGCGCCGCGCCGCAGTTGACCCGCAAGCAGTTCGACGACCTCTATACGTTCCGCCTGCTGCTCGAGCCGGAAGGTTCGCGTCTCGCCACCCGCAACCTGACGCCGGAGAGCCTGCAGGCTCTCGAAAGCGTCGCCGCCGACATGGATGGCGGCGAGGCGCCGCTCGACCGACGCACCCGCTATTCGCGCTTTGCCCGCGCCGACGCGCATTTCCACGACGAGATCCTGCGGATCGCCGGCAACGAGGTGATCCGCACGACGCTCTACAATCAGCACGTCCATCTTCACATCTTCAGGCTGATGTTCAACAGCCGCGTCACCCAGGAGGCGCTGGAGGAGCACGAGGAGCTCTTGGCCGCCTTCCGGGCCGGCGACGCCGATGCCGCCGCAAAGGCGATGGCGAACCACATCGAGCGCTCGCGCGATCGCCTGCTCGCGGCGTTCGAATGATCGCCGCTCCGATCCCTGCCCCGCTCCCCACCCCGATGTCGGTCGCCCCCCGTCCGGCCGTGATGCAGGCCGAAGGCCTCGGCAAGACCTATGGGTCGATCACCGTTCTGTCCGACGTGACGATCGACATCCTGCCGGGCGAGGTCCATGCGGTGATCGGCGAGAACGGCGCCGGCAAGTCCACCCTGATGAAGCTTCTGTCGGGCCATGCGCGTCCAACGGCGGGCCATCTCATGGTCGACGGCATGCCGGTCGACTTCGACGATGCGGCCGAGGCCGAGGCGGCGGGCATCGTTCTCGTCCACCAGGAGATCCTGCTGGCCGCCGATCTGACGGTCGCCGAAAACGTCTTTCTCGGCCGCGAACTCGGCCGCGGCTGGCTCGCCGACGACCGGGCGATGGACCGCCGCACCGCCGCCGTCCTGGCGCGTGTCGGCTCCGCCGCCCATCCCCGCGACCGCGTCGGGGATCTCCCCTTGGCGCAGCGCCAGCTGGTGCAGATCGCCCGGGCGCTGTTGGAGGAGCGCAAGGTCGTCATCCTCGACGAGCCGACCGCCGTCCTTGCCAATGACGAGGTCGCGGCCCTCCTCGACATCGTCCGGAGCCTGCGCGCGCATGGAGTCGGCGTCCTCTACATCTCCCACCGTCTGGACGAGGTCCAGGCGCTGGCCGACCGGATCACGGTCCTGCGCGACGGGCGGATGATCGGCACCTGGCCGGCATCCGACCTCGGCCAGCGCGAGATGGCCGAGCTGATGGTCGGGCGCGAACTCTCGATGCTCTATCCGCGCAAGCGCGATGCCGTCGCGGCCGCGCCGATCCTCGAGGTCATCGATCTTGCGGTCGATCACGGCGCGGCGAAGGCCTCCTTCACGCTGCAGCCCGGCGAGGTTCTGGGCATCGGCGGAATGATCGGGTCCGGCCGGACAGAACTGATGGAAGGCCTGATGGGCCTGCGCCCGTCCCATGCGACGAAGGTCGTCGTGGATGGCCGGGAGATCGCCCATCGCAACGTCACCGCGATGATGAAGGCGGGGCTCGTCTATCTGACCGAGGACCGCAAGGGCAAGGGCCTCTTGCTCGACGAGGAACTGGCGCCGAACCTGACGCTGCAGGCGCTCGACGCGGTCAATCCGGGTGTCCTGCTGCACCGCCGCCCCGAAGTGGCCGTGCTCGAAAAGGCGGTGCGGGAGTACGACATCCGCGTCAGGTCGCTGACGCTGGAGGCCGGCAAGCTGTCCGGCGGCAACCAGCAGAAGCTGCTTCTGGCGAAGGTCATGATGGCAAAGCCATCCATTGTCATCATCGACGAGCCGACGCGTGGCATCGACATCGGCAACAAGAGCCAGATCTACGGCTTCATCGACAGGATGGTGCGGGCTGGCATGGCCTGCATCGTCATCTCCTCCGAAATGCAGGAACTCGTCGGCATCGCCGACCGGGTGCTGGTGATGCGGGCAGGGAAGATCGTCGCCGAGCTGACGGGCGAGGCCATCACCGAACAGAACGTCGTCTATGCGGCGACCAGCGGCAGGCATGAGAGCGAGGGCAGGGCACCAGGATGACCGCAACGACAACCACCGTCGCGGCCGTGAAGGAAGGCCGCCGCATCCGCCTGGGGGACCTCGCGCCCTTCATCGCCCTGGCGGTGATCATCGTCCTCGGCGCGCTGATCAACCAGAACTTCGTCTCATCGGCGAACCTCCTGAACGTCGCCACGAGAAGCGCCTTCATCGCGATCATCGCCGTCGGCGCCACCTTCGTCATCGCCTCTGGCGGCCTTGATCTTTCCGTCGGTTCGATGATGGCCTTCGTCACCGGCATCATGATCATGACGATGAATGCGCTCGCCCCGGCGCTCGGCGACTGGGCGATCCTCGCGGGAGCCGGGACAGCGCTGATCGTCGGCATGCTCTGCGGGCTGTTCAACGGGGTGATCGTGACGGTCGGGCGGATCGAGCCGTTCATCGTGACGCTGGGCACCATGGGGATTTTCCGGGCCTTCATCACCTTCATGACGGACGGCGGCTCGCTGCCGATCGACAGGAGCCTGAGGGAGGCCTACCGGCCGGTCTATTTCGGCGATTTCCTCGGCATTCCCTATCCGATCCTGATCACGCTGGCCGTCGTGCTTCTCGGTGCCTTCCTGCTCTACCGCACGAAATACGGGCGCCGTCTGACATCGGCGGGCTCGAACGCCGACGTCGCCCGGTTCTCCGGCGTCAATGTCGGGGGCATGCGCACCAGCGCCTATGTCATTCAGGGCTTCTGCGTGGCGGTGGCCGCGATCTGCTACGTGCCGCGCCTCGGCGCCGCGACGCCGACGACGGGCCAGCTCTGGGAATTGCAGGTCATCACCGCCGTGGTGATCGGCGGAACGCTCTTGCGGGGAGGCAAGGGCCGGGTCTGGGGCTCCGTGGCGGGAGCGCTGATCCTCGAGATCATCGCCAATGTGATGGTCCTGTCGGACCTGGTCTCGGAATACCTCGTGGCTGCGGTGCAGGGGGCGATCATCATCATCGCCATGCTGGCGCACCGCTTCACCAGCAGCCGCTGACAGTTCGGACAATCAAGACAAACAGAGGAGGAAACCCATGAGAATGATGAACGAGACGAGCCGGATGGTCCTGTCGGCGGTGGCGCTCGCCTGCGCCTTGCCGCTCGGCCTCGGCGAGGCCCTCGCCCAGGAGCGCGACGTGAAGATCGCCGTGTCGATCCCGGCCGCGACCCATGGTTGGACCGGCGGCGTCGTCTATCATGCCGAACAGGCGGAGAAGGAGATCGAGGCGGCGTTCCCGAATATCGACGTCATCGTCTCGACCGCTTCCTCGGCCACGGCCCAGGTCTCCTCGCTCGAAGATCTGTCGGCGACGCAGAAGCTCGCCGCCCTCGTCATCCTGCCCTTCACCTCGGAGGAGCTGACCGGCCCCGTCGAGCAGGTCAAGTCGAAGGGGACCTTCATCACCGTCGTCGATCGAGGCCTGACCGATCCGGCCATCCAGGACCTCTACGTCGCCGGTGACAACATCGCCGTCGGCGCCAACACCGCCCGCTGGCTCAGCGATCAGCTCGGCGGCAAGGGCGAGATCGTCGTCCTGCGCGGCATTCCGACCGTCATCGACGACGAGCGCATCAAGGGCTTTTCCGACGTCATCGCCGAGACCGACATCAAGATCCTCGACATCCAGTACGCCAACTGGAACCAGGACGAGGCCTTCACCCTGATGCAGGACTATCTCGCCAAATATCCCAAGATCGATGCGGTCTGGGCCAATGACGACGACATGCTGCTCGGCGTCATCGAGGCCGTCGACCAGGCCGGACGCGAGGACATCCGCTTCGCGCTGGGCGGCAACGGCATGAAGCAGGTGATCGAGATGGTGAAGGAAGGCGACGCGCGGACGCCGATCTCGACGCCCTATCCGCCGTCGATGATCAAGTCGGCCATCTACATGACCGCCGGCCAGTTCGCCGGCCAGGCGCCGATGCGCGGCTCGTTCAAGCTAGATGCGCCGCTGATCACCCCCGAGAACGCCGACCAGTTCTACTTCCCGGACTCGCCGTTCTGATAATTGCTCAAGCTTCATGGCGGCCGGCGCGAGCCAGCCGCCATTCTGTCGACAACCGCCAGGAGGAACTCTTCGATGAGTGGCAAAAAAATTCTGATGCTGACCGGTGAATTCACCGAGGAATACGAGATCTTCGTCTTCCAGCAGGGGATGGAGGCCGTCGGTCACACGGTCCACGTCGTCTGTCCCGACAAGAAGGCTGGCGATCGCATCAAGACGTCGCTGCACGACTTCGAGGGCGACCAGACCTATACCGAGAAGCTCGGCCATTACGCCGACATCAACAAGACCTTCGCCGAAGTGAATGTCGACGAATACGATGCGGTCTACGCCGCGGGCGGCCGTGGTCCGGAATATATCCGGACCGACAAGCGCGTGCAGAACATCGTCCGCCACTTTCACGAGACCGGCAAGCCGATCTTCACGATCTGCCACGGGGTGCAGATCCTGATGGCGGTGCCGGGCGTCCTCAAGGGCCGAAAGGTCGCCGGCCTCGGCGCCTGCGAACCCGAGGTCACGGCGGTCGGCGGCATCTATGTCGACCTCAGCCCGACCGAAGCCTATGTCGACGGCAACATGGTCTCGGCCAAGGGCTGGACCGCGCTTGCCGCCTTCATGCGCGAATGCCTGAACGTTCTCGGCACGAAGATCGTCCACGGCTGAGCGACATCGCGGCGAGGCGCAAGTGCCGTTTCGGCATCTTGCGCCTCGGACCCCAGTCTCTTCCGGCCCTCAGGTGACCTGCGGCTTTGGAAGCGTCGCCTTCGGCTCACGCTTGAAGCGGAAGCGCTGCTTCACGTTCTCCCACAGCTTGGTCATGCCGAGCGGCTCGTAGATCATGAAGACGATGATCAGCGCGCCGAACACGACCTGTTCCGCGGCCGAAATGATGGTGGCGTCGATCGCGCCGTGGAAGACGTTGTTGCCGAGGCTGTTCAGGACGACCGGGAACAGAAGGATGAAGGCGGCGCCGATGAAAGCGCCGCTGATCGTGCCGAGGCCGCCGAGAATGACCATGAACAGGATCTTGAACGAGAGCTTGATGTCGAAGGCGACCGGCTCGAGCGACTTCAGATAGGTGAAGGCGAACAGCGCCCCGGCGACGCCGCAGAAGAAGGCGGAGATGGCGAAGGCCTGGAGCTTGGTGCGCAAGAGCGAGATGCCCATGGATTCCGCCGCGATGTCCATGTCGCGCACGGCCATCCAGCTTCGCCCCGTACTGCCCCTCGTCATGTTGATGGCGAGGATCGTCAGCACCGCGACAACCACGACGACGACCAGATACATCTCGAGCGGCGTCGTGAAGGGCTTGCCGAAGATCACGATGTCCTGCGCCGTGATGATGCCGGAGGTGTCGTAGTTCTTGAACCAGCCGAACTTGTCGATCATCCAGACGATGAAGAACTGCGAGGCGAGCGTCGCCACCATGAGGTAGATGCCTCGGACCCGCAGGCTGGGCAGCCCGAACAGGACCCCGAAGGCCGCCGCGATCAGGCCCGAGAGCATCAGCGCCACCGGAAACGGCATGTAGGGCACGCGCAGGATCAGGTTGAAGCAGGCAAACGCGCCCGCCGCCATGAAGCCCGCAGCCCCGAGCGCCAGCTGGCCGGCATAGCCCATGACGATCTGCTGCCCGACCGCCGCGAGCGCGAGGCAGAGCCAGGGGATCAGGATCGACGCGTACCAGTAATCCGACTCGATGGTCAGCGGGATGAGGATCAGGGCCACCGCCAGGACGACGACGAGATTGATCACGTCGCTGCGCGTGTAACCCATGAAGAGGAAGTTCGAGTTCATGTGCCGCTATCCTATACGCGCCTGATGATCTTCTCGCCGAACAGGCCTTCGGGTCGCCACAACAGGAAGAAGATGGCCAGAACGTAAGGCGCCCAGCCCTCGATCGCGCCGCCGAAATAGGGCCCGACATAGACTTCCAGGACCTTTTCGGAGGCCCCGATGATCAGGCCGCCGACGATGGCGCCCGGGATCGACGAGAAGCCGCCGATGATCAGCACCGGAAGCGCCTTGAGGGCGAGGTCGACCAGCGCGAACTGCACGCCGGCGCGCGCGCCCCACATCATGCCGGCGACGAGCGCGACGATCCCGGCCGCCGTCCAGACCAGCAGCATGATGTTGCCGAGCGGAATGCCGATCGAGCTGGCCGCGCCCGGATCGTCGGCGACGGCGCGAAGGCCGAGCCCCATCTTGGTATATTTGAAAAGCAGTGCAAGACCGATGATGAGAACGGCGGCGACGAGACCGGCGGTGAGATCGAGGGCGCTGATGAAAAGGCCGGTGCTGTCGATGATCCAAGGGATCGGGAAATCCCCGATGCCGAGGTCGAGCCGCCGGACTTCCACCCCCCAGGCCGCCTGTGCCAGGCCCTCCAGCACGAAGCCGAGGCCGATGGTCGCCATCAGCAGCGTGTCTTCGCTCTGGTTCATCAGCGGTTTGAGGACCAGCCGCTCGGTGAAGAACCCGACCAGCCCCATCAGGACGATGGTGACGAAGAAGGCCACGACGAATGGCAGTCCCAGCTCCATGAAGCCGACAAAGGCAAGGACGGCGAAGAACACCATCGCCCCCTGGGCGAAGTTGAACGTCGACGAGGCCTTGTAGATCAGGACGAAGCCGAGGGCGACGAGCGAGTACATCGTGCCCGCGAGCAGGCCGGCGACCACGACTTCGATGAAGAAGAGGAAATCAGTCATGGGCCACCCCGAGATAGGCGTCGATCACGGCCTGGTCGGCCCGGACCTCGTCGGGCGGTCCGTCGCCGATGACCTTGCCGTAGTCGAGCACGACGACATTGTCGGAAATGTCCATGACGACCCCCATGTCGTGCTCGATCAGCACCATGGTCGTGCCGAACGCGTCGTTGACCTTGAGGATGAACCGGCACATGTCGCGCTTCTCCTCGACATTCATGCCCGCCATGGGCTCGTCAAGAAGGAGGATGTCGGCCTCGGTGGCGAGCGCCCGGCCGAGTTCGACCTTCTTCTGCAGGCCGTAGGGAAGCCGCCCGACCGGTGTGTCGCGGATGTGGCTGATCTCGAGAAACTCGACGATCTCCTCGCACTTGGCGCGGTTTTCCCGCTCCTCGTGCACGGCCTTGGGCAGCCGGAAGGCGACCTCGAGGAAATTGGCCGACATGTGCAGCTTGCGACCGACGAGGATGTTGTCGAGGACCGACATGCGCTTGAACAAGGCGAGGTTCTGGAACGTGCGGGAGAGGCCTTTCCGCGCGACGATGTTCGGGCTGATCTTGTCGAGCACCTCGCCGTTCAGGGCGATCGTGCCTTCCTGCGGCTTGTAAATCCCGTTGATGCAGTTGAGCAGCGAGCTCTTGCCGGCGCCGTTGGGGCCGATGATCGCCCGGATCTCGTGCCGGAAGACGTTGAAGGACGTATCGGTGATCGCCCGCACGCCGCCAAAGCGCAGCGAGATGTTCTTCACTTCCAGGATGGGCTCGCCAATCGGAAAGCGTCTGGCCTCAACCATGTCCTTCGGTCTCTTTTCCTGATTGCGCGACGGTCTAGGCTTGATGAAAATCGGGGTGGACGGCGCTTTCTCTTCTCAGGACGTCGCGAAAATTCTTCCGGCCTTCCTTGGAGACGCCGAGATAGAGATCCTTGACCTTCTCGTCGTTGAGGAGGCTCTGGGCCGTCCCGTGCAGCATCACGTGCCCGGTCTCGATGATGTATCCGTAATCGGCGTTGCGCAGCGCGACGTTGGTGTTCTGCTCGGCGAGCAGGATGCTCACGCCCTCCTTCTGGTTGAGCGTGTTGACGATGTTGAAGATCTCGGCGACCAGCTGCGGTGCAAGGCCCATCGACGGCTCGTCGAGGAGCAGCATCTTGGGCTTGGCCATCATCGCGCGGGCGACGGCGACCATCTGCTGCTCGCCCCCCGACGTGAAGCCGGCCTGGCTCTTGCGGCGCTCTCTCAGGCGCTTGAAATAGGTGTAGATCTTCTCGAGTTCGTTGCGGATCTCGGCCTTGGAGAGCTTGCGTGAGTACGCCCCCGCAATGATGTTTTCCTCGACGGTCAGATGCGCGAAGCATCGCCGCCCTTCGAGCACCTGAACCATGCCGAGGCGGACCATGTCGGCCGGACCCTGATCCTTGACCGGCTTGCCGTCGTAGGTGATCGTACCCTTGGTGACCATCCCGCGTTCGGCGGCCAGCATCGTCGAGATCGCCTTCAGGGTGGTGCTCTTGCCGGCGCCGTTGCCGCCGAGAAGCGCCACGATCTTGCCCCGCGGCACCGTCAGCGACACGTCGTGTACGGCGGCGATGACGCCGTCATAGACGACCTCGATCGCGTCGATCTCCAGGATGTTGTCCGTGCTCGCGGTCATCGCTTTCCTGCCATCTGCGTTGTCCGGCGCCCCCTTTTGCGCGGGGGGTGCCAGGCGGCCGGCTTCGGTCAAGCGGTGCCGAAGGCCCGCTCGCATGGGCCCTCGGCGCCGCGTTGCCTGGTTCATCCCCGAAAGGACGTGTCAGGAGCAGCTCTTGGGGGTGATGTTGTTCTCGCTGGCGAACTTGGCGGCGGACTCTTCCACCAGCTGGCGGATGTAGCCGGGGTCGAGAGGAGCCTCCCAACCGGTGATCTGCTCGAACTTCTCGCCATTCCACTGCATCACGGCGAACTTGCCGGCGCCTTCGTGGTTTTCACACGAGATGGCGAAGGGCGCGATCATCCCCTTGATGCCGATTTCCTCGAGGCGCTCCTCGGTCATGTTCAGCGCCTCGTAGCCGTCTCGAAATTCCGGTCCGGTCACGGCCTTGCCGACCTTGCCGTGCATCTCCTGGGCGTTCTTCAGCGCCTCGACCCACATCACCGCCGCGCCGAGGCCGCGGTTCCAGTAGACCGACCCGATGCGGCTCTGGTCCGACAAATTGCCCTTGCCGGCGCCGTACACCTGTTCCTTGATCGCCTTGACCAGCGGATAGTCCTGGCCGGGGAGGGCATTGGCCATGGCGTAGGTGCCGAGCGCTGCGTCGCCGGCGGGGAACATGTCTTCCTCGGCCGCGCCGAAGGTCACGTACATCATGCGGTTGCGGGGGAAGCCGACGCGCGCCGCATTGGTCATCGCGGTCGAATTCATGCCCGAGCCGGCACCCCAGAACGTCACCCAGTCGGGCCGTTCGCGGCGGATCTGCAGCCATTGCGACTGCTGTTCGAGGCCCGGCGGCGGCACCGAGATCTCGACCAGGGTGACGCCCCAGTCCTCGGCGATCTTGCGCATGGCGGGCAGCGGTTCGCGCCCATAGGCCGAGTCGATGTGAAGGTGCACGATCTTCTTGCCCCTCATGTTCTCGACGCCGCCTTCCTGCTCGGCCATGAACTTCATCTTGACGGCGATCTGCGACCAGTAGTGACTGGCGGCATTGAAGACCCACGGCCAGACCCGCCCATCCGCCGCGTCGGTCCTGCCGTAGCCATATTGGGCGAGAACGACGTTGTCCTCGGCCATCCGGTTGATCACGGCATAGGCGCCGGGCGTTCCGAGCGTGTCGAACACGACGATCCGCTGGCCGTCCTTTTCCAGGAGGCGCTGGTAGCACTCGACGGTCTTGACCGCGTTGTACTCGGTCTCGCACTCCTGCCAGGTCAGCATGACGCCGTTCACGCCGCCGTTCATGTTGACGTAGTTCATGTAGTCGATCTGCGCACCGTAATAGCCGGTGCCCATGGCGGAATACGGGCCGACCCGGCTGCTGGCCACGGGGAAATACTGCGTTTCCTGCGCAGATGCGGGTATTGCGGTGGCCGATACTGCCGCCAAGGCGACGGCAGCTGCCGCGAGATGCATGTGTCTCCGGAACATTCCATTTCCTCCCTTTGGCTTCTTTTTTCTTGATCGGTACGCGTTGCTCGGTGCGACCATTGCGGTCCGGTCCGGGCTTCGCCGGGCGGTCGATCTGCTTGCGTCACTGGATGCGGCGGTGTCGCGCATCCGATGTCGCTCATGGCCCGGAGGGATCATCCGGTCGCCTGCAAGACCCGGCTCCCGTCACGAACGAGGCTGCTCGGGGGCGGCCCGTCACGCGCGACGTCGCTGCCGGAAAGGTTCGGCTCAAATCCCCCCATCTCGCGGTTCGCCCGATCGGGCGGCACCGGCCTCCCATACGTAACTGAGGAGTATTGCTAGGATTGAAGCTTGCAACCTGTCAACTATTTAATCTTTTAAATCAAAGCATTGGGGGTATTATGCAAGTTCGCTGAAGGACAGAATGTCGACGGTCCTATAAGATCTCTCTCTAGCCCGAGACAAAATGTCCACCTCCTTCGCGCGATTCCGTCCCTCGCCGGACTAAATGTCCGAGGCCGGAAACCACACTGTGAAGGTGGCTCCCTCGCCGGGGGCGCTGCGGACGCTGATCAACCCTCCTGCGCGTGTCACCAGCGCCTGGCTGATCGACAGGCCCAATCCCGATCCCGTGCCGATCTTGGTCGTCATGAAGGGGTCGAAGACGTTGTCGATCCTGTCCGGCGGAATGCCGGGACCGGTGTCCTCGACGACGATCTCGCAACCGGAAATATTCTCGCGCGTGGCCGGCCGCGTCCGGATCGTCAGCGTTCCTCCTGCGCCCATCGCCTGCGCGGCGTTGATGGCGAGGTTGACCACCACCTGCTGCAGCTCGGTCTCGACGACCCTGAAGCTCGGGCTCGGGCTGTGCTCCACCCGCGTCTCGATCGCGTGCTTGCGCAGATCCGGCGCGACCAGGATCAGCGCGTCGTCGACGGCCCGGGCGGCGTCCACCCGGGAGATCGCGTCGGACATCTCGTCGGGCCGGGTGAAGTTCAGGAGCTTGCCGACGATGATGTTGATGCGATGCGTCTGGGTGTCGATGAAATCCAGTTCGCTCTTCAGCTCCGCCCTCTGCTCGGGCGAAAGCCCCATGCGGATGACTTCGAGGTTGCCCTGGATGATTGCGACGGGATTGTTGATCTCGTGGGCGACACCTGCGGTGATCTCGCCGACCGAGGCGAGCTTCTCGGACATGACCAGTTGCGCGAAGGTCGTCTCCAGCTTGCGATTGGCCTCCTTCAGCTCGTCGGTGCGCCGCTCGACGAGTTCGTTGAGGTTGTTGGCATAGTCGCGCAGCGCGGCGTCGCGCTCCTCCACCTGGTCGAGCAGGCGGTCGAGATGGCGGGCGACGGCGCCGATCTCGTCGTTGCCGGAGACGGCGCCGATCCGTGCGTCGAAGGCCCCGGCCTCCACATGCGCCATCGTGGCCGTCATCTTTTCCAGAGGCGCGAAGATGCCCCTGGCAAGCCACAGGAACAAAGGCACCGACAGCCCGATCACCGCGACGAAGGCGAGGATGAGCGTCAGGATCGTCGCGTTCCGCTGAGCGGTGAACGGCGCCTCGAGAAACCCGGTGTAGAGCATGCCGATCCGGTTGCCGGAAATGTCGGCGAGGGGAACGTAGCCGGAGATATACCAGTCGTTGACGACGAAGGCGCGGTCGAGCCACGTCTCACCGTCCTCCATCCCCCGCCGCCAGACGGCCTCGGAAACCCGCGTGCCGAGCGCGCGGGACCCCTCGAACAGCCGGACATTGGTGGAGATCCGCACGTCCTCGAGGAACAGCGTCGTCGTTCCGGTGCGCGAGACCTGCCCCGCCTCGTCGCGGTAGACGAGGGCGTTCATCGTGTCGATGACGTCGAGATTGCGGTTCAGGAGCCGGCCGCCGATCAACATTTCGCCGCTGTCGGCGGAGCGGTGCGCCGCCAGGATGAACATGCCCCGGCTTTCCACGTCGCGGGCGATCGGCCGCGCCGCCTCGGTCGGCACCAGCGGGATTGCCGCCCGCTCGCCGAGAGAGGGCGAAATCGCCGACATCTCCGCGGCGCCGAGGAGCACCAGCTCCGCGCTCGGAGCGTTGGGAGTTGCGGCGAGGGCGACTTCGCGGGCCGCCCGGGGCAGGCCGGTGTCGGTCACGGTGCCCCAGACCAGGAAATCGAGCCCGAGGGCTGTGCGCCTGCGCTCGACGAACTGCTCCAGAGCGAACTCGCCGTGCGACTTCGCTTCGAAAAAATCCACCGACTGGGCCACCGCCGCCACCTCGGCGGCCAGCGTGGCGGAGATCCGGCCGAAATACTGCTCGGCCACACGCAGGTCGCTGCCCACCTTGGCGATCAGAAGGTCGTCGTACTTGTTGATCCAGCGCAGCATCGTCACGCCGAGCAGCAAGGGTAGCAGGACGATCAGCGGCAGGAGAGCGATGGCGAGCAGCTGCAGCCGCACCGAGTGCATCGGGTCACAGCCCCCAGGCGTGGCATTTCCGGTCGATGGTCTTGCGGGCGACGCCCAAGCGGCGCGCCGCCTCGGCGCGATTGCCGTCGCAGGCGTCGAGGACGGCGAGGATGTGGCGCCGTTCGACGGCGGCGAGGTCCTCGATCTCGATCCTTGTGGCGGCACTGCCGAGAGCCGCCTCGAAGTCGCCGTGGATGAGGGCACGCTCGACCGTGTTGCGCAGCTCCATGACGTTGCCCGGCCAGTCATGGGAGAGGAACCGCCGGCGCGCCGCCGGCGAAAAGGCGGGAACGCCGGTTCCCATGCGCTGCGACAGCCTTTCGGAGAAGAAACGCGTCAGCTCCATGATGTCGGCCGTCCGCTGCCGCAGCGGCGGCAACAGGATCTCGACGACGGTCAGGAGATAGAAGAGGTCCGTGCGGAACATCCGCTCGGCGGCGATGTCCTGGAGCGGACGTGTCGTGGAGCTGATGATCCGCAGGTCGAATTCCAGACTGCGGCGCGCCCCGAGCGGGCTGAAGCGACCGGTGCTGACGAGCTCGGCGAGAATGTTCTGGCAACCCGCCGACAGCATCTCGACGTCTTCGAGATAGAGGGTACCCCCCGCCGCGCTGAGGAGAATGCCCTCCTGCTGCGAAGAAGGCCCGTCGGCCGGCGCGCCGAGATGCCCGAACAGGCGTTCCTGGAAGGCCTGTTCGGTCATGCCGTAGCATTGCAGCCAGACGAACGGGTTGGCGGCCCGGGGCGAGGCGGCGTGCAGCATGCGCGCGGCGACCTGCTTGCCCGAGCCGACCTCGCCGCGAAACACGACGTTGGCATGGGACAGGGCGGCCTGTTCGATCGCCTGCCGGGCCTTCTGGATCTCGACCGACGTCCCCAAAAGCGCATCCCGATGCTTCAGGATGTCCTTGCCGACCTCGAGTTCGTGACGCAGCACCGAGTTCTGGCGGCGCAGGCGGGAGCGTTCGAGACTGCGGGCAATGGCGTTCAGGACTTGGTTGGAGCGGAACGGCTTCAAAAGGAAGTCGCTGGCGCCGGCGCGAATGGCCTGGATCGCCGTGTCCAGATCGGCATGGGCGGTGATCATGATCGCGTCGCTGAAGAGGCCGATCCTGCGTTGCTCGGCCAGCCATTCTAGCCCGGTCTTGTCGGGCATGATGTTGTCGAGGATGATCACGTCATAGGCGTTTTCGTCGAGGAGCCGCGAGGCGTCGCGCGTGTCCGCGGTGACGTCCACCCGGGCGCAGTTCGCGGCGAGAATCTTGGACAGGAAGTTCCGCATGCCCGGCTCGTCGTCGACGACGAGTACGGCCGATTTCGTCAGTTCGTCGCTGAGACCAGCATTGGCGATCGCCGTGTCCGGCGGCTCCCGCAAGGCTGGCAGGCTGGCGGGACTGATGGACATCATCGCCTGCCGGTGCTTTGGGGAAGGCCGCCCTCTACCGGCTGATGAAACCGAGGCCCGGCGGCGGCCATCAGGCGATGGCAGTCAGAGCCATGACGGAAGCCCGCCGAAGCATCGCCGATCCCCGCATCGCTTCCCCGACCCAACGTCGTCACGATCGGCTCGAGATATTTCGCAAGGCCATCTTCAGCGCCTCCGACACGAATTCTCTTCGTTTCAAGAAGAGGATCTCGAGGATACATGGACCTTCACAACACCGTCAACGCGAGAGGCTCTCTCGACGACGCGCAAGCCAGCCGGCCGGCCAGCCGCGCTCGCCGAACTGCGTCCGCCGGGCTCATGCTGCCGGCCCGCCACTTCGGAACGCGCAACGCGGTCTTCCGGCAGCTCGCCCGGCGGCGGCGGGGCCTTGGCCGGTCCCGGGCGCTCCGCAAGCGTCGAGCTTCTCCGGCTATGGCCAGCTGCTGATGGACGAGAGCATCCCCGTGGAGGTGCACATCGTGAAGAGCACCGAGGGTCCCGGCGGCATCGGCGAGACGGCGACGGTCTCGGCGCCGCCGCCCCTCGGCAATGCGATCTTCGCCGCCACCGGCGAGCGCCTGCGGGCGCTTCCCTTCGTCCCGGCGCTTGCCGCCTTGGGCGCCTGAAGCCCCTCGCTTCGGCGCGCGGCTGCGGTCTGTTGCCGCGGGCGGCGCTCAATTTCGTGGCAGGCTGACGATTTCCCCCTCGTGCCGCCGGAACGGGAAAGCCCACGCAACGCTTTCTGCGCAAATCATTGTTGTTGCTGGCTTGTCCAAGGACGGCCACCGGCACACTGCCGAACGAGGAGCACAGATGGCAACCACAGAACCGCCCGTCCGCCGCCATGCGAACCGGCGGCGGACGACACGGTCTCCGCAGTCCCGACCTTCGACCATCGACCGAGTCATGACATGAACGATGCGACCGTTGTGGGCCAGAAGACCGAGGGCAGGCTGTTCGCCGCCCTCGACCCGCTGGGAGCCATCGCCGCCGACCTGCTGGCCTTCGTCGACCAGGCGGCGCCGGCGCCGCTGTTCTATGTGGCGCGCGACGCCGGGCGCGCCCGGGCGCTCGAGGCGCTGCTCCGCGCGCTTGCACCGCAACTGGCGATCGCCTCGCTGCCGGCCTGGGACTGTCCACCCTACGACCGCGCCTCGCCGTCCCGCGCCGTCATGGGGCAGCGGATGGCTACGCTCCGCTGGCTGACCGACCGCACGTTTCGGCCGGCTCTCGTCGTCACGACGCCAGACGCCCTGCTCCGGCGCGTCCCGCCGCCGCAGATCTGGCCAAAGGCGCATCTGGCGTTCCGGGTGGGCGAGACGGTCGAGCCCGAAGCCGTCGAGGTGGCGCTTCGAAAGATCGGATACGTCCTCGACGACCGCGTCGACGAGCCCGGCGAAGCGGTGCTGCGCGGCCGTGTCATCGAGATCTTCCCGGCCGCGGCGGCCTTTCCCTGCCGGATCGAGTACGAAGAGGGCCGGATCACCGCGATCCATTCCTATGATCCGGCAACCCAGCGCTCCATCGTCGAGACCGACTGCCTGGACGTCGATCCGGCATCGGAAATCGTCCTGTCCGACGGCGCGGACGCGGGCGCGCAGGAAGCGCCCGAGGCCGCGGACCTGCCGCCCGGGCGCGAACACTGGCTGCCGCTGTTCTATCCGGAGCTTGCAAGCGTCTTCGACTACGCGGCCGATGCCCGGCTCGTCTGCGAAGCCGGAGCGGGCGAGCGCGGCACCGATTTCCTCGATGGCGTCCGCGAGGGCCATGAGAGCGAGATGAGCTTCCGCGGCGGCGCGGCGAGCCGGCGTGCTCCGGCCGCTCCCGATCATGCCTTCCTGGACAAGGCGGATTGGGACGAGGCCCTGGCCGCCCGCGCCACCGCCACCGTCGGCGCGTCCGCGACCGACGAAGCTCCGACAGACGATCGAAGCGTGCCGCGGTTTTGCACAGGCCGAAACGCGGAGGACGCCTTTCGGCGCTTTGTCGAAGACCGGCTCAAGGCCGGCGGCCGCATCGTGCTCGCCGGCCACAAGCCGGGCCTCGGCAGCTTCCGCCGCCGGGCGGAGCGTCTGCTCGGCCAAGCATCCCAGGCGGTCGCGGATTGGCGTGAGGCGGCGGCATCCGAGCCCGGCAGTCTCCTCAGCCTCGCCTTGCCGCTCGACCATGGCTTTCAGACGGCGTCCGGCGACGTTGCCGTCATCGCGGCGGCCGATCTCCTCGGCAGCCGGGCGAAGGTCTCGCGCCCCGCTGTGGCGCCGGATCATCCGGGGCTGATCGGCCCGACGTTCCGGATCGGCGAGCCGGTGATCCACCGCGACCACGGCCTCGGCCTCCTGGAGGGCATCGAGGAAATCGCGCTGCCGGAGGGGGCGACCCACGATGCCCTGCGGCTGCGATACGAGGGCGACGCCACGCTGATGGTGCCGGTCGCCGAGATCGAGGCGCTGTGGAGCTACGGCGGCGATGCCTCGGCCGTGACCCTCGACCGGCTGAAGGGCGAGCGCTGGGCGAAGCGCCGCGCCAGCCTCGACAAGGCGATCCGGACGACGGCCGAAAGGCTGGTCGAGGCGGTCCGGGACAGGCACGCCCGCAAGGCGCCGAAGCTCGTTCCCGAGACGGCGCGCTTCGAGCGTTTCGCCGCCCGCTTCGCCCATGCCCTGACGCGAGATCAGTCCGCCGCGATCGACGATGTGATGGCGGATCTCTCCTCCGGGCGGCGGATGGACCGGCTGGTCTGCGCCGATGTCGGCTACGGCAAGACGGAAGTCGCGCTGCGCACCGCGGCCGCGGCCGTCTTCGCCGGCAAGCAGGTCGCCTTCGTCGCGCCGACGACGGTGCTCGTGCGCCAGCATCTGCGCACGCTCGCCCGCCGCTTCGCCGGGACCGGCATCGTGGTGGCCGAACTGTCGCGCATGGTGAAGCCGGCCGAGGCGCGAAGGGTGAAGGACGGGCTGAAGAGCGGCGACGTCGGGATCGTCGTCGGCACCCATGCGGTGGCGGCGAAGGGCGTCGGTTTCGCCGATCTCGGCCTCGTCATCCTCGACGAGGAACAGCATTTCGGCGCGCGGGTGAAGAGCCGGCTGAAGAGCCTTGCGGAAACGGCGCATGTCTTGACCCTGACGGCGACGCCGATCCCCCGCACGCTCCAGGCGAGCCTCGTCGGCCTGCAGGATCTGAGCGTCATCGAGACGCCGCCGGTGGCCCGCCAGTCGGTCCGCACGGCGGTCACCGCCTTCGACGAAGCCGCGATCCACAACGCACTCCGCCGCGAGAAACTGCGCGGCGGCCAGAGCTTCGTCGTCTGCCCGCGCATCGAGGATCTGGCGCCGATGGCCGAGCGGCTTCGCGCGCTCGCGCCGGAACTGGGCCTGGTGACCGCCCATGGCGAGATGAGTGCCGGCGACATCGACGCCGTCATGCTGGGGTTCGCCGATGGCGACGGCGACGTTCTCCTGGCGACCAACATCATTGAGAGCGGCCTCGACGTGCCGAATGCCAACACGATAATCGTCTGGCACGCCGACAGTTTCGGCCTCGCCCAGCTGCATCAGCTGCGCGGCCGGGTCGGGCGCGGCGCGCGGCGCGGCACCGCTCTCTTCCTCATCGAGCCGGGGCAGCCGGTCGGCGAGGATGCGGAGCGGCGTCTCGCGGCGATCGAGACGCTGGGCCGGCTCGGTGCCGGCTTCGACATCAGCGGACGCGATCTCGACCTGCGCGGCGCCGGCGATCTTCTCGGCGAGGAACAGGCCGGGCACATCCGTCTCATCGGCATCAATCTCTACCGCCATCTCCTGGACCGGGCGATGCGGGCGGCGGAGGGCTCGCCGCCCGAGGACGAATGGCGCCCCGCCACCCAACTGGGCATCTCCGGGCGCATCCCGGCGAGCTACATTCCCGACGACGAGGTCCGGATCGACCTCTATGCCCGCTTCGCCGCGGCCGAGGATGCAAAGGCGCTCGCCGAGCTGGAAGACGAAGTCGCAGACCGCTTCGGGCCGCTGCCGGAGGCGATGTCGGACCTCCTCGCGGTGGCCGAGATCCGGGTGCGGTGCCATGAGGCAGGCATCGCCGAGCTCGACGGCGGGCCGCAGGCGATTGCCGCCACCTTCCGCCCCGCCCGGGCCCGGACGATGCAGCGACAGGATCCACCGCCGGGGCTGGAATGGTCGGGCGACCGGCTGCTCCTCAGACAGGCAAGCACCGACGCACACGAGGGGCTGCGGCTCGCGCACCGACTGCTCGACGCGCTCGAAGGCACCGGTTAGCTCTCGATTCCAGCGCATGATCGCGGAAAGCGGGAACCGGTTTTCGGCAAAGATCATGCGGCAACAAGAGCATGGAGCGGGATGCCAAACGAAGCTGGTCCCATCCCGCACCATGCGCGCCGCCGCATGGCGGGGGTGGCGGACGTCGCCTCTCCGCCATGGGCCGGCGGATCAGGGGGTCTGGAGCCGTGCCCGCGCAGGGCTTCAGGCGTCCCCCTTTGGCGCTGGCCGAAGACCGGCCGCCGGTATGCCCCGTTCGCTGCGTGACCGTCGTCAGCCGCTCTTCGCCCGCGCGTCGGCGATCGCCTGCCTGAAGTCCGCCATCGACGGCACACCGGGAAATACGACGGTTCCAACGATATAAGCGGGCGTGCCGAGGAAGCCGAACGCTTCCGCCTGGGCCGCATTCCGCGCAATCAGCGCGTCGATCCGCCCCTTCTCGCGCTGGTGAGCCCGCTTCAGCGCGGCGACGTCGAAGCCGGCCGCCGTCAGACGTTCGTCGATCATCTGATCGGTCAGCCGCCCCTCGGTGCGCATCAGGGCATCGAGCGCCTGCGGGCGATGCTTGCCGGCCGCCAGCGTCAGGTTCGTGGCATATTCGGAGGGCGGGCCAAAGATCGGCCAGTCCTTCATCACCATGCGGATCCGGCCGTCCGCCTCGACGATCTCCTGGATCTCCGGATAGGCCTTCTTGCAGTAGGGGCACTGGTAGTCGAACCATTCGACGATGGTGACGTCGCCCTTGGGATTGCCGAGCACCGGCGCCTCGGGATCGTAGAGCACCGCCTCCTTCGACATCGGATCGGGCGCGGCAAGGGCGGGGCCGGCGACGAGCGCCGCGCCGCCGGCAAAGGCTGCGCCGCCTGCGAGTGTCGCGGTCAGAAAGGTTCGGCGATCGAGTTGGAACGTCATGACGTCGGTTCTCCGTTGGGGGTTCCTGCGGTGGATTGGTCCATGCCGACGACGACGATCTTGCTGCCGGTCGGGACGCGGCGGTTGAGGTCGATGACGTCCTGGTTCAGCATGCGGATGCAGCCGGACGAGACGGCCTTGCCGATCGACCATTCCTGATTGGTGCCGTGGATACGGAACAGCGTGTCGCGGCCGTCCTTGAAGAGATAGAGGGCGCGGGCGCCGAGCGGGTTGTCGATGCCGCCCTCCATGCCGTCGCGCAGCTCGTCGCCGTATTTGTCCGGCTCGCGCTTGATCATGTCCGGCGTCGGTGTCCAGTGCGGCCAGGCCGCCTTGCGGGCGATCGTGCCGGTGCCGGTGAATTCCAGCCCGGCTTTTCCGACGCCGACGCCGTAGCGCATCGCCTTGCCGTTCTCCATCACGAGATAGAGGAAGCGGGCATGCGGATCGACGACGAGGGTGCCGGGTGGCTGGTCGGTTTGATAATCGACGACCTGGCGGATGTTGCGCCGCTCCATCTTCTGCGGGTCGACGGCGGGTATCCGCCAGCCCTGATCCTCTTCGGCGCCATACATCCGGGCGATGCGCGGATCCGGCTGCGGCTTCGGCTGCTGATAGGCAAGGGATTGCGGCGCGGGCCGCGTCGTCGAGCAGCCGGCGACGAGCCCCAGCGCGATCAGGCCGGCGGCCCGCAAGGTCTTCGAAGTCATGAGCAGTCTCTGTTTGGTTGGAACGTCCGGTCAGACCGATGCGCCGGCAGGCTTGACGATGACCTGCGCGCCCGGGGCGACCCGGCTTTCGAGATCGACGACGTCCTGATTGAACATGCGGATGCATCCCGAGGAGACCGAGTGTCCGATGGATGAGGGATCGTTGGTGCCGTGGATGCGGTAATAGGTGTCGCGGCCGCCCCGGTAGAGATAGAGGGCGCGGGCCCCGAGCGGGTTTCCGACGCCGCCCGGGAGGCCACCGGCATAGGGGACGAAGCGGTCCGGCTCGCGCCGCAGCATGTTGGAGGTGGGTGTCCAGCGAGGCCAGTCGGCCTTGCGGGCCACGGTCGCCCGGCCCGTGAAGGCAAAGCCCGCCTTGCCGACGCCGACGCGGTATCGCATCGCCTTGCCGCCCTCAAGGACGAGATAGAGCACATGCGCCGAGGGCTGGACGACGATGGTCCCCGGCGCCTCGGGGCCGGAATAGGCCACTTCCCGGCGAGTCATGTCCTCGCCGAGGTATCGGTCCGGGATCGCCGGCACCCTGTGCCCGTCCTCCTCGAAGCCGGCGTAGCGGGGATCAACTGCGCCGGGCGTCGCATAGGCGAGAGCGTTGCGGCCATAATCGGCGACCGTCGAGCAGCCGGCGAGGGCCAGGGCCATGACGGCAAGGATCGCGGCCATCGGGGCGCGGGGGTGGGACATGTCGTTGGCTTTCATTCTTGGAGGGCATCGATTGCGGCATTCAGCGCCTCGGGGGAGATCTCGCCGAAATGCATGGTCTGGAGAATGCCCCGCCGATCCAGGAACAGGGTGACCGGGAAGCCCTGGACGCCATAGTGCCGGGCGAGCGCCATCTCCTGGTCGAGCGCCACGTGGTCGGCCGCAAGGCCGGCGGTGCCGAGGAAACGGGTGATGGCGCCGGCCCCTTCGCCCTGATTGGCGAGGACGAAGGCGGTATCGGTGCGCTCCTTTGCCGTCTCCATCAGCGCCGGCATCTCGCGCCGGCAGGGCGGGCACCAGCTTGCCCAGAGATTGACGACGACCGGGCGCCCCTCGAAGTCGGCGAGCTGAACCTCGGACCCTTGGAGCGTCGTCATCGTCGCGGCCGGGGCGGCGATGGCCGATGTCGTCGCGACCAGCTGGAAGGCCACGTTCCAGACCATCAGTGCCGCGGCGAGGGCCGCGAACGAACCGATGCGGGGGCGCGTCTCGCGTAACTGAAACAGGCTGAAGACCACCACCGCAAGGAGGCCTGCCGGCAAGGAGAAACCGCCCTGCCAGATCATCGCAATGCGCCAGGGATCGGCGGCAAAACTCGGCAGATGCAGGAGGACATGGCCGATCCGCGCCCCGAGGAGGCCGACGACGAGCGCCCGCATCGACCAGCTGCCGATCCGCGCGTCGAGCCTTGCCGAGAGGATCGCCGAGATCGCCAGGAAGGCGACGATGGCGATCACCGCAGCAAGCCGCTCGCCGGCAAAGACCAGAGGACCGAGGGTGAGGGTGGTCATGATCGATCTCCGGTGCGGTCAGCAGCTTCGATGAACTGCTGCGGTGAAACATCGCCGATCAGCCGCGAGCCGGGCGCTTCCCGGCCGTTCCGGTCGACGAACACCATGGTCGGCGGCCCGGCGACGCCGAGCTCGCGCATCAGGCTGTCACTGCCCCGGTCGGCATCGGTGACGTCGACTTCGAGAAGCTGCATCCCGGCCATGCGGGCCCGCACCTCCGGATCGGCGAAGACGTCGCGCTTGATGACGTCGCAGGAGACGCACCAGTCGGCAGTGACGTAGATCAGCGATGGGCGATCGGAGTTCCTCAGGCTGTTCGCGATCTCGGCGGTGCTCGCCACCTCGCGAAACTGCGGCGAAGCCTCGCGGACAACCTTGGCCGAGGCAATCTCGGCCAGCGGGCGCAGCGGATCGCCGCCGCCCGCCGCCGCTCCCACTGCCAGGATCGCGCCGTAGAGGACGGCGACGAGGCCCGTGGCCTTCGCCAGCCGGCGGCGCGGACCGCTGTCGGCCGTCAGAGCGTCGAGCGCGCCGACAAAGACGCCCACCCCGATCAGCAGCGCCGACCAGAGAAACAGCGTCGCGGCATCGGGCAAAATGCGGGAGACCATCCACACAGCGAGCGCCAGAAAGACGAAACCGAAGCCCTGCGTGACGCGGGTCATCCAGGCGCCTGGCCTCGGCAGGGCTCGCGCTCCGAGCGTGCCGAAGACGATCAGCGGCACACCCTGGCCGAGACCGAGGGCGAACAGGGCGCCGGCACCGAGGCCGACATCGCCGGTCCGGGCGATGTAGAGGAGGCCGCCGGCGAGCGGTGCGGTCATGCAGGGACCGACGATCAGCGCCGAGGTGAAGCCGAGCCCGGCACTGGCGGCAAGGCTGCCACGGCGGGGCGACGGCAGGCCGGCGACCGCATTCGTCCAGGCGGCCGGCAGGCGCAGTTCGAACAGGCCGAACATAGACAGGGCGAGACCGACGAACAGCCCGGAGACGAGGATGATCGCCGCCTTCGATTGCAGCGCCATCTGCAGGTTCTGGCCCGACCAGGCGGCGGCGAAACCGACGATGGCGAAGGCGGCGGCCATGGCGAGAACATAGGTCGCCGACAGGGAGAAGCCGCGGGCGAGAGAGGGTCGTTCACCGCTGCGGGTCAACTGGCCGGCAAGGATCGGATACATCGGCAGGACGCAAGGGGTGAAGGCGAGGCCGAGCCCGAGCGCAAAGAAGACGGCGACGACCCAGAGGCTGCCGCCCTCGCCGAGCAGCCCGTCGACGAGACCCGTGGAGGATGCGAGAGTGATGCCCGCCGATCCCGCCGAGTACGCTGCGGCTGCGGCTTCGGCTTCCGCTGCGGCCGGCAGATTGCTGACGGTCCGCAGATCGCCGGCGGAGGCGGCATCCGGGGCACCGTCTTCGGGGCCCGGCGGCGATGCGGAGCTGCCGGTCGCGCTGGCCGACGGCGCTTGCGCCCACGGGCTGGAACGATCGGATGAGCGGGACGCCCGCGCCAGACGGCCGAGGGTCGCCGCCGCTCCGTCCGCTGCCCCGGGCGCATCGAGCGCGACAGGGTTGGCCGGATCGATGTCGCGGGTCTGCGGCCGATAGCAGATGCCGCCATCCTGGCAGCCCTGATAGGTGAGCGATAGCGTCTCGCCCTCCGGCACGGCCCTGAGTGCATCTGCGGAGACGGTCGCCGTCGCGGCGGTGTGATAGACTTCGAGCCGTCCGTAATACGGATCGTCCTTCGGCTCGCCCGCCGGCGTCTCGATGGGAACCGGCCGGCCATCGGCAGTTTTGAGCGTGATCTTGTCGCGGTAGAGATAGGTGCCGTCGGCGATCCGCCAGTTCAGCGTCAGGCCGCCGGACGGGGCCCGGCTCGCCGACAGCGCGAAGGCCCGGTCGATGTCGAGCGGCTGGCCCGGCTCGGCCATGGCCGCATGCGGCAGCGCGATCAACAAGAGCGCGATGAGAGTTCGCCTGAAAAGCGACATTCCGGTCCCCCTGAACAGGTGTCGGAAATGCCGTTCGCGTCGCGAGCTTAAGGCAGGCTTAAGCCGGTCGGGCGAGGCGACGGGGAAACGAAGTTGTGAGGCAGGCGGACGAATGCGCATCCTGATCGTCGAAGACGACGAGATCCTGGGCGACGGGCTGACGGTGGGGCTGGCGATGAACGGCTTCACGCCGGACCTTGCCGTGTCGGCCGCCGAGGCCGATGCGGCCCTTCTGGCTGGCGGCTTCTCGGCCGTCGCCCTCGACGTCATGCTGCCCGACGGCAGTGGCCATGACCTTTTGCGCGTCATGCGCCGGCGCGGCGACGCGACGCCCGTTCTGATGCTCACGGCGCTCGACAGCGTCGCCGACCGGATCCAGGGCCTCGATGGCGGCGCCGACGATCATCTCGGCAAGCCCTTCGACCTCGACGAGCTGGCGGCGCGGCTGAGGGCGCTGGTGCGGCGCGGCGCCGGGCGGCTGACGGCGCATCTGGAGTTCGCAGGCGTCACCCTCGATCCCGCTCGCATGGAGGCGTCGCTGGACGGGCGAGCGGTGGGCCTGTCACGCCGGGAGTTCACCATCCTCCACGCTTTGATGGAGCATCCGGGCGCAATCCTGTCGCGGGCCCAGCTCGAAGAGCGGCTCTATGGCTTCCAGGAAGGCGTCGAGAGCAATGCCGTCGAGGTGCATGTGCATCATCTCAGGGCCAAGTTCGGCAGCCGCTTCATCGAGACGGTGCGCGGCGTCGGCTACCGTCTGCGGGAGGGCTGACCCATGCGATCGATGCGCGCCCGGCTGTTCCTCATTCTGATTGCCGCGACCGGCCTCGTCTGGATGTCGGCGACGGCCTGGGTCTATCTCAGCACCCGTGCCGAGGTGGAGCACGTGCTCGACGCACGGCTGATGGAGGCAGCCCGGATGGTCTCCTCCCTGATCGACAGCCAGGAGATCGACACCGCCGTCGCCTCGCTCGACCCGGACGTCATGCCGGACCGCCGGCACAGCCCCTATGAACGCCAACTGTCCTGCCAGATCTGGTCGCTGACCGGGACGCTGATCGGCAAGTCCGACGGTGCCCCCGCCGAACGCCTCTCCGACCATCCGGACGGCTTTGCGGAGCGCAGCATCGACGGCGAGACGTGGCGGGTCTATGCGATCCGCGACGAGGCGCGGGGCGTCCAGGTGCTGGTCGGCGACAATCTCGACATCCGGGCGCGGCTGGTGCGCGACATGGTGAAGGGCCTCGCTCTGCCGATGGCGCTGGTCATGCCGGCGCTGGCGGCGATCCTGTGGTTCGGCGTCGGGCGCGGCCTCAGGCCGCTGTCGCAGCTGGCGACCGGCCTCGAGCACCGGGCCGCCGAAGATCTCCACGCTTTGCCGCAGACAGAGACGGCGTCGGAGATCCGCCCCGTCGTCACGGCGCTGAACGGCCTCTTCGGACGGGTGGCCGAGGCCCGCGAGCGCGAGCGCCAGTTCCTCGCCTATGCCGCTCACGAACTGCGCACGCCCTTGAGCGGCCTGAAGACCCAGGCCGAGATCGCGCTGAAGGCCGAACGTCCCGAGATGCGGACGCTCGCCCTGAACCAGATCGTCACGGGGGTCGAGCGAACGGCGCGGCTGGTGCGCCAGCTCCTCGCCATGGCGGAAGCCGAGGCCGTTCCGGCAGCGAGCGTCGCGCCGCTGCGCCTGTCCGAGGTGGTGCGGGAAGCGGTTGCCGGCCAGGAAGCGCGCCTCGTGGCCAAGGGCGGCTCGCTTCGGCTCGATCCGTCCCTCGACGGAATCGAGATCGAGGCGAATGGAACACTGATTGCGCTGGCTCTGCGCAATCTCGTCGAGAATGCGGTCAATCATTCGCCGTCGGGCGGGACAGTTCGCCTGTCGTGGACGGGAAGAGGCATCGCCATCGAGGACGAGGGCCCCGGCATGCCGGAGGACGAGATCGAGCGGGCGACGAGCCGCTTCTTCCGCGGCAGCAACCGCACGCCGATCGGTAGCGGGCTCGGCCTCGCCATCGCCGAGATCTGCGCCCGGAAACTCGGCGGCCATCTGACCCTCGCCCGCAGGACGCCGGCCGGCTTGCGGGCGGAATTGCAGCTGATCGGGCATGGTGGAGGAGCTGGCGTTTCCGGCCTGGACGGAGGTTCGACCGGAAGGAGAGGAGGCGATGCGGTGGGATGAGCGCCCTGCTGAACTGCCGGAACACCGTGCCGGCCTCGCTCATCCGTTCGCGTGCGGCGGCTTCATGTTGACCGATGCCAGCCACACCATGTGGTCGGCCGCCGCATCCGTGATCGGCCGCGTGCCGGCAGCGCCGATCGCCGACCGCAGACGCTCGATCGCCAGCGGCGGCCGCGACGGCGGGATCCGGGAGGTGACGGTCGGGGCATCGGGTGCGATCTCGGGAGCCGCGATGCCGGCTGCGGCGGCCCATTCGTGGGGGGTCGACAGCGAGCCGGCGCCGAGATTGAAGGTCTTCCCGCCGAGCCCGGCCGTATCGACCACCGCGGCGATCGCCTGGCCGGCGTCGCGGCTGTAGAGCCAGTCCGCCCGCATTTCGGAGGCGAGCCGCGGCGCCGGCTGGGCGAGGATCTGGGCATGCGGGCTGAGATCGGGCCGCGCCTCGCCGGGCCGCTCCCAGGGGCCGAAGATCGGCCCGAGGCGGAGCACCGTCAGCTCGAGCTCGTGGAGCTCTGCCAGCCGGTGCGCCACCGCCTCGCCGGCCTGCTTGGTGATCCCGTAGAGCGTGTCCGGGCAGGGCGGCATCGTCTCGTCGAGGCTGTCAATGTCGCCGAAGTCCTGACGGCGCGAGCCGTAGACGGCGATCGAGGAGAGCGCGACGACCCGCCGGCATCCGGCTCTGGCAGCGGCTTCCAGCGTCGTCGCCGTGCCGCCGACATTGACGGCGACGATCCGTGCCGCGTCCTGCCGCTCCATCGCCTCGTTGGAGGTCAGGGCAGCCAGATGGAGAAGCACGTCCGGCCGCTCGGCCGCGAAGACCTGCGCCAGCATTTCGCCGTCGCAGATGTCTGCGCGCGTGAAGCGGGCTCCCGCGATGGCCGGATGGGACCAAAACCCGGCCGGCGGAGCGGCAAGATCGAGGATCACGACGTCGTGGCCGCGCGCTGCGAGGGCTTCCGCAGCGGCGAGGCCGACGAAGCCCGAACCGCCGGTGATGGCGATCTTCATGGCGTCATTCCTGGCGATGATGGGTTGCAGGTCGAGCCCCGCGTCATCGGGCACGCAACCCTCGTTGGATGGCCGCGACGGTCGCCTCGTCCTGCCGCCGTTCGCGGTTTGCAACCGAGGCGGCCGCGACATGGCGCCAATGGGCGCGGCGGTCGGCATCCTCCCGGCGCCTCGCATGGCGCACGATGCCCGCCGTCATGGTCAGGACGACGTCTGTGCCCCTCGCCCGGGCGAGCAGCAGGGGCAGGGCGTTGTCGGGGCGCAAGCCGTCGGGGAGCTCGAAACGGGCACAATCGATCGCGACGAGATCGGCCGGCTGGCCCGGCTCCAGCGACCCGGCGCCCTCGGGAAGGAACGCCGCCTTCGCGCCGTTGGTCGTCGCGGTTCGGAGGATCTCCGCCGGCGAAGGCCCGACCGCGTCGATGCCGGGCGTGCGGGCAAGGGCCGCGTAAAGCCGCAACTCGGCGAGATAGTCCTCGTCGTCGGCAAGCGCCGTGTTGTCGGTGCCGACGGCGACCATGCATCCCCGGCGATGCAGCTCCGCCACCGGCGGCGGCCCGTTGAAGAGGCGCAGGTTCGAACCCGGATTGGCGACGACGACGACGGCCTCCTCGCAAGCGAGCGTCATGTCGGCCTCGCTCATGAAGACGCCGTGGGCGCAGCTCGCCTTGGCTTCGAAGACCCCCAGCCGCCGTAGATGGGCCAGCGTCGAGCCGCCATGGGTCTTGCGGCACCAGGCCGCCTGCAGCGGCGATTCCAGGAGATGGAAATGCAGGCCGACGCCGCGCCTTGCGGCATCTTTTGCGAGGGCGGCCCAGGCCGCATCGCTCACCCATTGCGGTCCGGCGGGGCCGTAGGCGAAGGTGATCAGCGGCGCATCCTCGAAGCGCGCCGACATCTCCTCCATAAGGGCGATCGTCTCGGCGACGCTGCCGGCATAGGGCGGCTCGGCCGGCATTCGGAGCGCCTTCCGGGCGTCTTCCGGCAAGGCGGCGACGAAGCCGGCCTCGTTCTCATAGGCGAGGAAGCCGCGGTCCTGATAGCCGATGCAGATCGTCGCCCTGAGGCCCGCATCGCGGTAGGCCCGCGCCGTCGCGCCGAGTTCCGCGCGATAGCCGGAGCCGTAGCTGTAGTTCGCGTGCAGCGTCGCGGTCACGCCGTTCGCCAGCATCTCCTCGGCCGCAAGCCGGGTGACCGCATAAACGTCGGGTGGCCCATGGCGTCGCCGCGCGGCGATCCAGGGCTCCAGTGCGTCGTCCGGGTAGCCGAGGAGGAGCGGGCTGAGCCCCCGGCCGTGCTGGTGGGCATTGATCAGGCCGGGGAGGATGGTCGCCTGACGGTAGTCGAGGACCTCGCCGCCTGGAAAGCGGCTCCGGACATCCTTGAAGCGCCCGACGGCGGCGATCCGGTCCCCGGCAATCGCAACGCATCCATCGACGATCGCCTCGGCGCCTGCGCTTGGAACGACGAGCCTGGCCCTGAGGATGCGCATCGCCCGCTACTCCGCCGTCATGCGCAGTTGCGCCAGGATCGCCTCGCCGGTGCGGCGATTGTGCTCCTCCAGCCGGAAGGCGAGGTCGCGGGCCGCGCCCGCCCGCAACATGGCCATGATCCCCTCGTGCTCCTCGACGGACCGGGCCAGCTGGCTCGGATCCTCGTTGATGGCGAGCCTTGCCCGCAGGATCTTCTGCTGGAGCGTGGAATAGGTCTGCACGACGGCGTCGTTGTGGATCGCGGCCGCGAGGGCGGCATGGAAAGCGTGGTTCCCGAGGGTGTAGGCCGGAGCGTCGAGCCTCTGCTGGCAGGCCTTCAGGCGCTGGTGGATGGCCTCGATATGGGCGAGTTCGGCCGGCGTGATCCGTTCGGGCAGCGTCAGCCCGATCATATGCTCGATCGCCCCCTTCAGCTCGAACAGCGCGGCCACGGCATCGCCGTCGATCGGCACGACGACCGCACCGCGATTGGGCCGAAGCTCGACGAAGCCCTCCGCCGCGAGAACCTTCAGCGCTTCGCGCAGCGGCGTGCGCGAGACGCCGAGGCGCTCGCACAGGGCGGCCTCGGGAACGCGCTTGCCCTCGGCGAGTTCGCCCCGGGTGATGATGCCGCGCAATTCGTCGATCACCTGGGTGTGGAGGATCGGACGCTCCGTGTCGGTCGCGGCGTCCAGGGTGAGGGTCGATCCGCCGGACATGGCGCAGCCTAGCGCCCTGCCGGCGCGAAGATCGAGCCGAATTCCCCCAGCGCCGCCGGCTCGACATCGACCGCGGCGAGGCATCCCCAAAGAGTGAAGGCGACGGAATCGAGGACCGGTATCCCCAGCCGCCGTTCGAGCGCCGCGGCGATGAGGGGTCCGCGCATGTTGGTGCAGACGATCGCGATGGCGTCCGGCCGGCCCGCCGCGACCTCCTCGCACATTGCCTCGATCGCGTCTTCGCCGACATTGGCGAAGGAGAAGTTGTCGCTGAGGCCGCAATGGGCTTCGGCGCAGACCTTGATGCCGATGCTGGCGTAGTTCGCCATGATCCTCGCCTGGACATCCTCGGTATAGGGCGTGACGAGGCCGAGCCGTTTCACGCCGAGATCCGCCAGCAGTCTGTTGAGGCTGAGGATCGCGCTCGTCGCCGCAATGCCGGTCTTCTCGCTGATCGCCTCGCAGAGCCGCTCGTCGCTGTCGAAGCCGAGCCAGCTCGCCGAGGTTCCGTTCCACGCGATGACGTCGCATTTCGCATCGGCCAGAAGTTCGGCCGCGGCCATGATCGGCGCTAAAGCGAACTGACCATTGGCGGTCTCGTCGAGAGCGATCTGGGTGACGCGGAACCGCGCGAAATGAGCCGAGACCCTCGGGAAGAGAGGCCCCAGCATATGCGTCGTGTAAGGCTCCAGAACGGTGTTCGAGGACGGCGTGAGCATGCCGATCAGCTTGCGGCCGACGGCCCCATCGCCTGAAGCGGAACGGCGAAGTCGATCCCAATTTTGCATTCATTTTCTCCGGCGGTGACCGCGGCAAGCGGCCGCGTTACGCCGGCCTGCCGTGACCGGTGATGGCATGACGAGCGCCTGAAGACAATTGCTCAAGCGTCCTGCCACGGTCAGGGAAGGGCCCAAAAACCGGGCGTTGCTTTGAAAAAGTCGCTCAAAAACACGGCAGCGACCGGGTTTGTGGAGGCAAATCAGGCGTTCTGCTCCTGTCTCTCTGCACAATATTTGCCGTTTCCCAAATCGCCCTGATCTGTGATGCTTTCCTCAGAAAATGAATTCAAAATGGAGCTTCCCATGATCAGACACACGCTCGTCGGTCTCGCGACCGCTGCCGCCTTGTCGGCTGGTTTGGCCTCGGCCCATGCGCAGACCTCGCTGCGGGTCGCGGGCAATTTCTCGCAGAACAACAAGCAGGTCGACATCGAGCGGGCGTTCTTCGAGGGTCTCGGCGAGACGACCGGCATCGACCTCGGCGTCAACTACAATCCCATGGACGTCGTCGGCGTGAAGGCGCCGGACGCCCTGCGCATGCTCAAGGGTGGATCCTTCGACGTGATGTCGGTGCAGATCGGCATGGCCTCGCGCGACGACCCGTTCTTCGAGGGCGTCGATCTCATCGGCGTCGCAACCGACATGGAGGCCCTGCACAAGGTGGTGGACGGCTACCGCCAGGCCTTCGACGAGCGGCTGCAGACGAAGTTCAATGCCAAGGTGCTGACGCTCTGGCCGTTCGGCCCGCAGGTCTTCTACTGCAACAATCCGATCGCGACCCTCGACGATCTCAAGGGCTTGAAGGTCCGGAGCTTCACGCCGTCGATGTCCGCGATGCTCCAGCATTTCGGCGCGACGCCGGTCACGCTGCAGTTCTCGGAAGTCTATCCGGCCCTCCAGCGCGGCGTCGTCTCCTGCGGCGTGACCTCGCCGACCTCCGGCAACACCGGCAACTGGCCTGAGGTGACCACGCATTTCCTGCCGCTCTCGGTGTCCGGCTCTGTCCAGGGGCACTTCATCAATCTCGATACCTGGAACAGTTTCTCGGCCGAACAGCAGGAAGAGCTGCAGGCGGCGTTCAAGACCCTCGAGGACAAGCTCTGGGACCTTGCCGTGACGTCCAACGAAGATGCAGTCGCCTGCAACACCGGTCAGGACGGCTGCGCGAACCACAAGAAGTTCGACATGACCCTCGTCGAGATATCGCCGGAGGATCAGGCGAAGGTGAAGGAAGCGGCCGAGAGCGTCGTCCTGCCGATCTGGCGCGACACCTGCAACGCCGTCGACCCGCAGTGTTCGGCCACCTGGAACGAGACGGCCGGCAAGGCCGCCGGGCTCACCATCCAGTAAGCAGCTGTCCGAAGGACGCGAAAAGGCCGGCTGACCCGTCGCTTCGGGTCAGCCTTTTCCATCCCGCGAGAGGCGCCCGTCACCCATGCCGACCAATCCCGTCTCAGCCGCTCTCGGCCCTCTGGCAAGGCTGTTCGCGCTCGTTGCCGGCTATGCGGTGCTCGGCCTTGCACTGTTGATCACCGCCGAGGTTCTCCTGCGCAAGCTCTTCAACGTCTCGCTGCAGGGCAGCGCGGAGTTCGGCGGCTATACGCTGGCGACCCTCGCCGCCTTCGGCTTCGCCTATACCTGGCTCGATCGCTCGCACACCCGCGTCGAGATCCTGCTCGAGCGGCTGCCGCGCAGCGTCAGGCGCGTGCTCGACCTTATCTCGGTCCTGTCGGTGACCGGGATGGCGGTCTTCATGGCCTGGCGGGGATGGTCGGCGATGTCGGAGAGCGCCGCCTATGGCTCGCTCTCGGGGACGCCCCTGATGACGCCGCTGTGGCAGCCGCAGGCGGTCTGGGTCCTGGGGCTGGTGTTCTTCGCGCTCGTCGCCGCGGCGACCGCCGTCCATGCGCTCGTCCTTTTCGTCACCGGCTCGCCCGGCCTGGCGCAGGCCTATGGCGCGAAGTCGCTCGGTGAGGAGCTGAAGGAGCACACCGCGCAACTGGGCGAGCGGGGAGCCGGACAATGATCGGTTTTGCTCCCGCCGCGATCGGCTTCGCCATCATGCTCGGCCTGATGCTGGTCGGTGTCCCCGTCGCGGTGGCGCTGTTCGGCACGGCCGTTCTCGGCTGCCTCGTCTATCTCGGCATCCCGACGCTGATGGTCTTCGGTGACCAGACCTGGGGCGTGCTCAACGACTTCATCCTGACCGCGATCCCGCTGTTCATCCTGCTCGGGGAGCTGCTCGTGCGCTCCGGCGTCGCCGACGGCATGTACCGGGCCCTGACCGACTGGTTGCGCTGGTTGCCGGGGGGGCTCCTCCACACCAACATCGCCTCCAGCACCCTGTTCGCGGCCGTTTCGGGCTCGTCGGTCGCGACCGCCGCGACCATCGGCACGGTGGCGATCCCGACCATGAAGGCCAATCGCTACGACGACCGCCTGACGCTCGGCTCGATCGCGGCGGGTTCAACCCTCGGCATCCTCATCCCGCCGTCGATCAACATGATCATCTACGGCTCGATGTCGAACACCTCGATCGGCCAGCTGTTCGCCGCCGGCATCCTGCCCGGCATCGTCCTTGCGCTGCTGTTCATGGGCTACATCCTCGTGGTCAGCCTGCTGCGCCCCGACCGGGCTGGCATCACGCCGCCTTCGGTCCCCTGGCACCAGCGGTTTCGCAATCTTCTCGAGGTGCTGCCGCCGCTGGCCATCTTCGTCCTCATCATGGGGTCGATCTATCTGGGCTGGGCGACACCGTCGGAATCCGCCGGCGTCGGCGTCGTCGGGGCCCTGCTCGTCACCATCGCCAAGCGGCGGTTCTCGATCGCGATGCTGCACGAAGCGCTGCTCTCGACGGTCAAGATCAGCGCCATGATCCTCCTGATCGTCGTCGCCGCGCAGTTCCTCAACTTCGTCATCGGCATTCTCGGTATCCCCCAGACCCTCACCCGCGCCGTCGGGACGATCGCCTCGAGCCCCTTCGAGGTGCTGCTGCTGCTGATCGTCTTCTACTTCATCCTCGGCTGCTTCCTGGAAACCCTCTCGATGATGATCGCGACCATCCCGATCGTCATGCCGCTGGTCTTCCATTACGGCATCGACCCCGTCTGGTTCGGCATCTTCCTGGTGATCATGATGGAGGTTGCGCTGATCACGCCGCCGCTGGGCATGAACCTGTTCATCGTCCAGGGCGTCCGCGGGGAGGGCTCGATCCGCGATGTGATGGTCGGCTCGTTTCCCTTCGTCCTGATCATGCTGGCGATGGTGATCCTGTTGATGGGGGCGCCGTCCATCGCGCTCTGGCTGCCGGGCCTCATCTTCCCGTCCTGATCCGGCAACCGGCGGCGGGCGGCCGCGCTCCCGGACATACCAGCTCACAATGCGGAGAATACCTTCAGATGGAGCAACGGCTCGCAGGCAAAGTCGCGATCGTCACCGGGGGAGCATCGGGGATCGGCCGCTGCATCGCACGGCATTTCGCGGCCCATGGCGCGCATGTTGTCGTGGCGGACATCACGACGGAGGTCATCGAGGGCGGCGAGCCGACGGTCGCGCTGATCGAGGCCGCCGGCGGATCGACCCGCTTCGTCGAGACTGACGTCTCGTCCAAAGACGCCGTCGATCGCCTCGTTGCCGCAACCGTGGCCGGTTTCGGCCGGATCGACATCCTCGTCAACAATGCGGTCCTCAGAGCCGGCAAGCCGCTGACCGAAACCGAGGAAGCGGACTGGGACCGGGTGATCGACGTCAGCCTGAAGGGCAGCTACCTCTGTGCCCGGGCCAGCGTGCGGCAGATGCTGACGCAGGAGATCGTCGACGAGGTGCGGGGGCGGATCGTCAACATTTCCTCCCAGCATGGCTATGTCAGCGCCCCGGAAGACTTCGCCTATGGCGTGTCGAAGGCGGGCATCGCCTACATGACCCGGCAGATCGCCGCCGACTACGGCAGGCATCACATCGTCTGCAATGCCGTCGCGCCTGGCAAGATCCTGACCGGCAAGGGCGGCCGGGCGGTCGAGCAGCGCTGGCTGGACTATTCGCACGCCCGCACCCCCTGGCCGCGCCTCGGCACGCCCCAGGACGTCGCCAATGCGGCGCTGTTTCTCGCCAGCGCCGAAGCGACCTATCTCACCGGGCACAACCTGTTCGTCGACGGGGGATGGATGGCCAACTGATACTGGCGGCCCGGGAGATT
>PACL01000055.1 GCA_002700095.1 Fulvimarina sp. | reverse complement strand
TGTTGTGGCGCCAGCCGCAGTGCAGGGTAGCTATGTACGGTCGGGATAACCGCTGAAGGCATCTAAGCGGGAAACCCACCTGAAAACGAGTTCTCCCTATCAGAGCCGTGGTAGACCACCACGTTGATAGGCCGGGTGTGGACGTGCGGCAACGCATGAAGCTTACCGGTACTAATCGCTCGATCGGCTTGATCATTCTCATTCGTCAATGCCCACCCCAATCAGGGTGCGCACCAATCACAATGTCCAAAGACCAGCTTCCAACTTGCCATTTGCCGACCTGGTGGTTCTAGCGGGGCGGCCGCACCCGATCCCATTCCGAACTCGGCCGTGAAACGCCCCAGCGCCTATGATACTTCGTCTCAAGACGCGGGAAAGTCGGTCGCTGCCAGGTCTGCCAATCGCAAAACGTCTCCTCTTCTTCATCACACTAAAGCCCAAAACGCCCCGCCCGGTTCATGCCGGCGGGGCGTTTTGCTTTGGGCCAAATGCCGTGCGCCGCGAAATACGGAATTGCGTCAGCCGAACTGCGTGACGTGTGACGGCCGGGTTGAACAGCCGCTACCAATTCCGGTGCGAACCGGTGCGCCGCCGGCCTCGACAAGTTCGGTGACGCAGACAGATTCCACGTTCATGACCGGCGCCATGATCCTTCCCCCTCCAGCGGGCCTCGAACGTCCCCTCGAGCAGACACTGTCGCTGGCTGCGACAGGCAGCAGTTGCTGGCGACGGCGGAGAGTTGTACGGGCGAGATGCTCGCCTCGCTGTTGGCGGGTGTCGAAGGAGCCTCCCACGCCCTCGACTGCGGCATCGTCACCTCTACCGCAGCGGCAAAGACCGAGAGGCTGGGCATGTCGGAGGATCTGTTTCAGGCAAAGGGATCGGTCTCGATGGAAGTCGCCGTGGCCAAGGCGGACGGGGCGCTGGAGCGCTCGGATGCGGACATGGCGGCGTCGACCACCGGCTTTGCAGGTCCTGCAGGTCCCGGTGACGAGGTCGGCGTCGTCTGGCTCGCCTGTGCTTCCGGCGGCGGCGAGACACGCCACAAGGCGAAGCATTTCGGCGACATCCGCCGGGATCCCATCCGGGCCGGGTGTATGGAGACGGCCCTTCTCATGATCAGGGAGGCGATGCCTTGAGCGAGCGCATGCAGGCGGCCGACGGCCGGGCCGGGGCGGATCGCCCCTTCCATTCGATCCACCGCCACGGTTTCGTCCGCATCGGCGTCGCGACACCGCCGGTCTTCATCGCCGATCCCGCGAAGAACGCCGCGGCGATCATTGCCCAAGCGGGCGAGGCGAGCGAGCGGCATGTCGACCTCCTGGTCTTTCCCGAGCTCTGCCTGTCGGCCTACGCCGTCGACGACCTGGTGCTGCAGGATGCGCTGCTGGATGCCGTCGAGGACGGCCTCGCCGCGATCCTGGAGGCGAGCGAGGCGCTGCGCACGGTCCTCCTCGTCGGCGCGCCGCTCAGGCGCAATGGCCGGCTCTACAATTGTGCGGTGGCGGTGGCCGGCGGCCGCATCCTCGGCGTCGTGCCGAAGCTGTTCCTGCCCAACTACCGCGAATATTACGAGAAGCGCTGGTTCGCCTCGGGCGCGGGGATGACCGGGCTCGACATCGCCGTCGCGGGCCAGGAGGCGCCGTTCGGCATCGATCTCCTGTTCGAGGGCAGGGGGCTCGCGGACTTCGTGTTCCACGTGGAGATCTGCGAGGACTACTGGGCGCCGACGCCGCCCTCGACCGACGGCGCGCTTGCCGGGGCGCTGGTTCTCTGCAACCTTTCGGCTTCCAACATCGTCGTCGGCAAATCGGCCGACCGCCATCTGCTCTCGGCGTCCCAGTCGATGCGATGCATGGCGGCCTATGTCTATTCCGCCGCCGGGCGGGGCGAGAGCACGACGGATCTCGCCTGGGACGGCCAGGGGACGATCTACGAGGCCGGCGACCTGATCGCCCAGTCGGAGCGGTTTGCCCAGCAGCCCCAGCTGATCGTCGGCGACGTCGACGTCGCCCGGCTGCGCCAGGAGCGGCTGCGCACGCCGACCTTCAATGACGCGGCCGCGTTTCGCGGGCATCCCGAGACGGCGTTCCGCCGGGTCCGGTTCGAGCATGCCCCCCTGTCGGAGGACATCGGCCTTCACCGCCCGCTGCGCCGGTTTCCCTATGTGCCGAATTCGCCCGAGCGCCTCGACGCGGACTGCTACGAGGCCTTCAACATCCAGGTCGAGGGACTGCGGCGGCGCTTCGAGGCGACGCCGGGCGACCACATGGTCATCGGCGTCTCAGGCGGCCTCGACTCCACCCATGCGCTCATCGTCGCGGCCAAGGCCTGCGACCAGATGGGCCTGCCGCGCTCGACCATCCTCGGCTACACCCTGCCGGGCTTTGCGACCGGCGACGAGACCAGGGCAAACGCCCTCGGCCTGATGGAGGCTCTCGGGGTCGGGTCACAGGAGATCGACATCCGCCCGGCGGCCCGCCAGATGCTCGCCGACATGGGACATCCCTTCGCCTCGGGAGAACCGGTCTACGATGTCACCTTCGAGAACGTCCAGGCGGGGCTGCGCACCGACTATCTGTTCCGGCTGGCGAACCAGCGCCATGGCTTCGTGATCGGCACCGGCGACCTGTCCGAGCTGGCGCTCGGCTGGTGCACCTATGGCGTCGGCGACCAGATGAGCCACTACAACGTCAATGCCGGCGTGCCGAAGACCCTGATCCAGTATCTGATCCGCTGGACCGTGCGGACGGGGCAGTTCGACACGCGGACCGGCGAACTCCTGTCGGCGATCCTTTCGACGGAGATCTCGCCGGAGCTCGTGCCGGCCGATGCCGAGGGGGCCATCCAGAGCACCCAGTCCAAGATCGGGCCCTACGAGCTGCACGACTTTTTTCTCTTCCACATCGCCCGCTACGGCCAGCCGCCGTCGAAGGTCGCCTTCCTGGCGTGGCACGCCTGGAAGGACGCCGGGTCCGGTCTGTGGCCGATGGAGTTTCCGCACGCCTCGCGCAACGCATACGACCTCGCCACCATCGCGCGATGGATGGAGGGCTTTTTGATGCGCTTCTTCCAGACGTCGCAGTTCAAGCGCTCGGCGCTGCCGAACGGGCCGAAGGTCTCCGCCGGGGGCAGCCTGTCGCCCCGCGGCGACTGGCGGGCGCCCTCCGACGGAACCGCCGATGCGTGGATCGCCGAACTGAGAAACGCCCTGCCGAAGGATCTTTGAGCGGCCGGGGGGAGGGCGGCCCGCTATCCGTCCGCTTGTTCCGGGATGGTCTCGCCGGGCACCATTTCTGGATTGCCGGTGAGGCCGAACCAGTCGGTGAAGAGCCCGAAGAGCCCGAGCGCGACGATCACCGCTTCGATGATGACGACCCATTTTATCGTGACGTTCTGGTTGTGGTCTCGCATCGCTGAAATCCTCTCGGCAGCATGGTCCGGCCATCATGTCCGGGTCCGGGCTTGAGAGACCTGCCGGCCGGAGATGTCGTTCGCCGGCAGCGGCGGCGATTTCGGTGGCGGTCTACCGATGGGCGCGCGAGAACGCGGCGGCCGGAGAGGCCAGCGATGCGCTGCGGCCACGCGTCCGCAACGAAGCATGCGCCCGCAACGAACGTCGCCGTGCCGCGTTCGCACATCGAGGCGGCAGGACGTCCGCCCGCCGCTCGCAACGCCTCGTCAGGAGTTCTCATGGGTCTCGCCGCCGCCGCCAATCCCGTTCCCGCCCTCATCGCCGCGCTCCTCGCCTTCGGCTTCGGCTTTCTCTGGCACCGGATGTTCGAAAAGGCCTGGATGACGGCGCCGGGCTATGAAGGCAAGCCGGCGCTGAAGATCGCGCCGCTGGTCATCGTCTTCATCGCCTATTTCGTCATCGCCGAGATGCTGGCCGGCCTCACCGCCCATATCGGCGGCATCACGCTGGGCAACACGCTGACCAACGCGCTGCTCGTCTGGGCCGGGTTCGTCCTTGCCGCGATGGTGGTCGACCACTCCTTCGAGGCGCGGCCGCGCAAGCTGACGCTGATCAACGGCGGCCACTGGCTGGGCGCGTTCGTGATCATGGGCGTCGTCATCGGCCTGATGGGGTGAATGTCCGGTGGGGCTATCGCGCCGGGAGAACGCGACGGCCTGCATGACGCCTCGAGCGCCGAGCGCTCCTGCCGAAAGTCTAAGCACCGGCGCCCTAGACCTAGGCGGGGCTATGGCCCTAAATTCAGCGGGAGGCGACCGCTTCGCCTGCTCCGGTTGCGGCCGCCTGCCGCGCCGGACGACGCATGGCAGCGGAGGTCGAAGGCCTGGCGCCCCGGGAAGGCGCAAGGCTCAGAAATCGGGAGGAAAGCCATGACCACGATCACCGTCAAGGACGAGTGGAAACGCCGCGCCAAGATCGACGACGCGACCTACCGCGCCTGGTACGAGAAGAGCGTTTCCGACCCGGACGGCTTCTGGGGCGAGCACGGCAGGCGGATCGACTGGATCAAGCCGTTCTCCAAGGTGAAGAACACCTCCTATGCCCCCGGCAACATCGACATCCGCTGGTTCGAGGACGGCACGCTCAACGTTTCCGCCAACTGCGTCGACCGGCACCTCGCCACGCGCGGCGATCAGGTGGCCATCCTGTGGGAGGGCGACGATCCGGCCGATTCCCGGGCGATCACCTACCGCGAGCTGCACGAGGAAGTCTGCCGCATGGCGAACGTCCTCAAGGCGCACGGCGTCAAGCGCGGCGACCGGGTGACCATCTACATGCCGATGATCCCCGAGGCGGCCTATGCGATGCTCGCTTCGGCCAGGATCGGCGCGGTCCATTCCGTCGTCTTCGGCGGCTTCTCCCCCGATGCCCTGGCCGGGCGGCCGGAAGGCGCCGCCTCCTCGGTGCTGATCACCGCCGACGAGGGCCTGCGCGGCGGCAAGAAGGTGCCGCTGAAGAAGAACGCCGACCGGGCCTGCGAGATCGCCGCCAAGGCCGGCCAGAACGTCGAGACCGTCCTCGTCGTCCGGCGCACCGGCGGCAGCGTCCAGTGGACCGAGGGCCGCGACGTCTGGTGGCACGAGGCGCGGGAGACCGTTTCCGCCGACTGTCCGGCGGAGGAGATGGCCGCCGAGGATCCGCTGTTCATCCTCTATACGTCCGGCTCGACCGGCAAGCCGAAGGGCGTCGTCCACACCTCCGGCGGCTATCTCGTCTATGCCGCGATGACCCATGAATACGTCTTCGACTGGCACGAGGGCGACGTCTACTGGTGCACCGCCGATGTCGGCTGGGTGACCGGCCACAGCTACATCGTCTACGGTCCGCTCGCCAACGGCGCGACGACGCTGATGTTCGAGGGCGTGCCGAACTATCCCGATGCCGGACGCATGTGGGAGGTTGTCGACAAGCACAAGGTCGACATCTTCTACACCGCGCCGACGGCGATCCGGGCGCTGATGGGCGCCGGCAACGACAAGGTGACGCGGTCCTCGCGACAGACCCTGAAGGTGCTGGGCTCGGTCGGCGAGCCGATCAATCCGGAGGCCTGGATGTGGTACTACAAGGTGGTCGGCGAGGAGCGCTGCCCGATCGTCGACACCTGGTGGCAGACCGAGACCGGTGGCATCCTGATCACGCCGCTGCCCGGCGCCACGGACCTGAAGCCCGGCTCGGCGACCCGGCCGTTCTTCGGGGTCCAGCCGCAGCTGGTCGACAACGAGGGCGCCGTGCTCGAGGGGGCGACCGAAGGCAATCTCTGCATCACCGATTCCTGGCCGGGCCAGATGCGCACCGTCTATGGCGACCACGAGCGCTTCGAGCAGACCTATTTCTCGACCTACAAGGACAAGTACTTCACCGGCGACGGCGCCCGGCGCGACGAGGACGGCTACTGGTGGATCACCGGCCGCGTCGACGACGTGATCAATGTCTCCGGCCACCGCATGGGCACGGCCGAGGTGGAATCGGCGCTGGTCTCCCATCCGAAGGTCTCCGAGGCGGCGGTCGTCGGCTACCCCCACGACATGAAGGGCCAGGGCATCTACTGCTACGTCACCCTGATGGAGGGCGAGGAGGGCGACGACGCGCTGCGCAAGGAGCTTGTCGCCCATGTGCGCAACGAGATCGGGCCGATCGCCTCGCCGGACAAGATCCAGTTCGCGCCCGGCCTGCCCAAGACCCGCTCGGGCAAGATCATGCGCCGGATCTTGAGAAAGATCGCCGAGGACGATTTCGGGGCGCTGGGCGACACCTCGACGCTCGCCGATCCCGGCGTCGTCGACGACCTGATCGAGAGCCGGCAGAATAGAAAGGGCTGAGGGTCGCAGCGAACGGTTCGTGCCACGGCGCGTTGAGACGAAAGGCTCGGGCTGGATCCGCCCGGGCCTTTTGCATGCAGCAGGCCGTCACTGACGCCGCCAGTCGGCCGCTCGAAGCCTCGATGGAAAGGCAGCAATGACCCGGAACCCCTACCACGCCGGCCCGGTCTCCGATCATTTCGACGGCACGCGGTTCTTTAATCCCGGCCATGCTTCACCCGACCGGTCGATGCGCGATGTCCTGCGCTGGCGGTTCGGCGGCGAGCGGGCGAACTGGCCGGAAGCGGTGCCGGTGACGCCCGCGGTCCCCGCGCAGCGGGTGGATGGTCTGACGGTCACCATGGTCGGCCATGCGAGCGTGCTGATCCAGATCGCCGGGCTGAACGTCCTCACCGATCCGGTCTGGTCGGAGCGCGTCAGCCCGGTCTCCTTCCTCGGGCCGAAGCGCGTCACGGCGCCGGGCATCCGCTTCGAGGACCTGCCGCCGATCGATCTGGTGCTGTTGTCGCACAGCCATTACGACCATTGCGATCTCGCAACCTTAAGCCGGCTCAGCAAAAGATTCGGGCCGAGGATCGTCGCGCCGCTCGGGCTCGACGTGCTTCTGCGCCGCAGGATCCACGATGTCGACGTCGTCACCGGCGACTGGGGCGACGAGATCGCCCTGCCGGCGCCTGCGACGGCGTCTTCGGGAACCGACAGAGGCGGCGAAGCCCGGATCGCCATCGTCCCGGCGCAGCACTGGTCCCGGCGCAGCTGGTCCGACACCCGGATGACGCTGTGGTGCGGCTTCGTCCTGAAGGCCGGCGGCCGGTCGGTCTATTTCGCAGGGGATAGCGGCTATGGCGACGGCCGCATCTTCCGCGCCGTCCGGGAGCGCCACGGGGCGCCCGACCTCGCGCTCATCCCGATCGGCGCCTATGCGCCGCGCTGGTTCATGGAACATCAGCACATGAACCCGGAAGAAGCGGTGAGGGTGTTCGAGGACGTCGGCGCCGGCCACGCCGTGGCGATCCACTGGGGCACGGTGCAGCTGACAGACGAGCCGCGGGGCGAGCCGGTGGAGAGACTGGCCGAGGCAGCGGAGAGGATCAGCCTGCCGGCGCGCCGCTTTGTGGCGCTGACCCCCGGCGAGTGCCTGCAGCTCCCCAAGGAAACGGCCCCAGTTGCGGGCGCGGACGAGTGAGGCGCACCATCGGCAGCCCGGCCCCCTCAAAATTCGTTAGCCGTCAATGGTTTGGCGCCATCGGCAGGGGCGGAACTGCGCGAGGTGCCCGGCAGACCTTGTGCCGAGCTGGCGAAAATTGCGGCAGGCTCTTGCACTGCCCGAATTCGGGCCCCATACTCATTCTCGTGTTCAACGAAGCGAAAGGAGGTGATCCAATGTCGAGTGATTGTCTGAAGCCGGTTGGGTCTTTGATTCTCGGTGGTTCGACGGAGCAGTCTCCTCGCTTCGACTGAGAATTGCAGATGCCGCATGCGGTCTCTGACGACCGCCGGCTGACGCCCATCACGGGGCCGCTTTCCTGAAAGGGAAAGCGGCCTTTTGATTTCGGGGGACGCGGCGTGTTCCAACTGTCGGCCGGTCAGCGTTCTCTTCACGGAGCCGAGGCAGGAGAACGAAAAAACCCGCCCCGAAGGATCGGGACGGGCTTTCTTTGGATGGCGGGCGCCTGTTTGAAGGCGCCCCCGACCTTACCGGATATGCCGGTCAGGTCCCGCTCAGTTGGCCGGGGCCGGGGCGGTCGTGCCGGTGGCCGGCTGGGAGGCGTCGCCCGAGGCGGGATCGGTCGAGGTCATGCCGCTGTCGGTGCTGTCGCTCTCCTCTTCCGGCTCGCCATAGGCCGGCGCCTGCTCGAGCTGCTCGCGCGAGACGTTGAGGACGATGCGGTCCGGCAGGTTGTCCTCGCCGACCACCGGTTCCTCCGGCTCGGCGGAAGCGGCAGGGGCCTCGGCGCCGCCCGTGGTGCCACCGCTCATCCCGGTGCCGCCTGCGCTGCCGCCGGCCATGCTGCCGGTACCCGAGGCGGTGCTCGCGGCGGCATTCGCCTCTTCCTCGGTCTTCAGGCCGTCGGTCTTGCCCGGGCCGAACTCCAGTGCGGCCATCGACACGGCGACATCCTTCTCGCCGATGCCGAGAAACCCGCCGACGCCGACCAGAACGGCCATCACCTTGCCGTCCTCGGATACCAGCACGTCGGTGATTTCACCGATGCTCTCGCCTTCGGCGCCGTAGACGTCCTTGCCGTCGAGGTCGGTGGCGCGCCAGGCGCCGCTCGGCGGAACGGTGACGAAGGGACCGCTGTCGCTCGCCATTGCGGTGTCGCTGGTGGCCGTATCCGAGCTCATGCTGTCCGACGAGGTGGCGGCGCTACCGGAGGCCGGCGCTTCACTGTCCATCGAGGTTCCGGAGGCTGCGCCGCCGGTGTCCGTGGACATGCCGGAGGCGCCGCTGCCGGCAGCGCCGGCGGCTCCGGTGTCGCTGGCGGCGGGCGGCGTGGTGCCACCGGCCGGGGCCGTGGTGCCGGAATCCTGGGCGTGGGCGCCAAGCGGCAGGGCGACGCCGGCGAGAAGGGCAACGATGATCGACTTACGCATTTCGGTTCTCCCGATTGATGATCGGCCGGATAATCGTTCAGGTCGCCTCGCGTTCCCTCACGGATTGTGAGCCAGTCTTGCAAAATGGGTCGTCGGCGCCGGGAGATGCCCGGGCGAGGCATGCGCGGCCGCGCCTCTTGCGATGCAAGAAGTCCCGAGGAAACCTGACGGTATTCATCCTGCAATGCGATATCAGCGGGTCTCGGAGGACGCAGGCGAGCCTTCTGTCGCAGATCACGAAACCGGCTTGGCAGGGTGATGCGGGAACCTGTCCCTTGCCTGCCTCCAGGCCTCGCATGCGCAAAATCCGCCGCACGATGACGGGCAGGGTTGGCGACATTGCGCCTGCGACGGCGGCTTGCGAGCGCCGGAATGGATGGCCCGCCGCGGCCTTGCGCGCCAGTCACGGCCGAGGCGTGGCTCAGGCGCGGTAGAGGTCGCGCCGGGTCGGCGGCAGGCCGCTCGGGCCCTTGGAGCGTTTCGAGGCGAGGGTCTGGTAGATCAAAAGGCCGCCCCGCTCGAAGCCGAGGGACACGCCGGCGAGATAGAGCAGCCAGAGCCGGGCCTTGTCCTCGCCGGCGATCGCCGCCGCCTCGTCCATGCGCGCCAAGAGCCGGTCGTGCCAGAGCCGGCAGGTGCGGGCATAGTGCTCGCGCCAGTTCTCGACGTCGTGGACCTCGAACCGGTGCTTTTCCAGATACTGCGCCGAATGGCCGACATGGTCGAGCTCGGCGCCGGGGAAGATGTAGCGGATGATCGCCGCATATTCCTTGGTGCCCCGCCGGAACGCCTTGTCGGTGTCCTTGGCCGGGCGGGTGATTGCGTGATGCAGATAGAGCCCGTTCGGACGCAGGAGCTTTCGCACCGCCTTGAGATAGGTGTCGTGCTTGTCCCAGCCGACATGCTCGAACATGCCGATCGAGGCGACCTTGTCGAACTGGCCGGTCAATTCCTCGAAGGGCTTCAATTCGACGGTGACCTTGCCCTCCAACCCCTTGGCGGCGATCCGCTCCCGGGCGAGGTCGAACTGCGCCTGGCTGAGCGTCACGCCATGGCCGGTGACGCCGTAGGTCTCCGCCGCGTGGATGAGCAGGGCGCCCCAGCCGCAGCCGATGTCGAGAAAGCGCTCGCCGGCCTTCAGGCGGAGTTTCCGGCAGATCATCTCCAGCTTGTCGAACTGCGCCTTGTCGATGTCGTCGTGCCAGCCGTCGAAATAGGCGCAGGAATAGAGCATGCGCTCGTCGAGGAAGAGCCGGTAGAAGTCGTTCGAGACGTCGTAGTGGAACTGAATCGCCGCCTTGGATGAGCCGCTGGCCTTGGCATCCTCGCCCGACGCAGGCCCGCTGGCCTTCGCCCGCCGGGACAGGCCGTAGAGCGCGGGCAGGGCGGCTGCGATCTTCAGCTTGTCGATCCGCTTCATCGCCGCCTTGGTGCGAATGTCCGGCCGGGCCCGTGCCAGATCGAAGATCGTGCCGTGCTCGATGTCGATGGCCTTCGTCATCCACAGGCCGACGGCGGTCGCAATGTTCGGGCTGACCACGAGGCGCGCGATGGCCGCCGGATCGTTCAGCGCCAGCACCGGGCCGTCCGCCGGCCCCAGCCATTCGCCGGTCCACAGGCGCACGGCGATCTTCGGCTCGAAGACGGCGATGACGTGGCGGACGATGTCCGCGAGCTTTTCCTCGGCGCCGGCCATCCGCATCTGTCTCCGTTTCGGTCGTTCCAATGAGGTTGCCATGGCTTAGCTGGCCCGGCCGGACCGCGCAATCGCAGCATCCCGTCGCGCGACGCGGCCGCCTCATGGGGGGGCGGCCAACATGAAATTTCGGTCACACCCTCACATTCGGCCGGGCGACCTGCAGTTATTGCGTTGCACAACGGTGCCGCCGAGACGTCGTTGCCAACCCCGCCTTTGCCATGAACCCACCATGAAGGAGACGACCATGCGCTTGCCATTGATCGACCCGGCCATGCTCACCGACGAGCAGAAGCCGCTCTATGACGACATGAAGAAAGGCATCTCCAGCAACTTCAACGCCTTCCAGGTGATTGCCGAGAACGGCGCGCTGATGGGGCCGTGGAACCCCTGGCTGCACGAGCCGAAGATCGGCGCCGCGATCTGGGACCTCACCAAGGCGATGTCGATGCAGGCGACGCTGCCCGACGGCGCCCGGCAGATCGCCATCCTCGTCACCGGCGCCCATTTCAACGCCGCCTACGAGATCTACGCCCATGTCGCCGTCGCCGAGAAGGAGGGCATGAGCGAGGAGCGCCTCTCGACGCTGGTTGCCGGCGTCAAGCCGACCGGCCTCGTCGGCGAGGAAGAGGTTGCCTACGACGTCGCCTATGCGCTGCTCAACGGCGGCGGCATCCTGCCGCGGCCGACCTATGATCTGGCGGTGAAGACCTTCGGCCAGCACGGCGCGGCCGAGCTGATCTATCTCGTCGGCCTCTACTGCCTGGTCTCGATCACGCTGAACGGCTTCAACGTGCCGGTGCCGGAAAAGGAATAGGCGGAGCAAGCAGACGCGGCAAAGGAGAGGCGCGCGGGGCCCAGCCGCGCCGCCTCGTCCTTCCCGGGCACGAGGCCCGGGCATCAGGAGAGGTCGAGATGCCGGGCGTGATCGTGATCAAGCGTTCGAAGCGCTGCCCGCAATTCTCGGACGGGGCTCTACAGCTTTTGCATATCTCGAAAAACACTTTTGAGACAGTATCTTGCGATCGAGATTGGAGACGCCGGGGCAGAGAGAAGGAAGGCACCAGCCCCAACGCGTCGTCATTCTCGGGCCCGTCCCGAGAATCCAGGGATCGTCGGGCGCGATCGGCTTCAGCTGCAGAAGGCGGAAGCGGACGATGGTGCGGCGGGGGCCCCTGGATTCTCGGGACGGGGCCCGAGAATGACGAGGCTGCGAGGTTCTGCCACCCCCTTCAACGGTTGCATCGCCTAGTCTAGCACCGGCTTGCCAATGAAGCCCCGCTGAGATGTTTGAATGCTGGAGGGCCGCGTCGCGAGAATGGCGAAGCGTCCCTTTTTCGCTGCACCCGTCCTCGTGGGCGTCCTTTGGCACAACTTTGCCGGAATAGCCTCGGCAAGACTGCGCGAATGCCAATGGGCTTGCCGGACGACCTGCGCCGCGGGCGCCAGCGCCGCCCTCACTCCGGGATGCGGATCTCGCCCGTCAGATACAGCACCGCCTGGCCGCAGACGACGACCGTTTCGCCGTCCAGTTCGCATCTGAGGTCGCCGCCGCGGGCGGAGACCTGGCGGGCGACGAAATCCGTCTTGCCGAGCTTGTCGGCCCAATAGGGCACCAGCGAGCAATGGGCCGAGCCGGTCACCGGATCCTCGTCGATGCCGGCCTTCGGCGCGAACATGCGGGAGACGAAGTCGACCGAGAGGCCGGGGGCCGTCGCGATGACGTTGAGGGGCGGCAGGCCGGCGATGGCGCCGAAATCCGGGGTGAGGCCCATCACGTCCGCCTCGTCGGCATAGACCGCCAGCCAGGAAGTGTCGCCGGGGGTGGCGAATTCGACGACCTCGTCCGGCCGCCGACCGAGGGCGGCCGCCACCGGCTCGATCGCGATCGCGGCGTCGCCTCGCGCCCGGCGCGGAAAGCGCATGACGAACCAGCCTCCGGCATCGCGGGTGACGGTGAGGTCGCCGACCATGCGGGTCGAGAAGGTCAGGGTTTCGGCGGTTTCCTTCAGGACCTCGGCGAGAACGAAGGCGGTAGCGAGCGTCGCGTGGCCGCACAGCGGCACCTCGATCGCCGGCGTGAACCAGCGCAGCTCCCATGTCGCCTCGCCGGCGGGCACGAGGAAGGCGGTCTCCGACAGATTGTTCTCCGCCGCGATCGCCAGCATCGTCTCGTCCGGGAGCCAGTCCGCGAGGGGCACGACGGCAGCGGGATTGCCGGCGAACAGCCGGTCGGTGAAGGCGTCGACCTGGTAGATCGGAAGGGTCTTCATGGGCATCGGCCTCTGATCGTTGCGTCGCTCATGGGGAATTGCCGAGTTTGGCCGGCAAAGGCCACCCCTTTCCTGTCACAGCGGCAAAAACCCGCCCCGCACGCTCGGACCGGGTGCCAAGAAGCGGCGACCTATCTATGTTCGGCGGGACAGGAGCGGGCGACATGACTGCGACACATCCCGAGGAAGCCGGTCACCGGCATCACGACCACACCGACGACCATGGCCACAACCACGGTCATGGGCATGGGCATGGGCATGGCCGGGCCCATTCCGGCGACCATGGCGGGCACGACCATCATGGGCACGATCATCACGGGGGGCATGACGGGGGCCATCACCATCACGCCCCGTCGGTGTCGAGCGGCAACGAGCGGGCGGTGCTCCTCGGCTTCGCCCTGACCTTCGGCTTCATGATCGTCGAGATGATCGGCGGCATCCTCTCCGGCTCCCTCGCCCTCGTCGCCGATGCCGGCCACATGCTGACCGATTCGGCCGCACTGGCGCTCGCCTGGGCCGGCTTTCGCTTCGGCCGCCGGCGCTCCGACGAGCGGCGCACCTTCGGCTACATGCGTTTCGAGATCCTCGCCGGCTTCGTCAACGCGGTGGCGCTGATCCTGCTCATCGTCTGGATCGCCTATGAGGCGGTGATGCGGCTGATCGCGCCGGAGCCGGTGCTGCCCGGGCCGATGCTGGCGATCGCCGTCGTCGGTCTCCTCGTCAATATCGGCGTGTTCTTCATGCTTCGGCAGGGCGACCAGGACCATGTCAACATCCGCGGCGCGCTCCTCCATGTCCTCGGCGACCTGCTCGGTTCGGTGGCGGCGATCCTGGCTGCGATCGCCATCTATTTCACCGGCTGGACTCCGATCGATCCAATCCTGTCGATGCTCCTGTCGGCGATCATCCTGAAGAGCGCCTGGACGCTCCTGACCAACACCCTGAACATCCTGATGGAGGGAACGCCCGGCGGCATCGATCCGGACGAGATCTGCGCGACGCTGGCGAGGGAGGTGGATGGGCTCTCAGCCGTCGAGCACGTCCATGTCTGGTCGATCACCTCGGGCCAGCCGCTGGCCACCATGAATCTCCGCCTGAACGAGGGTGCCGAGCCGAAGCATGTCCAGTCGGCGGCGAAGGCCCTTCTGGCCGAGCGCTTCGGGATCGACCATTCGACCATCGAGATCGACTTCGGCGGCGCGCCCGCCGTCTGCCCCCTCGACGAGAAGAAGCGCGGGAGCGGCGACGGAGCAACCCAGGCGGACCGTGCCCGGTCCGATCCGGCTGGCGGGCACGAAGCCGGCGGCCACCAGGCCGCACCCGCCGCCTGAGCCCCGCCAGCTGAGACCGGCCGGTCGCTGCCGGCAGCCGCGCCTGACCTCTGCCAGCTTTTTTGCGCCGGCCCTTGACCTTCCAGTGACTGGAAACCCGATGTCTGTGGCGAAGCCGCCGCTCGAAGCGGCTGCGACAACGGGGATCACGATGATGAGCGAGCCGACGAAGCTGACGATCGCCATCGAAGGCATGTCCTGCGCCTCCTGCGTCCGGCGGGTGGAGACGGCCCTGCAGAGGGTGGAGGGCGTCTCCGCGGCCAGGGTCAATCTCGCCCGCGGGACCGCGACGGTGGATTTCGCCGGGACGACGGACGTGCCGTCCGTCGTCGCCGCGCTGGAGACGGCGGGCTATCCGGCGCGCGTCGCCGATCTCACGCTTGTCGTGGAGGGCATGAGCTGCGCCTCCTGCGTCGGGCGCGTGGAAAAGGCGCTGAAGGCGGTGCCCGGCGTCGTCGAGGCGTCCGTCAATCTCGCTGCCGGCACTGCCCTCGTCCGCCACATCGCCGGTGCCGTCGAGCCGGCGGCGATTGCCGCCGCCGCGGGCGAAGCCGGCTATCCGGCGAGGCTGCGCGGTGACGAGATGCCGGGCACGGCCGGCCAGGACGAGCGCCAGGCGACCGAGCAGGCCGCGCTGCGGCGCGAGGTCGTCGTCGCGGCCGTTCTTGCGGCGCCTGTCGTCATCCTCGCCATGGGCGGCCATCTCGTTCCCGCCTTCCGGGCCTTTCTCGATGGCAATTTCGGCGGGCCGGCGCAGCTCTATGCCCAGTTCCTGTTGACGGCGCTCGTGCTCGCCGGTCCGGGCCGGCGGTTCTACGCCAAGGGCGTCCCGGCGCTGCTGCGCGCCGCGCCGGACATGAATTCCCTCGTCGCCCTCGGCACTTCGGCCGCCTTCCTCTATTCCGCCACTGCGACCTTCCTTCCCGCGCTGCTGCCGGAGGCGGTGCGGGGCGTCTATTACGAGGCCGCGGCGGTGATCGTCGTCTTCGTCCTTGCCGGCCGGCTGATGGAGGCGCGGGCGAAGGGGCGCACCGGCGCCGCCATCCGCAAGCTCGCCGGGCTGAAGCCGAAGACGGCGCGGGTCCTGAAGGACGGACGGCCCGCCGACGTGGCGATCGGAGACATCGTTGTTGGCGATCTCCTGGTCGTGCGGCCGGGCGAGCGCATCGCCGTCGACGGCGTGGTCAGCGAGGGCGCGAGCCTCGTCGACGAGGCGATGCTGACGGGCGAGCCGGCGCCGGTGGAGAAGCGGCCGGGCGATCCGGTGATCGGCGGCACGGTCAACGGCGCGGGCAGCCTGGTGATGCGGGCCGAGAAGGTCGGCGCCGACACGGTGCTCTCGCAGATCATCCGCATGGTCGAGGACGCCCAGGGCGCCAAGCTGCCGATCCAGGCGCTGGTCGATCGGGTGACGATGGTGTTCGTTCCGGCGGTGCTCGTGGTGGCGGCGCTGACCTTCGGTCTCTGGCTGGCCTTCGCGCCGGACGCCGGCCTGTCCCACGCCGTCGTCGCCGCGGTCGCCGTCCTGATCATCGCCTGCCCTTGCGCCATGGGACTGGCGACGCCGACGGCGATCATGGTCGGCACCGGCCGGGCGGCCGAACTCGGCGTCCTCTTCCGCAGGGGCGACGCGCTGCAGGCGCTGGCGGAGGCCGACATCGTCGCCTTCGACAAGACCGGCACCCTGACAGAGGGCCGGCCCCGGCTGACTGATTTCGTCCTCGCCCCGGACTTTCGGCGCTCTGAGGTGATGCGGCTGGTCGGGGCGGTCGAGGCGCTGTCCGAACACCCCGTCGCCGCGGCTCTTCTGGCCGGCGCCTGGACCAGGGACATGACCTTCCCGCCCGCCGAGGATTTCCGTTCGCGGCCCGGCCTCGGCGTTGCGGCGAGGGTCGAGGGCCGGGCGGTGGTCGTCGGTTCGGCGCGTCTTCTCGCCGCGGAAGGCATCGCGCCGGGCGAGCTCGAGGCGTGCGGACAGAAACTCGCGCGGGGCGGTCGTTCGCCGGTCTTCGTGGCGATCGACGGGGTCGCGGCGGCGGTGCTCGCCGTCAGCGATCCGATCCGCCAGGAAACCCGCGCCGTCGTCGATGCGCTGCACAGGGCAGGGCGCAAGGTGGCGATGATCTCCGGCGACGTCCGCTCGGCGGCCGAGGCCGTGGCCGCCGAGCTCGGCATCGACCATGTCGTCGCCGGCGTGATGCCCGACGGCAAGGTGGCGGCGGTGAAGTCCCTGCAGGAAGGCGGGCGCACCGTCGCCTTCGTCGGGGACGGCATCAACGACGCGCCGGCGCTGGCCGCCGCCGATGTCGGCATCGCCGTCGGCGGCGGCACCGACATCGCGATCGAGAGTGCCGACGTCGTCCTGATGTCGGGCAATCTCACCGGCGTGCTCGGCGCCTTCGAGGTCAGCCGGCGGACGATGGCCAACATCCGCCAGAACCTGTTCTGGGCCTTCGGCTACAACGTCGCCCTCATCCCCGTCGCGGCGGGCGCGCTCTATCCGATCTGGGGCGTCATGCTGTCGCCCATCCTGGCGGCCGGCGCCATGGCGCTGTCCAGCGTCTTCGTCGTCTCGAACGCCCTCCGGCTCCGGTTCATCCAGCCGCCGGCTCTGGCGAACAGCCGAGGCAGGCCGGCCCGGGGCGCCCCGGCGCCCGCCGGAGAACGGCTCGTCGAGGCCTGAGAGGGCTCATGACGCGCGGGACGAGCAGGGTCGGCCGCAGTCAGAGATCCTCTCGCAGCATCTTGTCGATCTCCCGCCGTTCCTTCCAAGAGCGGATCTGCAACGCGTCGATGGTGCGCGGGCTCAGCTTGATCTGGCCATCGCGGTCGACGACGTCGTAGCTGCGCTTGGCGCCGATGCTGATCTCGTCGGGTCCGTAGATGCCGATGATGTAGATGGTGAAGGCCTTCAGGCCGTCCCAGTCGTTGTGGGGACCAGGCGGATCGCCCGGACCGGTATAGTCGAGGACATGGGTGACGATAGCGGCAAAGCTTCCGAGGTCGCGCATGGCGCCGGAGGCGATCGGGCCCTGGCGGGTCTGCTGCTTGACGTCGCCGGAATCGCCGGCGCTCTCGATTTCCTCGATCTCGGTGACCGGGTAGCGCAACTCGCCGCCTCGGGTTTCGAGCATCACGATGATGCTCCGGATGAAGATCGTGTCGCGGCTCATATTGGTGACGAGGCAGCGGGCTTCGAGGCTGGACCGCATGCCGCGGGTGATCAGCAGTCGCGGCCGCCGGTCGCGGCTGAAGCTCGACCACAGCATCTGCAGGTAGAACGCCCAGATCCCCAGCATGCCGAGATTGGCCAGAACGTTGATCAGCTCGGAATTGTCGGAGATCCACTGCATCATGACGTCCTCTCTGCAACCGATCCGAGCCCGGCGGGCCGCCCTTCGCCCGCCTCGCGAGGGAACCTGCTCTCTCGGCGGTCCGGGCGGGTGGTCCGAAAATGAGGCTTTCGTCCAAGATTGCGAGAGAGCGCGCATCGATCGTATCTATAGACGGCGGACCACCGGGTTCCGCGCCAGCGGCGGGGGACGCAGGTTCCCTCGCGAGGCGGG
>PACL01000054.1 GCA_002700095.1 Fulvimarina sp. | reverse complement strand
TGATGATGATGATGATGATGATGATGATGATGATGATGATGATGATGATGATGATGATGACGATGATGATCATGACGATCGCCGTCGAGCGCCAGATCTCCGCGACGGCGATCGCCACGAACAAGGCGAGCGGCGTCTCGTAGGTGAGCCAGGCGGTCTGGCGTTCGATGATGCCCATCTCGAAGAGCACCGTATTGAGGAAGCCGCTGTTCTGGAGGATCGCCAGCCACACGAGGCCGGCGGCGAGATCGGAGACCGCCAGCGGGATCGTCCAGATCCACAGGATGGTCTCCCGGCCGGCCCCCACCTTGGCGACCATCGAGCCCATCGCCAGCGACAGCGCGATCTGGACCGGCACCACGACAGCGGTGAGGAGCAGGGTGTTCTCCACCGCGTCGCGGAAGTTCAGGTCGTTCCACATCGTCTGATAGTTGGCGAGCGACGGCCCGGCATCCGAGGCGACGGAGAGCCAAACCGTCTGCACCAGCGGCACGACGAAGAGCGCGGCAAGGAAGATCACCGACGGCGCGATCAGGAGATAGGGGATCCAGAGCCGGTCTTTGGTCACGGCATCATGCCTCGTTTATGAAGAGGAGAAGAGGCATCGGCGCGGTATCGAGCGGCGCCGATGCCTTGATCTTGATCCGATCGATCACTCGACCGGGCAGGCGCCCTCGCTCGGCGCGTCCGGGGCCCAGCAGGGCGCTTTGGTCTCTTCCATCAGGGCGCTGAGCTTGCCGGCCTGCTGCTCGAGCACGGCCTCCACCGGCTTGCCGCGCAGGACGATCAGCTGGAAGGCATCCATGAAGACCTTGTTGAACTCGCCGCCGCGGTCGCCGAGACCGACCGGCAGCAGGGACACGAGCGCATCGGGCGCGCTCTGGGTCTGCTGCACGGCCGTGGCGATTGCCGCGACGCCGGGATCGAGGTCGTCCGGCAGGTCGACGCTCTCGACCGGAAAGAAGCCGACCGTCTGGGCCGTGACGACCTGGGTCTCCGGCTTCAGGAGATGACGGATGACGGTCTTGGCGCCCTCGACGTCCGGCGCGTCCTTGGGGATGGCGAGACCTGCGACGACGGGCATGTAGCCGCGTCCTTCCGGTCCGGCGGGAGCGGGAAAGACGACGAAGTCGTCGGGGCGCTGGCTGATCGCGCCCTTCAGCCGGGCGACATGGTCCCAGGCGACCCAGACCTGCTCGGAGAGCAGCGGCTCCTGCATGAAGTTATAGCTGGTCGAGTTCGGCGTCACCACCGCCCACAGGTCCTTGAACTTCTCCCAGGCCGCGACCGCCTTCTCCGACTTGAAGGTCCGCACCACGCCCTTCGTATAGGACGGATAGAAGTAGCCCTCGAAGAAGCGGGCCATCAGACCGGTCGGTCCGGCCGGAAAGCCGATGCGGCGCTGGCCGGTGGCCTCCTCCATCGCCTGGCCCCAGGCGATCAGCTGGTCGTAGGTCAGCGTCTCGAGCTTGGCGCCCTCGGGCAGGTATTGCAGCGCCTGCTTGTTGGCTGCCATCACGTAGGTCGCCTGCATCCAGGGCAGATATTGTTGGTGCTCGGTGCCATACTTGCCGAGCGCCAGGAGATCCTGCGCGATCCCGGCATCGGCGAGGCTCGCCGCCAGATCGTCGAGGGGGATCAGGTCGCCCGCCTCGAACACCGGCTCCAGTTCGCCGTGCAGCGCCCCGACGAGACTGATCGTGCGCTGGCCGGCCTCGGTCTCGGCCTGCATGCGGACGGCAAACTGCGGCGGCTCCTCGACGACGTAGTCGACCGGGGCATCGACGCCCTTCAGGATGTCGTTGCGAACGGCGCTGGCCTCCTCGATCGGCCGCAACTGCGTCGACAGGAAGATCGTCTCGGCTTGGGCCTGGCCGGTGGCCGCGGCGTTCGCCGCGACCAGCCCGGCCAGAACGGCTGCACTCGTCATCAGTCTCTTCATCGGGGGTCCTCCTCTGTTGATGGTCTGGGCTCGGAGATCCCGGCAAAGGCCGAGGCGCTTGCCGGTTCGTTGCGGCGCCAGTGGCTTTCGCGCAGGACGAATTCCACCGGCAGCATCGTCTGGTGTTTCTCCGCAGGCTCTCCCGCGAGCGCGCCGAGAAGGCTTGCCGCCAGGATGTCGCCGACCGCATCGCCGGCCATGCGCATCGTCGTCAGCGGCGGATCGGTGAAGGCGCCTGTGGGCAGGTCGTCATGGCCGATCAGGCAGATGTCGCGGCCGGCCGGCTGGCATCTGAGGGCGCGCAGGGCACCGACGGCCATTTCGTCGGTGGCGCAGAGGATCGCGGTGGGCGCCTGCGGCCTGGCGAGGAGCCGCAGCGCGGCGTCGAAGCCACCCTGTTCCGTCGGCGACGTTTCCTCGAGGAGGTCGGTCGGCAGATGAAGGGCGCTCATCGCCTCCTGCCAGCCGCACCGGCGTTCGTGAGCGAAATTGTATTCCCCCGGAGCGGAGATCAGGGCGATGCCGCTGTGACCGTCGGCGGCAAAGAGGGACGTGGCGCGAGCGAAAGCCTCGCGGCCATCGCCGTCGACGAAGGCATGCGGCGTCGGCGAGCGGGTGCGTCCGTGGGTGACGAAGGGGATGCCGCGATCCTGAAGAAAGGCCACCCGCTCGTCGTCCCGCTTCGTTCGCACCAGGATCAGCGCCTCGACGCGGCCGCCGTCGACCAGCCGGCGGCACAGATCGAGCTCGCTCTGGCCGCGGGCGACGGGCGCGATCATCAGACTGAGGCCATCCGCCGCGAGCCGCTCGGCGCAGGCGCCGAGCATCGCCAGGAAGACCGGCGGACCGAAATGGCCGGGGTCGGTCGGCAGCATCAGGGCGACGACTTCGGCGCGTTGGCGGCGCAGCCGGCGCGCGGCGGCATTGGGGCGATATCCGGCGGCATCCGCAGCTGCACGAACGCGCTGGCGGGTCTTTTCCGAAACGTCGGAGTAACCGTCGAGAGCCCGCGACACCGTCGTGATCGACAGGCCGAGCGTTTGCGCGAGTGTCTTCAGATTGGCCAGGATCGTTCCTCCCAAAACGTTTCGGAAAAATGACCCAAAACGTTTTGGGAGTCAAATCGTGATGGGATGGTTACTCTATGGTTACTCTGGTGCCTCTCGTACTGGCAGCCGCTCACACGGCGTTTCGCATCCGCCGGCAGGCGAGCCGTCTGGGAGAACCATCGGTCGCCGTCCGCCTGGCGGTTGCAGCCGCCCATCAGCATAATTTCCCAATCATCGGCCGCAATTCGGACGTTCGTTGCTCGCTTCTCGCCCTCCGACGCTTCAGATAACGGCCAATCGGAAAGTCTCGTTCGAAAGGCGGAAGCCCTCATGAACCGTATCCTCCAGATCGTCGCGCTCACAGCCGGCCTTTTTGCCGCCAGCGCTGCTCATGCTCAGGAACAGGTCTCGGTCGAGATCGGTTACCTTCCGATTCTCCCGGACGCGCAGTTGTTCGTTTCGCTGGAGAACGGCGCCTTTGAAAAAGCCGGGATCGAGCCGGATCTGGTCGAATTCCAGGAAGGGCCGGCAATGGTGCAGGCTCTCCTCGCGGGGCAACTCGATGCGGCCTATTTCGGCATCGGTCCGGCCATGGTCGCTTCGGCGCGGGGCGCCGACATCAAGGTCGTCGCATCGAATATCGTCGAACAGATCAGCTTCGTCGCCGTCGGCGACCTCGCCAGCTTCGCCGCTGGCGGCGTGGAGAAACAGACCTTCTCCGAATTTGCCGCGAAGTACGGTCGCAAAGCCAGGATCTCGACCTTTCCGACCGGTTCGGTGCCCGACACCGTCCTCAAATACTGGCTGACGAAGCAGCTCGGTGCTTCGATCGACGACATCGAGATCATCCATCAGGGCGCGGCACAGGTGCAGCAGGCGCTCCTGACCGGGGCGGTGGACGGAGCGGCCATTCTGGAGCCGGCCGTGTCGCTGGCACTGTCGCGCGATGCGGACGCGAAGGTTCTGGCGTCCGGGTCTCAGATGTTTCCCGGCCAGCCCGGTGCCGTCCTCGCGGTTCGCAGTTCGCTGATCAAGGATCATCCCGAGGTGGTCGAAGCCATGGTCGCCGCGCAGCGCGACGCGACCGAGGCGCTCCGCGACAAGGCGCCGGGCGCGGCAGAGGCCGTGGCTAAATATGTCGGTGGCGGGCGGTTGCCGCTGGAGGTCGTGCGCGAGGCGCTCGACCGCTCGCGCCAGTCCTTCGTCGCCGATCCGAACAAGATCGTCGATGGCACCATCGCCATGCGCGACTTCCAGAAAGCTGAGGGCACGCTGCGCGAAGACGTCGACGTCGAAAAGCTGATCGACACCTCGTTCTATGATCGGCTGCCGGCGAAGGACGGGCAGGGGGCGCCGGCAAAGCCTGACGCCGCGGCCCAGTGAAACGCATGTCCGCGATTCACGCCCCGGCAGGAAAATCGGCCGAGCGCGAGCCCTCCGTCCAGACCGGCAATCTGCTGATGCACGCCCGGCGGCTTGTCCTCGGCCTCGCCGGTCTGGTGGTGTTCGTCGGCGTGTGGAAGCTCGCCTATGAGTTCAACTGGGCGCCGCGCGGCACCTTGCCGGATCCATCCGCTATCTTTCCCGCTCTGCGGGGTGAGATCGAGAGCGGGCGGCTGTTTCCGGCGGTCGGATCGAGCCTCATCCATTACGCCTGGGGCCTGTCGATGGGGACAGTTCTCGGCCTCGTCGTTGGTCTCCTGGCTGCCGTCAACCGCGTCTTCGACGACATGCAGCGGCTGCTCGCCCGGATTCTTCGCCCGATCCCGCCGCTCGCCTGGGTGGTCTTCGCGATTGCGTGGTTCCAGGTTAGCCATGCCGGCGCGGCCTTCGTCATTTCGATCGGCGTCTTCTGGGTGAATTACTTCGCGACCTATTCCGCGGTCCGCAATGTTGATCCGCGCTTTTACGAGCTGGCGCGTGCCTTCGGCCGCAACCGGTTCTATGACGTGACATTCGCCATCACGCTGCCGGGCGCGGCCTCCGGCATTCTGGCCGGTATAAGGACCGGCGTCGGGCAGGCCTGGATGACGCTGATCGCCGCCGAGCTTTTGGGCGTCCCCGGCATCGGCCAGGAGATGAACGCGGCCGCCGGCGTCGGCGCCTATGACGCGGTCGTCGTCTACATGCTGATCATCTCCCTGATCTACGGGCTGATGGACTTCGCCTTCTCCCTCATGGAAGGATGGCTGCTGCGATGGAGGCCAGCTTGAGTTCGCACGCCGTGACGGAACAGACCTCGCGTCCGGTGGTGCTTGGCGTCGAGAAGGCGAGCTATCGCTATCGCAAGGGCGCTTCGCCGGTGTTTTCCGACCTTGATTTGTCGCTGCGGGCGGGCGAATTCGTCTCGCTCGTTGGCGGATCGGGCGTCGGCAAGTCGACGGTGCTGCGTTGTCTGGCCGGCCTGTTGCCGCTGGATGGCGGACGCCTTCATCTGGACGTCGAACGGGCCGAGGGAAGCCGGCGACGCTCCGTCGTGTTTCAGGACAGCCGGCTCCTGCCGTGGCGAACGGTAGGCGACAACATCGCCTACGGGATCGAGGGGCTCGGCCTGTCGAAAGGCGAGCGATCCGCCCGTGTCGACGAGGTTCTGACACTGGTCAACATGCTGGGCTATCGCGATCGCTGGCCATCGGACCTCTCCGGCGGCCAGAGCCAGCGCGTCGGCATCGCCCGGGCGCTCGCCGTGCGGCCGAAAATCGTCCTGATGGACGAGCCGTTTTCCGCGGTCGACGCCCTGACCCGAAGGCACCTTCAGGACGAGCTGCTGGGCATCTGGTCCGAGCGGGAACTCGCCGTCCTTTTCGTGACCCATGACATTCGCGAAGCCACCTATCTTTCGGATCGCATCCTCGTCATGGGCGGTTCGCCGGCGCGGGTCGTGCATGACGAGCCGATGGGTCGGCGCAGCCGCGACCGTGTCCATGAAGACACCGCTCAGGAGGCGGCTGCGGATCGGATCTCGGCGGCGATGGGCGGCATCGACGGAGAAGGCATATGAAGGTCGTCATTCACGCCGTGGACGCAGCCTCGCTGGAACGCGCGCGCTCCAACACCCGGAACCTCATCCGCGAGGTGCCGGACGCCGCGATCGAGATCGTCGTCAATGCCGGCGCCGTCGCCGCCGCCCTCGATGCGCCCGATGACACGGACGGCCATCTCGTTCTGTGCTCGAACACGCTGAAGAGGCTGGGGCGCGATCCCCGAGAGGGGCTCGTTCGCGTGCCTGCTGCGATCCTTCATCTCGTCCGCAGGCAGGAAGATGGCTGGGCCTATGTGAGAGCGTGATCGGTGGCGGGGGTGCCGACAGGGTCGGTGAGACAGTCTTGATGAGCGCGAGGCATTCGACAGGACACTCTGGGATCAGGTCGACACTCTGGCGTCTGCTGCCTCACTTTCGGTGCCGCAGCCCCGCATCGACGTCGACGACGGTGCCTGACAGATAGCCTGCCAGCGGCGAGGCCAGCATCACGACCATGCGGGCGATCTCGTCCGGCTCCGCGAGGCGGCCAAAGGGCAGGTTCGACAGGATCTCGGGCCAGCGCTCCGGGTCTCCCAGCGCGCTTTCGGCCCTCTTGCGTGCCACCTCAACCACCCGATCGGTTTTCGTGCCGGACGGGTTCACCCCGAAGACCCGGACGTTCCAGTCTGTGCTCTTGGCCCCGACCGCCTCGGTGAAGGCGATCAACGCGGCATTGGCGGTGGAACCGCACACATAGTCGAAGCGCGGTGCGCGGCCGAGATCGCCGATGATGTTGACGATCGTGCCGCTGCCGCGCGTCTTCATGCCTTCCAGCGCGAGCCTGGTCAGGTCGATGTAGCCGAAAACTTTGAGCTGCCAGGACTCCTGCCAGGTCTCGATCGGCAGCGCGAAGAGATCGCCGCCGGGGATCGCCCCGGCACAATTGACGAGGATGTCGATATCGCCGGCGATCTCGATCAGGCCCTTGCGGGCAGCCGCATCGCCGACGTCGCAGGCATGGGCAGTGATCGTGGTTCCATGGGCGGCGAGTCGGTCTCTCGCCGCATCCAGCCTCGCCTCGTCACGGCCGACGATGGTGACAGCCGCTCGTTCCGCGGCGAAGAGGTCTGCAATGGCAAAGCCGATGCCCTTGGAGCTGCCTGTGACCAGGACGCGCTTTCCGGCAAGCTGCAGGTCCATCAGGCCTCTCCATCGACGCGACCGGGCGCCGGCTCGGCCGTAGCGTACCAGTCGGCGATTGCCGAGCCCGTGGTGAACAGCACGTCATCGCAGCTACGCAGAAGATCGACCATGTCGGCGAGTTCCTGCAGGCGATGCGGCACGCCCTGGAGATGCGGATGGAGGCCGATCGCCAGGACGCGGGGATTGTCGCTGGCTTCGGTGCGGAACAGCTCGAGCGTCCGGGTCAGGCGGTTCAGCATCTCGCCGGTGGCGTGTTTCTCGATGGCATAGACGATGGAGTCGTTGATCTCGAGATTGTAGGGCATAGCCATCAGCGGGCCTTCGCTGGTGTCGATCCAGGAGGGCAGGTCGTCCACCACCCAGTCGAAGACATGGTCGACGCCGCTTTGCTTGAGGATTTCCGGCGTCTCGAGACTTTCGCGCAGGCCGGGGCTGAGCCAGCCGCGCACCGGCGCGCCGGTGAAGTCGCGGATCAGCCGGATCGTCTCGGCGACGAGCTCCGCCTCGCCGGTGCCGGAATGGTTGAGCGCGCGCTGGTGGAGGCCATGGCCGATGAACTCCCAGCCGGCATTGCGCATCGCCTCGGCGGCCTGCGGATAGGCGGCGATGACACCGGCATTGATGGAGGTGGAAGCGGGCAGGCCGCGATCGGCGAAGAGCTTGAGGATGCGCGGCAGGCCGGCACGCATGCCGTAGTCGGCCCAGGAGAAATTCGGCACGTCGGGTACCGTCTCTCGGCCATGCGGCGGGGTGATGATGGTGCGCGGCATCGGCTGGTCGAACTGCCAGTTCTCGACGTTGACGACGAGATTGACGAGGATGCGTTTGCCGTCCATCGTTGGCAGCGCCGGGCGCTCGCTCGACATGCGGTAGGGAATCCGGGGATTGCTCATGCTGCGGTAGTCTCCGCCTGCCGGTGGGCGCTGCGCATCTCGGCCATGATCTCGGCCTTGTAGCGGGTGAATTCGGGCGTCGTCAGGTCGTCGATCGAGCGGGGACGAGGGAGCGCGATCGGGATTTCCCGGCCGATGCGGGCCGGCCTTGCCGTCATCACGCAGACCCGGTCGGCCAGCAGGATCGCCTCGTCGATGTCGTGGGTGACGAAGACCACCGTCGTGTTGAGCTTTTCCCAGACGGTGAGAAGCAGCTCCTGCATCGCCATGCGGGTCTGCGCGTCAAGCGCGCCGAAGGGCTCGTCCATCAGCAGGGCACGGGGCTGCATGACCAGCACCCGGGCGATGCCGACACGCTGGCGCATGCCGCCGGACAGCTGCGCCGGATAGGACTGGGCGAAGTCCTTCAGTCCGACGGTCGCCAGCATTTCCCTCGCGCGATCCTCGTAGTCTGAGCGTGGAACACCCTGCATCTTCGGGCCGAAGACGACATTTTCCCAGACGGTCAGCCAGGGAAACAGGGCTGCTTCCTGGAAGACGACGCCGCGGTCGGGGCCGGGCTTGCCGATGGCGCCGCCGTCGATCAGGGCGGAGCCCTCGCTCGCTCCCTCGAAGCCGGCGAGGATGTTGAGGAGCGTGGACTTGCCACAGCCGGACGGCCCGAGCAGCGCCACGAACTCCCCCTCGGCAATGTCGAGGTCGACGCTGTCGAGGGCGCGGACGGGCACTGCCGAGAAATAGGTCTTGGCGACCTGGCGAAGGGTGATTTCAGCCATGTTCGTCTCTCTCAGCGGGCGCCGGCAAGACGCCAGGAGAGCGCCCAGCGTTCGGCGAGGAGGATCAGCTGGTCCGACAGGAGGCCCATCACGCCGATCGACACCATGTCGGCGATGACGACGTCCATGCGGCCGACGTAATAGGCGTCCCACAGGACATAGCCGAGGCCGGATTTCACTGCGATCATCTCCGAGACGATGACCGCGGTCCAGCCGATGCCGAGGCCGATCCTGAGGCCGGTGAAGATCGAGGGCAGGGCGGCCGGCAGCACCACCCGGCGCAGGATGTCGAAACGGCCCGCACCCATCATCAGCGCGGCGCGCACGAGATTGCGCTCCACATGGCGGGCGCCTTGTGTGGTGTTGATGACGATCGGATAGAAGGCGCCGAGGGCGATGAGAAAGATCGCGCTGAAGCCTGAAATGCCGAAGACGGCCAGCGAGAAGGGCAGCCAGGCGGTGATCGGGATCGGCCGCAGCATCTGCACCGTCGGGTCGAGGATCTGGGCGCCGAGGCGGCTCCAGCCGATCCAGATGCCGGCGGGAACACCAACCAGGATCGCGACCAGAAAGCCTTGAGCGACGCGCTGGGTGGAGAAGATCACATTGGCGAGCCAGGTGCCGCTATAGGGGTTGAGCCCCATGCCCTTGGGGCCGAAGGCCCAGATCCACCAGGCTGACACCACCCGATCCGGCGTCGGCAGCACACCGCCGAACAGCGAGCCGTTGGTTCCGGCGAGCTGCCAGATGGCTACGATGGCCACCGGCAGGATCAGCGCAAGCACGATCTGGGCAAGACCGCTGTTCACGAGGATGCGGGGCAGCGTGCTTCCGAGGGCGCGACTGCCGGGCGCGGCCATGCCGGCGGGACGGCTGCCAGCCTGCTTGACGGAGGTGTCTGTCATGGCATCGCTCCTGGGATACGTACGGTCTGCGCGTGCATAGGATCTGGGGCGCCGGGTCCGGCGACACTCCCCGACGCCGGTGCGCCGGGGAGAAGGTGGGCGTTACTTTCCCTGGGCTTCTTTGACGAGGGACGCGTCCCAGTGCTTGGCGATGTCGCCCGAGACGTCCTTCTGGATGACGCCGAGATCGGCGAAGGCCTTGGCCTGGCTCTCGATCTGCTCCGGCGTGATCACCGAACCGAGCGTGATCGGCTTGGCGGCCTCCTTGGCGACGTCGGGCGCAAGACCGGTCAGCTTGGCATAGGCGGCGGCGAAGGCTTCTGGATCCTTGGCGAGCTTTTCCTGCGCGTTGAGATAGGCCCAGACGAAGCGCTCGACGGCGCCGCGCTTGTTCTCGACCGCATTCTTGGTCGCGACCAGCATGCCGAGCTCGGCACCGACGGCCTTGGACCGGCTGTATTCGAGATTCTTGGCGAAATAACCGTAGCCCTCGATGACCGGGATGGATTCGAACGGCTCCCAGGTGACGATGGCGTCGACCTCGCCCTTCTTCAGCGCCTGATCGAAATTGGCGCCACCGCCCTGGATGTTGACCGCCTTGAAGCTGTCATAGGGAACGCCCGCCTCGATCAGCGTCGCGGCGAACTGGAACCAGACGGCGGAGCCCGGCGCGATCGCGACCGTCTTGCCTTTGAGGTCGGCCCAGCTGTCCAGCTTCACACCCTTGCGGCCGATGACGTATTTCTTCGACGAGCCAACGCCCATGATGCCGACGATGTCGGTGGCTCCTTGCGACAGCGCGATGGCGAGATCGGCCGGGCCGACCGTCGCCATATCGAGCGAGCCCGACAGAAGCGCGGTGCGCGCATCGGCATAGCGGGCGAACTCGACCGTCTTCAGCTTCACGCCGAGCTTGTCGAGTTCGTCCGAGATCAGGGTGATCGGGGCGAGGTGGCCGACCTTCTGGTAGCCGACGGTGAGCTCGACCGGCTTGTCGAGCGGTTTCGGCTCCGGTCCGACGGCATAGGCCCGCATGGGGAGCATGGCGGCGGCGAGGACGGCGGCTGCCGCGAGCGAATGGCGAAGAATGCTGCGTCTCATCATGGCGTCACCTTTTTCACACCGGGGTCGGATTGCACTCTCGGTTCGGCCGTCCCGGCAGCGGCCTTGAAGAGCGGTTGGCGTTTTTCGGCGAAGGCCGCGCGGCCCTCGGCATAGTCGGGGCTGGCAAAACAGGCCGCGACGAGGGCGTCGACGGCGGCCTTGTCACGCTCTGCATGGGGGCGCGACAGCTCGATCAGCGCGCGCTTGGCGGCCAGCAAGGTCAGCGGGGCATTGGTGGAGATCGTTTCGACGAGGGCGTTGCGCTCTGCCTCGAAGTCCGGCTTGCCAAAGACTTTCTGCACGACGCCGAGGCGCTGGGCGGCGGCGGCATCGAAGACCTCGCCGGTGAAGAGGATTTCGGCCGTCGCGGCCTGGCCAAGCCGGGCGACGAACATCTCCACGGCCGAATAGGCATAGCCGAGACCGAGGCGCGTGCCGGGCATGCGGAAGGTCGAACCCTCCGCAGCGATCCCCAGGTCACAGGCGAGTGCCAGTTCGAACCCGCCACCGAAGCAGATGCCGCGGATCGCCGCGATGGTCGGCTTGGGACAATTCGCGACGGCTTCGAGCGCCGCCTCGACCGCGTGCTCGTAGGCGGCAACATTCTGCGGGCTGGATCGAACCGTGACGAATTCCGAAATGTCTGCCCCGGCGGAAAAGGCGAGCTCGCCGGCGCCTTCGAGAATGACGACGCGAATGTCCGGATCGGCGGAAGCTTCGGCGATGCGCTCCGGGATCGCCCGCCACATCGCCAGCCCCACAGCGTTGCGGCGGCGTTCGTTGTCGATGGTGAGCGTGGCCGCGTGGCCATCTTTGTGTAGATCGATGGGCATGGTCAGATCGCTCCCTTCGCCCTGAGGTCGCCGATTTCGTCACTCGACAGCCCGGCTTCGGCGAGGATCTCGTCCGTATGTTCGCCGGGGTCCGGAGAAGGTGTGCGGATCGACGAGGGTGTCCGGCTCATGGTGATCGGGGTCGCAACGACCTTGATCGGGCCGCGCGCCTGATGCGTCAGCGGTTTTGCGACACCAAGATGTCGCACCTGCGGATCAGCAAAGACGGCGTCAATGCCGTTGATCGGGCCGCAGGGCACGCCGTGGTCTTCGAGGATCGCAAGCCAATCTTCGGAGCGCTTCTCGACGAAGATCTCCTTCAGGAGTGCCGTCAGGGTGGGCCGGTTGGCAAAGCGGTCGGCTTGTGTTGCGAAGCGTTCGTCTTCAGCGAGTTCGGGCCGGCCGATCGCTGCGCAGAACGGCGCCCACTGGCTCTCGCCGCCGACGGCAATGTTGACGTGGCCGTCGGCGGTTTCGACGACGCCCATGGGGGTCGAATAGGGGTGGTCGTTGCCCGCCTGGCCCGGCACCTCGCCGTCGATCAGATACCGCGCGGCCTGGAAATCCATCATCGCGATCATCGATTCCAGCAGCGAGGTGTGCAGCCACTGGCCTTCGCCCGATCGCTCGCGCTCGGCCAACGCCACCAGAATGCCGCAGGCGGCGTAGATGCCGGCGGTCGAATCCGCGACGGCGATGCCTGCACGCACCGGCCCCTGGCCGGGCAGGCCGGTGACACCCATCAGCCCGCCCATCCCCTGCGCGATCTGGTCGAAGCCGGCGCGCATCCGGTAGGGGCCGGTCTGGCCGAAGCCGGAGATCGAGGCGAGGATGACGCGGGGATTTTCCGCCTTCAGATCGTCGTAGGCGATGCCGAGCCGCTCCTTCACGTCGGGGCGGAAATTCTCGACAACCACATCGGCATCGCGCACCAGCCGCATGAACAGGGCTCGGCCCTCGGTCTTCTTCAGATTGAGCGTGAGCGAACGCTTGTTGCGGTGGAGATTGAGCATGTCGTAGCCATGCCGCTCACCGCTCATCTTGGCATTGGGATCAACGCCGGCGGGCGCCTCGACCTTGATCACGTCGGCACCGAAATCGGCGAGGATGCGGCAACAGGTCGGGCCGGCCCGCACGCGGGTGAGGTCGAGGACGCGAAGATCGGACAGGGCAGCGGAGCTCATGGGAAGAGGCTTTCCGTGGCTTCGAGGATGGGGCGGGCCAGAGGCGGCACGCGGCCGTGCCAGGACGATTGCGCCTGGAACGCCGCGCCGAGTTGCAACAGGGCGCGATCCCGGCCGGGGCGGCCGACGATCTGCAGACCGACCGGCATGGCACGGTCGTCGAAACCGGTCGGGACGACGAGGGCCGGCAGGACGAGATAATTGGCGAAGCGCGTGAAGGCGCTGAGCGCATAAAGGGTTCGCCCGGAAAATCCCGGCGCAGAAGGGTCGACGTCGCAGAGCCGCGGCGTACGGATCGCCATGGCTGGGGTGACGAGGACATCCGCCTCGCCGAAAACGGCGCCCAGAAAGGCCGAGCGTGCGGCGGTTCTGGCGTCGAGGTCCCGGCGAAGCGCGTCGTCGTCAACCGAAAACCCGCTAGCGATGCGGCGGGCGAGGGCTGGCTCCTTCGCGGCGAGTTCGGGGATGGAGCCGAGGATTCGTGCGGCTTCAGCGCCGAGAACGCGAAGCGCAGCCGCTCCGTTTTCGTCGATCGCGGGGCTCCCGACCGAGCCGATGGTCGCCATGCCCAGCGCCCGAAAGATTGCGATTCCATCCTCGCAGGCGGCGCGAACCGACGCCTCGCAGCGCTCCAGAAGGTCCGTCGCGACGGCGATCCTCCTGCTTCCGACGTCGCGGGGCTCGACGTCGGTGGCCTGATCGCCGTCGAATAGCCCAAGGCCGGAGGCGACGTGCAGGATATCGGCCGCACCGCGGCCAAGCAGGCCGATCGTGTCGAGGCTAGGGCTCAGAACCATTGCTCCGCCATCAGGGACGAGGCCGACAGATGGCTTCCAGCCCGTGACGCCGCAGCAACTCGCGGGGATGCGGACGGAGCCCGCCGTATCCGATCCAATCGCCATGAAGGCCGCGCCGCTCGCAACGGCCGCGCCGGAACCGGAGGACGAGCCGCCCGTCGCGAAATCGGGGTTCCAGGGGTTGAGGGCCGTGCCGATGCCGGAGGGCTCGAAGGCGAGCTGCGTCATCTGCGTCAGTCCGACCCGCGCCGCGCCGGCCGCATCCAATCGGCGCAGGATCGTGGCGGTTTGGCGCGGCGGTTGGGAGAATGTCTCCTCGAGCCCGCAGAGTGGAGCACGCCCGAGGAGATCGAACATGTCCTTTGCGGCGTAGGCAAGTCCGGCGAGCGGACGGCCTGCGACCGTCGCGGCCGGCGGAGCTTCGTCTCTCTGTTCTTCCCGCTCAACGAACAGCCGGAAGGCGTCGTCAAGGTCGGCGCCCGCAGCCCGGCAACGCTCGGCCGCAACGACCCGCCGGTCAGGCGTCAGGTCTGTCCATTGCGGGAGCGCGGCGAAAGGCATGAAGCAAGGCACCTTGTGCTGCCTGTTTCTTGGGCCTGTTCAGCCTATGGGCAAATGCGACCTCTGGGAATGAGAATTCAGCGTCGGCAGATTTCTCCGAAGGAGAAACCGGGAAACTCGTTGGGGTCATGCATGGAACCCTCGTCAGCCGGGAGCGCACGCGTGCTGGACGGCCCGGTCCTTCAGAAAGGCGATCAGCCGGGCGGTCGAGGCGTTCGGGGCTTCGGCTTCCTGGATGCAGATGATGAAGCGGCGCTCGGCCCATGGCTCAGCCAGCGGCACGAGCGAGAGGCCGAGGGCGCTGGCAAGCGGTCCGATGGCCCGTCGTGGCAGGATGCCGATCCCGAGCCCCTGGCCGATCATCTGGCACATCACCTCGAAGCTGCGCACCTGCACGCGAACCCGGGGCCCGCGTCCATGGGCCCGCGACTGATCGGCGAGCAGGCGGTGGACGGCGGTACCGGGCTCCAGCGCGATGTGGTCGTCGTCGAAGAGCTCTTGGAAGCGGACCTCGTCCCGGCCGGCCAGGTGGTGGTCGCAGGGCATGGCAACGGCCAGGGCGTCGTGGGCATAGGGATGGGTTGCAAGACCGTCGGTATCGCTGCCGGCGACGACGACGCCGACATCGGCCTGCTTGCGGTAGAGCGCTTCGAGCGTATCGACGCTCGGTCTTTCCTCCAGATCGATTTTGATCGCGGGCTGTTCTTTGGCGAATGCCGCGAGATCGGCGGCGAGGCATTCGACCAGCACGGAGCTCGAGGCATAGACCCGGATCGTTCCGCTCGCTCCGGAGCGATGGTCTTCCAGCTCCGCCTCGACCTTTTGCCCGAGATGCATCACGTCGCGGGCATAGCGCAGGACGATGAGCCCGGCAGACGTCGGCTCGACGCCGTGCGGGCGGCGGATCAGAAGGGGAAGTCCCGCCTCGTGTTCGAGCAGGCCGACGCGCCGGCTCGCGGCCGAGACGACGATGTTCATCCGCTCCGCCGCGCGGCTGATGCTGCGGGTCTCGCAGATGGCGACGAAGAGCGAGAGCGAGAACAGGTCGAGATTGCGCATGGTCCGATCATAGCATCCGCGCCTCACACTGCTTCAATGCTGGCCGCGCGGAACGTCAACGGATTGACGTGCCGAATGATCACGCAAAGAGGTGATCGGTGCCGGCCCGTCGGCCCCAGTGTCTCACTGCCGGTCGGCAAAGCCGAGTTCGGCGCGGATCGAACCGCCGTGCTCGTCCACCTCCGGGACCTTGCCATAGGCCACGGCTTGCTCTCCGCTGACGACGGCGCCCGGAGCGAGAAGCTGCAGGGGACCGGTCGGGGTCGGCACCTCGACGAAGCGGTTCTGCGGATGCTGGACGACGTCCTCCATGTCGGAGAGGCGGCCGATGGCGATGCCGGCTTGGGTCAGAAGCGCGATGTTCGCCTCCCGGTCGCGCTTGGCGAGTTCGCCGCCGACGAAGCCGTCCGTCTCGGGGCGGTTCCTGACCCGCTCGTCATTGGTCGCAAAGCCGCCCTTACCTGCCATCTCCGGCGCGCCGAGCGCCGCGCAAAGCCTGGCCCATTCCCGGTCGTTCTGGACCGAGAGCAACAGCGCCTTGCCGTCGGCGCAGTCGAAGACGCTGTAGGGGGCGATGGTCGGGTGCCGCAGTCCCTGGCGCTGCGGTGTCTTGCCGCCATAGCGGTGCTGCAGATAAGGCACGTTCATCCAGTCGGCCATGGCGTGATAGAGGGACACCTCGACATGCCGGCCCTTGCCGTTGAACGCCCGGCCGATGAGGGCCTCGAGGATCGCCTGATAGGCGGTCATGCCGGCCGCGATGTCGCAGACCGAGACGCCGACGCGGGCCGGCCCTTCCGGCGTGCCGTTGATCGCAGAAAGACCGCTTTCCGCCTGAATCAGGAGATCGTACGCCTTCTGCGAGGCGCGCGGCCCTTCCGAGCCGTAGCCGGAGATCGAACAGGCGATGAGGCTCGGATGGCGGGCCAGCAGGGCGTCGATGCCGAAGCCCAGCCGCTCCATTACCCCCGGGCCGAGATTCTGGATGAGGATGTCGGCCTTCTCGATCAGCTTCGCCAACACCGCCTTGTCGGCCTCGTCCTTCAGATCGAGAGCGATCGATTCCTTCCCGCGGTTGAGCCAGACGAAATAGGCGCTGTTGCCGGCCGCCAGCTTGTCGTAGCCCCGCGCGAAATCACCCTCCGGCCGCTCCACCTTGATGACGCGGGCCCCCGCATCGGCAAGCTTCACCGAGGCGTAGGGCGCTGCCACCGCATGCTCGACCGACACCACGGTCAGGCCTTCGAGATCGCGCATGAATTATCCTCTCGTTGTCACGAGCGAGGATGCCGAAAGATGGGGCGACTGTACAAATAGCTTCGGCGCCCTCTACCAATAGGATGATCCTATCACCGAGGAGCGTCATGGATTCGCGCCAGCTCGCCTATTTCCGGCAGATCGTCGAGAGCGGCTCGATGAGCGAGGCGGCGCGCGTTCTGGGCGTCGCCCAGCCCTCGCTCTCCCAGCAGACCCGCAACCTCGAAGGCCATCTCGGCACCGAACTTCTGACCCGCACCGCTCGCGGCGTCATGCCCACCGAGGCGGGACAGCGGCTCTACGAACATGCCTGCCGCATCGCCGACCTCCTCGAAACGGCCGAGGAGGAAGTGCGGGCCGTCTCCAGCGAGCCCTCGGGACGGGTCGATTTCGGCCTGCCGGCCTCGGTCTCGATGGCCCTGTCGATCCCGCTCGCAGAGACCGTGCGGGTGGAGATGCCACGCGTCCATTTCTGCGCCACCGAGGCAATGAGCGGCCACATCAAGGAATGGGTGAAGTCCGGCGAGATCGATCTCGCGCTGCTCTATGACGAGGACGGGATCGGCGACTGCGCCTCCGAGCTGATCGTGATGGAGGACCTCTGGTTCTACGCCGCAGCCGACGACTGGCCCTTCGAGACGCCGCCGGGCGCGCCGGTGCCGCTGGCCGCCGTCATGCAACTCGACCTCGTTCTGCCGTCGCGCCGCCATGGGCTGAGGATCCTCATCGACCGTATCGCCAAGGGCGCGCGGCTGGAGCCCCGGGTCGTCACCGAGATGGATTCGCTGCAGCAGATCAAGGCGCTCGTCGCCCGCGGCAGCGGCCATACCATCCTGTCGCCCGCCGCCGTCCACGACCTCGTCGAGATGGGCCGTCTCGTCGGGAGCCAGATCGTCGAGCCGCGCATGCGCAGGCCGGTCTATCTCGTCCGCTCGGCGAAGACCCGGGCCACCGCCGCGACGCGCGCGATCGAGACCTATTGCCGGAAGGTGATCGCCGACCTCGTGCGCCGGGGCATCTGGCAGGCGGAGTTTCCGGCCGGGCCAGAGTAGCCGCCTATGACGCTCCGGCGGCCCGCCTATTGGACAGCCGATGGCGGAGAGGCCTACCGTCGCCTCACCACATGGGAGGATCATCATGCGGCTTGAAGGAAAACGCTGTCTCGTCACCGGCGCGGCGGCCGATTTCGGTGAGGGCATCGCCTCCGACGAGGCCCAATTCCTCACCGGCTCCATCCTCGAAATCGATGGTGGCCGGACGATCTGATGGAGAACCAGCGCATGAACGAAGCGGTCCGCGCCGAGTGCGAAGCCTATGTCGGCCGTGAGCGGGAGGTCACGGACAGCATGGCGCCGGAAACGGCGATCAAGCTCGCGACGCTGCTTGGCCGCCCGATGCCCGCACAAGGCCTGCCGCCGACCTGGCACTGGGCCTATTTCAACCACGGCTATCCCATCGCCGATGCCGGCGAGGACGGACACGAGCGCCTCGGCCTGTTCCTGCCGCCGGCGCCGTTCCACCGGCGCATGTGGGCGGCAGGCGACGTGACGGTCCACCGGCCGCTGCGGCCCGGCACCCCGGCGACGCGGCGCTCGATCATCGCCGCCGTCGACTTCAAGACCGGCAAGAGCGGCGATCTGTGCTTCGTCACCGTCACCCACGCCATCACGCAAGACGGCGCAAACGCCATCGACGAGATCCAGACCGTCGTCTACCGTGATCGCGGTCTCGCCGAAACGGCGCTGCGCGGGCCGGCCGATCCCGTGCCGAAAGGCTATTTCGTCCATCCGGACATGGAGCTGTATTTCTACTCCGCGCTCACCCATAACGGCCACCGGATCCATTGGGATCGGGACTTCTGCCGTACCATTGAGGGCTATCCCGGTCTTGTCGTCCACGGCCCCTTGATGGCGACGAAGCTCTGCCACGGGATGATCGACGAGGCGGAGGCACAAGGCTCCGGCGATCCGTCGGCCCGCCGCTTCGCCTTTCGGGCGCAGGCACCGGTCTTCGACACGACGCCGATCCGCCTCGTCATGGAAGCGGGTGGCGAGGAGGCGGCCAGCAAGGCCCGCGTCGAGCGCTCCGACGGCGTCACCGCCATGGCGGCGACGCTGAGCGGTGCCTGAGACGGCGGGGCCGGTGGGCGACGACTCAGGCCCGCGCCAGCACCGCGCGGGCTCGAAGGACCACCGGCGCATCGATCATCTCACCGCCGAGACGGATCGCCCCGCCATCGGACGCTTCCGCCGCATCGACGATGGCCTTTGCGCGGACGATCTCGGCGTCGGAGGGGCGGAGCGCCTCGTGGATCGGACCGATCTGCCTTGGATGGATCGCCAGCCGCGCGGCAAAGCCGAAGGCCAGGGCCCTGCGCGTCTCCTCCGCGATCAGAGCGTCGTCGTCGATCGCCGCCGTGATGCCGTCCACCGGCGGCGCTATGCCGGCGAGGCGGGAGGCGAGGGCGAGTTCGGCGCGGTAGACCGCCATCGCCGGCCCGTCCTCGGCAAGGCCGAGATCGGCCATGAAGTCGATCGTCCCGAAGGCAAGTCGAAAAACGCCGCGCGCCGCCGCGATCGACCGCGCCGCCGCAAGTCCCCGCGCCGTCTCGATCAGTGCGATGACGGGTTTGTCGAGCCCCTCGATCTCTGCGGCGCTTTCGGCCTTGGCCAGCATGACGGCGGCGATGCCGGAATGGGCGGCGAGGTGGGCGTCGTCCGTATGAAAGGGTGTTCCGGCCGCGTTGATGCGCAGCACGATGCCGGCGTCGTCCGCCAACGCGGCTGCCAGGCCCGCGCGTGCCGCCGCCTTTTCCTGCGGCGGGACGGCGTCCTCGAGATCGACGACCACCGCGTCGGCGCCGCTCGCTCGGGCTTTGGCGATCCGCTCCGGGCGGGTCGCCGGCACGAAGAGGAAGCTGCGGGCGGTGGACAGATGGCGTATCACGGGCTTTCCTCCAGGCTTTCGGTCTGCGGACGGGGCGTCGTGCCGGTCCGCGGCCGTCTTCCGAGCGTCAGATAGCCCCATCGCAGGCGCCGCCGAAAGCGCTGGCGGCCATATGGCGGCAATAGCCGCCTCCTATGTAGCGCCGCACATGGCGCCATCCGGCCGTTTTCGTCATCCTCTCCGGGGTAGAGGGCATGCTGGTGACGCCCGCCGTCGACGTCCGGGGCAACCAACGTTTGGGTCAACTCCATCCAGGAAAGCGGGCCGACGCTCTGACGACGGAGGGCTTGGATGCCGGGAAGAGTGATCATAGCCACAGCCTATCGCCAGCATTTCATTTGCATCCTCCAGTCCGACCGCTCTGCGGGGTAAGGTCGGCCGAGCATTGGAGACAGCCATGACCACCATCGAGACCCATGACGAGATCCGCGAAGCCGTCGGCCGGCTCTGCCAGGATTTTCCCGGCAGCTACTGGCGCGAGCTCGACGAGCGGCGAGCCTATCCGACGGCGTTCGTGAAGGCCCTGACGGAGGCGGGCTTCCTGTCGGCGCTGATCCCGGAAGAGTACGGCGGCTCGGGCCTGCCCTTGTCTGCCGCCGCGGTGATCCTCGAGGAGATCCATCGCCAGGGCGGCAATGCGGGTGCCTGCCATGCCCAGATGTACACGATGGGCACGCTGCTGCGGCACGGCTCCGACGTGCAGAAACAGGCCTATCTGCCAAAGATTGCCGACGGTTCGCTGCGGCTCCAGTCCTTCGGAGTGACAGAACCCACCAGCGGCACCGACACCGGGTCGCTGCGCACGACGGCCCGCAGGGAGGGGGACACCTTCGTCGTCAACGGCCAGAAAATCTGGATTTCACGGTCGGAGCACTCCGACCTGATGATCCTGCTCTGCCGCACGACGCCGCTGGACCAGGTGGAGAAGAAGACGCAGGGGCTCTCGGTCTTCCTCGTCGACATGGTGGAGGCGAAGAAGAACGGCCTGACCATCCAGCCGATCCGCACCATGATGAACCACGCGACGACGGAACTGTTCTTCGACGAGGTGCCGGTGCCGGCGGAGAACATGATCGGTGAGGAAGGCAAGGGCTTCCGCTACATACTATCTGGTATGAATGCCGAGCGGATCCTGATCGCCGCGGAATGCATCGGCGACGCCAAGTGGTTCATCGACAAGGCCTCGGCCTATGCCAACGAGCGCGTCGTCTTCGGCCGGCCGATCGGCCAGAACCAGGGTATCCAGTTCCCCATCGCCAAGGCCTATGCGCGCATGCGGGCGGCCGAGTTAATGCTGCACGAGGCGATCCGGCTCTACGAGGCGAACGAGAACCCGGGCGCCGAGGCGAACATGGCGAAGATGCTGGCTGCCGAGGCCAGCTGGGAGGCGGCGGAGGCTTGCGTCCAGACCCATGGCGGCTTCGGCTTTGCCGAGGAATACGACGTCGAGCGCAAGTTCCGGGAGACTCGGCTCTATCAGGTGGCGCCGATCTCGACCAACCTCATCCTCTCCTATCTCGCCGAGCATGTCCTCGGCATGCCGAGGAGCTACTGATGACGATCGCTGCAGATCTCGCCCGCTTCGCCCTGTCGCAGGCGCCGGCGAGCGAGGCGGCCAGCCGCTTTACCGAGCTTTCGCTGTTCGACTGGGCGACCGCCGGTCTCGCTGGTCGCGACGAGCCGGTGTCGCGGGCGGCGCGGGCGATGGCGCTGGGCGAGGGGGCGACCGGCGGCTCGACCGTGATCGGCGGCGGCAAGGTCCATCCGCGCGCCGCAGCCCTCGCCAATGGCGCGATCAGCCATGCGCTCGACTATGACGACACCCACTTCCTCCACATCGGCCATCCGAGCGTCGTCGTGATGTCGGCGGCACTCGCCATCGCCGAGGTAGAAGGCTCCCGTGGCGCCGACTTTCTCGCGGCGCTCACGCGAGGTCTGGAACTCGCCTGCCGGGTCGGCGACTGGCTCGGGCGCTCCCACTACGAGGCAGGCTTCCATCAGACCGGCACCGCCGGCGCCTTCGGCGCGACGGCCGCTGCCGGGCGGATCCTCGGCCTCGACGAAGCGGCCATGACCTCCGCTCTCGGTCTCGCGACGACCCGCGCGGCGGGGTTGAAGAGCCAGTTCGGCACCATGGCGAAACCGTTGAACGCCGGCTTTGCCGCCGAGGTCGGCGTCACCTGTGCGCTGCTTGCAAGGTACGGCGTCGTTTCCAATCCAGAGGCCTTCGAGGACGCGCAGGGCTTCGGCGCCACCCATGCCGGGTCGGACCGCCGTCAGGCCTTCGACGGCATAGGGCGTGACTGGGTGTTCCCGGAGGTTTCCTACAAGTACCACGCCTGCTGCCACGGCCTCCACGCGATGCTCGAATGCCTGGCGGAGATCAAGGCTGGCGGCGTCGCCCCCGAGGCGGTGGAACGGATCATCATCACGACCAATCCGCGCTGGTTCGCCGTCTGCAACAAGCCGGAGCCGACGACGGGCCTCGAGGCGAAGTTCAGCTACCGCATGACGGCGGCGATGGCCCTGCATGGCGTCGATACAGCGGATCTTGGTGTCTACGACGAAGCGACCTGCCGCCGGGCGGACCTCGTCGCCCTGCGCGACAAGGTCGTGGTCGAGGGGGATGCAGCGCTGGCCGATACGGCTTCGCAGGTCGTCGCCGACCTCAAGGACGGAACGCGGCGATCCGCCTCTCACGATCTGGCCGCGACGCCGGATCCGGCCCGGACCGCACTGCGGCTGAAGGCAAAATCTGCGACGCTTCTCGGCGTGGCGCAATCCGAAGCACTATGGCAGGCGGTCTCGACGCTGAACCAGGATGCAGTCGGCCTCGCCGGCCTGGCCGAGCAGTTGGAGGCAAGCCGCTAGAGCCGGCAAGGGGCGCCGGCCTCTCGGGCCGGCAGTCGGGCGTCTTCAGCGCCGGAACAGGTTCTCTTTCGCCAGATCCACCACCTCGTCGCCGCGCCCGCTCATCACCGCGCGGATCATCCACAGGCCAAAGCCCTTGACCTGTTCAGCGCCGATCGTCGGCGGGATCGACAGCTCCTGCGTCGCCGTCACCACGTCTAGCACCGCCGGCCCGTCATGGGCGAGAAACGCATCGACGGCGCCCGGCAGGTCGCCCGGATCCTCGACCCGCGCGCCATGGATGCCGATCGCCCGCGCCATCGCCGCGAAGTCGGGATTGTCGAGCCTGGTGCCAAGTTCGACGAAGCCCGCTGCCTTCATCTCCAGCGCGACGAAGCCGAGGGTGCCGTTGTTGTAGATGACGATCTTCACCGGCAGCTTTTCCTGCGTCAGGGTGAGGAGATCGCCCATCAGCATGGCGAAGCCACCGTCACCGGAGAGCGAGACCACCTGACGCTTCGGCTCGGTCGCGGCGATGCCGATCGCCTGGGCCATGGCATTGGCCATCGAGCCGTGGATCAGAGAGCCGACCAGCCGGCGCTTGCCGTTCATCTTGAGGTAGCGCGCCGCCCAGATCGTCGGCGTTCCGACGTCGAAGGTGAAGACCGCGTCGTCCGCCGCCGCCTCGTCGAGAAGCCGCGTCAGATATTGCGGATGGATCGGCTTGTGGCCGGGCGTTCCCTCGGCGAGATCGTCGAGAGAGGCGCGGACCTTCTTGTAGCGCGCGACGCTGTCGTCCAGGTGCTTGGCGTCGGTCCTGTCGGCGAGCTTCGGCAGCAGCGCCGCGATCGTCGCACCGACGTCGCCGACCACCCCGACGTCGAGCCGCGCCCGCCGGCCGAGCTGCTCCGGCCGAATATCGACCTGGGCGATCTTGATCCCTTTCGGGATGAACTGCTTGTAGGGAAAGTCGGTGCCGAGCATGAGAAGCGTGTCGCAGGCATGCATCGCCTCGTAGCCCGAGGCAAAGCCGATGAAGCCGGTCAGGCCGACGTCATAGGGGTTGTCGTATTCGACGTGCTCCTTGCCGCCGAGGGCATGGACAATCGGGCTCTTGAGCTTCTCGGCGAGCTGCATCAACTCTGCGTGGGCGTCGGCACAGCCCCGGCCACAGAAGAGCGTCACCTTTCCGGCGCCGTTGAGGAGATCGGCCAGCCGGCCGACGGTCTCGGCGTTCGGCGTCACCTGCGGCGCGACCGGCAAGAGACCCGCCAGTGGTGACATCGCCCGCTCGGGCGCGGGCTTCAAAGCGACGTCGCCGGGAATGACGACGACCGCGACGCCTCTCTGGCCGACGGCGGCACGGATGGCGTTTTCGAGCACGTAGGGCATCTGGCTCGTGTCGGAGACCATCTCGCAATAGACGCTGCACTCGCGAAACAGGTTCTGCGGGTGGGTTTCCTGGAAATAGCCGCCGCCGATCTCGGAGGAGGGGATCTGCGCGGCGATGGCGAGCACCGGGGTTCGGGTCCGCTGGGCGTCGAAGAGCCCGTTGATGAGATGGAGGTTGCCCGGCCCGCAGGAGCCGGCGCAGACGGCGAGTTCCCCGGTCAGCTGGGACTCGGCCGAGGCGGCGAAAGCCGCCACCTCCTCGTGGCGCACATGCACCCAGCGGATCGTCTGGCGCTGGCGCAGCGCCTCGGTGAGGGCATTGAGACTATCGCCGACAACCCCGTAGATCCGCCGAACGCCGACCTCGTGAAGCGTATCGACGATCAGCTCCGCCACGTTGCCCTTGGACATCCCGGTTCTCCTGAAAGCTCGTGTCGCGGCGGCGACACGCCGTTGAGGAATGAAAGTAGCGGCCGGTGATGTCCAAGCAATTTCTCACCGGCGAGGTTTGATCCGGCTTGTCGGCAGGTGCTCAAGCGATCCTTGCTATGGGATCAGCAAAGTTCGAAGCGGATCGGCTGGGCGCCCTTCCACAGGACCGTGGTGCCGAGCTCGTGCAGCTTGTCGAGGTTCGAGGTCAGGGTGATGAAGTGGTTGCCGGCGAGCTGGCCCATCTTCGAGGAGAAATCGACCCCGCCATAGGCGAGCAGAATCTCCGTCTCGCTGATCCCGCCGGGATAGAGGATGATGTGGCCCGGTGCCGGGTGGCTGGTGTGGTTTTCATAAGAGACGCCGAAATCCGTGTCGCCGAGGGGCACCCAGACGCCTTCACCGCTCCAGCGCACATGGACGATCTGGCTCTCGTAAGGCAGGCGTTCGAGAAAGGCGGCCGAGGTCTTCGGCGCGAGTTCGGTTTCGAGCCGCGCGTCGAAGGTGAAATCGCCGGCGGTGATCTTGAGGGCTTTCGGCATGATGGTCCTTTCGCTTCGAAGATGCTGCAAGTTCGGGATGAGTGGGGAGCGTCCGGTCAGACTGCCGGGCGCACGCCGCACCACTCGGCGATGATCCGGGCTGTGACGACGATCGTGCGGTGGAAATCGGCAACGTCGACCCATTCGTCGTGGCCGCCGGCCATGGTCAGCCCGCCACAAAGCGGGCCGTAGCCGACGGTCGGAATGTTCCGCTGGACGACCGGGTTGCGGATGTCGCTGGAGGTGTGGAGCGGATTGACCGCGGGACGCGCACCGGCCTCTGAGAGTATGCTTTCGACGAGCCGGTAAAGATCGCCGTCGCGGTCGGTCTCGGCGGCGCTGACGCCCGCGAGCCACGCGATCATGGGCGGATGCTCTCGGAGCCAAGGCGAGGCATCGCTGCCGCGTTCGATCGCGGCGGCGATCTCGCCCTTTGCCGTCTCCAGATCCTCGCCCGGGATCAGCGACATGGCAGCCCGCAGCTGGCAGTTCCGGGCAACGCGCGGAGAGCCGCCGTCCTCGCCATGGTCGAAGCGGGTGATCAGGAGATTGGTCGAGCGGCCCACCGCCGCTTCGAGCAGGGGATGGCGAACCCTTTCGCCACGCTCGGCATCGAGCGCCCTGAGGGCCGCGACAATGGTCAGCGCCTCACTGAGCGGATCGACGGCTAGATGGGCAAAAGCCGTGTGTGCAGGTTCGTTGGTCTCGGGCAGGCGCCCTTCGACCGTCACCTGAAATTCGATCTGGCCGGGTGCGAAAGCCTTGATCTCGTCGAGGCCTTTGCCGGATTCCGCCGGGTGGAGATAGATCGCGGCGTCGGCCGCAAGGCCACGATGCAGCGCGGCGGCGATCCCCCGGCGATGGCTCTTCGACGGCGCCGAGACAAGGCTGAGTGCCCCTGAGGGCGCAAGGCCAGCGGCCTTAAGGACGGCAAGGCTTTGCAGCATGACGGCGATGCCGGCGAGATCGTCGGCAACGCCCCATCCGGTGATGCGGCCATTGGCAACCGTCGCGGCGAACGGCCCGGTCGCCCAGGCCGGCGTGTCGCGATAGGGCTCGGGATCCGGGTGAGCGAAGAGGATCAGGCTGCGGCCGGTCTCGTCTGCCCCCTTGCCGCTGCGCCCGACGAGGCAGCGCTCGCGCTGATGGCCTCCCGGCTGCTCCGAGGCGAATTCGGCGATGAGCGGCACGTCGGCCGGGTCGTAGTCGAAGCTCTCGTCATCAAGGCCCAGCGCCGTCATCTGCAAGCCGATCAAGGCGTCGATCGCGTCGCGGCCGTCTCTGGCAGCATGGACCAGGCGCTTCAGCAGATCGAGGCTCGACGCTTCGATCCCCTCTGCCGCCAGCCTAACGGCGTCGGCGATGGACGCATCTAACGATCCTGCACCGCCCGTCTTCTCGGATCCGCTCATAGCCGTGCCATCGCTGCGAGCACATCGTTGGTCAGGCTGCGGATATGGGCCTGCATCGACGCCCGGGCCCTATCCGCATCGCCGGTGCGCAGCGCTTCGATGATGGCGATATGCTCTTCGGTGTCCGGGCGGAAGCGCGAGGGCAGCCCTGAGAGTTCGTAAAGCCGTGTGGTGATGCGCAGCGATGCGATCATCGCTGCCATCACGTCGTTGCCGGAAGCCTCCGCGATCATCTCGTGCAATTGTTCGTCCGCCGCCCAGTGAACCTCTGCCGGTACGTCGGGATCGTCCTTCAAGGCCAGCATCGCCTGCTCGACCCTTCCCAGCGCGGCGGGAGAGATGGCGGCCACGGCGGTGGCGATCGCCTCGCCCTCCAGAAGCTCTCGCAAACGCATGCTCTGGAAATATTCGCGATTGGAAACGAGCCGCACCCGGAAAGGCTGGTTCATCTCCTTCTGGATGAGACCGGCATTCTGGAGGAGAAGCAGCGCCTCGCGCACCGGCGTGCGGGAGATTTCGAGTTCCGCCGCGAGCTTTTCTTCGGACAGGATATCGCCGCCCGGAAGGCGCCGCTCCATGATCATCGCCCGGATCGCCCCATAGGCCTTGCGGCCAAGGCTTTCGCCGTCGCCCGCCGCGCGCTTGCGCTTTTCGGGCGATGCCGCGCTCTTGTCGTCCTGGACCATGCCGTGCCGGGCCATGCGTCTTCTCCTGCCGATCAGCTCAGGAAGCTCAGGAGCCGCGCCGGTGTCTTCACCAGCAGCTGATCGAGTTCGCTAGCCGAAAAGCCCCGCCGGCGCGCGAGCGGCGCGACATGGGCGATGAGATGTCCGTAACCGTGGCCGCCATTCGCGAGCAAGCGGGTTCGGGTGCAGATGTCGTGGGAGAGGGCGATCTGGCCGAGATAGCCGCGATCGATGAGCGTGCGGATGAGGTCGAGCCGCATGTAATCGGTCGGCAGGTCGAGATCGACGCCGGCCATCCAGTATTGCGACGTCTCGATGCCGAAGAAATCCCATTCGAGGACGAAGCCGCGCGCGAGGAGGGCGAGGAGACGGTCACGGTCGAAGACCGTGCGGTCCATGTGGCCGATGATAGTGCGTTCGGGATCGCCGCCGGCGGCCATGACGATGTCGGCGATTTCGGCGGGTGCATCCTCGTGCCGCCCCGGATGGATGGTCAGCGCCGCGCCGGTGGCCCTTTGAGCCTTCGCGGCGGCGGAGAGAATGCGGCGCTCTGTCGGAGTGATCGGCCAGGAACAGCCGATCTCGCCGATGATGCCGCAGCGGATCTGCGTGCCCCAGGCACCATGCAGCACCTGAGCCTCGATCTCTGTCTGGAGCGCGTCTTCATCCATCGCGCCGAGTTCCGGCGGCAGATAGGCTTGTGTGTACCAGCCTGCGCCTAGAACGATGTTGACGCCGGTCGCTCTGGAGAGAGCCGCAAGCCGTTCAGGCTGGGGCGCCATCCCTCCGATGGTGAGTTCAACGATCGTGCCGCCGCCGGCGGCCGCATAGTGCTTCAGGTCGAGATCGGCGGCCGCGTCGTCGTCGAGAAACATGTTTTCGGCAACGCGGTTCTGGAAATAGTCGACCTCGAAGCGGTTCTCCATGGTGATCGGCTCGGGCGATGGCGGAATTCGTTCGCCCGGCGCGCGCAGGTCGCACAGGATGTGCTCGTGCATCAGCGTCCGGCCGAGCTCGGCCGCTGCGATCCGTCCCGTCACCGTTTGGGCGAAGCCTCCCATCGTCCCGGCCTAGTGCTTGAGGATCTTGTCGAGGAACTGGGTCGCCCGTTCCGAGCGCTCGGTGGTGAAGAACTCGTCGCCACTGCAATCCTCGACAATCTCGCCATTGTCCATGAAGACGACCTTGTTCGCGACCTTGCGGGCAAAGCCCATCTCGTGGGTGACGCAGACCATCGTCATTCCCTCATTGGCGAGCTTGACCATCACGTCGAGAACCTCGCTGATCATCTCCGGATCGAGCGCGGAGGTCGGCTCGTCGAAGAGCATGGCGACGGGATCCATGGCGAGGGCTCTGGCGATGGCGACGCGCTGCTGCTGCCCGCCGGACAGCTGGATCGGATATTTGCGGGCCTGGTCGGCGAGACCGACGCGCTCGAGCAGCGCCTCGGCCTTTTCCGTCGCTTCGGCCTTCGAGCGGCCGAGAACCTTGCGCTGGGCTATGGTCAGATTGTCGATGATCGACAGATGCGGGAAGAGCTCGAAATTCTGGAAGACCATGCCGGTCTTTGCCCGCAGCTTGGCAAGGTCCGTGCCCTCGGCCCACACGTCGATCCCCGCCACCTCGATGCGGCCGGAATCGATCGGCTCCAGCCCGTTGATCGTCTTGATGAGCGTCGACTTTCCAGACCCCGAAGGCCCGCAGACGACGACGACCTCGCCGCGTTCGACGGTGGTGGAGCAGTTCTTCAGGACCTGAAACTTGCCGAAGGTCTTGGAGACGTTGTCGAGCGTGATCACTATTCAGCTCCTGTCGAAGCGTTCGAGGCGGTAAGGGGCGACATCGAAGCTCGCCGAACCGTGGGTGACGAGTTCGCGGGTGAGGCGCGCGACGGCGGGCGCCAGCGTGTAGCCGTTGGAGGTCACGCAGTTGTAGAAGCCGGACAGGCCGGGCGCCTCGCCGACGATCGGCGCGCCGTCGATATTGACGTTCATGCCGGCCCAGCTCCTCAGGACATGCAGGCCCGCGATCTGCGGCACGACGCGCTGGGCGACCCAGAGATTGCCCTCGATGCTGTCGAGCATCGTCGTGTTGAGGCGCTGATGCTCGGCATAGTGGGCCGGCCAGGCGCCGCCGATCAGGATGCCGCCGGTGGAAAGCTGCTTCAGCGAAAGATGCCGGTCCGCATGGGCGACGAGCTGGCCGATCAGGGCAGGGGCGCGCTCGGTGGTGATCATCTGCAGCGGCGCGCTGTAGACCGGCACGTCGAGGCCGACCATCGCCCCGATTTCCCGTGCCCAGGGGCCGGCAGCGTTGATCACCGTGCCGGCGCGGATGGTGCCGCGCTGGGTGGTGATCGTCCAGGCCGCGCCGTCCCGTTCGATGGCGGTGACGTTTGTGCCGCGCAGCGACCTCGCGCCGGCGGCCTTTGCCGCCTCGAAGGTGCGATAGGTCGCCGTCAGCGGATTGATCTTGCCTTCCTCGGCGACGTATTCGGCGCCGATCAGCTCCTCCGAAAGGCCGGGAGCCAGATCGCGCAGCTCCGACCGGCCAAGGATATGGGCGTCGATGCCGTGGCGGCGCTCCACCTCGGCCTTTGCCTTCAGAAAGGCCATGCCGGCTTCGCTTTCTGCCACCATCAGGCCGCCGGTGACGCGGATTTCGAAGTCGCCGCCGCAGGCCTTGGCGATCTCCTGCCAGAGTCTGACGGCATAGGGGCCGAGCGGCAGCGTGTCGGCGGCCGGGCCGCCACCCGCCTCGGCCTTCTTGCCGAAATCGAAGGAGAGCAGCTGGACATGCAGGCTGCCGGCATTGGCGCCCGAGGCCTGGAGATTGACGTCGTCGCGCTCGATGACGAGGACGTCCTTGCCGGCATGGGCGAATTCATAGGCAAGGCATGCGCCGACAACGCCGCCGCCGATGACGGCGATCGCGGCTTCCATCGTGCCGAAGGGCTCGGCTTCGGGCGCCCGGGCGAGATTGGGGGAACCGGCCCTCGCATGGCCGCCCCATTCCGGCTTCTGGCGGGCGAGCGCGGCGGCGGGAAAAGGCTTGACCGGCAGGCGCGGGGCGAAGCCTTCGACCTCCCGTTTGCGCCCGGTTCGCTCCTCGATGAGCCTGGCAGCCGTCGCCGAGCAGTAGCGAGCCTGACAGCGCCCCATGCCGAGACGCGTGCGCCGCTTCAGCGTGCCGAGGCTGTCCCAGCCGGCATCGATCTCACTTCGGATCCGGCCGAAAGTCAGGCCTTCGCAGCGGCAGAGGATCGTCTCGTCCGGGACCCCCGTCAGCGGGACGGGCGGCGCGGCGAAAAGGTCCCATAGCGCAAGCTGGAAGGAACGGGCGGTCTTGAGCTCGCGGCGCGCCCGATCGGCGACGGCGGAAGCCGCGCCGTACCCCAACGTCTCGGCCGCATGGGCGCCCGAGATGGTGCCCGTGGCCTCGGCGACGCGGGAGCCGGCGACGAAGGCGCCGTCGCCGACGGCATAGACGCCGGACAGGCTGGTCTCGCCGTTCGCGCCGGTCCAGATGGCAGGCGTACCGAGATGACGTGGGTCGTGGACCGTTCGGCAGCCGAGCGCCCTTGCGATCTCGCCCGACGCGACGAAGCCGTAGCCGAGGCACAGGGTGTCGGCCTGAAGTTCGATCGCGCGCGCCACGTCGGCCTCGCCGTCAGCGCCGAGCGGGGCGATGGCGACGCTTTCGAGCCGCCCATTTCCCTTCGCTACGACGGCGGCATGGCCCCAGTGGATCGGCGTGCCGCTTTTTGCCAGCACCGCCCGATATTTTGCGCCCTCGAGCAAAAGATCCGGCGCCGCAAGGCCCGCCCGGGCGAGGCTACGCCATTTGCCGAGGCCGGGCCGTGGCGCGGCCTCGACGACAGCGACGATCGTTACGCCATGGGCCGCAAGGTCGGCGGCAAGCTGGAGATTCAACGGTCCATTGCCCGCGACGACGACACGCTGGCCGGGCGAGACGCCATAGGCGCGCGACAGGGTCTGGGCGGCACCCGTTGTCATGACGCCGGGCAGGGTCCAGCCGGGAATGGGATAGGGGCGCTCATAGGCGCCGGTGGCGAGGATCAGCCGTTTCGGCCGATAGACGACCTCGCGCCCCTCGACCAGGGTCAGAACTTCGTCGGGGCGGATAGCGCCCCAGACGAGAGCACCCTGAACGAGCGTCGCGCCCGCGTCTTCAAGGGCCTTGAAGCGCTCGGCGCCGCGGCGGAACTGCCGGTCCGGCTGCTCGGCCGCACTCAGGGATGGCGCGAGCGGCTTGTAATACTGCCCGCCCGCCTGGGCGCGTTCGTCGATTACCGTTACCGAAGCACCGACCCGCCGGGCGGCGAGCGCCGCCGCCATTCCCGCGGGTCCTGCGCCGACCACGAGGATGTCGACGCCGATTTCTTCGCGCGGCGCCTCGGCGGGCAGCGCTGCCAGAGGCGCCAGCCTGTCGTCCGGGGTTCCCGTCGGCTGGGACGAACGGATGGTCTCGCCGCCCGAAATCTTCGTCAGGCAGGCGCGCTGCCCGGCTCTGCCGTCCACCGTCACGACGCAGTCGTAACAGGCGCCCATGCCGCAATAGAGGCCGCGCCAGCTTTCCTCACCCGGCGCCCCGGCATCGAATCGGCGGATCGCCGCGATGCCGTTCGCCGCCAGCGCAGCCGCGATCGTCTCCCCCGGCAGGGCAGAGAGCGGCCGTCCGTCGAAGGTGAACTCAACGGGGTGTGCTGCCGGTTGGACGGTCTTGCGGCTGAGACGCATGGGCTCGGTGTCTGGTGACTGTTGACGATGGCAACATTACACGATCTGGATTTTCTCTGTATACAGAGAAAATATTTTTGTTATGGTGCTGCCAATGAAAGCGATGAAAGACGGGCAATGACCAAAGCGAGGGGCACCTTCACAGTTCTGGTAACGCCGTTCACGGCCGATGGCTCGGCCGTCGATGCTGCGGCCCTGAGGCGTCTGGTCAACTGGCAGATCGAACAGGGCATTCACGGCCTCATTCCCCTTGGCAGTACCGGTGAGTTCCTGTCCTGCTCTCGGGCAGAGCGCCAGGAAATCGTCGAGATCTGCGTTTCGGCGGCGGCGGGCCGGGTGCCGGTCTATATCGGCACCGGCGCCGAGGCGACGTTCGATGCGGTCGAGCTGTCGCGCGAAGCGGAAGCGATGGGCGCCGACGGCGTGATGATCATTCCGCCCTTCTACTCAGCGCCGACAGTGGACGAACTCTTCGAGCATTATCGCAAGATCGGCGAAGCGATCTCCATCCCGATCATGGTCTACAACAATCCGGCGACGGCGAATGTCGACCTCGTCCCGCAGACTGTGGCGCGGCTGAGCCACATCGACGCCGTCCGCTCGATCAAGGAATCGACCCTCGAAGTCACCCGCGTGCGCGACATCATCGATCTTTGCGGCGACCGGATCGACGTCTTCGCCGGCATCCTCGGCTATGAATCCTTCTGGCTCGGCGCCGTCGGCTGGGTGGCCGTTTGTTCGAACCTGATGCCGAAGGAATCGGCGCGGCTGTTCGAACTCGTCGCCGACGAAAGCGACAAGGACGCGGCCTTGGCGCTCTACCGGAAGATCCTGCCGGTGGTCCGTTGGGTGGGTGGCCCCCGCTATGTCTCGGCCTCGAAGGCAGGGCTCGCCATGATGGGTCTGCCGGTTGGCGATCCGCGCGCGCCGCGCCTGCCGCTTCCCGGGCCGGACCGGGCCGCCTTGCGGGACACTCTCGCCAGCCTCGACCTGATCGGCAGTCTCGCGAGCGCATGACGGGTCGCTGAGGCCCCAACAACAGACGGGCGTCGACGCCCGCTACCCCACAAATACCGGGAATGAAACGCTGCCCTTTCATCGAGCCCGCAGGGGCCTACAGGAGACCAGCATGACCAGACTTCACGACGCCCTCATCCTCGCCGGTGGTCTTGCGGCCAGCCTTCTCGCCACGGCCGCGCCGGTTCTCGCTCAGGATTGCGAGCAGGCGGTTCCGGACAGCGCGCTCGTATCGCCCGGCAAGTTGACGATGTCGACCAACCCGACGCTGCCGCCGATGCAGTACGTCGATTCCACCGGCACGCTGAAGGGCATGCGCATCACCCTCGGCGACGAGATCGCCAAGCGGCTGTGCCTCGAGCCGGAATATGTCCGGATCGAGTTCTCGGCCATGATCCCTGGCCTTCAGGCGGGCCGCTGGGACGTCATCAATACGGGCATCTTCTGGAACCCCGAGCGGGCGGCCATGATGAAGATGGTGCCATACGAATCCCAGGCGATCTCGATCTCGGTGCAGAAGGGCAACCCTGAAAAGATCACCAAGGAAGAAGACCTTGCCGGCAAGACGGTCGGGGTCGAGATTGGCGGCTTCGAGGAGGCCAAGCTGAAGGCGCTCGATGAGAAGCTCCAGGGCGAGGGCCTCGAGGCGATCGACATCCGCACCTTCGACAACTTCGCGCTGGCCTATCAGGCGCTCTCCGCCGGCCAGACCGACGCGACGGTGAGCATCGATCCGACGGCTGCGGAATACGACAGGCGCGGCGACTTCGACCGGGCGATCTCCGGCCTCTTCCCGACGCCCGTCGCGCTGGCAATGGCGAACGAGACCGTTGCCGACGCCGTCGTCGAGACGCTGAACGAGATGATGAAGGACGGCAGCTACAAGACGCTGATGGACGAATACGGCCTTCTTGCCAACACCAAGCCCTTCTCGCTCCGCGGCCCGAACGACTGATCGGCTGCTTTGGCCAAAGGGCCACCGCCCTCGAACATGATGGCCGGCCGAGACACTCTCGGCCGGCGAAGATGCAGCAGGTCTTGGAACGGGATGAGATCAGCTTCGATCGACATCCCACTCTATCCTCTTCTTGCCGCATGATTTTTTCCGAAAACCGGTTCCCTCTTTTCGGGATCATGCTCTGGTCGACAATGGTTCGGCGAGGGCCTGCCTCGAACCCCCTTTAGCCTTGAGGCCTGCATGGACATTCGCTGGAGCTGGACGGGATTTTTCGAATATCTCGTCAATCCCTTCATCCTCGGCGGTGCGCTGACGACGCTGTGGCTGACGCTCGTGGCGATCGCCGGAGGCCTCGTTCTCGGCTGTCTTCTCGCCGTCATGCGCATGTCGTCGAGTCGGCTCCTCACCTATCCGGCGCGCTTCTATATCTGGGTGTTCCGGGGGACGCCGCTGCTTGTCCAGCTGATCATCATCTATACCGGCCTTCCGCAGTTCGGCATTCGGCTCGGGGTCATCGAATCTGCACTCCTCGGCCTGATCCTCAACGAGGCGGCCTATCTTTCGGAGATCGTGCGCGGCGGCATCCTCGGCGTGCCCGCCGGCCAATGGAACGCCGCCCGCGCTCTCGGCTTTAAGCCGCCTCAGGTGATGGCCTATGTCATCATGCCCCAGGCGACGCGGATCATCATTCCGGTTCTCGGCAACAGCGTGAACGGCCTGTTGAAGACCACCTCGGTCACATCGGTGATTTCGATGGAGGAGCTGCTCCGCCGCACCCAGATGCTGATCCAGGAGAAGTTCCTGGTGCTCGAACTCTTCATCGTCGCGGCGATCTATTACCTGATCATGACGACCGCCTGGCACTTCATCCAGATGCGCATCGAGGCCCATTACGGCCGGGCCTACTCCCGCAAAATGGAGGAGCAGGACGCTCGATAGATGCGATCCTGCCGCCCTGATCATCGATCCTTACCGACGCGAGGCGGAGACCTTCCTCGACGTCTTCACCACGGCTCATTCGGACCTGCCTCTGGCGGTGCAGCAGGCCTGCCGCACGATGGCCGAGGCCGTCCAGACGGTCTGTTCGGTCGAAGCGATCGCCGATGAGATCCGACACTCGCGTCGGTATCTCGATCGGCTGTTTCAGGTAGCCTTCGCCCAAAGCGCTGCGGAGCATCTTCGCACGATGCGGCCGGCGAGGGCCCGCAAGCTGATCAAGGCCAGTCTGGCCGAGCTGTCTCGCGTGGCCGCACGCCGCGGCTTCCGCTCCTATTCGCACTTCCTGCGTCCCTATAAGGCGGCCTTCGGCCTGTCGCGTGGCGAGGATCGGCGTTCCGCACGGCTGGCTTGAGCGCGCCCGGCGCAATGTCGCCGCTCGACGACCTTAATTCCTATCAGAACCAGCTTGATCCAGTTCGCATGGTCTGAGGGTCGAACCAGGATCTTGACGTCGATCATGTCGAGCTTCATCCGCGTAGCGGCGGTGAGCAGGTCGTCTCCGATGCAAAGGCCTGCGGCAGATCATTCCGCCGGCTTGAACCGGCTCCGGCTGACTGGCAAGCCGCATCGGGACGGGCATCCGGAAATGAGCTGCTGCCATCTCCGCCGAGCGCGGCAGATCATGCCGGACCGTATCCTCGATCGATCGAACCCTCACGCGCCGCCGGGGTTGGATCGCGACGAGCATCAGGAGTGAGACATGCCCGCCCCACTGGTCACCATCGCGTCATCCGGGACGTTGCCAGCGGCGGTCGACATCGTCGTCATCGGTGGCGGCATCGTCGGGGCATCAGCGGCCTATTTTCTGGCGCGGGGCGGCCGGAAGGTCGCGCTTCTCGAAAAAGGCCGGATCGGCGCCGAGCAGTCGAGCCGGAACTGGGGCTGGTGCCGGCAGCAGAATCGCGACGCGCGCGAACTGCCGCTGGCGACGCAGAGCCTTGCCCTGTGGGAGGAGATCCAGTCCGAGCTCGGCGAGGATCTCGGCTTTCGCCGCTGCGGCCTTCTCTATCTCTCCGACGACGAGGCGGAGATTGCCGGCTGGGCGAAGTGGCGCGACTTCGCGGCAGGGGAGGGCGTCGTCACCCACATGCTGAGCGCCGCCGAGGCAACCGGGCGTGGCAGCGCCACCGGCAAGCCTTGGAAAGGCGGCATCTTCTCGCCGAGCGACGGCATCGCCGATCCGGCCCGCGCCGCGCCGATGATCGCCAGAGGCGTGATCCAGCATGGCGGCACGGTGCATCAGTTCTGCGCCGCGCGCGGGCTGGAGACAGAGGCGGGGCGAGTCTCGGCCGTCGTGACCGAACACGGCACGATCCGCACCCGGCAGGTCGTGTTCGCCGGCGGCGCCTGGGCGTCGTCCTTCTGCCGGCAGCTCGGCGTGGTCTTTCCCCAGTCCTCGGTGCGCTCGTCGATCCTCTCGGTCATGCCCGGCGCGAAGAACCTTCCCGAGGCGCTGCACACTTCGCAGGTGTCGGTGACGCGGCGCGGCGACGGTGGCTACACGCTCGCCGTCTCCGGCATGGCGAGCGTCGACCCGACGTTCCAGCAGCTGCGCTTTGCCCGCAGCTTCCTGCCGATGTTCGCCAAGCGATGGCGGATGCTCGCTCCCGGCAATCTCTCGGGTCTCGAGGCCGGGCACGAGACGCTGCGCCGTTGGGCGCTCGACCGGCCGACGCCCATGGAAAAGATGCGCGTGCTCGATCCGCGGCCATCCCAAAGGGCGATCCAACTGATCCTCGAGCGGGCGCGCCGGCTCATTCCCGAGCTGACGCCCATCCCAGTCCAGGCGGCCTGGGCCGGCTACATCGATTCGACGCCGGATGGCGTCCCGGTCATCGATCCCGCGGCAGGGCCGGAGGGCTTTCTGCTCGCCGCCGGCTTTTCCGGCCACGGCTTCGGGATCGGCCCGGGGGCCGGGCGGCTGATCGCCGATCTCGTCGCCGGCGATCGGCCCGCGGTCGCGCATCGGCACTATGCGCTGTCGCGCTTTGGCTGCCGCGCCTGGGGAAAGGTCTCCGAATTCTGATGCACGCCGTCGGCGGGCGGATGCGTCGGCGTCCTCGCCCGGTGCTCCACAGCTTCGACCTACCGGCTGGGGAACACGCGGCCGTCGAAGAGTTTGCGCGCGGTGCGCAACGCGCCGGCACCCGTCACGAGACCTGCCTCGTCCCGCTCGATGAGGACTTCGGCGGCGCCGGTCGGATGCTCGATCAGGAAGCGGCCATCGGGATGCGGGCCGATCATCTCGCCGGCAGGGGTCCCCTCCAGCGTGCAAGCTGTCGCGACGGAGACGGCGGCGAAGACGCCGATGGTCGCGTGGCAGCGATGGGGAATGAAGCTGCGGGTCGAGATCGTGCCACCGGCTTTGGCTGGCGAGACCAGCGTCATCTTCGGCACTGATTTCTCGGTCACGTCGCCAAGATTCATCATCGGACCGGCCTTCAGCCGGATCGCTTCGAGCCGCGCCTTCAGCTCGGCGTTGGCTTCCAGCGCCGCGCGGCTTTCCGAACCGTCGATCCCGAGATCACTCGCCCGCATGACCACGATCGGCATGCCGTTGTCGATCAGCGTCGCCTCGACGCCGTCGATGACGTCGACCGTATTGCCGGTGGGGAGCAGGGCGCCGCACATCGAGCCGGCAATGTTCTGGAACATCAGCGGCACCGCGGCATGATGGCCCGGTACGCCGTCGATCGCAGCCTCACCGGCATAGGAAACGCGGCCGTCCGGCGTCTGGATGCGGGCGTTGGCGACCTCGCCGGTGTTGAGCATGTGGATGCGGACAAGCGTTTCCGCGCCCGCGACGGCAACGAGGCCGCGCTCGATCGCCGCCGGGCCGACCCCGGCTAGGATATTGCCGCAGCCCTGTGCGTCCGACACCAGCGCCTGGTCGACGAAGACCTGCAGGAAGAGATAGTCGACGTCGGCGTCGTCGCGGCTGGGCGGCGAAAGGATCGCGACCTTGGAGGTCAGGGGATCGGCACCGCCGATGCCGTCGATCTGGCGCGGGTCGGGCGAACCCATGATCCGCAGGAGAAGGTCGTCGCGGGCGGCGGGCTCGTCCGGCAGGTCGGCTGCCAGGAAATAGGCGCCCTTCGAGGTGCCGCCGCGCATCCAGAGGCAGGGAATGCCGTCATGCACCGGATCGAGAGGCGCGGTCGCCGGGCGAGGCGCTTCAGACATATTTGAGGCCCTTTTCGGCCAGCCGCCCGCGCATGGAGTAGATGTCGAGGCCGAGCTCGCCGGCGGCGAGGCGCTGGCGCTTGGCCTCCTCGTTGTCGGTGCGGGCCCTGGCCTTTTCGGCGACCGATGCGGCATCGGCCCGCCTGACGACGCAGACGCCGTCGTCGTCGGCGACGATGACGTCGCCGGCCTCGATCAGCTGGCCGCCGCAGATGATCGGCACGTTCACCGAGCCGAGCGTCTCCTTGATCGTGCCTTGCGAGGACACCGCCTTCGACCAGACCGGAAAGCTCATCGCCTTCAGATCGGCGACGTCGCGGACACCTGCCTCGATGATCAGGCCGCGGCAGCCGCGGGCCTTGGCGCTCGTCGCCAGCAGATCGCCGAAATAGCCATCGTCGCAGGGGCTGGTCGGCGCGAGCACGAGGATGTCGCCGTCCCGCAACTGCTCGATCGCCACATGCAGCATCCAGTTGTCGCCGGGCGGCGAGGAAATGGTGACCGCGGAGCCAGCGATGCGCGCGCCCGCCTGGATGGGGCGGAGCGTGCTGCCGAGATAGCCGGTCCGTCCCTGCGCCTCGTGGACCGTCGAGGTACCGGCTTCGGCGAGGGCGGCGATCACCGACGGATCGGCGCGCTGAACGTCCTGAACCACGTAGCCCGGCGCGTGCGGCGCGATGGAATGGATGTCGAAGGCCATGACGTCGCCCTTCCTCAGGCTTTGACCGGCGGCGTGCCGTGGGTGTGGAATGTCTCGATGGTCTTCAGACCCCAGGCCTGTCCCTTCTTCCGATCGGTCTCGGTCCAGACGACCGGCTGCCAGTCGGGGGCCAGGATCAGCCTGGCGCCGGCATTGGCGAGTTCGACCCGGTTGCCGGCCGGCTCCCAGACATAGAGGAAGAAGGTGCCCTGGATCGCGTGCTTGTGCGGCCCGGTTTCGATGTGGACGCCGTTCTGCAGGAAGATGTCGGCGGCGCGCAGGATATCCTCACGCTGGTCGGTGGCGTAGGTGACGTGGTGAAAGCGGCCGTGGCCTTTGCCGTGCTCCTCGGTGCAGGCGAGGTCGTAGGTCTTGTTGTTGACGGTGAACCAGCAGCCGCCGATCCGGCCGTTGTCGAGCTGGATGTATTCCGTCACGCGGCTGCCGAGGCAGGTTTCCATGAAGCGGCGGAATTCGCCGACATCCTCGGCGAGAAGGTTCAGATGGTCGATCCGGCGGGGCGCGGCGCCGGTGAAGGAGGAGGCGGTGTTCTTGAGCGCGGGCTTTTCGGCGGCTTCCTGCGATTCGTACCAGACCGTGTCGTAGTAGATCTCGAAGACGTGGCCGAACGGGTCCTCGAAGCGGAAGGCGCGGCCGTGGCTGTCGTCACCCTCGATCCACCCATGGATCTCGTAGCCCGAAGCCTCGATCGCGGCGACGCGGCGCTCCAAGGCTTCCGGCGAGGCTGAACGATAGGCGACATGGCCGACGCCGGTCCTGTCCGAGCGCGTCAGTTTCAAGGAGCAGTGCTCGTAGTCGTCCCAGGCGCGCAGATAGGCCGAGGTCCCGTCCTGGCCGGAGAGCTTCAGCCCATAGACCCGCGTGAAGAAGTCGAGGCTCTCCTCAAAGCGGTCGGTCAGCATCTCGACATGGCCGAGATGGGCGATGTCGAAGCTGGTGGTCGTCGGCGTGTTCATGTGGTCTCACCTCCCAGGTGGTCTTGGCCTTGGCGGCTCAGAGCTCGTCCACCGTGCGGGGGAAGACGGATTCGAAGCCTTCGGCATAGCGGCAGTCCCGCCCGCCTGACTGGCCGCCGGAATTGCGCTTGAAGTGATTGGCGCGGTTGATGGCGACGCGGGTGTAATATTCCCACAGATGCTCCTGGCCCTGCATGGCCTCGATCGCCGCCCGCTTCTTCTCCCAGACCGGGGTGATGTCGAGGAAGGTGTCGGGCTTCCAGCCCATCTGCTCGGTCTGATGCGGTTCGAACAGATAGAGCTGCGGCGCACCGAGCACCTTCTCACCCGGATTGTGCCCCCAGGCCTGGGCGATCATCCGGCATTCGAGCACTGCCTGGGTCGTGTTCATGTGATCGGTGTTGTAGGGGTCGTAGCGCGAATGGGAGAGCATGAAGGCCGGCTGCACGTGCCGGATCACGTCGACGATCTTCATCTTGTTGCCGCGGGAGAACTCCAGCGGATAGTCGCCGAGATCGAGGCAGACGAGATCGTGGACGCCGAGCACCCTTGCGGCCTCCTCGGCCTCCTTGCGGCGCTCGTCCTTGACCCTTTGAAGCGTCATGCCCTCCTGCTTCCACAGCTTGGCGCTCTCGCCGCGCTCGCCGAAGGAGAGGCAGAGGACCGTGACCGCATAGCCCTTGTCGGCGTGGAGCGCGATCGCGCCGCCGCAGCGCCAGACGAAGTCGGCGGCATGGGCGGAGATCACGAGGGCGGTTTTCTGGGCGGACATGGCCGTCTCCTGCGTTGTTCCGGCGCCGAGCTTTCACCTCCCGAGCGGTTCGCGGCAATTTGGAAGCGCGCACGGCGTCATAAGTTCATGCTATAGCCGCTCCTCTTCCGAGCGCGTTTGTGCGACAGGTCAGACGCGAGGAGGACCACGGGAATGACGCAAGTGAGCGGACGGATCGCCATCATCGGCTTCGGCGAGGCAGGACGGACGATCAGCGCCGGTTGGCCGGTCGCCCGGGACACCCTGGCGGCCTTCGACATCAAGACGGCGGCAAGCGAAACTCGCGAGGCGATGGCGGCGCGGTGTCGGGAGGCCGGCATCTCGGGCTGTCCGTCGGCTGCAGACGCGCTCGCCGGGGCAGGGACGGTGTTCTGCCTGGTGACCGCGGACCAGGCGGTGGTCGCGGCGCGCGAGGCCTCGGCGTCGCTCGTTCCCGGCGCGCTCTGGTTCGACGGCAACAGCTGCAGCCCGGACAGCAAGCGGGAGGCGGCAGCGATCATCGAAGCCGCCGGCGGGCGCTACGTCGATATGGCGATCATGGCGCCGGTGCATCCGAAGGGACATCGCGTCCCGATCCTCATCGCCGGCCCGCATGCCGAAGCCGGGCTCGCGGTTCTTGCGGCGCTCGACATGAATGCCTCCGTCGCCGGGTTGGAGGTCGGCCAGGCGTCGGCCATAAAGATGTTGCGCTCGGTGATGATAAAGGGTCTCGAGGCGCTGACGGCCGAATGCATCCTGGCGGCGCGGAGGGCAGGAGTCGAGGACCAGGTCCTCGCCTCCCTGCAGGCGTCCGATCCTGGCTTCGATTGGCAGGCCCGGTCGAGCTACAATCTCGAACGGATGACGGCCCACGGAAGCCGCCGGGCGGCCGAGATGGAGGAGGTCGAGAAGACGGTCGCAGCGCTCGGCCTGCCGCCCCGCATGAGCGCGGCCATCGCCGCCTGGCAGCGGCAGATCGGCGCGCTCGGCCTTGTCTTCGAAGGCGAGGATCCGGCTGCCGGAGATCGCGGCCTGGCGGCCCGCGCCGACGCGCTCTTGAACCGGTTGTGATTTCCCGCAACCTCCGCCACTTGCGACTGTTTCTCGCGGTCGCCGATACCGGCAAGCTGACTCTCGCGTCCCAGGCCGCCCATGTCTCGCAGCCGGCGGTAACGCAGGCGATCGGCAAGCTCGAGCGGGACTTCGGTGGCCCGCTCTTCGACCGGACGCGGCAGGGTTTCTTCGTCACGCCGAGGGGCGGCGCGCTCGTCGACCGGCTGCGGAGGGCCTTCGATCGTCTCGATCCGGCGCTTGCCGACATCTCGCCGCGCCTGAAACTCACGGCGACCATGGCCCAGTTGCAGGCGCTGGCCGCCGTCGTCGAGACCGAGAACGTGACGCTGGCTGCCCGCCGGCTGGGACTCGCGCAGCCCACGGTCCACCGGGCGGTCACGCTGCTCGAGCGGGAGGCCGGGCGCAGGCTGTTCGAGCGGATGTCATTCGGCATGGTCGCCTCCCGCCAGACGACGGCGCTGGCGCGCGCCGTCCTCCTGGCGTTCCGCGAATTCGACCAAGCGGAGGCGGATCTGGCGGAATTTGCCGGGCGCGACGCCGGGCGCATCGTCATCGGCGCGCTTCCGCTTGCCCGCTCGGCTCTGCTGCCGCAGGCGCTCGTCGCCTTCCGTGCCTTGCGCCCGGGACAGCGGGTGCTCGTCGTCGACGGCCTCTACGACGAACTCCTGACGGGGCTCAGGCGCGGCGACATCGACGTCATCGTCGGCGCGCTCCGCCAGCCGGCGCCGATCGGCGACGTCGTCCAGGAACGGCTCTTCGACGACCACCTGACGATCATCGCCGGCAATCATCATCCGCTCGTCGGGCGAACCGGTGTATCTCGCGAGGCGCTGTCCGCCTTTCCGTGGGTGGTACCACGCGAGGGAACGCCCGCGCGGCTCCAGTTCGATGCCTTCTTCCGCGGTATCGAACTCCCGGCCGGCATCATCGAGGCCGGCTCGATCCTTCTGATGCGCGAAATCGTTGCCGCGAGCGAGCATCTTGGCTGCATCTCCGGGCAACAGGCTCTTGCAGAGATTTCGAAGGGCCTCGTCGCCGAAATCGATGTCGGCACGCGCTGGCCCGGACGTCCGATCGGGCTGACTTATCGCGAGAACTGGGCGCCAACACGGGCGCAGTCGATGCTTCTCGACCTGATCCGAGGCCGGGCCGCTCACGAGGCGTCATAGCATCATCTTATGGTAGCCCCTGTGGTTTGAATTGGGAATTGCGAACCACCGGCGGCTAGTGAAGGGGGGCAGGCAGCCCGTGCGAGGGAGGACTTCGTCTCGGCGCTGCGAGGGGAGGAACCATGCTGAGAGGACTGGAACGGCTGTCCAACCGCCTGGAGAAGGTGACGATCGGACTGACGGTGATCGGCGGCCTCTGCCTCCTCGGCATGGTTGTCGTGGTGACGGCGGGCGTGGTGTCGCGCTACGTCTTCGGGGCGCCCCTGCTCGGGGTGAACGAGATCGTCGAACTCACTGCCGTCGCCCTGGTCATGTCGGCGCTTCCCTATTGCACGGCCCGCGGCGATCACGTGGCCGTCGACGTGTTCGAGGGCATGCTCGGGGCGTGGGGCCGGCTTCTCGGCGACCTCCTGTCGCGCGGCATCGCGGTCATGATCCTCGCCATCCTGACCCACCGCGGGGTGCTGAAAACGCTCGACGCCCTCGAATGGGGCGACGCCACCAACATGCTGCGGATGCCGCTCTGGCCCTATTACGCGATCCTCGCCGCGGGCACGGCGCTGTGCGCCCTGGTCTTCGCGGCCCAGGCCCTCGTCCTGATCGCGAAAGGCCCGCAGCAATGATGCCGGTCACCGTCGGCCTCCTCGGCATCGCCTGCCTGTTCGCTCTTCTCATCATCAGGACGCCGGTCGCCTTCGCCATGCTGGCCACCGGCTTCTTCGGCTATTGGGCGCTGGAGGGGATGCGCAGCGCGGGCGGCGTGCTCCTGACCGAGAGTTATTCCGCCGTTGCGAACTACAATCTCATCATCGTGCCGATGTTCGTCCTTCTCGGCAACATTTCGGCGGTGGCCGGCTTCAGCCGCGGCCTCTACGACGCCGCCTTCGCGTGGGTCGGCCGGTTCAAGGGCGGGCTCGCCTCGGCCTCGGTCCTCGGATGCGCGGTGTTTGCAGCCGTCTCCGGATCGTCCGTCGCGACGGCGGTGACCCTAGGACGGGTCGCGCTGCCGGAGATGCGCCGTCTCGGCTATGCGCCGAGCCTGTCCACCGGAGCCATCGCCGCGGGCGGTACGCTGGGCTTCCTGATCCCGCCCTCGACCGGCTTCGTGCTCTACGCCGTCCTCACCGAAGAATCGATCGGCCGCCTGTTCATGGCCGGCATCCTGCCGGGGCTGCTTTTGACCGGGCTGTTCATCGGCGCGATCTGGATCGTCGCGACGCTCGATCCGAAGGCCGGTCCGCGCGGCGAGCCGGTGCCGCTCGGCGAGCGCTTCCGCGTTCTCGGCCAGGCCGCACCGCTTCTGGCGATCATCGTCGTCTCGATCGGCGGGATCTATGCCGGTGTCTTCACGCCGGTCGAGGCTTCGGGCGTCGGGGCCGCGCTGGTCATCCTCCTGGCTCTCGCCCGCCGGCGGCTGACCTTCGCCGGGTTCAAGGAAGCGGTGCTGAATACGCTCAGCACCTCGGCGATGCTCTACATGATCGTCATCGGCGCGAACGTCCTCAACCCGTTCTTCGCCATCACACGCATTCCGGAAGCGCTCGGCGACGGCCTCGTCGAGCTCGGTTTCGGCGCCTATGGCACGCTCTTCGTCATCATCATCGCCTATCTCATCCTCGGCATGTTCATGGACGGGCTGTCGATGCTGGTCGTCACCATCCCGATCGTCTTCCCGGTCATCGTCGCCTTCGGCTTCGATCCGATCTGGTTCGGCGTCGTCGCGGTGATCGTCATCGAGATGGGCATGATCACGCCGCCGGTGGGGCTCAATGTCTTCGTCGTGCGCGGCGTCGCCGAAGACGTGCCGCTCACAACCATCTTTCGAGGGGTAATGCCCTTCCTCATCGCGATGATCGTCGGCCTCTTGCTGATCATCGCGATCCCCGGGATCGCGCTCCTGCTTCCCAATTCGATGTTCGGTTGACGAGGCTGACACCCCCGCAAGCCGCGCCTCGCATCCCATCAACGCATGTCAAACAGGAGGAAACGACGTGTTCAAGACAGCAATGCAGGCAGCCGTCACGGCGGCGGCACTCGTGGCGGCGCCGCTGGCGTCCGCCCAGAACCTCAAGCTCGCCGACTTCCAGCCGCCGAGCCACTTCGTCGTCGGCTCGGTCTACGAGCCGTTCAAGACGTCCGTGGAGTCGGCGACGGGTGGCGCGGTCACCGTCACCTTCTATATGGGCGGCGAACTCGGCCCGGGACCGTCCGAACAGTACAACCGGACCGTCGAGGGTGTCACCGACATCGCCTTCGGCCTGCCGGGCTACACCGCCGCCAACTTCCCGAAGACGCTTCTGACCGAACTGCCCGGCGTGATCAACGCCGCAACGGGAACGGAGCACATCCTCGCCAACATGGACATGCTGTCCGACGAGTATCGCCGCGTCGCGCTGCTCGGGCTGTGGAACAACGCGCCGAATCTGCTCCTGTCGGCCAGCAAGCCGATCCGGACCCTCGAAGACCTCAAGGGCATGAAGATCCGCGTGCCTTCACGCAATGCCGGGCTGGTGGTCGAGGCCTGGGGCGCGACGCCGGTCTCGATGCCGGCGCCGGAAATCTACAACGCCATGCAGACCGGCGTCATCGACGGCGCGATGATCGATGCGACGGCGCTGAAGGCGTTCAAGCTCGGCGAGGTCACCAACTTCGTGACGCAGGGCATGAAGACGACGATCTCCAGCTTCTTCCTGATCATGAACCGCGACGCGCTCGGCGAGTTGACCGACGAGCAACGCCAGGCCGTGACTGAGGCCGGACGCGAGGCCGCACGCCACGGGCATGACGCATGGAAATCGACCGCGGAGACGGTGCTCGCCGATTTCGGGTCCACGGACGGCAAGGAAGTCATCACTCTGCCCGCCGAAGAGGCCGCGAAGTTCGACGCGGCGTCGGCCCCGGTGGTCGAGCGCGTCATTTCCGAGGCGGACGGCTCGGGGATCGAAGCGACGGCCTTCGTCGAAGCGCTGAAGGGCAACTGACCGCCCGACCATTCCGGTTCGTCGCAAGGCCCGGCCGCTTCGAGCGGTCGGGCCTTCTTGCGCCGGGTCTTTCGGCATCGACGGGGCCGGGGGATCCAGGAGCCGACCCGCACCCCCTTTGTCGTCTGCGGGTTCTGGGTCGGCCAGAAGATGTCGAGGAGAGGTCGGGCCCGGCAGCGCCGTCAGCGTCGTCGCAGCCGGTGCTCGACCAACCGATCAGGCGGCGGCCGTTTCGGAATCGGGTGTTCGCGCAGCGTTGGCCGGTAACAGGACGCCGGCGAAGAAGCGGGCAAGCTCCCCGTAGGCGTTCAGCGGCAATACATGCGCGACATACTGGTCGGGTCGCACGATCACGAGGCAGCCCTCCTGCCGGTCGATGCCTCTGAGCTCGAAGATGTCCCGGCCGGGAGCGTCGTCTCGGCGGAATGTCTTTTCGTAGTCGACGAGACCCAGGCGACCCTTTTTGGGCAGCAGGAGCGGCGGCATCGTCTCCAGAGCGATGTCCTTCGCCGCCTGTGGGAAGACCACCCGGACGTCGATCGTCGCATCGACGTCGGAACCCGCCGAAGTATGGCGCAGGATCGGCGAGGCCGGATCCGACGCCAGATAGTCGCACAGGGACCGGATGGCCGATCCTTCGGCCGCCTGGTCCGCCGCTGGGGCGAAGGCATAGAGCCGCCAGCGCGCGTCGGCCAGGATGGTCTCGCCGAGTTCCATGGGCTTGGCATCCGCGAGGCGGATCACCGGGGCGGAATGAAGTCGCTCGCCGATGGGAAAACCCGGAGCCAGGGACTGCCACGTCGCTTCGCCCGTCAGCACCGATGGCTTGTAGGCGACCGACATGCCCGCGGTGTAGCGGCCGTGTTCGACGAAATAGCGCTGGAATTTCGGCGTTTCGCCCGTGTCGGCTGCGTCCGCGCTCGCCCGCTCGCTCATGATCCGCGACCATTCCCGGTCGAAGTCGATGAGATCGCGCGCCACCGCCTGGCGCTCCTCGGAGTAGGTCGAGAGCAGCTCCGGCGCCGAGCGGCCGGTCAGCACCGAGACGAGCTTCCAGCCGAGATTGAAGGCGTCGCCCATGGAGACGTTCATCCCCTGGCCGGCCTTGGGGCTGTGGGTATGGCAGGCATCGCCGGCGATGAAGATGCGCGGCAGCTGGGCGCTTTCCTCATCTGCGTCGTCGAACCGGTCGGTCAGGCGCTGGCCGATCTCGTAGACCGACCACCAGGCCACTTCCTTGACCGCGAAGTCATAGGGCCGGAACGTCCGCTGCACGGCCTCGATCAGCCGGTCGACGGTGACCTCGTCCCGGGCGAGCCGCTGACCGGCTCCGAGCGCGCCCAGCTCCACGTAAAAGCGCAGGAGATAGCCGCCCTCGCGGGGAATGATGATAATGTTGCCGCCGCCCGAAGCCTGGATCAGCGTCTTGCAGCGGATGTCGGGAAAGTCGGTGACGGCGAGGACGTCCATCACGCCCCAGGCCTGGTTGGCGAAGTCGCCCTTCAGCTCGAGGCCGATGGCGCGTCGCACGCCGCTGCGGGCCCCGTCGCAGCCGACGACGTATTTGGCGCGCAGGGTGAACGCCTCGGCGGTATCCGTGTTGCTGCGCTCCGCCGTCTCGGCGACCCGCTTCAGGGTGACCGTGACGGGATGGTCGCCGCCCTCCGGATCGCTTGTCACGTCGACGACTTCGAGGCCGTAGTCCGGCACCAGCCGCGACGGCGACCTTGCCATCACCGAAAGATACATGTCGTGGACGCGAGCCTGGTTGAGGATCATGTGGGGCATCTCGGAAAGCCCGTCCTCGACGTCCTGCACCCGGCCCGTGCGCAGGATGTGCTCCGGGCGCTGGGGATCTGCCTTCCAGAACGTCGTCTCGTTCACCCAATAGCCCTGGCGCTTGACCGTGTCGGCGAAGCCGAAGGCGTTGAACATCTCCATCGACCTGCACGAGATGCCGTCCGCCTGGCCCTTCTCGATCGGCCCTAGCTTGCGCTCGACGATCCGCGTCGAGATTTCCGGAAAGGCGGCGAGCTGCGCGGCAAGCGTCAGCCCAGCCGGCCCGCAGCCGACGATGAGGACGTCGAGACAGTCGGGAAGCTCCGAGGCGGCCGGCCGCCCCGGCGCAGGGTCGAACGTTTCCGGATCGCCGGCGCGAAAGCCGTGGAGATGGTACTGCATGGATCCTCCCAGATTAATATGTCCACATACTATACCCGCCGGGCGTGGTCGGATCAAGTTGATACGTGTACATACTATCTCGCCGAGGGACATGAACGAGGGAATGGCTGATGGCGAAGGAGAGGGCAGGAACGACGAGCCTGGCGATGCCGGGGCATCTGATCCGCAGGCTGCATCAGGTGTCGACGATGGTGTTCCACAGCCGTGTCGAGGCGGCGGGATACGACATCACGCCGGTCCAGTTCGCCGCCCTCGATGCGCTCGCCCACAATCCGGACATCGATCAGAAGGGGCTTGCCAAGCTCGTCGCGAAAGACCGCGCCACACTCGGCTCCGTCCTGGAGCGGCTGGAGCAGAAGGGCCTCGTCGACCGCCGCATCAGCCCGCAGGACAAGCGGGCCCGTGTGCTCGCTCTGACGGAGGAGGGAAAGACGGTGCTCGCCAAGCTGCTCCCGGTGGTCATGGCCCTGCAGAAGGACATTCTTCCGGGGCTCGACGACGATGAGTACCGACAGTTCATCGCGCTGGCCTCGAAAGTCACGAGCCTCGCATCCGCGGAGGAGGGGCCATCCCCCTGAACGATCACGATGCGGGGATCGGCGCCCGGCGATTGCCAGGATCTCAGCAGTTCGCAGGGCCAGCCGCGCCTGCGTCCTTCAGATCGGAGCCGTCATCCGAGGGATCGTTTCGGCGAGACAGTCGATGAGGGCCCGCAGGGCCGCAGGAAGTCGGGCAGGATTTCGGCCGGCATGCCATGGATCAGGCCTTGCGGGCTGCCCACCCAGCAAACGTCGTTGGGTTCCGCGTCGTAAAAGGCGGCGACGGCAGAAGCCGCTCAGAGCCCGGCGACGATGACCTGGGCCTGCTAGAAGATCTGCTTGCCACGTCGGTCGCCCGGGCGTTGCGTCTCGCTCTTTCCAGAGCATGCATCCTTAGGTGTCCTTCAAGCCTTGCCACCCGCTTGCTCAGGGTCACCTCGGGCAGCCCCGCGCCGGCGCGATGCGACGGAAAAACCGCCAGGCATCAGCACGGCGTCCAGCGCGACGTCGTCGTTATCATCATCCATCCGCCGGTCCGCTGTTTCGCCTGGGAGACGCCGCGTTGCTAAAAGGGCAGCTAATCATGACGCTCGTTTGCGCATAAACAGCTTCTTCGCTGGCGGATCGTGCTGGCGCGGCCTGGCGCATTAGCGGGGGTGGGTCTCTGGCGGTCGGATGAAACGCCCGCACCGATCGTCGAAGCTCTGACGGACTTATGGGCGGATCGGCCGATGCTGGCGAAGGTCACGGCGACCGGCTCCAGGGGATGACATCCGAGGACCGGCGTCGTGAACCAACGGGACCCTTCAAGACGTTTTATGGTCAGGATCTGAACAATGTCTCCGCATTTCCCAACGGGCTTTTCGCTCAGCCGCCGGGACGTCCTCATCACGGCCTCGGCGCTCGGCGTGAGCCTCGCTTTTCCAACGAACCCTGCGCGAGCCGCGGGGGCCTCCATCAAAGACGTTCTGCCAGGAGATGCTACAATGAGCTTCGTCACGACCGCCGACGACGTGCAGATTTTCTACAAGGACTGGGGTCCCAAGGACGCCCAGCCCATCGTTTTCCACCATGGCTGGCCGCTCTCGTCCGACGACTGGGACGCCCAGATGCTGTTCTTCCTGTCGAAGGGCTACCGCGTCGTCGCTCATGACCGGCGCGGCCATGGCCGCTCGGCCCAGGTCGCTGATGGCCACGACATGGACCATTATGCGGCCGACGCCTTCGCCGTGGCCGAGGCTCTGGACCTGAAGAACGCCGTCCATATCGGCCATTCCACCGGCGGCGGCGAAGTGGCCCGTTACGTCGCGAAGTTCGGTGAGCCGGCTGGTCGAGTGGCCAAGGCCGTCCTGGTTTCCGCCATTCCGCCACTGATGCTGAAAACCGTCGACAATCCGGAAGGTACTCCGTTGGAGGTCTTCGACGGCTTTCGGGCAGCGCTAGCCGGCAATCGCGCGCAGTTCTTCCGCGACGTTCCGTCGGGCCCGTTCTACGGCTTCAACCGCGAAGGAGCGACGGTCCATGAGGGCGTGATCCAGAACTGGTGGCGGCAGGGCATGATGGGCAGCGCCAAAGCGCATTACGACGGCATCAAGGCCTTCTCGGAGACGGACCAGACCGAGGATCTGAAAGCGATCACCGTGCCGACGATGGTGCTGCATGGCGAGGACGACCAGATCGTCCCGATCGCCGCATCGGCGGAAAAATCGGTCGAGCTTCTGGCGAACGGAACGCTGAAGACCTATCCCGGCTTCTCGCACGGCATGTTGACGGTCAACGCCGATGTGCTGAACGCCGATCTGCTGGCTTTCATCACCAGCTGAGTTGTCTTCGGCTTGGGCCACGGGAACACCCTGCAGCCCAAGCCGCCCTGAGGGCGCGAGACCCGGAGGTTCCGGACGGGCTCTGCACCGGTCAAGCCCGCCGTAATGCCTCAGATAGGAGCTATCGTCCGAGGGATCGTTTCGGCGAGATAGTCGATGAGCGCCCGCAGGGCCGGCGTCAGACCGCGCCGGGATGAGAAAACGGCGTAGATCGTGCCCTCGGCCGTGCTCCAGTCCGGAAGGACCCGCACGAGCGTCCCGGCGTCAAAGCCGGGGCGGCAGACGTGCTGCGGCAACAGGGCAATGCCCAAACCCGCTTCCGTCGCCGCCCGGAGCATCTCGAGGTTAGTGGAGAGAAGACGCGGAGCCACCTCGATTTCCACGCGTTCGCCTGATCGATTGACGAGGCTCCAGATCGTTTCGTGGGCCATCGCCAGCGTCGGCAGTAGCGTGAGGTCCTCCAGGAGAGGAAGGGTCCCCATTCCTGCGAGGTACGCGGGCGCGGCAGCGAGTACGCCGCACTCCCGGCAGAACTGCCGAACCACCTGATGGGCATCTGCTTCGACTTCGTAGCGTGCGCGGAGCGCCAGATCGATCCGGTCTCGAACGAGATCGGCGGGCCGGTTCATTTCCTCGAGGTGCAGGCATATCCGGGGGTGGAGCCGCAGGAAGCCAGGCAGGATCTCGGCGAGCATGCCATGGATCAGGCCTTGCGGGCTGCCCACCCGCAGAACGCCGTTCGGTTCGGCCTGGGCCGACGCGGCGACGGCTGCCGCCGCTCCCAACCCGGCGACGATCGCCTGCGCCTGCTCGAAGATCTGCCGCCCCACTTCGGTCGGCCGAACGTCGCGGGTCGATCGTTCCAGAAGTCGCACGCCCAAGTGTGCTTCCAGCCTCGCCACCCGCTTGCTCAGCGTCGCCTTGGGCAGTCCGATCCGGCGTGCAGCGGCTGAGAACCCGCCATGGATCAGCACGGCGTGCAGCGCGACGTAGTCGTTGGCATCATCCATCCGCCGGCTCGCTGTTTCACCTGGGAGACGTCGCGTTGCTAAAGGGGCGGCTAATCATGCCGTTCGTTTCCGCATAAACAGCTGCACCGAGTGCCGTCAATGAGGATCGCCTCGGTGAATATCACCCTCGTGTAACGCGGCAGGACAGCGGCACGAACCAGATCACGGATCCGGTACACTGATGTCGACCTGCGCATGACGACATGCGCTCCCCGACCGTCAGCCGAGCTGGCGTCGATCGCGCGATCGGCCCGCATCCGGCGTGACGCATGTCTGCCGAATGCATGCGCGAAACCCGCCGCGGGCCGGACTGGAGAAGGCCCCGGATGTCCGTCCGGATCGCCGGATCGGTTTCCGGCCTTTGCGGCTCGGCCGAAAAATTCATCGGTATGTCGGGCGAGATCAGATCGTCCGGACAATGGAGAACGAGAATGAGCAGGATGGGAAATGCGATCATGGCTGCCCTGGCTGGGGCAACCCTCGTCGCCAGTGTCGCGACCACGAGGGCGCAGGATGTCGCGTCCGAGCCTTCGGTCAGGAACGTCGTGCTGGTGCACGGCGCCTTCGCCGACGGTTCGGGCTGGCGCGGCGTCTACGACGAACTGATCGGGCGCGGCTACCGCGTCACCATCGTCCAGAACCCCCTGACCTCGCTGGCTGACGACGTCGCCGCGACGAATCGAGCCCTGGACCGCCAAGACGGCCCCATCATCCTCGTCGGCCATAGCTGGGGCGGCACTGTGATCACCGAAGCCGGCGTCGATCCCAAGGTCGCCGGGCTCGTCTACGTCGCCGCCCTGTCGCCCGACGCCGGCCAGACCACCGCCGACCTCTACCAGGGCTACACCACCCCGCCCGAATTCGTCCTCGAGACGGCGGACGATGGCTTCGGCTTCGTGAAGCCGGACACATTCAAGGCCGGCTTTGCGGCCGATACCGAGGATGCGGATGCCGCCTTCATGCGGGATTCCCAGGTGCCGATCAACCTGTCGGCCTTCGCGACCACGCTCCATAACGCAGCCTGGCGCACGAAGCCGAGCTGGGCGGTGTTCGGCACCGAGGACAAGGCGTTCGACCAGCGCATGCTCCACGCCATGGCAGAGCGCATCGGCGCCGAGGTGACGGAAGTCGCTGCCAGCCATTCCATCTTCACGACCCAGCCGAAAGTCGTTGCCGAGGTCATCGACAAGGCGGCCCGGCAGGTTTCGGCTGACACGGCGGATGGAGCGGACGAGGCTGCGCCGGACGGCATGTCGCAGTCACAGTGAGAGGCGGGAGCCGGCAACCTTGATCCACCTTCTGCCCGAGCGTCATCGCGTCGTCCTCGAACTTGCGGCGCGATCGAACGATGGGCAGCCGGATCAGCTCCTGGCCTGCGGGTCCTGCGGCTCTGCGCGGCGACGCATATCGCGAAGCTGGCGTTCGGTGGATCGAAGCCGGAATTCGTCGGAAGCCAGCCCTGCCAGGGCGAGGAGGCTCCTTTCCTGGGCGTCCTCCAGCACGCGGGGCTTGTAGTCGATGACGCACAGGGACCCCAGCGCGAAGCCGTTACCGTCGCGGATGGGTGCCCCGGCATAGAACCGGAAGTTCGGCGAGGCGATGACGGCGGGATTGGCCTCGAAGCGAGGATCGCTCGCGAGATCGCTGACCGCGAAGATCCCCTTCTGGAGGATCGTGTGATTGCAGAAGGACCAGTCACGCGGGGTCTCGCTAAGGTCGAGCCCGACCCGCGATTTGAACCACTGCCGGTTTTGCGTCAGCAAAGTCACGAGCGCGACCGGCGCATCCAGCGTCTGGGAGGCCAGCCACGCCAGCCGGTCGAAGGCCTCCTCCGGCGCTGTATCCACGAGGCCGGAATGTTCGAGGGCACGCAGCCGCTGACGCTCGTTCAGGGCAATCGGGAATGTCGCGTCGGCCGGCGGCCCCGCAGTTTCGCCGGTATCGGCGAAGGCTTTCCGGAGTGCGGCCGCCGCGGCCTCGGATGTTTGGACATGGCTGATCCTGTTGCCGCCGTTCGGCGCCGAATTTCCGACGGTGAGGATCCGGGTGTGGCCGAGAGCCGGATTGTCGACGAGGCTTGAGAGCAGCGCGTGCCGCGAGGGATCGGGAGCCGGCAGGTCGACGATGACGCCGAAGGGTCGCGTCGAACCGATCGCGAACGATGCCGCATGCGGATCGTCGAAGGCCTTGAAAGTGCATTCGGGCATCGCCGACGAGAGCATCTCGTAGAGCGGCAGCCGGTCTGCGGACGCTAGCACCACGACCAATGCGGAGGGCGCGTGGGCGTCCATGCCGGAGCCCGCGATCAGCGCTTCGACATCGGTCCGATAGACGCGGCGGTGCCCGCCGGGGGTCTTCCATGACGGGATCGAGCCGCCCTCGATCATCAACTGGGCGGTCCGCACGGAAACGCCGAACAGCTTGGCTGTCTCGGCTGTCGTCAGAATGTCCTTGTTACTGTTCGGCATGGCCATCGCACATCGGTCGCTGCGGAGCTGCGCAACCCGTCGACCAGTACGAGGAGCGGCCCGTTGTTTCAATTGCAATACAATACAAAACCGATGACTTCGTCGTGAATTGATAGAAATGATAAAATTGATAATTGCCGTATCGCGACCGAGACAAGGCGTGAAGCGCGGTCCCACCGGACATCGCGGCACGAGCCGAGGCACGGAAGCGCCCCCATTCGAGCGCCCAGCGCTCGATGCAACGAAGGAATCTTCGCATGACGACACATGCTGAACACGGCGACAGCGAGCGCGGTCCACGCCCGCAGGAAAGCCGGCGCCCGGCCACGACCACGCCGAAACCCGCTTATGACTTCATTGTCTGCGGCGCTGGTGCTTCTGGCTCGGTCATCGCCCGGCGGCTTGCCGAGAACGCCGACGTCCAGGTGCTCCTGATCGAGGCCGGCAGCGACGACGAGGCCGAAACCGTGCTCGATCCGGCGGCATGGCCCGTCAATCTGGGCAGCGAGCGCGACTGGGGTTTCCAGGCGCAACCCAACCCGCAGCTGAACGGCCGCGCATTGTCGATGTCGATGGGCAAGGGGCTCGGCGGCGGATCCAGTATCAACGTGATGGTCTGGGCTCGGGGGCACCGCAGCGATTGGGACTTCTTCGCTGCGGAGGCCGGGGATCCGGCATGGGGATATGCCAATGTCCTCGATATCTATCGCCGCATCGAAAACTGGCAGGGCGAGCCCGATCCAAAATATCGGGGCTCCTCTGGTCCTGTCTGGGTTCAGCCGGCATGCGAACCCAGCCCGATCGCCTATGCGATGCTCGCCGCGGCCCGCGAGATCGGCATTCCGCGGTTCGAGCACCCGAACGGCGAGATGATGGAAGGGCCGGGGGGCGCTGCCCTGGCCGACATGCTGGTCCGCCACGGCCGGCGACACTCGCTGTACCGCGCTTACGTCCACCCCTGGCGCGACCGCCCCAATCTGACGGTCCTCACCGGCACGACGGTTCTTCGCGTGGTGCTCGAGGGCAAGCGTGCGACCGGCGTCGAGGTCCTACACGACGGACAAGTTGCCACGATCGGCGCAAGAGCCGAAGTGGTGCTGTCACTCGGGGCGATCCAGTCGCCGAAGGTGTTGATGCATTCAGGCATTGGCGACGAGGCCGAGTTGGCCCGCCACGGCATCGACGTCGTGCAGCATCTTCCCGGTGTCGGGCAGAACCTCCAGGACCACGTTTCCTTTGGATGCACCTGGGAATATCGGGAGCCGATCGCACCGCGTAACAGCGGCAGCGAAGCGACGATGTATTGGAAGAGCCGCCCCGATCTCGACGCTCCGGACCTGGTCTTCTGTCAGGTGGAGTTTCCGGTGCCCAGCGATCGCACCGCGGCGCGAGGCGTCCCGGAGCATGGCTGGACGATGTTCGCGGGCCTCGCACACCCGGAAAGCCGTGGCCGTCTGCGGCTCCAGGATTCCAATCCGCTGACGCCGCTGGCGATCGACGCCAACATGCTGAGCCATCCCTCCGACGTTGCGACCGCCCGTCGCTGCGTCGAGCTCTGCCGCGAGCTCGGTAACGCGAAGGCCTTCCAGCGCCACGTCAAGGCCGAAGCCATGCCGGGCGATATCAAGGGGGCAGCGCTCGACGACTATATCCGCGACGCGGCGGTCACCTACTGGCACCAGTCCTGCACCAACAAGATGGGCCGGGATGCGATGTCCGTGGTCGATGCGTCCCTGCGGGTCTACGGCATCGACGGGCTGCGCGTGGCCGACGGCTCGATCATGCCGAAGGTGACGACAGGTAACACCCAGGCGCCATGCGCCATCATCGGCGAGCGGGCGGCCGAGATGATCCGGACCGCGCATGCCGCCTGATGAGGGCCGACGCGGCGGGGACGATTTCAAATGTCGCCGCCGCGTCGACAGGCTTCGCTCAGACTGCAGCTGCCGGAAGGTGATCGCTTTGCCCAATGGGGCCCTCCCGTCGTCTCGATCAATCGAGGCATGGGCGGATGGTTGTTTCCAGGGCCAAGGCCTGGGCCGGCAGAAGCCGGGTTTGCCGGCGACATCGACCTCCTGCCGGGGATTCTCTGAAGAAAGCAATGGGACGCGGGTAACGACGCCGGTGTGCAGGTCCGAATACCGACAGATGGGCCGACTGTTCGACCCGGCGGCACTGGTCCACATCGAATGCCGAGGAAGCATGATGACGTATCAGCAAAGTGCCGGCGCCACATGGCGTGCGGCGAAATGGTTGCCGCGGCTCATTTTCTGCTGCCGCGACCTGCCCGACATCCTCAAGTTCGCCCGCGTCGCAGCGCGTTCGGTGGCACCCACGGCGTGCTTCTACGGCCCCGCCGGCTCCTCGCTTCCGGCCCGCCGGGGTGACGTCGTCACCGAAATGGGTCTCGTTTCCGCCGAACAGGCGATGATCGAGGCGCAGTTCGCCTCCATGCTCTGCGCCGACCTGTCCCTGGCCTGCGCCGTCGATGTCAGCCGTGAGGCGGGGATTGCCTGGGCCGGGCCGGGTGCGACACACGCCCAGCTCATGCAGTCGTGCCGCGAGCAGCAGATGACGCCCTGTTTTGCCGGAGCCTCCTTGCCTGATGACGATCGCGACAGCCTTTTGGGCATGTTGCGTGTCGATCCCACCCCGCTGCTGCGCCTGCAGAAGGTCAGCCTGCACGGCACCATCCGATGGCTGCCGCTGAGTGGCGCGGCGGAGGCGGTCACGTTGCTCGGGGCAGGGGCGCCCGATGTCGGCATCATCAGTCGCCTTGAGCTTCGGCTGCGACCTGCCGCAGTCTCACTCGGCTGGTCTCCAGTTTTGTCGTTGCGGCAGGACAATTCATGTCGATAGCAAGATGGATGCGGACGCCGGGCGTCTGCGGGCTCGTGATCGCGGTCAGCTGTATCTGGGGCGCGTCGCTGTCGCGCTCGCCGCTGGCGACGGAACGGCAGACGGGTGTGCCAGCTGCGCCAATGAGCGCTGCTTTGGCGGCATCGCAACTCGCCCTGCCGGAACCGATCAGTCCCCTCGCGCCAATCGCGGGACAGCGATCGGACCTGGTCGCCCTTGGTGCCAGGCTCTTTTCGGACGAACGGCTTTCGGCGGGCGCCAGCCGCGCCTGTGCCACCTGCCACCGGCTCGAAGCGGGCGGCGACGATGGCAGGCGAAGGGCGGTCGGCGCGAACGGCGAAGACCATCTCTTCAACACGCCCAGCATCTTCAACGCCTGGAAGAACTATCGATACAACTGGCGGGGCAACTTCGCGACGCTGGAAGAGCAGAACGAGGCCATTCTGCTGGCTCCCAACGTCATGGGCAGCTCGTGGCCGTCCATCATCTCGTTGCTTCGCGACGATCGGCACTACGCCGCAAGCTTCCGCAGGCTCTTTGGCGAGGGTCCCGATCGGCAGCGGGTTCTCGAGGCGCTGGGCGCCTTTCAACGGTCGCTGACGACGGCGGGAGGCCGCTTCGACCGCTATCTCAAGGGCGAGGCCGGCGCCATCACGGCGGAGGAGGAGCAGGGATACGGGCTGTTCAAGTCATACGGATGCATATCCTGCCATCAGGGCGAAAACGTCGGCGGCAACCTCATGCAGCGCTTTCCTCTCTTTCGGCCAGGCTTCGCGCAGGCCGCCAGCGACGAGGGCGAGACCGCCAGCGCGGCGGACATCGGCCGCTACGCCCTGACCGGGCAAGCGGAGGACCGTTCCCTGTTCCGCGTGCCGAGTCTTCGGAACGTTGCGCTGACGGCACCCTATTTCCACGATGGCCGCGCGGCGACGCTCGAAGCAGCCGTTGGCGAAATGGCCGCGAGCCAGCTCAGGCGAACCGTTCCCGCGAGCGATGTCCGTCTGATCGTGAAATTTCTGGGGACGCTGAACGGCCTCAATCCGATCGATCCCCCATCGCTGCACGGGGACACGACACGTTGAACCGCCTGCCCATCTTTCTTGGCGCGGTGGCTGGGATGCTCGGTATCCTGACGACCCTGTTCGTCCTCAGCATGACCCCCGACGATGCGCGCCACCAACGGACGCTGGAGGCGCTGCGGTCGATCGACACGAGCAATGCCTCGCTGCAACGCGACGTGCTGCAGGCGCGCAGCGCGATCCTGCAGAACTATGACCCCCTGGTCCGCAGCCTCGATGCGATGCGGCGGTCGTCGGATACGCTGTACGAGGCCGTCGGCAGCGGGGATGCGCAGCTTGCCCGGCTCGCCGTCGACCTGGACATCGCGCTGGACCGCGCCGGCGAGTTGGTCGAGCGCTTCAAGTCGAAGAACTCGGTGATGCAGAACTCGCAGATCATCTTCGGCGACACGCTGGAATTGGTGAAGCGGGGCCTGCCCTCGACGAGCGCCGAAGCCCACATGCGCCTGACGAGCGTCGCGGGAACCCTTTCCAGGTTTACCCGAGAGCCGAGCCCGGAGAACCAGAGACAGCTCAATCTGGCGCTGAACCATCTGCATTTCCCGTTCCTGCCGGAGTTTGGCGGGCCTCTCGCCCGCACGCTGATCATCCACGGACGGGTGCTGGCGAATACCTTTCCCGTCGTCGACGCGATCGCCGCGGACCTGCAGCGGGTTCCCACTGCCGTCCTGGTGCAGCGATATCAGGCTCGCTATCTCGTCCTCCACGCAGAAGCGTCGGATCGGGCCGCTCACTTCCGCGTCGTCCTCTACGGCATGGCGCTGATCCTGTGTGCGTATGTGGCGTATCTCTTCGCTCGCCTTCAGCAGAACGCGGCGACCCTGCGTGACCGGCTGGTGCTGGAAGCTGCCATCGCCGCGGTCTCGACCAGCCTGATCGACATGGATCTGGATCATCTCTGCCGGGAGATGGAGGCGGGGCTCGCCATCCTCGGCCGCTCGGCCGGCCTCGACGAGGTGCGGCTGCTCACCCGCGAAGAGGTTCGAGCCGAAGCCCTTTGCCCGGCCGGGCCCACGGGTCCGGTCGCCGCCGCGACCGCGGTTTTCAGGCTGGCCGAGAACTGGGACGGGAGGCGCGCATCCCATGGCGGTATCGAGGTTGCGAAAGTGTCGGCGCTGCCGATCGGCGGCCAGCGAAATCGCCTCGAGCGCCTCGGCTACCGGTCGTGGCTGGCCCTGCCGCTGCAGAATGCGGAGCGCAATTTCGGCTATCTCAGCTTCGCGACGCGGTCACGGGAGCGGCGCTGGCCGGCGGACGAGGTCGCCCTGCTTCGCACCGCCGCAGAGATTTTCACCAATGCGCTGCAACGCGCCTACGGCGATCGGCAGCGGGCCTTCCTCGAAACCCGGCTGGCGGAGTCCCAGAGGCTGGAATCGCTGGGGACGCTCGCCGGCGGGATCGCCCACGAATACAACAACATCCTGGGGGCGATCCTCGGCTACGGCGAGCTCGCTCTGTCCGAGCTCGATGCCGACGGCACGCCGCACAGGCAGGTCCAGCAGATCGTCCGGGCCGGCATGCGCGCCCAGAGCATCACCGACCAGATCCTGGCTTTCAGCCGCCGGCGCGACAATCGCTATCGCCCGATGCGGACGGTTCCGGTCGTCGTCGAGGCGCTCGATCTCATTCGCGCCTCGCTCCCCGGCACCATCGCGATAAAGACCCGCTTCGCGGACGGCGACGGCGTCATCCTGGGCGACCCGGCCGAGTTGCAGCAGGTGGTGATGAACCTCTGCGCCAATGCGGCCCACGCCATGGAGCGCGAGGGTGTCGTCCAGCTGGTCGTCGACGAGGTCACCATCGCCCGCGACCGCGAATTGTCGCACGGGCGGCTCAAGCCCGGGCGTTACGTGCGCCTGGCCGTGCGCGACCGCGGACACGGGATGAGCCCGGAGACCCTTCAACGGATGTTCGAGCCATTCTTCACGACGAAGTCGGTGGGAGAGGGCACGGGGCTGGGGCTGTCGGCTGTTCATGGGATCGTGATGGCGCACAAGGGCACGCTCGATGTCAGCAGCGAGATCGGAAAGGGAAGCAGCATCGCGGCCTATTTCCCCTGCAGCGACCTCTCGCCCATCGAGGCGGAGGATGCTGCGGCGCTCAGCCGAGATATCCCCAGGGGCAGCGGCGAGACGATCCTCGTCGTCGACGCCGACAGGCAGCGGCGGACATTGCTCGAGGAAATGCTGGCACATCTCGGCTACGAGGCCGTCGGCTTCGGCCAGACGCAGACGGCGCTGGATGCCATTGCCCGCGACAGCGACCGGTTCGATCTTGCGCTGCTGGACGAAGCGGTCCTCGACGCCGGCCTGCAGCATGTCTGGAACGGTCCGCCGGGTCCGCTTGCTGGGCTGCCCGTTCTCGTCATAGCCGAACGCGGCTCCGGGAGCGGCGGGCACAAATGGCAGCATCCATCCGGCATGAGGCTCGAGAAGCCGCTGCGCATGGAAGCCCTCGCCATGGCGCTTTCGCAGCAGATCCAGCTGAATTCCACCGGACGAAACCCAACACTTCAACTCGCGGCGGGACGACCATGACGCGCGGTAACGGGGCACATTCATGACCGGAAGGCATATCCTCGTCGTGGACGACGATCCCGCCATGCGGGACCTCATCGGCACCTATTTCACCAATCACGGCTACGAGGTCAGCACCGCACCCGACGGTCCGGCGGTGAAGCGCGTGCTCAACGCGCGTCCCGCCGACCTCATCATCCTCGACCTGCAGCTGGCCAAGGAGAACGGGCTCGACCTGATGCGCGGCATCTCCTCCGACAGCCAAGTGCCGGTGATCATCATCACGGGGCAGCGCCGGGACGAGCCGGACCGGGTGGTGGCGCTCGAACTCGGGGCCGACGACTACGTCACCAAGCCGTTCAGCCTGCGGGAGTTGATGGCCCGGACAAGAGCCGTTCTGCGGCGCTCTGAACGCGCCGACGGGCGCTCGCGGGAAATCCAGCAGCGGATCCGCTACAGGTTCGCCGGCTTCGAACTCAGCGTCCGCATGCGCCGCCTGACGTCTCCGCATCAGACGCTGGTCAAGCTGACTGTCGGCGAGTTCAATCTCCTGACCGCCTTCCTGCGTTCGCCGCAGCAGATCCTCAGCCGGGAGCAGCTGATTGCCGCGACCCGGCTGCACGACGAAGAAGTCTTCGACCGCAGCATCGACGTTCTGATCCTGCGGCTGCGGCGCAAGCTCGAGGCCGACCCCAGCAACCCACAGCTGATCCGGACCGAGCGCGGCGTCGGATACCTGTTCAACGCCGACGTCGAGGTCGTGCGCTAGCACCGACTTCTGCCCATGATCGAGCCAGTCGCCGGTTGCATTGCCGTGACCCGCAGCGATGCGATCGCGCTCTCGCGGGAGGGGCAGAGTTGTTATCGATGTAACGCAAGATCGCCGCTTCGAAACGATCGGTACACGGGCGGGATCCAGAAGACCCGGCGCGCCGCCGAAGCGACCGGGGCAGGGCCGCCCTGCCACGGCGCGACAACTCATCTGCCAGATAGGAACAGCGATCGCCCGGACGGCGGGCAAGACGCCATTCGACGTGATGTCGAGACATGCGAGGAAAGACCGTGAAGATACTCATCGCCGGCGCCGGGCTTGCCGGTCTCTCTCTGGCGCGTGCGCTTCTCACGCGCGGCATTCGTGCCGACGTGGTCGAACGGAGGCCCGACTGGACGTCATCGGGCTTCGGGCTTTTCCTGCCCGGCAATGCATCCCGAGCCTTTGCGGAACTCGGCTTGTTTTCCGCAATCAGTCAGTCGGCCGTCCCGATCCGCCGGCAGGACTTCTACGACCATCGCGGCCGGCACCTCAGCACGGTCGATTCCGAGAGGTTCTGGGAAGGCTGCGGACCTTGCCTCGGCATGCCTCGCGCCGTCATGCACAAGATCCTTCTGGATTCGGTCGCCCCGGTTCCGATCCGCACCGGCCGGGCCATCGCCGACGTCCGGCAGGTGGCCGGCGGGTGCCTCGTGACGTTCGACGACTGGAGCTGCGAGACCTATGACCTCGTCGTGGGGGCGGACGGTCTCAATTCCACCGTTCGCCGGCTGGCCATCGACCCTGCGCCTCCGACCTATACGGGCAACGGATGCTGGCGTTTCTTCGCCGACAATCATGCGGGCATCGACGCCTGGACGGTGATGGTGGCCAAGGGCCGGACGCTTCTGGCCGAACCGGTCGACCGGTCGACGCTCTATGTCTATGCCGAGCTCGCCCAGGCGGCCGGCGATCCGCGGGAACGGGCCAGCCGCGCCGAGTTGCAGGCCATCTTTGCCGATTTCACAGCGCCGCTCGGTCCGCTGCTCCGGCAGCTCCAGCCCGACACGCCGGTGCATTTCAGCCGGATCGAAGCCGTTCAGCCGCCGGTCTGCTTCCGCGGCCGTGTCGTCCTGATCGGCGATGCGGCCCATGCGACGTCGCCCAGCATGGCCGAGGGTGCCGGAATGGCCTGCGAGGATGCAGTTCTCTTGGCCGACGCTATCACCGCGGGAGACGATCTCGATACCGCGCTCGGGCGCTACGCCGCACGCCGCCAGCCGCGCGTGGACTGGGTGAGGGGACAGTCGGAAACCCGAGACCGGATTCGCCGGTTGCCGGCGGCGATCAGCACGAGACTGCTCCGGTTCGCCGGCACGAGGATGTACAGGCGCAGCTATACGCCGCTGCTCGCAAAGGCCTGACCCGATGCGATGCGCCGGTTCGATCGTCCTCGCCGCCATGACCGTCCCCGCCGCTATCTTCGTCGACGCGCCTCTGGCAGCCTCAGCGGCAAAGCTGCCGAGCTGGCTCGCCGCGGGCGCTGCCACGGTGTCGGCGACGCTCGGCGTTCTCGGCCTTGCCGTCGCTGTCGTCGCGGTCGTGCTGTCGCTCGCCCCGTCAGTTGCCGGCCACTCCGTCCGGGTGGTGCGCCACACCGCGAGCGCCGCGATGCTGGTTGCCGTTTCCGCCGCGGCATCGCTCGACTCGGCCGGCCTCCTGAAGCATGTGGTCGGGCGCATTCGACCCTCGACGCAGGGCGCCGATCCCTGGCGCTTCGAGCTGATGGCCTTCGACGACGATTTTGCGGCATGGCCATCGGTGCAGGCAGCCGTCGCCGCCGCGGTCGTCCTCAGTGTGTCGATGCGACTGCCCCGCTGTCGATTGCCGCTCCTGATCGTCGGCGTGGCGGCTTGTCTCGCCCGCGTCCTTGCGGGCGCTCACTGGCCGAGCGACGTCATGTCCGGATGGGCGCTGGGCGCCGCCATGGTCGCCGTCACCCAACTCGGCCTTGCCAGGCGGCGGCAGCGCCGCGGCGCTGGCCACGACTGAGCAGCGCGCTCACTCAGCGCCGGGATTATCCGGTCGGGCTTCCGCCCATGTCAGGAGCGCGTCGAGCGCCGGGCAGAGCGACTGGCCCCATGCCGTCAGCCCGTATTCGACCTTCGGCGGCACCTGATGGTGCACGAGACGGGTGACGATCCCGTCGGCCTCCATCTGGCGGAGCTGCTGGATCAGCATCTTCTGCGAGATGTCGGGGATCGCTCGCTCCAGATCCGAAAAGCGCATGAGCCGGCCGCCGAAGAGATTGAACAGGATCACCAGCTTCCAGCGACCCTCCAGCATCCGCACGGCGTTCTCGACCCCGGAAGCGGCCGTCAGGGGTGTATGGCTGGGGGGCTTACTTTCCGGTAAGTACCCGACTTTTTCGTGCGTACTTGTCATTTGCGACATTTGGTCAGATCTCTCTGCAACAGCACCACAACCTTGAAGGAAACGACATGCTGAACATGCCCGAGTCACTCACCATCTACTTCGGCCTCGCCCCGAGGGCCACTGTAGCAGAACTCAGCGCCGCGTTTACGGATGACGCCGTCGTCCGCGACGAGGCAAGGCGTCACCGGGGCATTCTGGCGATCCACGACTGGCGTGTCGAGACCATGGAGCGCACGCCGTTCACGGCCCGGCCCCTCGCCGTCGAACAGCATGACGGGGAGTTCGTCGTGCCGGCCGAGGTGACGGGATCGTTCCCAGGCAGCCCCCTGACGCTCACCCATCGCTTTGCCTTGCGCGATGGCCGCATCGCCACGCTGGAGATCGGATGATGGGTGGCGGCTGGATCGATCTCGGCGGTCGCCGTGCCGTCGTCACGGGCGGCACGAAGGGCGTGGGCGAAGCCGTCGTCGCGGCTCTCTTCGAGGCCGGTGCCCGCGTCGTGACGGGCGCCCGGTCGAAACCGGATACTCTGCCGAAGGAAGTCCGCTTCCTGGCGGCCGACCTGATGTCGCCCGAGGGCTGCGAGGCCTTCGCCCGCTTTGCGGAGGCCGAACTCGGGGGCGTCGACATTCTCGTAAACGTCCTGGGCGGATCCGGCGCTCCCGGAGGAGGCTTCGCGGCGCTGGACGACGAAATCTGGATGAACGAAATCAACCAGAATCTCATGGCGGCCGTGCGCATCGACCGGGCTCTCGTGCCTGGGATGATCACGCGCGGATCGGGTGTGGTGATCCACGTCACCTCGATCCAGCACGAGTTGCCCCTGCCGGAATCGACGACCGCCTACGCTGCCGCCAAGGCCGCTCTCGCCACCTACAGCAAGGCGCTGTCGAAGCAGGTGGCGCCGGATGGCGTGCGCGTCGTGCGGGTCTCGCCCGGCTGGGTGGAGACCGCTGCGGCCGTTCGGCTTGCGGAGCGCCTCGCCGAGCAGGCCGGGACCGACTACGAGGGCGGCAAGGCGATCATCATGGACAGCCTCGGCGGCATTCCGCTCGGTCGCCCGGCCAAGCCCCGGGAGGTGGCAGATCTCGTCGCCTTCCTCGTCTCGCCGCGAGCCGCCGCCATCACCGGAACGGAATATGTGATCGACGGAGGAACCGTGCCGACGGTGTGATGCGCCGGCGGGGCGCCCGCCGCCCCGCCGGCGCCGCCCCGTGAGATGGCCGGACTTGGCCTGTATGACGAGCTGCGGAGCAGGCGCCGTGGCTCGGCGTCCAGGTGGGACGGTGGCGACGGCGTCCTGCAATGGCTCGTAACAACGCTACAGGCGTTCCTTTCCGGCAGGCCATCCGCTCCGCGAGCGAGGGCCGAGGGGAGCCGGCAGGAAGGCGCGGACCCGCGGATCGGCAAGGGCCATGCCGAGCCACATGACCACCCCGAGGGCGAGACAGATCAGCTGCGGCGGCGAGCCGAAGTCATCGATGCGGAAGTGGGTGGCGATCGCGCCTCCCAGGAAGCCGGTGGACAGCACCGCCCCGAGCGGCGACAGGCGAGGGATCAGCAGCAGGAACGCGCAGGCCAGCGTGAAGACCGCGACGCGCGGTCCGCTGTCGGCCGCGTATCCGGCATGGGTCATGGCTTCGGCGATCATGGGCGCCGAGGCCAGTTGAAGCGCGCCGTCGAGAAGCAGGAGAACGGCAACGACGGTCACGATCGAGCGGCCAGCGATGGAAGCACGCATTTCAAGTCGTCCTTTTTTCGATGGGAAAACCCCGGCAGAGAGGCGAGGGACCGTGGCGGTGGACCGACGCGATCCGGCCGAGAGCAGCGGGTCGTGGGAAACTGCAGCGAGGCAATCAGTCCGCACCGCGCTTGAGCTGCCCTACGGCCTCGGCCGAGGCGTCAGGATCGAATAGACGTTTTCGAAAGGCGGCGGTCCGAGAACCGTGGAGCCATCGCTTTCATTGGACGCCAGGGCGGCCGAGAGATCATCGCCCTGCAGCGACCCGATCAGCCTGAACGTTCTCTCAAGATGGCCGGGCGAGAAGATGATCAGCATCCGCACCGGACGGTCCGAGAGATTGCACCATGCGTGCGGCGTTCCTCTCCTGACCGTCGCGGTATCGCCTGCCGACACTACTGCAGTCTGATCACCATGGACGAGATGAACGCCGCCTTCGAGGATGACGAAGTGTTCCTCCTCGTTCGCATGGACATGCATAGGGACGCCGTTGCGAGGATCGGCGACGATCTCGATCATCGTATAGATGCCCTGGGTCTCCCTGGCGGAGGTGCGAATGGCAAATCGTTCGCCGGGCGTGACCTCCCGCCATTCGCTGCCTGAGTTCGCAGCGACGGGCAGATGTCGTGTCGGAATGAGCATTCGGGTCTTTCTGTCTTGGTGACTGAACGGCGCCAGACTTGAAAGAACCGCGTTACATATCTGCTTCGAAGCCTGCATTCCGCGTTTCAATCGAAGCTAACGTCTGGAAGGGGGCGCGAGGCGAAGCCGACCCCAAGGCTCCTTCTCGCGGCTGCACCGTCGCGGCGTCGAAACGCTTTTCGTCGACGAGGCGCGAGTGCATGCCAGCGTCGAGACCGACAATTCATACCGCCGGTGCTGGCGCCCGAATGCCCTGCGGCAGACCTCGGCGACGTCTGCATTGCGATTGTAAATATCCCGATCGATTCCGAAACGGGCATGCAATGCGAGCGTCCGAAAACCCGCCCGAAGCTACCGCGTTCCGCAGAAGTCCGGACGTGATGCGAAACCTGAAAGCCGAGGGTCGGAAATGTCCGAAGAAATCTCGCTCGAACGGTCGGTTGCGCCTGCAATGCGCTCCCGGCGACTGGCAGCCGGGGCAGTCCTGCCGAAACGCCACCCGTTGCTGCGGCTGTGGCGACACATCCTGGCCAAGACGCGAGGCCTCGTTTCTGCGCAAAGGGCGCGTCTGCGAATCCGGCGCGACGAGCAGCGGTTGCGCCAGATGTCCGAATCCGAACTTCGGGACATCGGACTGCAGCACCTGCCGGGCGGCCATTTCGGCCGGATTCCGCCGGATCTGTGGACGAGACAGCCCTCCCGCCCGACGCACCGCGGGAATGGCATGCGCCCGTACCCCAACCATGTCCCCACAGGTGGTGGCCAGAGGCATTAGCAACGGCCTCGCCCCATCGCGCCGACCATCCTCGTCCGCGACGGGCTCTGCGATGCGGAGTCACCATGACGTCAGATCCCGCCGAATTGGATGCGGCTCGTCCGGTGGCATGAGGCCAGTGATCGTGTTCGGGAAGGTCGACTTGGCAGCCCCCGTTCGGCCCGGCGATCGCCGTGAGCGAATTCGCCCGGGACGCATCCCGACGTGATCAACCGCCGGATGGCGGCGGTCGGCGTCCGTGGGATTATTGAGCCTAACCGCTGCGTTGACGGCGGCCCGCTGCACTGGAACATCCAAAGCAGGAGCAAGGACGAGGGCGAACCACCGGACGACAATCGGAACGGCGACGAGAGCGCAACACTGACGGTATGCCCGCAGCGCCGATCACGTTAGCGGCTGCGACGAGATGCCTACTCACGCCGCTTGGAGTCGGTCGCTCGGCGGCCGGGATGTCCATCCGCCCGCTAAGCAAGAAGGGGGAAGGTCACCGGATCGCATGTGCGGACCGCCGCGTGCCGCCGCTCAATCTATCTCCATCCAAAAAATGGTCCAACTACCAGTTTCGAGACAGGATAAGCCGTCGATGTGAATTGAGAAAGTTTCGATGGCGGAGAGGAAGGGATTCGAACCCGCTTTCAGCGCAAGCAATTGATCTACAGGTTAAAATCAGCGATTTTCCACTGCTTCTGTGACGGCATCATGTGACGGCGACGCGGACGCGTCATCGATCGAGACGTTTTAGTGCTTTCGCGGTTCCAACGCCAGCGGACTGGATGAGAACGCCAGGAGGATGGTCGTATTCCATATTGAATCTCACCAGATCCGCGTGCAAAACTCGCTACCGTTGCGTGTCAGTTTTCGAGTCGGGTGTAATGACGGTCGTTTTGCATACCCCAAAACCTCGCCTTTCTCCTTTCCGCAGATTGCTCAACGAAATTGTCTCCAACGCCGGACTTGAACTGCCAGACGGCAGGGCTCTTTTTCGATATCAATTAACGGACCGACAATACGAGCGCAGCCGGGAGATTCTGGAGGCTGCGGGCCCATTCCTTTGCGCTGCCAATCCCAATGCGTGCGCCGTCATGGTGATCTACGGCTCGGAATGGTTTCGCCGTGAAGCTAAAACAATGGCGCGCAAGTGGGAAAGTCTCGGCATAATTCCCGACGACATTGAGCCGTCCGAGCGAAGTGAGATGGCGCTAGCGGGACTAAGCTTCTGGCGTATTCCGTGCCGAAGAGGCATCAACGGCAGCAACGAGTATCTTTTGACGCTGGCCGTGAACGGTGGGCTACCAGCACACGTCATGACCAGCGAGCAAAGTCGTCCTGTCGTCGCCTATTTTCGCAACGTCATGGCGGAAGTCCTCGCGATGAGCGACAGGTCGCCGGAAACCCTCGACCGGATCGTTCAATTGATGGCCCATCATCTGCCGGAAACTTATCGCGACCGCGTGATCTACGAGCTGACAAGTGAGCTTGTCAGCGAGTTGCTGAAATGCCGCGAACATCTTCCTTCAGGCCGAACGCTGAGCGACCCGGCGGCCATGCTTGATGAGACCGACCCGGAATGGCGATCGCGAATTCCGATTTACCTACCGCAGGAAACCAGCGCCTGCAGTCGCTTGTTCAACGACCTTTTACTAGTGCAGCCGCGCAGCACGGGGCCTTCGGTGGGCGTTGAACGGGTCCTGGAACGTGATGCCGGCGGCAACTGGGTTCCCGGTATTCGCGTCGGCGCCGAAGGCCGCGTCCCAGCACCCGAACTCACGCGGCAGGGCGAAAGCCGCTTCCGTGCCTTTTTCGCCGGGTCGGCGGGAAGGCGTGTGTCGCGCGAGTTCGCGCACCTCTACGTTCACGTCCCAGAGGGTGCGAAGGACTACGTCGTCGATGCCAAGCCGGTCCGGCACAAGCACACGATCAGTCCATATCCCTTCGATGAGCCGCTCGTGGTGCAGCTCATCCAAGACGGCGCGGTACCATTCTCGATGCTCTGGCCAGGCGGTCGAGCGTCGCACGGCGAGGTCCATGTCTTGGCCGCGATCCGCTCGCAGGAAAGCCTCGTTCTCGTAGGCACGGCGTCAACGCGGTCGAAGTTCGAAGAGCTCTTCGTCTATACGAATGTTCGCGCATTTGTCGAACCGGATGCGGGCGCAAGCGCAAAGCTTGACTGGAGCGACGCTGATCACGCGCTCTGGCGGATCAGGGGGGCTGTCGTCGTCAAGCTACCGGACGGCGAGCGGTATCGCGTCGTTTCTGGGTCGAGCGAAGACGACCGCCGGCTGATCGTCGGCGAAGGCTTCTTTCCCGGGATTCACTTCTCCGACCGCACGTTGACGCCCTGCTATCGCCCGGTGGAGATCAAGATCGAGGAAAACGGCGTCCAGCGTTTGCCCGAACAGGGCAAGGTAGAATGCCATCAGGCGGGGCGCCCGATTTCCGACATCGGCCGGGCGGAAGGCATTGTCACGTTGCGATGGCGCGACGACGACGGTTTCTTGATCGATTCGCGAAGGCTCGTCATCCTGCCGCAGCAAGCGTCGATCGAGGGCCGATTGAGTGATCGCGGTGCGGAGATAAAGTGGGCAGGGCTTCGCGGCTGGACCCTGAAGCGAGGCGGCGCCGAGCGGCCTGCCGCCAGCGAATCCGGCAGCCTCACGATACCTCCGCACAGCGGTCCGACAGCTTGCCAGGCGATCGAACTCATCGCTCCAAACGATCGGAGGATCGAGCTGACGGTGGACCTGCGCTGCGACCGGCTGACGCTCGTGGGGCCCAACGGGAATGTCGTTGCTGGGGTCCCGACGATCTCGATGCCGAATCTGCGCGGGATGTCGCTGCGAAGCGACAAGGGCGTCGAGATCAATCTCCAGCTTATCGGCGGCGGCATGTCCGCTCATGTCATGCGTTTGGTCGAGGGCATCCTCCCGGCGGAAAGCCTTCTCGACCTTGTCGCAATGCTTCTGGGCCTTTCGCGGGAGCGAGGACCGACGGTGATGGTTTCCTCGTCGGACGGACGCCAGCTGTGCCGTGTCAAGCGTCCACAACTCCAGCCGAAAATCGGCCGAACGGTCGCCGACGGGTCGGAGGAAATCCTACTGTCGATCGATTTCGCCGACCTCGGTGAAGCGAGTACGCCCGTCGCACGCTCGCTGATCGACGCCGATCGCGAAGTCGTCCTGGAGCGGGACGATGCCGCTGGCACCTATCGTCTGCCTTCGGCTGTCGTCGGTCCGGCGCTGATCTATGCGCGATCTGGCGACGCTGTCTCGACGCGTCCTACAATCGTCGTTGGTGCGCCGATTCCTCATGCGCGCCGCGAAAACCTTCTGAACATCCAGTCATGCGCGCTGCTTGTCCCAGACGACCTTCGAGAGTCAGCCTATCGCGGCGAGTTTAGACGTATCTCGGGAGCGGCCGACGCACGGCCCAGCATCGCCCATCTGCAGCGCACGATCGTCTCAC